>JACTMU010000074.1 GCA_014584465.1 Pseudomonadota bacterium | reverse complement strand
TGCATTTTGTGCAAATGCAAATTTAAGTATCAACAGGCTGAAAGGGGTGGGTCAATTTTAGCGAGAACAGGTGGGTCAATTTTACTGAGAGACAACGTCTTCCAGCCCTTCACGAACATTCTTCACATAAAAGGTTCCGGGAGGGTTGATTCCCATAACAACCAATCGAGCAAATATGCTTGCGCAGTGAACACGAAATGCCGAGTGAGGACGCCCCCGGTACTGCATTGCGAGTTGATCGATCATTTTAGCTTGCTCGTCTGGGGCTGCATTTATGATTCGGTCAGAAACTTCAATAGACAACGGCGGCGTAAGGTCGAGTGGATTGTTCATCATTGCCAGAATCTCGCCAAACGAAGCCTTTTTTCTTTCGTCATTAGCAGCATTTTGGCGTTCCAAAAATCCCTGTCGCGAGAGTTCTCGGGCATTCTTTTGTACAATAGTCTGGGCTTTTCTCACTATACGAGAAAACTCCTGCTGCAGATTAGTAACAACTCGCTCGTCAAATTCCACCTCTAGAGATTTCTCAATTTGCCCCAAAACCCTTGCTCGCACAGACGTCAAAAGCTCTCTCGCTCCAAGGATTTCGCGTAACTTGAGAAACTCAAGCTCGCAATTCTGCTGAGTACATATAAGAAGAGGTTCGTCCCAGGCATCGCAGTAGTCAGAGTCAAAAACACGAATCTCCCAGCCATTCGTAACCACAATAAGGCCAGCTCGAATCTCCGGATGAACAGCATATAGGTGAGCCTGAAGTAAATCTTCATACTCTATTTGCTTGGGGCTTCCGGGTTTCGCCTCTATGATCCAAAACTTCTTAAGTCGGACTGTCGGGACGTAATCAATTTCAATCCGCTTTCGTCCAATGCGATGAAACGACTGGCTAAGATGAAGTGACTCTTCTCGTAGAATGTTATTTACGGTCCCTTTTGCGTAGCCGAGCGTCTTCAACAAAGGAGCTATGAACTCTTCTCGGACATCAGGCTCATTCCACGTTACGAAATTCTGCGCCTTCCAATGAGTAATGAACGCTTGGTCTAAGGGGTTCGGCAAAACATTACTCATCCTGAGTATCATCCACGAGTTGACCGTAGAGCAAATTTGAATCGCACACATTTACTTCGATACCCTCGAAGATGTTAAGATGGACTTTTCTGCCGATTAGCTTTGGTATTAGTTGAGGGTCAACACCTTCAAACTCGTCCTTCTTCGTTTCAAGTAACTCTTTCTTTAGCTCCTCGTGATGAATCGGGTCCCGCACCTGAAGGTAAATATGAAGTTCAGGCAGCAAATCATCACTTGTTTGATTAAAGATACGGAGACGAATCTGATCTAGAGCGCAGACAAACCAACCCCTCGAGATGTCTGGACTGCGCACCATGATCTCAACAACTGGAATTTCAATTCCATCAATTACATAAATACCAATCACGAAGTTGGACAACTCGCGATCTCTCAGTCGAAATTTGGGGATGAAGTTAGTATCCTTATTAAGAACTTTTCTATGAACACTATAAGTCACAAAAATGCGAATTGAATCGGCTTTTACGTTCTTTGAGAGCAGACTCTTTACAGCCTCGGCTATAGTCTTATCTTTGTTTGACTCGGGTATCGATTTTATGACCTTATCGAAAGTAACTTGATCTTCAGATGAAGCCATACTTTCACCGTAGTGACCTCCATCGCCAGAACAACCTACATTTGGCTCCGCAATCAAGGCATCTCTGTAAATTGCGTGATAGTATCCGATCCCATGCTCCTTCTTATCATTCACTTTGGACCATTGGAGCAACCTGCGAAAGATGGCCTTCTCTTTAAATGTTTCAACAAATTCTTTTTTGAGAGCTTCGATTTTTTCCGGTATCAACTCCTGATTTACGACTCTCAGATCAATCTGAAGTTTAGCTTCGCGTTCAACCTCATCAAAAAGGGAAAACATTTTCTCCATTTGTTCATTGGACACTTCCTGTGCGGCCACAGTTTTTCCTTCAACTGACTCAAAAGCCTTTCCTACTAAAGTTCGGATGCCATGTTCATCTTTTCTGAACGGCCATGCCAACTGAGTGCTAAGCTCGTAAGAGGACGGCTTGAACTTGTCTGAAATGTTTGAAGCCGATCGATAGAACAGAAGCGCAAAAATTCTCTGTATGTACGATTTTGTATGAGGGTGAAAGACTTGGTTGCGAGGGTGACTTTCCCACATACCCCATCCCCATTTGTCCGGGTCACCATGCTCCACCTCAAACAACTGAAGTTCAAATATCTCTTTGAAAGATGAAGGGAGGCGAGCGATACAATACTTTAAAATTTCTTCTGCGTTTTCCTTGGTTGTCGCTTGCTGATGGTTTACGCCATCTAAACATTGAAGAGCGTAGCCAGCGATCGCGATCAGACTAATCTCATACCAACGCCGAAGAGTCTCTTCCGTCATTTTAGCAGCTTGCTGTCGCTCCAGCTCCTCGACTGCCTTTGCTCGGTCAGCAACTGACAACTCTGAGTTTTCTAGCTGCCACTGCAACATTTCGATCGAGTGCTCATAACTGTCATGCTTATACGGATCCAAGAGTTCTTTGATCTTTTTAATAGCAAGTTTGCAGCTTTCAATGTCGTTGGCGTCGAGTGAAAACCGCGCGGCTGTTTGCAACCTTATGACGGTCCAGCGAGCTAGTTCCATTTGTTCATCATCAATTTTAGACTTTAGTTTCTTCCGTCTTCTATTGAGCAGCTTGTATTTAAGTATCCCAGACAACCATTCGATAACAGCCACTCGAACTCTTGGTTCCGCCTTGTTGTAAACTGAGGAACCCAGCTGAACATCTGCGACGCCAAGAACTGAACCGTAGGCTTTCGCATCACCTCTGCTCAATGCCTCGTATGCCAGTGAGTGAGGTATATAAATGGCTCTATCTAAAATCTGGTCATCAATATCCTTTTTCCCCGTAACATCTCTCTGTAACTGCATTAGTTGATTGATAAGTGACTCGAAAGGATTAGAAGTCTTCCCGCCAAATGTTCTTGAAGTTCTCGGGTCCTCAATGCCATCAAGTTTTGCTTTATGTTTTTCAAGCTGGTTCGAAATGCTAATGTAAAGAAGCTCGTAGGTTTCCTTGATTGAGTTCATCAAATCAAGATTGTCCTCTCGAACTGCGGTTCGACCCGATTGACCCAATTTTGTCATCAAGGTATCAAGGGCAGCACTCCGTTTGTTTCTAAGAGTACTCACCTTAATGGACTTTGAAACTAATTCACGGAGTCGCAGCCGAAACTCGTTCGAACCGTACCCTTGTGGAAGAACTATAGTTGCTAACTCTCGTCCTTCTCGATCATTCAACACTTTTCCCGGATAAGCAGAGATGCCGATCCGGAACGAAGTGTTGGATTGAGGATTAGGTTTGGGTGCGTCCGGACTACTCAATAGACTTTCTAGTAAGCGAACAGCTTTTTGAAGCCTTTTTAAGCTGATCGAAGACACGAGACCATCTTGTTTAGTCTCGATTTTAATTAAGTCGAGATCGCCTCGATCTTCTAACCAGACTCCAATATGGTGTTCAAAATCAATAGGGCCACCAAGGCCCTTAATCGCTTTTTCTGTCTGCTTATATGAAATTCGCTCGGAGAGATCATCGGCGGCAATGTGGTGGACCCTCGCAGCCAAAATCTTTTCCTCAGCTTCTTTTGCGACCTCGTAGGAAAATGTAATCTCCAAAAGACGGTAAAGTGCCCAAAGCGAGAGGGCAACACAGGTAACTGTTGTAAAGGTCGCCAACAGAGGTGTGCCGTCAAAAATGAAATAGATCGAAAATATAAGAAGTGTGAGACCTATTGGGAAAGCGTGGGCATGGCGAAGTAGAACTTCCCTCTTTGAAACGACAAGACTGTGGGAGTCATCGGATGAATCCAAGATCAATATGACAAGAGGAAATAAGATCGCCATAGTTCCGGCTTGAATTGTCACGAAAGTTGCTCGATCGTACTCAAACCATTTTCCGAGAATTTCAACTAAAGCAAAATGTCCTACTCCCAGGACAATGAAAAGTAGTGCGCAGATGACGGACAGACTAAATAGCGACGGTATTAAGAGATCATGGAGCTTATCAACTACAGTCAATAGCTCAGGTTTTTTTAGACGTCTTCGCAAACTGAAAACAAGACTGCCATGCCAGAAGGTCACACCTAAAACTAGAATCAAGATTAGTCCGGCCACCCCAAAAAATACGAAGCCTTCATACTTTGCTGCTAACGCCATTTTTGGCTGACCGCCATTCTCCAACAGGTCCATTACCTTCGGATGTAATTCATCGGTCACACTTGCCTGAATAAGATCAAAAATCCCTTGCGGCCCTCTGTTTACCCACGACTGAAGTTTCGATGGATCACGGCCAGTTTCCTTCGACAGCCAAAGAGAAACAGGTAGTGCTCCCCACTTCTTTTCGAATGAACCGTCATTCATACCTTCTGTCATCTGTGCGTACTTGATTTGCTCATTTTTCTTCAAAGTAAGTAATCGGTCGACCAATTCAGTTTCTAACTGTTGGATTTGATCCTTCGCTTGATCCGTAAGATCGCCATTTGATGAAACCCACTTTTGACTCAAAGAATAGAAGTGTCCTAACCCCTCCACATACAAATCCAAAAATGCCCTTTCAAGGTTGGTTGTTGGATTGTATGGATGGATACCAAGATGAAGTTTAGTGAGTAGGTGGGTGTACTCGTGGGAAAGTATCCTCACGGTGCGATCTGCGTCCTCCGGTGTGATCGGCTGGCCATAGCTCGCCACCCATTGACTTAAATCCAAACAAATATGTTCGAGTGAACAAGTAAAACCATCTGATCCTCCCTGATTACCCAAAACCACAGTTACCGCGTTGAGGGGACCTATTGATTCAAATGGAATGTTAAGTTGAGGTAATGTCTTTTGGAAAGAAGGCAGAACATTTCTAATATGTACAATCCAAGCCTTCTCCTGAGGACTCAACTTCTTCTTTCGATTACTAATTACCAAAAAAGCATCCGGAGAAACTCTATTGCGGATTGCCTCCATCCAGAATTGAGTGGATGTACCGTCCTTTGAAACAGCAATTTCTAAATTTACATTCGTCTCCGCATAAGCCGTTGCTCCAAGCAACACTGAAAGAAGTATGAACTGAGTGATTCCAAAGAACAATTTCATCAGGTCGCGCTCTGAGACTCTTGTGGGGCACTAGGAGCAGCACCTCCATGCTTTACCCAAGTATCGACTTCCGAAGCCTTAAACTTCCAAAGGCGACCCACTCGATGTGAAGGGACTTTGCCAGCCTCAAGCCAACGGTAAATGGTTTCTTTGCTGATTCCTAAATGTGCAGCGATCTCCTCAACAGAGAGCCATCGCTCGCCAGTTTCCATATCCCATCTCCCCTCATGTTGGTCAGATCACAAGTATTAAACCCGATCTGTGACAAGTAAAGACAATTTAATACCAAGAGATGTAACCCAATGACACGGCATAGATATTCATATTGTTTTCCAGTCAATGCCCCTCGGTGTCAGTTCATTTGGCGGGACACATTTCAAGGTCACAGTTAGAGAACGATCTATGCGGCACTCTGACTGGTCAGTAATTTGAGCGACTCTTCAGTAGTTCGTCTGACAAGCCGGATTTACCTGAACCAATCGAGATTTAATCCCGACAATAAGGACTGATGAAGTTTTCGACGACACTCAAAAATTCAACAACCACCGGCTGGAAAGCCGGTGGAATGTTCTGCCGGCTAAAGCCGGTTTGATATTGGGCCTAAAGGCCCTTCCGGCTTAAGCCGGCT
>JACTMU010000057.1 GCA_014584465.1 Pseudomonadota bacterium | reverse complement strand
AAGCGATCTCATGGCGTGCTCGGCCGGAATCATTTTTGTCCCTGGAAAGTCAGATTTCCGCAATATCTGAGCAAGGGGGATTTGAGTCAGATAGGGAACAAAAAGAAATAGGCCGCCGAATAATGATTACCTGTTATCATTATGAGAGGAAAACCTCATGTACGGAATCGACGGGGGGCTACTGGATAAGCAATGCGAAGCCAGGGCCTACCCTACATACATTCTTCTGACAATAACTGAAGCAGTAGAACAAGAATGTATCGTCCCATTTGAAAAAACATTACTTGACGCCATTGAGATACTTTAGATCCTCCTCTATAAGTTCTATATTTAAATCAATAATATTTTTGATGTTTGCCATATGTTCATTTATTTCTCTTTTACTTAACGAATCTATTCGTGTTCCAAAAGGAAGGATTTCCAACAAAAAACTAAGAGTATCCTCCCCTTGTTTTTTTGGATCAAAAATAGCTTCCAATTGGGAAATCCCTGTGTTCGTGTTGATCACTAGCCGTGGAGATATATCATTTTCTGTCTCGGAACGAACGCGCTTAAGACTTTTTAACATTCTTTGAGAAAGGCTGGTGCTAAAGTCTATTCTGTACATCAACTCTTGCTTGAGGCTTAGAATTTTGAAAGAAAGGGAATGAGTTGCTTTGAGTTTGAAATAGTCAATATATAGGTGGTGAATATCTTTGCGCCAATTCCAAGATTCCTCAAAGGAGAGATGCTTAGCGTAAGTTCTTTTCGATTGAGAAAATAAATTCTCTAATTTACCGCAATAAGCCCAGTATTTACCTTGACTCCTAAAATAGTCGAATTGGGCATGCCTGCTTTCATGCAGTAAAACCATTTTAACAAAATCTAAGTTTTCTTTATCTCCTAAAATGTCTATAAATTCATTTCCGAATCCGATGCCTTTTAAAGCGTCGTTATATATAACAAATTCTCCTTTAAGTACCTGTGGAAAGAAAAAAATCCTCAATTTTGGGTTCTTATATCTTACCTTTTTCAAAAACCTTGATACCCAATGATCTCCTTCACTTGCTATTTCTAACGCAAGATAGGACGTTGTTTCGTCATATATCCTGACTGGTAAAAAGGCAATTCCAGTTTTTTCTAAAACGATTGATGCCTTTGAGAATTCTTCATCGTTCAGCAGCTCACGTGGAAACTGCCTGAGATATTCTATTTTTACCTCAGGATTAATTTGAACGGCATGTTCGTCGTATATTCGATCTTGAAGTGGCACAACCACCTTTGTAGATTGAGTTAAACTGCTAAAAAGCGCTTGGCATTCTTCTGACTGGACGGAATCAACAGTGCAAAAGATGGCCAAAAAGAATACAAAACAGATATGGTGACACATTATGCTCATCAGATTTCTCCTCGCAAAGGCTCAAGAGCAAATAGAAATTCCTCTTCCGAAACCCTATTTTCAAGTATTGTGCCACAATAAGACGTCCATAGCTTCCCCTTGCTGTTTCAAGATGATACTCCATAGAAGGGCTTCAGGACGTAATGGTTTCGATCGTCTGGTTGGTTCAGGATCGCCTAAGCAGGCAGTTGGAGTGTGCATGAGATTGACACTCGTCGGACCAAATTGCGCTGCATTTGTCCCAACAAACCGAAATCCATTGAAAGTAGGGCGACACATGTGTCTGTTTGGGGGGGCGGTGCCATTCAGCATCAATGTTTTTGGCACAAACCTTGATAGGTAGGATCTATATCAAAGGGAGACTTTCTAAAGGGAGGTTGTTCGGCTTATGGTAAAATGGGAGAAGATCATCAGATTTCATAGCAGGTTCCTCGTTGCAACGGTCGTCTTCTTTGGATTAGGCCTGGTCCACGGAGGTCCTCCCTCAAACGAGAAATTGGGAAACTTAGAGAGCCTTGATTCTACAAAGAGCCAAGCTGCCGACCTTTTGAGAGCGACCAGAAACTTGTTTCGGGTGAGTTCGTATCGTGATTTAGCCACATTGTTTGAAGCATTCAAGATCAATTTGGATGGTGTATGTACGCATGTTTGTGGCGACTTAGAAGAGAGAAAATTAACACAGTGTACATCTGTTGTGGAGAAACATGTTCATATCTTCAATCAAAAGATTCCACCAAAATATAGGTCCCACTTAGATGACGTTAAACTTATATATGACCGGATTTCAATCTGTTTGGAAAGCGACAGCAGCGATAGTAAAGAGAAACAACTGATTTCTTCACGACGATCGTCTTCCATGAATTCCGGACAAACAAGTGATTGCGCAGATGACCTTCATGGGGATCTTGACGCTTTGAAGGTAGCAATCATTAAGTTTCTTCTTGTACCAATTAACGTTGTCGAAGAAGAAGCAAGGAGCAAAAATTTATCTATATTTTGGAAAGAGGCTTGTGGCGGTACGCCGAAAAAACGAGATAGAGTTGCCTCTAATGCATCAGTTGATGTCCTTTTGGATCGATACAATAATGCTCCCCAATTCACCACATTTAGCTTTGGACCTTCAGCAGAAGAGACTCAAGGCAAAGGCACTCAATAATTGAAATGAAAAGGTGCCAGGCGTATTTTTCGGATTCGTCGAGTCAAGAGCTCGCTTGCCGGTAGGATTTTCCCCCCTCATTTGAGAATCATCTGGACAAGGCGCTGAGCTTTTTGTTTGAGGAGGGGGCTCATCGTATCGCCAGGCGCAAATGATCTGGTCGAAATTGTATAGAGTTTGAGAGCCTTAGGAAGACGACCCAAGGTTTTTGCAAGCGCAAGGGTGGTGTTGAGGTCGAGGTTGTGAGTGGAGTAGCGATAGATCTCGGTGTCAGGTGGAGATGAAAGCAGGTCCCACGTACAGATGGTGCCGATGGGTTGATCGACATCGTAGAGAGCATCGATCAGGCAGACGTTTTCCTTGTCGGACCATGCCTCGATGAGATGCAATCCATCCCCATGAGACCTCAAAGTTTGAATTCCCTTTTTTTGCAGGAGATCCAGAACAAAAAATCCTATTTCGTCATCCCCTCGATGAAAGCTTCCCAAGCCAATCGCGAGGAGATTAAGGTTACTGTGGCAATTCTTAGTGGGCAATTGTTTGGATCCTCTCATTTCAGTTGGACTTCTTCAGAGCTGGACACGTTTCAGTTTCAAAAAATGGGTTGCGCATGAGATGCAAGGGTCATAGTTGCGAATGGTCTGTTCGCAGAGGTGGGTCAAATCATCGTCCGTAAGGTGATGGTTTTTAGAGGCCACCTCCTTGAGATCCTCTTCAATGGTGCTTTGATTTTGGGATGTAGGGGGTATGATCTGTGCCGAATCGATCGAGCCATCTGGCTGAATCTTGTATCGGTGGTAGAGGAGTCCACGTGGAGCCTCAGTTGCTGCAAATCCAGTAGCTTCCATTTGAGGAGGTTGAACTTCGACAAAAGAAGGCGTAGGAAATGAGATCCTCTCAATGATCGTGATCGCCTCGTGGAAGGCAAAAAGAACTTCGAGAGCTCGAACGATGATGCTTCGAAATGGGTTGACGGCAGGCTTTGGGGAAAGATCTACGGAACGGGCAACCTCCTTAACCAGATCTGGTAACTTTTCATAATTAAGGTGGAATCGCGCCATTGGCCCTACAAGGTAAGAACCACGTTCATTGATGTGAGCATGAAGAGCATGGGAGTGCTGGAGATGAGATTCCGAAATGGATGTCTCAAATTGAGATGGTTCAATATTGAGTCCGAGGTTTGAAATGACTCTTCCTTCATTGAAGGGGTACTCGTTTGGATGTGACAGCGAGACCATTTCAATGTTGCGATGGAGTTCGGGGAAGTCAAAGGATGAGACCCATCGAATGGTCTGAATTGCATGATCTCGCCCCCATTTGAGATTGTTCAGGAGCGCTTGAAACTGAGTTTGAGAAGGCAAATGGTGAAAGCCGCCCACGCGAACGTTGATCGGATGAATCTCTCGACCTCCGAGCAGTTGAACAATCTCATTTCCAAATTTTTTAAGTTTTAGTCCTCGCTCCACCTCAGGTCGAAACTTCTTGGCCATGTCCACCACCCCTTCAAATCTTAAAAAATCGGGGGCATGCAAAAGATAAATGTGCAAGACATGGCTTTCGATCCATTCACCGCAATAGAGCAATCTTCGCAGAAGGCGAATTTCTGGGGTTATCTGAACACCAAGTGCGGACTCCATGGCATGGACTGCGCTCATCTGATAGGCCACTGGGCATATGCCACAAATTCGCGCAGTGATGTCGGGAGCTTCACTGAAATTTCGTCCTTGAAGGAGAGCTTCGAAAAAACGAGGCGGTTCAAAGATCTCAAGGCGTACGTCGAGAACCTCTTCTCCCCTCATTTTGAGATAGAGGGCTCCTTCGCCTTCCACTCGCGCGAGGTAGTCCACTTTGATTGTGCGGGATTTGCTTCCAGAGGGCCGAGCCGCAGTCTTGGTCTTAGTCTTCTTTTTTGCCACTCCCTTTCTTGAGATCTTTTGGACGGCCTTGGCCTCCTTTATTTTTTCCTTCTTTGTCTTCTTCTTTTTTGTCTTTTTCATATATCTCCGAAGGTTTTACGTTCCATCGTTCTGATTCCTTTTGAAATGATGTCGAGGTCGCATTGTAACTTCGAAAGAGGTGGGAGATCTCCTTTGGACTGAGGTGAGACTCTTGATTCAACCACTGAGCAAGTGAGGAGGTGTTGGGGGTCTCCTTGGGTCCGAAGCACCCATAACAACCACGACGGTAGGTGGGGCAGAGGGCATCGCACCCACACTGAGTGACAGGGCCCAGGCACGGGGTTTGATGAGCTACCATCACGCAGATGTTTCCCTTTCGTTTGCATTCAGCGCAAACAGACTCTGTAGGAAAGGAGGGTCTCTTTCCGACAAGAAGCGATGAGATCAATTGGAGAAGTTGTCTTTTGCTGATCGGGCATCCGCGGAGTTCATAATCTACTGGAATGAAATGGGAGATGGGAAGAGACTCTTTGAGTGTCTCAATGAATTCGGGGCGGGGATAGACTTGGGAGATGTACTGATTCACTTGAGAAAAGTTTCTGAGCGCCTGAATTCCTCCGGCCGTTGCACAAGCTCCGATGGTGACCACCAAGAGGGAGTTCTTTCGGATCGACAACGCACGTTCTCGCTCTTCCGATGTGGTCACCGAGCCTTCGATGAGAGAGAGATCGTACGGCCCTTTCATTTTTCGCCGAGAAGCCTCGAGAAAATAGGCAATTTGAATCTTCTCTGTGATCAACAGAAGCTCATCTTCGCAATCAAGGAGTGAGAGCTGGCATCCATCACAAGAGCTGAATTTCCAAACTGCAAGTTTTAACATTTCACCAGACCTCAAAGCTCCTTGATGTTCATCTCATGAATCACTTGATCAAGTTGAAACACCGGACCATTCCGACAGATCAGATGTCCACCCAGTTGACAATGGCCACAATGGCCCACTCCACACTTCATGCTGCGCTCAAGACTGAGATAGATCTTGTCAGCTCGATATCCTCTCTCCAAAAGTTCTTGAGAAGCCAGTCTCATCATAATGTCAGGTCCACACAGAAAGGCAGTGGTCCTTTGCAGGTTGGTCTGAAGCCGCTTGAGAGGACGGGTCACAAGCCCCACTTGCCCCTTCCATCCCAAGGGGGCATGGTCGACCGTAACCTCCACCTGAAACGTCTGTGCCCATCGATGAAGCTCCGATGTAAAAAGAAGATCGTTTGGTGATCTTGCTCCGTAGATGAGATGGATCGTCTGATAGCGAGCACGATTTTTTTCTAAATGAAGTATCAGCGGTCTTAACGGGACAACCCCAAGACCTCCACAGACAATGACGACCTCTTCACCTTCATTCTGATTTGTTGGCCAGGAGGTGCCAAAAGGTCCTCGTACCCCTAGAATGTCCCCCTCTTTCAATCGAGAGAGACCGTTGGTGACGCTTCCCACGTTTCGAATTGTGTGAATCCAGTGGTCCACTTGACCCGTCTCACCGCTGATGGAAATGGGCACATCTCCAAATCCAAATGCATAAAGCATGTTGAATTGTCCTGGCAAAAAGCGAAGGACCTTCTCACTCCCTGCCAAGTGAGGAGCTATCTCGAGAGTGAAGACATCTTGGGTCTCTTGTCTTCGAGAAAGGACACGAAAAACTTCTGGAAGACTAGCGGCCGTTGCCATAGAGATCCATGACCTGAACTTGAACTGCCCTAAGTCTTTCCACCATGATTTGAGAGAATCTCTTCATGAGATCGTAACCCAGGGCTTTATCTATTTCACACTTTTGCCTCAAACATTTACCATCAAGAGCGATCACATGAGATGTCTCCATGGCACGCACGTCGAAATTCCAGAGATGGGGAGGAAAGAGCCAAGACCACCCCACGATGTCTCCATCGCTTTGGGTCTGGAGAATGAGATGACCTCGTCCGGCAGTGTGCATCTCGATCGCCAAACGTCCCTGACGAACGAGATAAAAAAAGTCAGCAGTTTTTCCCTCACGCGCCAAAAGTTCTTCGGCGTGAAAGAGCTTGTTGATTCCACAACCAGCGATGACACGAACAAAATCAGAGTTCATGCCCTCAAAGAAGGGATGTTCCAAAAGAATTTCATCAATATGTTTGGTCTTCATGATTCTCCTCGCCATTGGCTTCTGAGACGGTTCGCTTCGGAGCGAATGTCAATGCCCACGGGACACCACGTGATGCACCGACCGCACCCTACGCATCCTTCTGTGTTGAATTGTTCTTTCCATGTGACCAACTTATGGGTGATCCATTGACGATAGCGTGCCGATACAGAACTCCTGACGCTTCCTCCATGAATGTAGGAGTGAGAAAGATGAAAGCAAGAGTCCCATTTGCGAATTCGTTCGGTGGTGTTTTCATCGAGACTGACCAAATCTTCGGTTGTGGAGCAGAAGCAAGTAGGACAAACCAAGGTGCAATTGGCACAGCTCAGGCATCGTTGGGCCACCTCATTCCAATAGGGGCTTTCCATTTGTAGATCCATGATCTCTTTGAGATGATCTTGATTCAAATTCAAATTCCTTTTAAGATCCCGTTGAACCACTTGAGAGAGTCTCGTTTCGATTTCGAGATCTTCTGGATTTGCCTCTTCAAGTTCAAGTCTATTTAGATATTGGGCTCCTCGGTGTGTTCCGGGACGGACAAGAAAGAATTGCCCCTCGATTTCGGTGAGAGCAAGGTCCGGCCGTGCATGGGATTTTTGATCCTCCTGATTTGAACAAAAGGGTTGCACTCCCATCGAAGTGCAAAAGCAGGTGGAGGTTGCTCGAATGCAATGGACCACAACCAAGAAGAGTCCGTCTCTCCGATGATGATAATGTGGGTCGACGTAGTTCCCCTTGAGAAAGATTTGATCCTGAATCTCAATGGCTCGAAGTTCACATGGACGCACGCCAAAGAAAACTCTTTTCGTTTGGAGATCATCAGAGTTCTCCTCGAAATCAAATCCACTCGGAGACCGTTTGACGTTCCATAGGGTCTCTTTCGGCGGTTGAAGGTGGCGGCGCCATGAATCCTGGGGAACCGTGTAGCCAAAGTAGAGATCACCTTGCTTTTCAAGATGGTAACAACCTGCCTTTTGATGATCTACATAGCCATGCACCAAATAGTCTGGAGATTTCAGCCGCTCATAACGGATAGCTCTATCTTGGAGCGTTGGTCCGATGATTTGAAACCCATCATCTTCTAAAAGTAAGAAGAGCTCGCCAAGACGCTTGAACGAAAGAGTGTAGCAAGGGGAAGCTTGAGAGGGCTGACCGTCGTCCGTATGCATTGGTTCAAAGTCTATCTCAAGTTGAGCTGTCGTGCAATTATTTGGATTTCATAACAAAAATCTGAACTGGGACCCCTTCAAGGTCAAACTTCTTCCGGATCTGATTGATGAGAAAGCGTCGATAAGAGGGGTTGACACCGTCCGGATAGTTGGCAAAGGCAATGAAACTAGGAGGAATCTGTTGGGTTTGGGTAAGATAGTAGAATTTCACATCCTTTGATTCATACACCGGTGCTGGAGCCTTTCGTATCACGTCAAAGAAGAAGTCATTGAGTCGCCATGTAGGAATGCGGATATGAATCTTTTCCCAAAGAAGGTCGATCTTTTCAAAGAGCTGTTCAACACCCATGCCAGTCTTGGCGCTGATAAACTCAATGATGATGCCAGGAAAAAAATGCAGCTCCTTTTCAACTTGGAGACGAAACTCTTTACGATAATTTTCAATTTCACTTTTCCCAAGATCCGACTTATTTGCAACTAAGACCACTCCCTTCTTGTTGTTGCAGATCTCCTCAATGATTCGCGCATCTTGAGAAGAGACCCCTTGGAGGCCATCGACAATCAAAAGGACGATGTCCGCTCGTTCAATGGCGTGAATGGATTTGAATGCAGAGAGTTTTTCAACGCCCTCTTTTCGTTTTGCAGATCGGCGAAGTCCAGCGGTGTCGATGAGCAGATATTGCTTTCCTCGATACAGCAATGGGGAATCCACAGCATCGGTTGTGGTTCCAGCGATGTCGGAGACCAACATGCGGTTCTGCTGCAATAGATAGTTGCACAGAGAGCTCTTTCCAGCATTGGGTTTTCCTACAATGGCCAGCGTGAGCGGTCGATTTTCTTTGGGTGTGTTGTCCACGGTATGAGAATGGATCCATTCCAAAATTTCTTGCAGCCCCCAACGATTTTCAAAGGAGGTTGCAAGGAGATCAACCCCCAGTTCGTAAAAATCAGCTTTTAAAGACTCTTCATCGGGAATGGAGTCCACCTTATTGACCAGTGTCAAGAAGGGTTTCCCGCTCTGTTTTGCCAGTCGAAGGACGTCTCGATCCTCGGGGCAGAGGCCAGCTCTGCCATCCACGACCACGAGCAAAAGATCTACGGTTCCGAGAAGATCAGAGACCTGTTCGAAGATCAAATGGGAGAATGCATCCGAGGACTGAGTGAGGCCTCCTGAATCGATCAACTCATAGGTTTTGCCCCAAACTTCAGCATCGGTGATGATAAGGTCACGAGTGACTCCGGGCTGATCTTTCACTAGGGATCTTCGGTTTCCCAGGAGAACATTGAAAAGGGTGGACTTACCCACATTAGGACGACCAATGATGGCAACGCGACTCTTAGTCAGGAGTGACATAACCCAGCTCCCTAAGACTTAATAGGTTATCGATCCACCGCTCCTTAAGCTTCACGTAAACGTTCAAGTTCACGCTCTTTTCCACAAGTTTCTCAATATCATGTTTGGCAGACTTTTTGATTTGATCCAATCGACTTCCTTCATTGCCAATGAGAATTCCCTTGTGGTTTCTCTTAGAAACCCAGATTTCAACATCGATGTGAATTCTCTCGCGATGCTCCTTATAGGATTGAACGATGACCGCCAGTCCATAGGGAACTTCGTGATAGGTCTCCTCGAAGCACTTTTCGCGGAGGATCTCCCCAACCAGCTCTCTCATGCTCTGCGTGGTGTAGAGATCTGAGTCGTAAAGTGGAGCTGGAGATTCAGGAAGCACTTTGTAAATCGCATCGAGAATCTTTTCTCGAGCCACTTGAGGGTCTTTCAGTGCGGAGATCGTAAGAAGCAGTGTATCTGGAAGTTCATTACGAAGGATTCCAATGCGATGTTCAAGGTTCAGGTCACTCTTCGTGGCCACCGCAATCCATGGTTTACGACTCTCTTGGGCGACTCTCTTGACGGTGCGAATCTCTTCAATATCGGTAGCGTCGAGATGAAAAAGAGCTACGATCACATCCGTTGAGATCAGAGCCTCCTCAAGCTCGCGCTTTAAAAATGAATTGAGCATTCCTTTTTGGGAAGTGACAATTCCTGGAGGGTCAACTAAAACAATCTGTCCCTCTTCTGAGTTGACCAGTCCAACCACGCGACGGCGGGTGGTCTGAGCCTTTGCACTGACGATGGCAAACTTCTCCCTGACCAGAAGGTTGGCAAGGGTGCTCTTGCCAGCATTAGGGTATCCCAAGAGGGTGACGTATCCAGCCTTATAGAGGGTCATCGAAATTTCACCAGTGCTGCTGCGGCCGCCTGCTGCTCAGCAAGCTTCTTGCTGCGTCCCTTGCCCGTAGCTACAATCGATCCTCCAATGAGAAGCTGAACCTCAAAAGTGCGGTCATGAGAAGGGCCGTCCGTGGAGATGACCTCATACGCGGGCACGGTCTTCAGCCGCTCCTGAACCAACTCTTGCAGGCGAGTTTTGGCGTCTTCTTCAAAGAGATCTGAGGTTTTGAGTTCATTCAATTTCTTCTCCAGAATTTGAAGGACCCAACCCTTTGCCGCCGAATATCCTGAATCAAGGAAGAGCGCGCCGATCATGGCCTCCAGACAGGCTGCGAGGATTCGGGGTTTTTGAGCGCCCTGTGAATTTTTTTCACCCTTTCCCAAGCGAATCCGGCCATCGAGTCCAATGGACACTGCCAAATCGGCCAAGAAACTCTCATTCACGAGGCTGGCTCTCATTTTAGAGAGAGGTCCCTCCTGCAATTGAGGAAACCGTTCCATGAGCTCTTCACTTAAAATGAGATCGAGAACAGCGTCACCAAGAAACTCAAGTCGTTCATTGTCTCCGAGCGATGAGGAAATATTTTCATTATGAAAGCTTTTGTGGGTGAGAGCTTGCTGGCGCAACGATTCATCCCGAAAAATAGGTTCTTGGGAAACGTTGCATTCTACTTGTTCATTCACAACCTACGTCCTTAACTGATCATCCCTACTCTCAAAGAAGGGATCAAATCTCCGGGGTCCTTTCCCAGAGCGATCCTTGAGGGATCTCAGCCACTCTATGTTCTCTTCATAGAAATGTCAATACGGCGCATAAATCCGTGTAGAAAGGTGTCGAAAGTTCCACTTCTGAACCCTCCAAAGTTTACAGAGTGCTTAGCGATCGATAGGTGGGGATCATATAATCTTCTTTACAATTGCGATTCTCATTGCGAGGGGCTTTTCATCCTCACTAATATGGTCAAAAAAGGGAGGTTTAAAGTGATTGAGCGATCTGTGGTAACGTTATCTCCAGCTGCGCAAGCGCAAGTTCAGAAAATTGTGGAGAGTGAGCCTCCACCCGAGGGCTTCGGACTGCGATTTGATGTAGTTAATGGTGGTTGCTCTGGATTCAATTACAAGATGGATTTTGATAGGGCCCAGTCTGAGGATTTTCAGTACAATCTTGGTTATGTAAATCTCCTGGTGAGTCCAGGAGCACAACCTTTTTTACAGGGGATGGTGGTCGACTTTAAAGGCGGTCTTCATGGCAAGGGATTTTCTTTTCATAATCCCAATGCGATGAACACTTGCAGCTGTGGGGATTCATTTAATGTTTAAAGAGAGGGTGAGCTTTGTGGAGCGAGGAGAAGAAAAAATTTTGATGATTGAGAAGATTGTACGAGAGGCCTTTCCAGATGCAGAAATTCGTTCCGAGGATCTCACGGGGAATCCGGACCACTTGCATTTGGGGTTGCTTGTGGCGAGCGATGCCTTTTTAAATAGATCACGGCTGTCCCAACACCGGATGATTATGGATGTTTTGAAGGATCAGCTTTCAAGCAATACGATCCATGCTGTCAAATTGAAAACTATGACCTTGGATCAGTACAACAAACAAATTAATGAATAGGAGTGCGCGGAGATGTTTGAACAGGACAACATTGTGAAAACAAGCAAGACTGGTCAGGAGAACAATGGTGAGACGTCACAAGAGTCGCTCAATAGGATTAAGGGGCTTGTGGAGGGTTCGCCTGTATTTTTGTTTATGAAGGGGACGCCTCGATTTCCTCAATGTGGTTTTTCGGCAAACACCGTCGCGGTTTTGAATCGCCTGGGAGTTTCTTTTGAGGCATTTGATGTTCTTTCCGACCCTGAAGTTCGCGAAGGGGTCAAACATTACGCCAAATGGCCTACATTTCCTCAACTTTACATAAATGGGGAGTTGATCGGTGGGAACGACATCGTCACTGAGATGTATGAAACTGGTGAGCTCCAGGAACTGCTTTCGTCAGCCACCAAATAGTGTGCGCGAGCTACTAAATGAGTGGCAACTCGAATTCAGGAGACGAGGCCAATGGCCTAGGCTGAAATGAGAGCGGTGGTGCCTTCCCAGGTGGTAGAACCGTGTAGAGGGCGAAGGGTAGCTTGGAGGTGATCATCCATCGTGATGGGAGCGTCATGATGTCATCTACAAAGTGGAGATAGACCAGAAAGTCTCTCTTGGATCTCACAAAGGCATCATGAATCAATGCATAGAGGATGTCTGGGTTTTTTGCATTGAGCATTGTGAGGTACTCGAAACGAAAAGGTTTGCCTATCGAGGAGAACTTTCGAGTCCACCTCAGCCAAGAGGCAAAGGCGACTCCCGTCTTTACCGTCTGGGCCATTCCATGAAATGCTTGGGGGATGTACTGATGAACAGCATCGGCACACCATGGGACCACAAGGCCAACGATGTTTTTCTTTCGATCAAAGGCGATACGAAAATCGGAAAGTTTTAATCCGTGCCAATGTTCGAGTCGATAGTTCAGGAGTGTTTCATCGTAGATGAATTGCAGTGGTCGCTTGGAGTTGTTCTTGCGTAGGTAATCAAGAAGTGGATCTATATCTTCGCGTTCAGCGCTACGGATGTCGATCGTACCGATTGGTTTTGGAGCAAAGGGATAGTAGCCGTGGATGGTAATGGCCTGGAATCTACGAAAGAGATGATAGCGTGGTTT
Source organism: Pseudomonadota bacterium (assembly GCA_014584465.1). Classification (GTDB taxonomy): domain Bacteria; phylum Bdellovibrionota; class Bdellovibrionia; order Bdellovibrionales; family JACTMU01; genus JACTMU01. The sequence continues at coordinate 16,438 of JACTMU010000057.1, read as the reverse complement.
ATTGCCGTGAAGCACGCGAGGTCGGACGAATGTGTTGTAAATCCGTCGGTCCGCTGTCGAGAGTACGGAAAAGACGTATTGGCAGCCCCGCTTTTGAACGACATCATTGAGAATGGGAAGGAAATGTTGGGACCAGCCCAAAATGGCTTTGCGGGTGGGTGATATTCTCAGGTCTGTTGCGTAGGCAATGGTGCCCCGTTCTCCATTGATCAGGGCTTCTCTGAAGACGAAAGATGCCATTCCTTGGATTTCGCCGTTGTGATCAGTGAGGATCAAGGTGTCAAACTGGTTGGATTGAAGGCGATACTGATCAAAAAAGTGTCCTTGGCGGTTGATCGAGAGGTCAATGAGACCTGGAATTGGGTGTGATTGAAAATACTTTCCTAAACGGTCGCTATCAGTTTCTGATGCAAATGCAAGATTCATGGATCGTGTCGTCCTTGCCAAAGCTCTTCAGGTTGATTCAATCTCTTGTTCACGAAGCGAGCCAACACAAATAGATAGTCACTCAGGCGGTTCATGTAGCTGCGAATCTCCGCAGTCACGGGATGTTGATGATGGCACTGTTCAATCCATCGCTCAGCACGTCGACAGACAGTTCTGGCGACATGAACCATCGATGCAATTTGGGACCCTCCCGGGAGTAGAAAATTTTTAAGTGGGGAGAGCTCTTGGCTGTAGCGGTCGATTTGATTTTCGAGGCGTTGAACCATTGTGTCTCGAATTTGAAAGGTTCCAAGCTGATTGGGATTGTCCGTCGCCAGTCGAGTGCCAACTGTAAAAAGTTCTCGTTGAATTGTGATCAACTCTTGGCATTGGTCTGGCCACGATCCCTCTCTGAGAAGAGCAAGAATGGACCCTAGATGAGAGTTCAGCTCGTCGATGGTTCCATAGGCGTGAAGTCGAGAATCTGACTTTGATACCACAGTTCCACTTGCCAATGAAGTCTCTCCAGCGTCACCGCGTTTCGTGTAGATCTTTGGAGATGATGAACTTGTCGACATAAGAGGAGCTCCTCATGGGCAGACTCAACATATTTGAATTTGCCTCAACACTGTTTCGAAATGTCTCTTGTCATTAGAATAGGGGAGAGATAACTTCATTGCCAATAAAAAAACCAACATCTTGTGAGAGGTTGAACCGATCTCACAGAGATACATTGCGACAAAAAGGAGAAGGGAGGCCAATGAAACCCTTTTTTATTTCTATACCCCATTCAGGGGAGAGGGTGCCAAAAGAGGCTGAATGGCTGCTGAATCTTCCAGAACCACTGCTCATGGCGGATGTCGACCGCTATGTCGATCGTCTTTACCAGCCGATCCTCAATGAGCTTGCGATACCTTCTGTGATTTCAGAGTGGCATCGCTACGTGGTGGACCTCAATCGATGGGTGGACGAAATCGATTGTGATTCTGTGGAAGGGAGTTTGAACCCTAGCGGAACCCACCCAAAGGGCTTTCATTGGTCCGTGACCACAAAGGGAGAGAAAATCATGAAGAAGCCGATGGGGCACGCTCTTCATGAACGATTTGTGAAGCTCTATTTTGAGCCTTTTCATCAAAGTGTGAAGGATCAATTTGCCTTTTTTCACAAATTAGGGGCTAAGGAGGTCTATCATATTGATGCTCATAGCATGCCTTCCATAGGCACCAAACTCCATCGAGATCCAGGTGAGCGAAGAAAGGACATTGTGGTCAGTGATCAAATCGGAAAGAGTGCCTCAAGCAACTTTAAGGATCTGGTTGTAGAGAGCTTTAAGGAGGCGGGGTTTGAGGTTGCCTACAACTGGCCCTACATCGGAGGCCGAATCACCCAGGAGTATGGTAACCCCAGCTTGGGGCACCATACCATTCAGGTTGAGCTCAATCGGGCGCTCTACATGGATGAGACAAGCAAAGCCCTTAAAAGTGATCTTGCCGCGGAGGTCTCTCAGAAAATTGGCAATGCCATTCGCAGAGTCTTCTCCCATCTGCTTGCTCTGTAGAGGTAATGGGTTCGAAGGTTGTCCTGAAGTCCTATCAGGGGCTCCTTTTTGGATGTCTCTTCGGAGTCCTTTGAGGTCCAAACGAAATCCGCTCTCTCTCCCCAGGATGGGTGGGGCGTAATTTCCTCTTGAGCTGCCTTGTCGCTAAGACCAGTTAAGTCGACCTGTGAGATCGTAATAAGGTTCCTTACGCCGCGAGCTTTGAGGCGGTTGGGAAGGCCAAGTTTGTAGGCATTATGAAAATCACCAACAATGATGACCAGAGTTCTGTTTGGGTTGAATTTCATATATTGAAGTGCAATCCACGCCATTGTGTCATCCCATAGGGACTGCGCGGCAAAATATTTCACAAGATCCTTTTCGTCGACGTGGCCCCCCATGATCTCTCGAAATCGTTCAAGGTACTCGGCTGAACCAAGTTCAAAGTGGGGTGGAAGAAGGTCTTTTTCATATTCGGTCAGGGACTCTAGCCCCTCTTTGGCAATCTTTCCGCTGAGTGAACGCGGAGCATTAAGTCCTACCGTGTTGCCGCCAGTTTCCAGGGGAAACCGAGCCTGTCGTCGGTAAAATGGAAATTCTGGGAGCCCCCATTGAACCTCTTTGAGAAAGGTCTCTTCATCCAGTCGGCCACCAAGGTAGTCATTGATGAGGTCCTGTTCTGGATATTCAAGAAACTCCATTCCAACACTGACCGTTTGAGGGTGGGCTGTTTCAATGGCTTTAAGAAGTTCGACCTGCTTATCATGGTGTGGTGCAAAACCATGAAGCTCACTGATGATCACGACAGATCCTGGAACGATTTGGGATGCAAGCTCTTGAAGATCCTGAGGCTCTTGAGTGGTGCCTGAGTAGATCTTGTCACTCTCGACCAGAAGAGGCTTTTGCGTTGCTGAAATCCCCATAGGGCTCGCCAAAAAGATAAGGCTTAATAGAGAGCTCCTCAAAGTCAATTTCAAATCCATTTGAGGCATCCGAGTTTCTGAGTTCACGAATTTTCTTAAGCAATTGATCATCGTTCGACTCCTTTTGTGATGATTCTCTATCGTCTCTATCTTTTTTCGGATAAATTGTCTAACTGAATCTCGTTGGCTTTTAGATGAAAATACATTAGGAGTAACACCACGGTGAAGAGTACAGTCAAGAGCGACAAAAAGAGCATTCATTCTGGCGAGGCATCCCACTTTCGAAAAGCTATACGCTTTCTCTCTTCTTTGAAGCTTGCGGTGTTGATCATTGTCGGTTTGGGGATCATCAGTGCCGTGGGGACCATTATTGAATCTCGGTATGACACCGAAACTGCCCAGAAGCTCATCTATCACTCTTGGTACATGTGGGTGCTCTTGTCCCTTCTGGCCACCGTACTCATTGCAGTTATGGTGGACCGTTGGCCCTGGAAATCGAGGCACATTGGTTTTCTTTTTGCCCACTCCGGAATCATTCTCCTTCTTGTGGGCGCATACATAACCCATAAGTGGGGAATTGATGGCACCATGCGATTTGAAATTGGAGAAGAGAACCGCTTTGTCTTTCTAAATGAAAACGAGTTGACAATCTATCGAAGCAGCGAGTTGATAACTACCAAGGTCTATTCTACGAGGGCAGAATTCTTGAGTTCGCCACCAGAGGAAAAAAATCCGAAGACTTTCTCAACACCGATTGGTACAATTTTTATTGAAGAGTTCTATCCTTACGCGCTTGAAGATCAAAAGTGGTTGCCTTCCGACAACAAAAAGGATGGCCCGGCTCTGCGGTTTCAGCTTGAAAACCCTTTTGTCAATATGACCGAGTGGATTTCAAAAGAGCGCGAAGAGCTTTATGGTGTAAGGAATTTAGGCCCTGCACGTATCGTTTTGACTCTCTCAGATCAAGATTATGTTCCCTTGGGAGGACATGAATTGGTGTTAAGGTCCAATGGAGATGCTTTGAGTTACAAAGTCTACACGAAGGAGCAGAAGCAGCCTGTTTCAAGTGGAGAGATTCGAGCAGGGCAGACATTAGAACCAGGATGGATGAAGACTGTTTTTCGTGTTCTTAAGTACCTTCCTTCGGCAAAGAGGGAGAGTCAGTTCAAAAAGCTTGAGAGACCCAATGGATTTTCTCGAGCTGCAATTCGAGTTCGTCACAAGGACCAAACCGAGTGGCTTGGAAAGAATTCTGTATTGAAACTCTATGACGATGGGCAGCTCTATTACTTAGCTTATGGGCGTGAGCGATTTGATCTTGGATTTCCTTTGAAGTTGTTGAAATTTGAGATTGGGCGATATCAGGGTACACGCATGGCCATGTCGTACGAAAGTGAAGTTGAACTAGAAGATGGGCGTAAAGTTTTGATCTCCATGAACGAACCTCTGAAGCATCATGGTTACACTTTTTATCAAGCAAGTTTTGAGGAAGACTCAATGGGAAAACCTCGTGCTTCCATCCTGTCGGTCAATTGGGACCCGGGGCGGTGGCTGAAATATTTTGGTTCTCTTCTTATAGTCCTGGGTGCATTTTATATGGCCTATTTGAGGAAGATTAATAAAAAGATAAAGGAAAAATAGACTAATGAAGATACTCACAGTTCTTGCACTTCTTAATTTGTGGTCTTTAAATATTTTGGCGTCAAGTTCACCGCTGTCTGGTTTGGCAATTCAAGATCGCGGAAGAGTGAAACCGTTGGACAGTTTCAGTCGAGAAAGCATGCAGATTCTCTATGGAAAGAGGTCCTTTCAAGGAAAAGATCCAACCGATTTCTTATTTGTCTGTTTGGTGCAACCTAAGTTGTGTCAGGAGCAGAAGTTTTTTCAAGTTCGAAACATTCGATTGAAGCAAGCCCTTCAGCTGTCCGAACAGGAAAACTACTTTTCTCCTGGTGAGATTTCAACCAATCCTCACCTTCCTACAGTGATGGCAGAATTGTCTCAGATCGAGGAGTCAGGTGAAAAGGGTGATCCCCTTGCAGAAGCGATTCAAACACTTCAGAGTCAACTGGGCCTTTACAACTCTCTTGTGACCGGTGTGGCCTGGAGGCTGGTTCCTCCCAAAGAGGGTGATGCATGGATTGCCTATCCCGATTTCTCTGGGCCCGTGAAAGAGCAGTTCCATACTTTGTCCAAAGCTTTCGCAAGTTACTTGGCAGGAGATCCTGTCAAAGAGAGAGAGCTCATGGAAGCGGTCGATGAATTTGTAAAGCTGGCAAGAGCTGAAAATGAGACTCTCTACCCTGAGAGAGATCTTCTTGATCGGGAGCTGCACTTCAACTCACTTCACCCCTTTATGTGGGCTTGGGTCTCTTACCTCGTTGCGATATTGCTTTTGGCATTTTCTGCCAGTGGAAAGCCAGTCGTGATTCACCGGTTGGCGTGGCTCTCTGGTCTTTGTGGGTTGGGTCTTCACACCTATGGATTTGCTTTGAGAACCTTGATTACGGGAAGAGCCCCCGTTTCCAATATGTATGAGACGGTGATTTGGGTGGCATGGGGGGCGGTCTTTTTCTCGATGATTTTTGGGGCTGTCTACAAACGGGTTCGAATTCTTATCTCTGGATTGTCCGTTTCGATACTGTGCCTCATCCTTGCGGATTTGGCTCCGACGATCTTGGACTCTTCACTTCAACCGCTGATGCCGGTGCTTCGAAGTAACTTTTGGCTTACGGTGCACGTCCTGGTGATCACGATCAGCTATGCGGCCTTCTTCCTAGCATTAGGACTTGCAGATTGGGGTTTGATCTATTTTCTTCGAGGGGAATCTCGGTTTCAAAAGGAGATCAAAGAGGTCACTCAGGTGATCCATCGAACCCTCCAGGTAGGTGTGATTCTACTTGCAGCGGGAATCATTTTGGGCGGCGTTTGGGCTGACTACTCTTGGGGGCGATTTTGGGGTTGGGATCCCAAAGAGACTTGGGCGCTCATTGCACTTCTAGGTTATCTTGCTCTTCTGCACGGTCGTCTGGCGGGTTGGTTTCGTGAATTCGGTATGATGGCAGGATCGATCATCTCATTTTCATTGGTGATCATGGCTTGGTATGGAGTGAACTATGTGCTTGGTGCAGGACTTCACTCCTATGGATTTGGAGCAGGGGGCATTGGATATGTGATGACCTTTGTAGGAATTCACATGGTCTATGTGATCTTTACCTACTTTGTTCGCCAACAGAAGAAATTGCTTACAAACTAAGCAGATCCTCTTTTTTTTCTGAAACACACTGAAAAACGAGGGGTTAAGTTCGTTGCCACTCAGAAATTGTTTGGAAAATCCCTTTTTTTTGGATAGGAAAGATAAAAATAAAAAAAGGACATAGGTGAATGAAACTTCTCAGAATTTTCGTCGGTGGGTTGATCTGCTTTTCAGCTTCAGGTTGTCAACGGACAGGAGTTGGCTACAACCGTGGGCATGCGCCTGCTCAGCCAATCCCATTTGACCACTCTCTTCACGCTGGAGAGCTCAAGATGGATTGCCAATATTGTCACGCCAATGCGAGCCGTTCTTTGCAGGCTTCGGTGCCGAGCCTCAACATGTGCATGAATTGTCACATGACCGTTCGTGGCCGAGGAGGGTCTGAAAATGCTGATGTCAACCACATGATTGATGCGTACATGAATGAGAAACCCATCGAATGGGTGAGAGTTCACATGTTGCCCGATTTTGTAAAGTTCAACCATAAGAGGCATGTGCAGGGCGGGGTTGCATGTCAAACCTGTCATGGTCCCATTGAGACCATGAAAAAGGTTGAGCAGTTCAGCGACCTTTCCATGGGTTGGTGTCTTGACTGTCACCGTAAGCCTGAGACCAAAGCAACTCTTAATTGCACAACTTGCCATCACTGATTGAGGCCATATTATGAGCGATAGCACGAACACGGATAAAAAGAGCAGTACAAATGATGTTCGCCCCGTAGAGGGTTCGCCCCTTTATTGGCAATCTCTTGAGGAGCTTAAGGGTTGGTCCCCATCTCAAGAGGAGTATTTAGCCCCTTTTGACGCAGAAAAGGGTGGTGTTTTAAGGCGTGATTTTCTGAAGTTGATGGGTGCATCTTTGGCACTTGCGGGATCGGCCTGCGTTCGAAGACCTGTTCAGAAAATTGTTCCCTACATCAAGCGCCCCGAAGAGGTCATTCCTGGAGTGGCCAACTACTATGCATCGACATGGGTTGATGGGGGAGAGGGTTTTGGTCTTGTGGTCAAAACCTATTCAGGTCGTCCCGTGAAACTCGAAGGAAACGAATTGCATCCTGTGAACCAGGGGAAGCTCAGTGCTCGAGCTCATGGACATATTTTGAATCTTTACGATCCCGACCGGATTCAGGGCCCAAAGAAAGTGGCAGCCTCATCAGCTGCTGATATTGGGTGGGACGAGCTTGACGGAATGGTTTCGGCCCAATTGAGTAAGGGTAAAGTTGCCATTCTCTCATCGAGTCTTGCTTCTCCCACGACCTATTCTTTAATCGAAAAATTTTTGGATCAGTTTCAAGGTGAACTGTTCCTTTGGGATGTTTTAGGTGCCGATGACATCATTGAAGGTCAGAAGGCCTCCTATGGGCAAGCACTGCTTCCTCAGTTTCGCTTTGATCGAGCTCAGTTGGTCGTCTCAATCGATACTGATTTTCTTGGGACAGTGATCTCTCCAGTTGAATTTTCTCGGCAGTTTGCTTCGACACGATCACCGGGTAAAGAGTTTTCAAAATTGGTGGCCTTTGAATCCAACCTCTCCTTAACGGGTGCCAATGCAGATCAGCGTTTTCGTATTCGTCCCTCGGATCAAGTCTTAGTGGTGATGGGACTTCTCTATGAAATCATAGTTAAAGGCAAAAACTCACGGTTTGTAGGCGATTCGCGAATCACCTCCCTTCTTGAAGGATACAAGGGTGTTGCAGGTAAGTTAGGGATCAAGGAGGAGGAGTTTTCCGAACTTGCCAACTCTTTGTGGGAACATCGGGGAAGGAGTTTGATTGCCAGTGGTGGTCTTTCGACACGATCGGGCAATTTGTCGCTCCAGGTTGCAACCAACTTCCTTAACAGCGTTTTGGAGAATGAGGGCGTCACCGTGGATACGAGAAACTCAATTGAGTCGTATCAGGGGAGTTACAAGCACATCTCCAATCTCATTCAAAAGATGAAGTCTGGACAAATTTCAACTCTGATCATTCACAACTGTAACCCAATCTATGCTCTTGCGACTGATTCTGGTTTTGTTGAAGCCCTTAAGAATGTAAAATTGGTCGTTTTTACAGGTGACCGAGTGGACGAGACCGGGCAAGTGGCTCATCTTGTGGCACCCGATCACCATCCCATGGAAAACTGGGGAGATGCTGAGCTCCGACGGGGGGTCTTTAGCATTCAGCAACCCACGATTCGGCCTCTCTATAAGACGCGTGCATTTCAAGACTCTCTGATGGTTTGGGCGAAGGGGTCAGGAAAAGCTCTTTCAAGAGAAGAGAACTGGCACGACTATTTGAAGTCTTATTGGAAAGAACGGATTTACGCAAAGTACGGAGGCGAGGGACTTGGTGCAGGTTCTTTTGAGACCTTTTGGAATTCCGTCCTTCAAAAGGGTGTGTATGATGTTTCGTTGAGGGAGAGCCATGGCCAAAGTGGGCAGGTGAGATCCTTCAATACGAATTCATTGTCGTTGATTGAAAAATCGAAGTCTGTGAATGGGTATGAGTTGGTTCTTTATTCTAAGATGGGGGTCGGTGATGGAAAACTTGCCAACGTCTCGTGGTTGCAAGAACTTCCAGATCCAATCACTAAGATTGTTTGGGATAATTATGTGAACATTTCACCCAAATCAGCTAGGAAAGAGGGGCTATCCGAGGGTGATCTCGTGCAACTGAAATCAGGGAGTCAGAGTGTTGAGCTTCCTGTTCATATTCAACCTGGTCTTCATGATGAAGTTCTTGCGGTGGCCATTGGATATGGTCGTACCGGCGCGGGTCAGATCGGCAACAACATTGGAAAGAATGCCTTTCTGCTATCCCGGTTTCAGGGCGGCAGCCCTCAGTTCTCGGGGCTTGAAGCGCAGATATCCAAGACGGGCAAAACCCATAAATTGGTCAACACTCAGGGCCATCATCGTATGGAGGGCCGAGCGATCGTGGTCGAAGCGACCAATGCTCAATATCAGGAGAAGCCTGATGCGGGCATTCACCACCACAAGATCTTTTCGATTTGGCCAGGTCACAAATACCCTGGTCATAAGTGGGCTATGGCGATCGACATGACCAAATGCACAGGGTGTTCGGCCTGTGTTGTGGCCTGTCAGTCGGAGAATAATATCCAGATAGTGGGTAAAGATCGAATTGCCAATGGTCGAGAGATGCAGTGGATGAAGATCGATCGTTACTATAAAGGGGACGAGGAAAACCCAACTTCCGTATTTCAACCCATGCTTTGTCAACACTGTGACCATGCACCCTGTGAGGCGGTGTGTCCCGTGGTGGCAACCTCTCATAGCAATGAGGGTCTCAATGAGATGACCTACAACCGATGTGTGGGGACTCGGTACTGCGCCAACAACTGTCCTTACAAGGCAAGACGGTTCAATTGGTTTGAGTATTCCAATATTAACTATCCATTGACCATGGCGCTGAATCCAGCGGTGACCACTCGAAGCCGAGGGGTGATGGAGAAGTGCACATTCTGTGTCCAGAGAATCAAAGAGGGGAAGAATGCAGCTCGAGATAAGGATGCGCCATTGAACGATGGAGACATCGTGACTGCGTGTCAACAGACATGTCCCGCTGAGGCCATTGTCTTTGGAGATGTCAATGATCCCAAGAGCCGCATCAGTCAGTTGTATAAGGATTCAAGGTCCTACAAGGTGTTGGATGAGTTCAATGCCGAACCGGCGATCCGATATCTCACGAAGATTCGAAATGTCGATCATATCCAAGGCGATGCTAACGAGGAAGGTCACGCATGATGATTAAAAGACAACCTTTGATCACTGTTGAGAAGAGTCTTAAAGAGATCACGGACGATATATGTGCTCCAGTTGAAAGATTTCCCAACAAGGCCTGGTGGTGTGGGCTCTTGTGTGCAAAAGCCCTCTTTATCTATTATCTCGTCGCGATTGGTTTTGTTTTCGCTTACGGTATGGGGCTTATGGGAACCAATCACCCTGTGGGTTGGGGAACAGACATTGTGACTTTCGTCTTTTGGATTGGGATTGGGCACGCTGGAACATTGATTTCCGCAATTCTCTTTCTCTTCCGCCAAAAGTGGAGAACTTCGATTGCTCGAACAGCTGAGGCCATGACCGTCTTTGCGGTCATGACGGCGGGGATTTTTCCTCTGATTCACACTGGGCGCCCCTGGTTGGATTTTTGGCTCATTCCCTATCCCAATCAGAGAGGCCCTATGTGGGTGAATTTTCGGTCTCCGCTCTTGTGGGACGTCTTTGCGGTGTCGACCTATGCCACAGTCTCCATCGTCTTTTGGTACATTGGAATGGTGCCAGATTTTGCAACCATCCGCGATCGGGCAACTCATAAGGTGAGAAAACTTATCTATGGGATTTTGTCGCTGGGTTGGCGAGGTTCTGCCCGCCACTGGAGCCATTATGAGATGGTCTACATGATTCTTGCTGGACTTGCCACTCCGCTGGTCCTCTCAGTTCATACGATCGTCTCTTTTGACTTTGCCGTTTCAGGCCTGCCTGGCTGGCATACGACGATCTTCCCCCCCTACTTTGTTGCAGGGGCGATCTTTTCTGGATTTGGAATGGTGGTCACGCTGATGACGCTTGTGAGGATCGGCTTTCCCTCATTTAAGCAGTACATCACCCTCGATCATATGGAGGTGATCAACAAGATCATTATGACCACAGGGATGATGGTGGGATATGCCTACGCATCAGAGTTTTTCATTGCGTGGTATTCAGGAAATCCTTATGAGACCTATGCCTTTGTAAACCGAGCTTTTGGTCCATATGCTTGGTCTTATTGGATTATGGTGAGTTGCAACGTTTTGATACCACAGATCTTTTGGTTTAAGGCTGCTCGAAGAAGCATCCCGATCATGTTTGTGGTCTCTATTTTTGTGAACATCGGAATGTGGTTTGAGCGTTTTGTGATCACTGTGACCTCTTTGCATCGAGATTTCTTGCCCACCAACTGGGGGCAGTATGCATGGACGATGTGGGATACCTCGATTCTCTTTGGTAGTTTTGGAATGTTTTTGACTCTCTTTTTGATCTATCTTCGAATTTTTCCTGCAATTTCCATTGCGGAGGTGAAACCAGTGAGACACGTTGGAAGAGATGGAGGTGGTCACCATGGCTAAGAAGATGTCGGGTGTCCTTGGTCTTTGGAGTGATGAGTCCAAAGTTCTTGTAGCAGCAAGAAAGGTGCGCGAGGCTGGTTTTAAGAAGTTCGATGCGATCACACCCTATCCGGTGCACGGGATGGAAGAGGCAGTGGGGATCAAGAGGTCTGGGATTCCCTGGGTCACCTTTGGTGCGGGTCTCTTGGGGGGTGTATTGGGGCTCTATTTTCAGTACTGGGTTGCTTCGGTGGATTGGCCCATCAACATTGGGGGAAAGCCATTCTTCTCTTTGCCTGCATTCATTCCGGTGACATTTGAGACTACAGTTCTCTTTGCGGCGCTCTTCTCAGTTGCAGCGATGATTCTTGTGAATGGGCTCCCAGCAGTGAATCCGAAGATCCTTGATCCGGATTTAACGAGTCATAAGTTTGCAATCCTCATTCCCAATAATGATGTTGGTTATAGTCAGGGTAAAGTGGAAGATCTACTTAAGGAACTTGGGGCCGATGAAGTTCGATTGTTCTATGATTACTAAGAAGGAAAGTGGGTTTATGAGTCTAAGAGTCATGTTGCCAGTATGTCTGGTACTCTTTTTGAGTGGATGTGGGGGCGGAGATCAGCCCAATGTGGAGCTTGTTCAAGGGATGATGGAAGATCCTGGTTATAAGACGCAGGAACGAGATTCCAATTCTCCAACGGGGAGTTCGATGAGACTTCCTCCGGAGGGCACGGTTCCACGGGGTTTTCAACCCTATGCTTTTAAAGGGGACCCAGAGGGCGCCTCCCAAGAGTTGAAGAACCCGAGAGTCAATGATCGCTCACCAGGGTGGATTGCCCGGGGGCAAAAGAGATATGAGGTTTATTGTGGGCTCTGCCATGGTCAGCTTGGCAGAGGAGATGGAGCTGTCGGTCTCAAGATGCCCCTTCAGCCTCCATCGCTTGTGGGTGACAGGGCAAGAGGACTCTCTGATGGACTCATTTACCATATCATTTCAGATGGCCAAGGGGTCATGGGAAGCTATGCCAATCAAGTAGCCCCTGAAGATCGTTGGGCCGTCGTAAGTTACATTCGAAATTTGCAGACCCTCACGAAGGGGAGGTAAGAAAAAGATGGCATCTGGTGTACAAAAACCAACTCTTGGAAAGCTCGAGATCAGCAAGTCTGCTAAAGGGCTTTTTGCAATTTTTATGTTCGTCGGTCTGTTGACCTTTTTAATTGGACTTACCGTGGATCGCGAACGAATTTGGCACTCTTATCTTACGAGTTTTTTCTATTTTGCAAGTCTCGGACTTGGAGGGCTCTTTTTTACAGCGATTCAACACGTTTCCAAAGCAGGGTGGAGTGTGAATGTTCGCAGAGTTGCTGAGGCGATGGCGGTCTTTGTTCCGATTGCATTCATTGGGGCCATTGTTTTGGGATTTGGTGGTCATGCTCTTTATGAATGGATGGACTCTTCGATCGTGGCAAACGACCATCTGCTTCAGAAAAAGGCCGCCTATCTCAACCCAGGCTTCTTTTATACTCGGCTGGTTCTCTTTTTTGTGATTTGGTGGCTCTTCACTAAGTTCATTGTTGGAAATTCGGTGAAGCAGGATGTGTCCGGTGACGAAAAGTTAACTTTGAAAAACCTACCTTTGTCGGTGGCCTTTATTTTAATTTTTGCCCTTAGCTACTCTTTGTTCAGCGTCGACACACTGATGAGCCTTCTGCCCCACTGGTTTAGCACCATCTTTGGGGTCTACTGCTTTTCGGGCCTCTTTCAATCTTCCCTTGCCATGCTGATTTTGTTGTTGGTTTGGTTGATGGACAAGGGACTTCTTAATGGGTTTGTAGGAGAGGACCATCTGCATGATTTGGCAAAACTTCTTAAGGGGTTTACGGTCTTTTATGCCTACATAGCGTTCAGTCAGTTTATGTTGATCTGGTATGCAAACATCCCTGAAGAGACCGAGTACTATTTGCAAAGAGCCCATGGTGGTTGGTACTACGTATCTCTATCGCTCTTGATCTTTAAGTTTATAGTGCCTTTCATAGCTCTTCTTCCACGATGGGCAAAGCGAAATAGGGACTATTTGAAGATCGTCTGCTGGCTCATTTTGATCATGCAATATGTAGATATCTACTGGATGGTCTACCCTAACTTTAACGAACACCATATCACCTTTTCGATTTGGGAGATTGGGGTCTTTTTGGGCTTCTTGGGGCTCTTTTTGAAGATTGTCACAGCCTTTTTGAGTCGCAACAACTTAGTCCCAATTAAGGATCCTCGAATCGAGGAGTCCTTGCACCATCACGTCACATATTGATGATGGGGGTTGGGGGAGTTCTTCGTACCCAGAGCGGGTCCTTGTTGAGGTTGAGGTGCTGGGAGGGCTTCCGAGGGTGGGGGGCAAAGGCTGAATTTGCCTCTTTTCAAATCACCAAAGATGTATTAGACTTTGAATGTATGCTTTTTTGCCCTTCTTTGAGCCTTAATCAATGATCTCTGTCATCTTGCCAGATGGGAGTAAAAGAGAATTTTCATCACCACCGACACTGCAGCAAGTGGCTGAAGCGATCGGCTCGCGTTTGGCCAACGAGGCGGTCGCGGGTCGGGTCAACAACTCCTCAGACCTGGTTGATTTGCGTACAGAGGTGAGCGATGGAGATCGTGTTGAGATTGTCACTTTAAAGGACTCCAGAGCCAATGAGGTGCTTCGTCACTCCGCTGCTCATATCATGGCCGAAGCCGTCCAGTCCTTGTGGCCTGAGGTAAAGGTTACTATAGGTCCTGTCATTGAAAATGGATTTTACTACGATTTTGATTCAGAGAGGAAGTTCACTCCAGAAGATCTCTTGTTGATTGAGCAGAAGATGGAGGAGATCATTCGAAAGAATGAGATCTTCACGCGAAGTCAGATCTCTTCGGCCAAAGCAGCTCAACTTTTTGAGGGGATGGGTGAGAGATTCAAGGTTGAGATCATACGAGATCTCAACTCAGAGAGCGTCACTCTTTACCATCAGGGGAAGTGGTTTGATCTTTGTCGAGGTCCCCATGTTCAGCGTGCCAGTCAGATCAAAGCGATCAAGCTGTTGTCCATTGCTGGAGCCTATTGGAGGGGGGATGAATCCAAAGGTCAACTTCAACGGATTTACGGCACAGCCTTTACCAACAAGAAGGATCTTGAGCTCTATTTGGAACGCATTGAAGAGGCCAAACGTCGTGACCATCGACGACTTGGGAAGGATTTAGGACTTTTCTATTTTCACCCTTATGCGCCGGGGTCGCCTTTTTTTACGGGAAAAGGGACCATCATCTACAGAGAACTTCAAGGCTACATTCGCGAACTTTATCGCAGAGTTGGTTACCAAGAGGTGATCTCTCCACAGATCTTTGATGTGGATCTCTATCATCGCTCGGGGCACTATGAGAACTACCGAGAGAATATGTATTTTGTGAATATCGATGAGCGAGATTTTTCAATCAAACCGATGAATTGCCCTGGGCACTGCCTTTTGTTTGATTCAGAGCGAAGATCTTATCGAGATCTTCCATTTCGAATGGCTGATTTCGGACGACTTCATCGTCATGAGCGAAGTGGAGTTCTCCATGGGCTGACTCGCGTTCGAACCTTTTGCCAGGATGACGCACACATCTTTTGCAGGAAAGATCAGCTGCAAGGGGAGATTGAATCTTTTGTAAAACTCTTACAAGAGGTTTACGAAAAATTGGGAATGTCCAATTACCGGGTCTTTTTGTCGACACGTCCTGAGAAGCGGATCGGAAGTGATGAGGTGTGGGACTTCTCTGAGAATGCTCTGAAGGAGGCGCTGATTCGCCTGGGGATGCCTTTTGAAATCAATGCGGGTGATGGGGCATTTTATGGGCCTAAATTGGATGTGATGTTTGTGGATGCATTGGACCGAGGCTGGCAACTTGGGACACTTCAATGTGACTTCAATATGCCAGAGCGATTTGAACTCAAGTATGTGGGTGAGGACAATCAGGCCCACCAGCCTGTGATGCTTCACAGGGCGATCCTAGGCTCTCTGGAACGGTTCATCGGGGTCTATATGGAGCATTGTGGAGGACGGCTTCCCACATGGCTTTCACCGGTTCAGGTGGAGGTTTTGACCATTACGGATCATCAGAAAAGCTATGCGCTGGGGCTTGTGGACACCCTCAAAGAGGTAGGGGTACGGGCCCATTTGGATGACCGAAATGAGAAACTTGGATTTAAGGTACGCGAAGCTCAGATTCAGAAGGTGCCCTACATTGTGATTGTCGGAGACAAAGAGGTACAAAATTCCACACTTTCGGTGAGGCTTAAGGGCGGAAATGTCATTCAAGGACTTGGCTATCAACAGGTCGTGGACGCAATTTTGTTAGATATAGGTGAAAGAAGGCTTGAGGGTCCAACAGAGATCTTCAATAACATTAACCAGGAGGAAGACGATTAAAAAAGGAGATTTTGGGCGTGGCGGTGGAGGCCCGGTAAGAGATTCACGGAAGAGCAAAGGCGAGTATCGAATCAATGAGGAGATTCGAGGAGCCGAAGTGCGGGTGATCGATGAAGAGGGGAAGATGGCGGGCATCATGTCGCCGATCGATGCTCTTCGAATGGCCCAGAACAGAGGGTTGGATTTGATCGAAATTGCTCCTAGTGCTTCGCCACCAACTTGTCGGATCATGGACTACGGTAAATGGAAGTATGAAAACAAAAAGAAAGCAGTTCAGTCGAGAAAGAAACAGACTGTGATTGTGATTAAAGAGATTCAGATTCGTCCAAGAACGGATCAACATGATCTTGAAGTTAAGCTTAAACACGCCAGACGTTTTCTTCTCGATGGAGACAAGGTGAAGGTGAATCTGCGATTTGTAGGGCGCGAAATGGCTCACCAAGATCTCGGGATGGGTATTCTTAACAAGGTCGTTGAGAATTTGTCGGACGTCAGTCAGGTCGAAGTGGCACCGAAATCTGAAGGCCGCCAAATGTTTGTGCTGCTCGTGCCTGATCCCATTAAGATTAAGCAATACAAGAAGGAACAAGAGAGTTCAGGGGCAAAGCCCTCAGCAGAACCAAAAGGCGCTGAACCAAAAGACACTGAGCCAAAGGTCAATGAAGGCGCCTAATTCCAACAGGTAAACCGCCGCCTTGTGCGGCGCGACTCCCACAGGTTTGACCGTCCCGGCGTTTGCGTCGGAGGCAAGAAGAGTTAAGACTCCTC
>JACTMU010000109.1 GCA_014584465.1 Pseudomonadota bacterium | reverse complement strand
AGAAATCAGAAGAAATAAAAAAAATGCTTTATGCCTTTATCCAAAAGCTGAAGACTGGAGACTGAAATCTGTAGGCTGCGGACGAAGTCCGCCTTATGATTTTCGACCCTTCGCGCCTCTGTCTAGAGTTTCGATTATGTCCAATCGATTTGCAGTGAATCTGCAGTGGATTGACTAACCCATGGCCACGGTGACCTCGGTGCCATGGGGCCTATGGCTCTCAATGTGAAGCTTCCATTGGTAGCGTTCGCACAAGGCATGAACCCAAGTCAATCCCAAGCCAGAGCTTCGTTCTGAGGCCGTGCGATGGGATCCCCGATTGAAGGGACTTCCGAGATGTTCTAAAACTGAGATCTCAATTCCGAAACCTTGATCTTCAACGCAAAAGCCATCGTTTGTAAGATGGAGCACGACGATTTGATCCTGAGGGGAGTACTTAAGAGCATTGAGCAAAATATTGGATAATAGCTGTTCTAAGTGACTTGGCAGACAAAAGACCACAAGATTCGTGGTCCCTTCCATTCGAACGCGACCACCAAATGTCTTATTCAAACCCTCAACCACCCGATGTGAGATTTCAATGAGTTTGACCGCATAAAGGTCAGAATTTCCGGGATTTGACACCAATAGACTCCACTGAAGGTAGTTGTTGATCAAGGTAGCTAGGTGATCGATCTCACTTTGAGATCGATGAATCAAATTGGCCTCTTTCGATTCTTCATTCAATAACCTCTGGGCTTCAGAGAGATAGCTTTTGAGTATGGTCAAAGGGGTCTTAAGTTCATGGGTCAGGATGGCAATTTGTCCATTGAAGGACTTCGTGTAACTTTCAAGTTTCTTAAGAAACTGATCAACTCCAAAACAGAGCTGTTCAAACTCATCTTTATTTCTTTTGGCTGAATGGGACAGTTTAGAAAATTCCTGACCAATGGTAAATTGAGTAAGGGGTTGTCCCAGCTTGTGATCCAACTGGTGGGACATCATCTCAAGTTCCAGGGTCAACTTTCTAAGTGGCTGAAACAACATTCTTGAAGCAAAAAAAGCTGTGGCCAAAAGTATAATGACGATCAAGAATATAAAAATCCCAAAACGGCTGTTGAGGATGCTCCAACTCTCAAGCGTATCATTAAAGATCACCCCAACTTGAATCACCAAATTTTTCTCTTTCAAATTGAGTACGCGAACCGTTCGGCCATCAATCGTGTAGGTCACTCTCTGTTGATCGGGATCAAAAGGGAGAGAAAACTCAAAGGCTGTAAGATTTCTTGTCAAAGCCTCTCCATCGACCGAGTAGATGTTGATGATCTTATCGACGCGTTCTTCTCCCAAAAGATCATTGATCAGATCCTCGCTGGACTCCAAATTTTGAATCAAATCCAAGGAGAGTCCTGAGGCAATCAGGCTTGAGGCCACAACTTCAAGTTGCCCATCCAACAGACGCATTCGCTCGCTTTCAAAGAAGAGCACCTGAAGAGTAGAAATAACCAAAAACAAGACAGTCAGAAAACTAAAGGCGACGACGAAGAACCTATGCCTCAATCCAATACCCAACGTTCCTGCGATTTTCAATTCGAGCCGTTGATCCGACTTCTTCAAGTTTTCGGCGTAAGTTCTTGATCAAAGTTTCCACCACATTGGATTCGCCCACTCGCTCAGTCTCCCAAACTCGATCCAAGAGTTGAAACCGACTGAACACTCGCCCCGGCTGCTCAGACAGAAGCACCAAAGTTTGAAACTCCTTACGAGTAAGGTCCATTTTTGAGGAGTTTACAAAACCCAATTGAGATTTAAGATTAAGGCCCAAGTTCCCAACGGCCTGAATGTAGTTCTCTTGGGAGATACTCTGCGTTGTGTTTCTTCGCGATACAAGGCGAAGGCGTGCACTCAGCTCTTCAAGTGAAAATGGCTTTGAGAGATACTCATCGGCCCCACTGTCGATGATTTTTGCCTTTTCCGAAGGCATATCCAGAGATGAGAGCACAAGGACGCCGACCCCTTGGTAGCGGCTCTTAAGCTGTTTAATGAGGGTGGCTCCATCATCGCGGCCCAACATTCGATCAAGGATCACCACCTGGGGGGAAGGGTTGTCTTGGACACTCATGTAGGTGTCGACTTCACTGATGGATGCGCAGGCATCCACAAAATGGCCCTCGCGCCCCAGGGCCTCTTTGAGGTAGTCAGAAAGACGAAGGTCATCTTCAATCACAAGAAGTTGCATAAAAATACCGAAAACCACCTGATGGCCAACGACATTCAATGAGGCCCAGCTCGCTCAACTCTTTTCACGTTCCTCAATGGGTGTCAAAAGTTTCCCATCAGGGCGGCTTCCCACCCCCCAAACTAACGCAAAGCGCTCTTTGAAATATGGAGAGATTCATCTCCTCAACTGCTGTATCGACTAATACCAGGCAAGCTTGCTGAAGGAGCCAACGGGTGGCCAACAAAAGATTTGGTCTAATTTACGGCGCCGTGATTCAAAAAAGCAAAGCCGCCCCTGCACAGACAGGTGGGCGGCTGAGAACAAATTCATACTCAACTGTAAAGCGATTAGCCTTTACCTTTTTTAGCAGCTTTCTTTTGCATTGCTTCGCACTTCTTGAGCTCTGGTCCTTTCTTTCCTGCGCAAGGATCTTTCTTTGCAACAGCAGCAGGAGCGCTTTGGTGAGCGGCAGGTTGTTCCATGGTGGGCTCATCGGCAGGCTCTTCACTATCGCCCTCAGCAAATGCATATCCACCAAACATAAGAAGAGATGCCAAAACAAATTTCATCATAGTCCTAATCCTCCATAGGCTTTGTTGTTATAAGCTAGAGTACCTTTCCATAATGGAGTCAAAATGAACTCAAAATGATGTTTTTATCATTTTGGATTCTTCCGCAAAGGGAGCAGCCATGGACTTGCTTGATTTTCATGAGAAACCCACTTTAACATGGTGTGACCAATTCTGATCTTTTAGCCTAGAGGTCCACCTATGAGAGCCACGCTTCCGATCCTCCTCCTCATCATCTCAAATGTCTTTATGACCTTTGCCTGGTACGGTCACCTCAAAAATCTCAACACCAAACCCATCTGGGTTGCCATTTTGGTCAGTTGGGGAATTGCTTTTTTCGAGTACTGTTTTCAAGTGCCGGGCAATCGTCTTGGATTTTCGACCTACTCTCTGCCACAGCTTAAGATTCTCCAAGAGGTGATCACCCTCACCATCTTTGTGATCTTCAGCATCACCTACATGGGAATCCGTCCATCATGGAACTTTCTTTGGGCCTCACTCTGCATTCTGGGAGCCGTCTTTTTCATCTTTCAAGACGGTCGATGACCGCTCATTCAGGCGGCGGGTTGCCCAGTTATTGTCAAATTTGTCCACAAGTGGTAAAATTTACGGTAAATTTAACCACATAGAAGCAATTTCCCCGTCTCAGGTGATAGAAAGGGTACTCTATTTGAGCATCTTATCTACTCCCAGATCAGAAATTCCATGCTGGCGCAAGATCTCCCTCCAGACATCCATTTCTCTCGCACTCCAAATGGAGGACATCCTCATCTGCGAGTGGCTGGCCCTACTTCAAGAAATGAAGATCTAACAGTTTGAGGACATCTTCACCTTGCTCCAGCCATGGATGTGTTCACCAATGCAGGGTTGAATTCAGAAGAATCATGAGATTTTCTAAATCGGACTTTATGGAGCCGGTCTTCAGTCGAAAGAGTTTCTGCACTCATGTTCAATGCCGAAAAAAGAGTGTTGAGTTGGTATTTTCGAATCTCTAAGACCTCTCTGTTTGGGTCGATGGCCAAGGACACTCGAGCCTTTCGTAGTGGCCCATCATTGGATTCCACAATGGAAAGCGAAAGGTCACATCCTCGGGTTGATTGGCCCTCCAAAGAGCAGCTTAAATCCCCAACGGACCTTTTCATTTCTGTATCACGATAGAGTAGCACACGGTGATTCACCTCATCGTTTCCAACGTAAAGGGTTTTCACCTTGCCTTGAGAGTCCGAGATCGAAATCTGATCCGTCCCTATCTCGATAGTATGACTGCCAAGCGTAAATTTGCCCTTAAATTTGCTCAATGAAGTCGAAAAGTGGCGCGCACGCCCTACATCCATCTTCGAGTCATCAGAAGACGACTTGACCTTCACCTCTAATCTCTGCAAAGGGGGCTCCGATTTTGCAACAAGTGGACGCTCTACGACCTTAAAGGGTGTATCCTCTTGAATCTGCAAACCACTTGATGCCTCAACTCTGATCTTCTTGATAGGTCGAATCTCTTTTTCTTTGGAATTTAAGGATCCAATTAAACCATTCTTTTGAGTTGCAACACTTTTACTTAAAAGACTGATTTTCCGACGACCTCCGTCTTTATTGCAATACAACGTACCGTGCACAAACTCTGTTTGGTGAAGGTAACACTTTAAAGTAAAGTCGCTCTGATTCGAATCAACGACAAAAATGGTGTCATATAAGACATCCATTCCTAGGCCTGAATGCACGACCCTCTTGAGGCGTTTTCTTTTTTGGGTCTCTTCCCAAGCTTCATGAGCGCTTTCCTTTGAGATGACTACTTTGCCCTCTTTTGATAGATCGAGGAGTTCGTTGTAGTTATCGGTAATCGTACGAGAGAAGTTTGATGCATTGTTCAGCGCAAAGAGTGTGCGATGATCCTTGGAAGTGATAATGGGAGCTCCCTTTGTGATCCGAATGTCATCAAGTTTCACTCGCTTCGGCTTAAATGTGACCTCGCCGTCCTGAGACTTTGAGACTTCGTAGAGGACCACAGAATTGTCCTCTGATACGATCAGACCGAGGTTTTTCAAAACCTTACGCTTATAACCATTTCCCATCCATGGCAAACCCGCCGATGCGTTCAAACTGCCCAAAATGGTCACTATCAAAAAAAATAGACGCAATTCAATGCCTCCCTCAAGGGTTCTCGCCACTCCAGCAACTAAAAAGCAATAGCCATGCCAATACCTTTCTTGGGGCACAGTATTTGCCTCATCCAAAGCGGGCATACGTTCGAAATGGATCCGCGAAAGTTGGAACCCAGTTCTCTTACATTTTCACCTAGACCAACACAAGGTGATTGGGACTACTACCGTACAGAGTTGAGAATTATCAATCCTTTGATTTGCCACAGTATGAACGATTCCCCAATCCACGCCATCATATTCGTGAACCAAAACGTTTCTCAAGCCAACAGACTTGACAAGTTCGTGCCCGACCTTCTTTTCCAACACCCCATGAGTCACAAGTATCTCGAAGGCGTGGGCCATATGTCGAGGCGTCTCAAAGCCCTTTTCTGAGCAAAGGTGGTTGGCGAGATCCACCGCACATTGAACAGTACGTTGAAGATTCACTGAGATAATATCTTGCAAGTCAAAGTCAGTTCTGAGCTGATCCATTGTAAAAGGCATTTTACTTTCAATTCGTTCAATGGCATTTTTGATATTCTCAATTCTTTTGTACTGTTCCTTTCGTTTTAAAGGCAAAAAGTCAGCGACTTCATAGAGCATGCGAAGAACCAAGGACTCCCAAAATCTTCTATCCGAATTCTTCAAAATCTTTCCGGCAGAAAGCACCTCTTGACTCAGTGGTGGATGTATCTGCCGCAGGTCCACAAGATCAATTGTACGGCCCGTAAGCAAACTCAGCTCGTCAATCATTTCGATTTTTTCTTCTGCAGAAAGAGCATGAGAAGTGGCCACTGCCAAGTCCACATCGCTTTGGCCAGTCTCTCGGCCAGAGGCAAATGATCCATATAAAACGGCAATTTGAATGTCGTCTCTTTTTGAAACATACCGTGTGATTAACGAAATCAGTGAATTGTCCATTCTAAATTATGAGGACACATGAGCGAAAAACGCAAGTCTTTTAGTCACAGCATCCTCCTCATCTTGCACTTCGCCAAATGCAACCAATTGACACTGTCACCAATTTCTCGCTGGGCCACTGCAATTCAAATTCAGAGGGGTTTCGTTAACTTTCCGCATTGATCCCACAAAAAAAGATAAAATGTCTTGACGAGGTTTTTGACCTCTTCATTTTGGAGTTATGAACAGTTTGATGATGATTTTGAAAAAAGAGATAGCTCACCCTTCAAACGCCGCTCTAGACGGCCATTTTGTGCTCTACGGAGGATCTTGAAAGTTCACTAAGGTGCATCCAAAACTGAGATTCAAAAAAGGTGTGTTAGAGTCCGATCTGAACTTTCTTCAAAGGAGTCCAAAGTGAGCGCATTTCAAATCAACGAACATCTGATTCAACTTGTAAAAAATGAGAGAAAGATCACAGGTGAGATCCTACAGAACATACTGCTCTTTCAAAAATGTTCCGGGTTTGTAAAGCTCGGCTACCCCTCAATGATGAGCTACCTGACACGCCATCTAGGCTACAGTGATGATCAAGCCTACCGAAGGTTAAAGGCCGCCCAGCTTTTGGACGAGGTCCCTAAAGCAGCAGCTCAAATTCAAAATGGCACTCTGAATCTCTCACAAGCAGCTCAAACCCAAAAGGCTCTCGAAGCAGCACAAAAAGAGAAGAGAGAAATTCCTCAAGAAAAGAAGGAGGCTCTCATTGCTGCAATCGCAAACCAAAACAACTTCGAGACTCAGAAAGTTCTCTCAGAAAATTTAGGTCTACCCCCAAAGGAGAATGATCGAATTCGACCCCAATCCAATGGCACAGTTCGACTCGAAGCTCAACTCACCCAGGCACAACATGAAAAGCTCCGAAAGATCAAGAGCCTGCTCTCCCACCAATGTCCCGACCAGAAGATCGGAGACATTCTTGAAACACTCTTTGATTTCTACCTGAGTAAGAAGAGTCCGGAACGAGCGACCAGATCAACCAAGAATGGTAGAGAAGATTTGAAGAAGCAGGACAAAACAGCGCAATGTTTCATGGAAACCAAGAAGCAAAGCATTAAGAGATCTGAGCCCACTTGCTCCCGCTACATCTCTGTTCAGATCAAAAAGTCGGTTTGGGAGCGATCGTCGGGTCGCTGCGAGCACGTAAGCCCCGAGGGCGTTCGCTGTGGAAGTGAGTATCAGCTTCAGTACGATCACATAAAACCTCTGGCTCACGGTGGGATCACCGAAGCTTGCAACCTTCGAATGCTCTGCAGAGTCCACAATTTGAGTGAAGCTTCGAAAATGGGAATCGGATATGAAACAACCTCTCACCTTCGAAGAGCACAGGACCGGCCTGGCTTTTTAACCGATGAGGGCGCAGTCGTCATGACAGATTCGCTTGGTAATTGAACACTGACGGAATCGCGTGGTAACTGCACGGAGAAGGTGGCGAATGTGAAGACTGTCGCTACATCCCGCTCGTGACCAACGAATGGACACCAATTGGACGATGTCTCATCTTGAAACGCACTTAAAGGTGTAGGATCACTCTGTTTTTCAATTCGGACGCACGGCACACAATTTGCTTAGGAGTCTTGGTAGAGGGAACAAGAACATAAGATAGATTTGGCATTCAATCAATGAATGCTAGTAAAAGGAAAACAGGGAATATTGTTTTCCGCAACTGAAGGGGGCGACCTTATGAGATTCGAGAATAGATATTTTCATTTGTTTTCAATTATAATCATGTTTTCAGCAGCGGCAATCACAGTCATGCCAAACCGTTCACACGCTAGGGAAGGCTGGTGGAGTAAAATCACAGAAAAGGTTAAAACAGCGTGGGTTTACGACTACAACACTGCAATAAATGAGAGCAAGGGCGGTCACATAGATAAAAGAGCGGAAGCGCGCGAAGAGTCTCGAAAAGTTATTTCCGATGACGAGTTGGCAGAGGTTTTAACAAATTCGAAAGGTGATACTGGAGAAGTTGCGAAAGCCCTTAATGAGAAAGGTATTCCAGATGATCATAAAGCAGCTGTGATCGAAAGAGTCGCCGAGATTCAAAATAAAGAAAGTAGTTGGTTAGGTCAGGCCGGTGGTGTGATTGGCAGCACTGTTGGCACGACGATGGTTGAGGCTTCTGACGTAAATCTCAAAGTTTCCAATATCACAGCGCGGAATGCTGAACCGGTTGTGATAGAAGTTCCGGCGGTGTCAATGTCGGTGAAGTCTTTTGAAGATGGGATGAATGGATTGGCAAAGAGTAAGAAAGGCGAGAGTGGGTACATCGTAATGAAGAGCCATCCCCTTAAGAAAGCTTGGGATCGTGGGGCCAAAGAGGTGGGTTTGCCGTTTGCGGATGGCAAATACAACAACAACAATGGTAAATTGTCCTTAGGATTGGGGATCTTAGGTGGTAAGGGAGAGATTTCTTTGCCTGGAAAAGCAGGGGGATCTGCGTTTGATGGGCAGATACGTAAAGGATTTGTAGTGAAGAAGGGGAAGCGCGGGCCTGAGTACACGATCTTTCCAATCTCGAGAGTCGATGCCAGTAACTCTTCGGACAATATGGATGCTGTGCTGGTCTGTGGGAAGTTCAAGAAGGGTGAGGGTAAGTGTGTCCTTCATCCGTTGAAGGGAGATGCTACAGAGGCCAAAGATGTTGTAGGCGAGGCCTTGGCTTCATTTGGGGAGCAAAGCCAATATGATCGCGTGCTTGATTTTTCCAAGAATAAGGGAAAGCAAGTTGTTCAAATTGATAATGATAAATATGTACATGAAGGTGTCTCCAATCGACTTCTAACTGCGGGTGGAGCTGGTAATGATACTAGAGAGCACAACATGGGCATCAATTCCTGGTTGAGAGCAAGAAATAAGACGATGAAGGATCTCGATGGTGACAATAAACTTAGGGAGAACCTTGAGAAAGATCTAGAATCAGGCAGTATCGGGTGGGGGACTCAGGATGCTCATGGAGACAATGGATCTGGGATAAAATGACAAGTGGATACATTCCGGAATTGGAAAAAAAAAAGGCAAAGTAAATGATAGATGCTGTAAGCCTAGGTTCATGGAGAAGTGAAATTGGTCGGCAAATGGTTGTATTTTTGATTTGTTTGTCAATCGAGAGCAGTGGGTTGTGTTTCGACAAGGAAGATCCCAACCTCCTTGAAGATCAAGATTCAGTAGAGGCAAATTTGGTTTTTGTCCCAGCAGATCCTCGGGATCTTGAATTGAAAAAATTGGCAGGCAGTGCAACTGAAGGCGGTACGACAGTTCAAGGGACTGATTCTAATCCGGTAATCAATCAGAGATCTGGAAGTTCAAAGAATGCATTCGATGCACTAAGAGAGCTTAATTCCATATTGGGGGATGGGAGCAATGAACCAACATTGAATGGTCTATTGAAAGCCACAGGTAAAGAAAAGAAGCTGCTATCAACACCGGTAGGAACTGGGCAGCCCGATAAGAATGGTGCCCGATAAGATATTTAGGGCGAAGGGCTAGCCAGAGGCGCTAACTCGAGGAGGCTCAACGAAGGTATAAGGAAAACTTATAGAAATCGGCAAAAATGGAATTGCCGGACAGCCCCTATTTAGTGCCAACTGTTTAGGTCTTAAGATGGATGAGTCTATTTCCGAGAAAGAGTGAATGAGTGCGCAAAGGTAAGTGCGAGGAGCGCTAGGAGAGCGTGGCGGGTTTCGGCGTCTTGAAAGACGTTTTCGGTGAGGCCGCCGATGGTGAGAAAGAGAAGTGCGCCCATCACGCTGAGGTGGAGGGTGCGGGCAAAGAGGTGGTCGTGGGGAAGTGTGTGGTAGAGTCGCCATGAGTTGCGAAAAGATGCAAGGAGAAAGAGGAGGAAGGCTGCAAAGCCGATGATTCCGGTGCCGGAGAGAAAGTGGAGAAAGGTGTTGTGGGCATGACCTTGGAATCCGTTTTGAATTCCCAATTTTTGAAAGTAGGTGGGGATGAGTTTTTCATTTTCACCGTAGCCAACTCCGAGGAGGGGATGCTCTTGGAACATTGCGAGGTTGGCTCGCCAGATGTCAAAACGTTCACTCACACTTTTGGCGCTGGGATCAAACGCAGTGGTTAGGCGGTTGCGATAGGAATTTGTTGAAAGGATGAGTGTGAGGGCGATGAGAATCAGTGCCAAATATTTCCAAAAGAGTTTTCGGTGAGATAAGAGAATGATGAAGCCGTAGGTGAGCAAGGAGGCAAGCCATACTCCGCGAGTCATTGTGGTGCCAAGGCTGATTGCGACAAGGAGGAAGAGGGTGAGAAGGCCCCACTTGATCTTGGGCGAACCCTTATGGTGAATCAAGAGAAGATGGCCTGCGAGGAGAATGCAACTCAGTTGCCCGAAGAGGTAACCGTAACTCATCGGGCTGCTGTAAAGCCCTGCCGTTCGCCAGAGATCCTGCATGGGTTGCACGGCACGATGGCCATTTCGAAGCAGATCAATTCCGGTGAAGTGTTGAAAGATTCCATAGATTGCAATGGGTCCTGTGAGCACAAGAAGGTAGGAGAGTCTCTTCCAGTAGGGTTTGAGAAGGAGCAGTGCATAGGTGAGAAGGTAGAGTAGGGGAATCCATCGGACCTTTCCAATGATGTCCAGTGTGCGAGCCGTGGGCGAGGGGGTCCAAAGAGCTCCCAAAAAAGTGACACAAAAGAGAGCAAGAAGTGGGAGGTCAGGACCGATGCGAAAAGGTATTGGGATAGAACCTCTCCTTTGAAAACGCAAAACTGTGTAGGTTACGATCATGAAGAGAGCGATGAGGGTGCTAAAGATCTCCATGGCGGCCATTGAGGTGAGAATGCCCAGAAAGTAGAGCCACATGGCCCCAAAAAGCGCCTGGTTGAGTTGCGGTGGGAGGGTAGCTTCATCGTTACTCATTGAGAGGGAAGGGTAATATGTATCAGTTGCTTTTCCAATCAAATTCACTGGCCCCAAATTTGAGGTTGATGTAGGGTGAATTTGTATTTGGCCATAGAGTGCGAACCACTATTTTTGCTATGCGCTATTGATGAGAGGATATGGGGTCACCTGAAAGTTTAACTCGAGGAAGATTGTTGGCCAAGAACACCCTGATCACGCTTTTGGGTCAGGGGGCACCTGCTTTGGTGGCTTTGGTCACGATCCCTATTTTAATTCGCAGCCTCAACGTGGACCGCTATGGTTTACTTTCACTTTGTTGGGCGGTTTTTGGATACTTTGCCCTTTTTGATTTGGGAATTGGGCGAGCCATCATCAAGTTGGTCTCTGAGCGTTTGGGCAGCGAAGATGCAGGGGAGATTCCTCCTCTGGTCTGGTCTTCGCTCACACTCATGTTGATCATCAGTTTGATTGGGATGTTGATTTTGATGGGATTGACCCCAATCTTTGTTTCACGCATCTTTGAAATTCCCTTTGAACTTGAGCAGGAGGCTCGGATCAGCTTTTACATTCTGGCAGCCGGTCTTCCGATCATCACACTGGGTTCGGGAGTGAAGGGAGTGCTTGAGGCCCAGCAGCGTTTTGATTTGACCAATCTCGTTCAAGCCTTCTTGTCGATCTTTACCTATGCGGGGCCGCTGTTGGTTCTTCCTTGGAGTCAGAGTCTTGTGGGTGTGGTCGCTGTGCTGATGGCAACTCGTCTGCTTGCGCTGGGTGTGCTGTTGGTCATGGCGTTTCACACACTTCCTCAGTTGAAAGCAAGGATCGCCTTCCGTCGCTCCGATGTGCAACGAGTGCTTAAGTTTGGTTCGTGGATGACCGTGAGCAATAGCATCAGCCCCATCATGGTTTATCTGGATCGATTCATTGTCGGGACCCTCATTTCCGTTGGAGGTCTTGCCTTCTACACCACACCCTATGAGGTGGTCACGCGCCTTTGGCTCATTCCAGCCTCCATCACACAGGTGATCTTTCCGGCACTTTCCAATTGTCTGGTCAAGGATCCACCGCGGGCTAAAGTGATTGCCCAATATGGCTATAAATTTGTGATCGCCGTTCTGCTCCCCGTGATTTTGTGTTTCATCACATTTGCGCGAGAGGGGATGCACCTTTGGTTGGGTCCCGAGTTTGCACTCAAGAGCACCTCGATTCTGCAGATCTTTTCTCTAGGAGTCTTTTTCAACAGTCTTGCGCGCGTCCCATTTTCGATCCTTCATGCAGCGGAAAAGCCAAAGATCACGGCGATGATTCATCTTGGAGAACTTCCCATTTTTTTGTTCTTTCTCTGGATTCTTACAAACCGCTTTGGTCTTGTGGGAGCGGCATCTGCATGGACCCTACGAATGGTGATGGATCTTCTTCTGATGACCTTGTTTGCCTATCGTGTTTTGCCCGATCGAAAGCCCATCTATCTCAATGGCGTGATTTCTCTGATCTTGATGGGTTATGCATTGGTCTTGCCGTTTGTATCAAGTATTTCGACCCGTTTTACACTTTTCTTGGGTGTTATGGCCCTGCTTGGCGTGATACTGTGGCGATATGCCCTTTCGTTTGATGAGAAGCGTTTGGTTCTCAATTGGATTGTTCGTCGATCTTCAAAAAGCTAAGGTAAGGAGTGCCAGCCCCTAAAGTATCCGAGCGCCAATGGCCACCATCCCTTCTCGGATCGCCTTGATGTGGTCAGGTCCCACAGTTTCAAGTAGAAAATCCACACGCGTTTCGCGTAAGAAGAGGCCTTGAGAAATACGATCATGTTCAATTTGAATGATGTTGACCCGCTTTTCTGCTAGGACCTGCGTGAGTCGATTGAGATTTCCGGGAAGATCATCAATGACCACCGAAAGTTTCACCAGACGCCCTCGATGAGCCATTCCCTTTTCGATGACCTTGGAGACTATGCTCATGTCGATGTTCCCACCGCTTAAGATGAAACAGCAACATTTTCCCAATGAGGGAATCTTTCCAGATAGAGCTGCAGCAAGCCCAATGGCCCCGGCTCCTTCAACCACCGATTTGGCGCGTTCCAAGAGAAAGACAATGGCCTCGGCAATTTGATCATCATTGACCGTGACAATCTCATCGACAAGGCGACTGATGTAATCGTCATACATTTTTCGACTTGGAACCTTCATGGCAATGCCATCGGCAATCGTGTTTCCGAGCTTTGGCTCCACCGAGTTCTTGTGATGAAAGAGGTCACACATTCCATGGGCCTTTTCGGATTGCACCCCAATGATCTTGCAATCGGGTTTTTGGCTCTTAAGAGCTGTGGCAATGCCACTGATGAGTCCACCACCGCCCAGAGGAATGACCACCATGTCCACACGCGAAAGATCCTCAAAGATCTCAAGTCCAATCGTACCTTGACCTGCAATGATCAGAGGATCTTCAAAGGGGTGAATGAAGGTGTAACCATGCTCCTTTTCAAGAGCACGTGCATGATCGTAAGCCTGATCAAAGATCTCTCCATGAAGAATGACCTCCGCACCGTACCCTTGTGTCCCTGCAATTTTAACAGCAGATGCGACTTCAGGCATCACCACGTGAGACTTTACATTGAGCAGGGTTGCTGCAAAGGCAACCCCCTGAGCGTGATTGCCAGCAGAACAGGCAACGACTCCGCGTGCCCTCTCCTCTTCACTCAGTGAATGGAGCTTGTTGACAGCTCCCCTCGTCTTAAAACTTCCGGTGAGCTGCTCATTTTCAAATTTCAAGTAGACGTCGGTTCCAAGACGTTTGGAGCACCCACGAGAAAAGCTGAGCTCTGTCTTTCGAACATCTTTAGAAATGATCTTTCGGGCTTTTAGGACATCATCAAGTGAAATAACCATCAATCATATTGAGTATCGAGATCCCAGAACGCTGTCAAACCCCATATCGGTAGAATTTCTCCCACCCCCTGTTCGGGACGCGCCTGATGGTCTTCATAGACCGTTGCCGACAACTCATCAAAATAGAAGAACGGTGCCATGGGCTTCTGGCAAGACGTGCAACGCTCTACAATCTGCCCCGATATCTGTGAGATCTGCCCACAGACATGACAGCGGCGAAAATGGATCATCAACTCCATTCATCCTCCTCATCATCAACATCTGAAATGGCTGGGTCGCAAGATGCAGACCTTCGAGATGAATGGCCTCTACTTGATTCCCGCCGCTGGAGAGTTCCCACAAGACCAATACAGAATAGCACTTAGACCTTGGTCCTGCAAGCCGAGAGCAGCGTGTAAATATTTGATTTTACTTGATTTTCTGTCAAACAACTGGACGCGTTACTCTTTCTTTTTCTGATTCACGATCTGTTTGACGAAGCTCTCATAGACACTGCCACTGAGATCAGGAGAGCCAAAGAGGACGTCAAGCTTCTTGGTCTTCTTCCCGTCCGATCCCATCTCCTTCTGTCTCACTTTGAAGTGAAAAGAGCCTGTGGGCCCTGCGCGAGGGGGCGGACTTTTGGCCTTGAGAATATGGACGGACCCTTCGAGATCCACCGATGGGTTTTCAAGTCTCTTTTCGATGTCAGCCTCAACCAGGTCAAGTCTCTGCGTTGCCACAGTTTTGAGTGAGGATGGACTCTTGTCCATGGAGGGGTGATAGTTGAGTTGAGATTTGATCTCAACCACAGAGTCTTCAAGCCCCATGATGATGCCCTTGATCTTCTCCATGACTTCAGCACTTTGCCCTGCAGGAGTGGTCGATCCCGGAAGGAAGAGGTAGTGATCCGGAATTTCAAACTCCACCGTATCGCCAAAGACCTGCACATTGTTTGCTATGTCGCCCAATTCATTGGCAAGATGTGCCATCACAATCTTTTTGGAGCCAAAGTCAAAGATGTTCGGGGTTGAGTCCATCGGGCTCAGTATGCTCTGAAAGAATTTAAGGGGTTCATTGACGAGGTCGAGAAAGAGTTTTTCTAAGGTCAACTCAACACCAAAGTTAGAAAAATTATACTCAATCACACTTGGCGTTGAAAAATAGTCTGAAACGTTTTTCTTGGTCTCTTCAGATTGAGCTGTAAGCCACATGACCAAAAAGAAGGCCATCATCGCAGTCATAAAGTCCGCAAAGGCGACCTTCCAGGCACCGCCGTGGGCCCCACCGCTGACGACTGTGATCTTTTTAATCACAATTTGTGTTTCACGACTTGCCATACTCTAAACCTAAACCTAAACCTAAACCTAAACCTTTAAGACTACCTCTTAGGCGGCTTTTTTGGCCTCTTTGGTTGCCTTGTCAAGATCGTTGAAAGTTGGTCGTTCTTCAGGAAAGATCACCCTTCTTGCTGTTTCCACACAAACAAGAGGAGGAGCTCCACTTTGTAAAGAGACGAGCCCTGCCTTGATGACGCGAAGGTAGCGACCCTCGGCCTCAATGTCACTGGTCATCTTAAGTGCGATCGGCCCAATGAAACCGTAACACATCAAAACCCCCATGAAGGTTCCAACCAGAGCGGCCGCAACCGATCCCCCGATGACCATCGTTCCCTGATCAAGAAGACTCATGGTGTGCACAACCCCCAAGACCGCAGCCACAATCCCCAGTCCTGGCAGTCCTTCGGCAATGGCGTTGATGGCATGTTGAGCCGCATGCTCCTCTTCGTGGGCCACCTTGATGTCACCTTCAAGAAGATCATCGACATCATATTGGCTCAAGTCTGCAGAGAGCGTAATTTTAAGGGTGTCACAGAGAAAGTCGACCGCATGGTGGTTGTTCAGAAAGCTGGGATAGGACTTAAAGAGCTCACTCTTTTCAGGCTCTTCAATGTGTTTTTCCACAGCTTGCGGACCATCTCTACGAAAGAGTTGAAAGAGTTGGAACATCATTTGAAGAAGCTCTAGATAGTCCTTTTGAGTGGGCCCCTTTCCGATGATGGCATGAATTCCCTTTTTGAAGGCCATTTTGACGGTCTTCATGGGATTTCCAATGACAAAGCCCCCGAAGGCCGCACCACCGATGATGATCAATTCGAAAGGTTGCCAAATGGCATGAAGGTGCCCACCCGCAGCAATGAACCCACCAAAGACACAACCAATCACAATTAGAAACCCTACAATTCCCATAGATTCTCCCCTTATTCTTTCGGTACTTAACCTAAACAGTGTAAGTCTTTCTGAGGAAAACCAGTCTGAAGTCTAGGAGAAAGAGGCGGCAATGGCCTTTTGTTCAGTCCTAACAGAACATAGAGAGATGACCGTTCTCTTTTTTCGGGGCCTTAATACATTTGGTGATGAAGATTTTCGAATGGGTCCTCTTCGCTTTGGACCAGCTCATAAACCCCTTTTTGATCTTTTGCAAAAGAAGGGGATCATCCTCTATCCACTCTACGAGATGGGTGTTGGAAACATCTGGGAGATGGCAGAGCGAGCTGCTCAATATCTCTTTCGGTCCGAGGCTTGGCGGCGAGGAGATCGCTTTCATATCATAGCCCACTCTACGGGAGGACTGGCTGCTCGCGCATTTCTGCAGATCCCTAAAGTGCAAAAGAGAGTCTTCACGCTGACCACAATTGGAACTCCCCACCACGGATGCTACATTGCAGATCAGGTTCACGATTTTCATAAAAAACAGACCTCCCTTTTTCTTCTTCTGAAGATTGTGGGATATGATCTTAAAAGTCGTCGATCCTGGATCTCTCATCTTTCTCATCCATCCGTTAGAGAATTTAACGAAAGTTGCCCAGACATTGGGGGAATTCAATATGGCCATCTGATGTGTGCTCTTCAGAAGCATGAACTCAGTTGGCCCTATCTTCTTGGATATCGAAATGTGCACAACCCTGAAATCCATGATCTCTCCGACGGGCTGATTGAGGCTCAAAGCCAAGTGTGGGGGAAAGAGGTGGGTTCATTTCAACTCGAACATGCAGCGCAAATTGGATACTTTCTCTACATGAAGCCTTCACTTAAGAAACGAGCCCGAGCCCAGTTTGAGGAGATGGTGGATCGACTGGTAAAGTACTGGCGGAGTTAGTGCTTGGCCAGTTAGCGAAAGAAGAAGTTGAGAAATATGCGATTGCCGCCCATGCCAAAGGTCGCTGCGGCGACTTGACCGTTGATTGCGCTCTGTTCAACATTGAATCCCATTCCAAAGGACTTTGACATCTGAATGTCGACACCCACAAAGAGCGCATACCCCATAAACATCCCTGCATCGGTTTTTGGAAAAGTTGCTGAGGCACTGGAGGTGTCACCAAATTTTAAAGAGGCCACCTGAAGAGATCCTGTAACTCCAAAATAGGGTTGAACCGGAAGCTTTGAATAGCTCGCCATGGGGACGATCGCAAATCCAAAATTGAATTCACCACCCAACAAGGTATAGTCTAGGGAAATTGAGGTTCCAGCATCATCAAAAGTTGAGGTGTTGGCTCCGCTCAGAATCGTCAAGTTGGTCACCCACTTGTAAAATGAGCGAGGGACATTGCCGGCAGCAAATCGCAAAACTGTACTGAAGTTGGGAGCAAGTGATTTGTCGGTCAGCCCCGAATAGTAGTGAAGGCCTAAACCAACTTCATGTTGGAACTCTTCGGCCAAGAGGGGTTCACAGACTCCCAAAAGAATCACCAGCGCAAAGGTACGCCTTAAAGATATGGATCGTTTTAAAAGTGGTCTCACTAAACTCATCCGTGAATTCTCTCGAAGCTCATTGACTGATCTTCTTATCGGTTGCCTCAAAATGAAACTTAGGGATTTCAGAGAAAAATAGGTCGAGCCCAATCCTTCTGATCCAACTGGACTTCCATCTCACAACCCAATGGCTGTTTGCGCAAGCCACGACATTGTTCTGGACAGGACCCAAACACCTGGTAGTAAAAGGGTCTATGGTGAGATTGGAAAAGGCCCAAGGTTGTCGATTGAGCCTTGCTCTTGGAGTGAGATGGCTCTTGTTGTGTCTGACCCTTTGGCTCGTGGGTCCAGATTGGAGCTCTTCGTATGTGCGCAGCGGTTTGAAGAGAGCCGATGCCCAGCAGCACGATTTGGGTTCAGATGAGTCACTCAACACCAATCCGTTGACGGCGACGGTCGAGATCAAACCCTCGCGAATTCCTCCGGGTGGAAATGGCGAAGTAGTGATCTCAATGGAGTTGGCGCCGGGTTTTCACGCCTACTTGGACAAGTTCAAGCTTGCAGTTCTTTCGGATCCTCCCATCAAGGTGGGGGGCCAGAACATCACTCCGTTGGTTGAGTTTCACGACACAGTTACAAAGAAAATGAAACGTGGGATCGAGAAGAGAGCCATACTCACCAGTTCGATTGAGATCCCCGAGGAGTACCCTCTGCGTGAAGAGGTCATCACCTTTCTTTTCACCTATCAAGCCTGCACGAAAGAGTTTTGTCTTTTTCCTCAAACGCTGAAGCTTGAGGCGCCTCTGGTGGTTGGACCCATCGATCAATTGGAGCCCTCCAATCAAGTTAGGCCCACAGGGGAGCTCCTTGATCAATCCTTGCAAGATCAGATCCAGAAGGGGCTCTTTTTTGCTCTGCTCTTTGTGTTTGTAGCGGGATTTCTCACCTCTCTGACCCCTTGTGTTTATCCTATGATCCCGATCACGCTTGCCATTTTAGGAGCACGATCTTCCCAGCAACGATCTTCTCAATGGAGGGGATTTTTCCTGAGTCTTGTCTATGTCCTGGGCATTGCAACGACCTACTCTCTTTTAGGGCTCCTGGCAGCCAACGCGGGAGTTCTTGTGGGCTCTCAGCTCAGTTCCAAATGGATCGTCTTTCCAATGGCCGCCCTCTTTTTTGCAATGGGTCTCAGTATGTACGGAGTCTTTGAGATTCAAGCTCCGCAGTGGGTTCGTCATCGCTTGGGACGAGGTTCAACGGGTGCAGGCTTTCTAGGCGCCTATGGTGCAGGGCTCATTGCTGGTGTTGTGGCGGGTCCCTGTGTAGGTCCGGTTCTTGTCTCTATACTCACCTATGTGGGGCAAACAAAAAATTCCTATGAGGGTTTTCTCTTCCTCTTTGTCTTTGCCATGGGGCTGGGGCTTCCGTTCATTGCACTTGGAACCTTCAGCTCCTTGACCTCCAAGATTCCTAAAGCAGGACCATGGATGCGATTTGTAAACTTCATCTTCGGCACCTCCATGCTTGTGGTCGCCCTCTACTTTGTGCGTCCCTTGATCAGTGATCATCTTTTTGCCTTGCTGTGTGCAGCGACACTGCTCTTTGTATCAGTCTTTTTTGGGGCCTTTCGAACTTCCAAAGAGGGTGAGCTCAAGGCCCTCAGGCATCGTCTCCTTCAGTCTCTGTTGATCCTACTCTTCTTCACTGGGATTGGGCTCTCGGTTCTAAGTCTAAGAGAGGATCCCTTTGATCTCTTTTGGGACAACTCGCAGAGGACTCAACATAGTGAAAGCTGGAAAGCCTTTTCAGATGAGCTCCTTGAGAGAGCTCGTCAAAATCATCAAAGCGTCATCATTGATTTTAGGGCCGATTGGTGTGCGGCTTGTTTAGAACTTGAGGCCTACACATTTAGCCATCCCGAGGTCGTTCAACGGACCGAGAACTTTGTTCTTTTACGAGTCGATGCAACTCACGAAAGTGAGGAGATCACAGTACTGCAGCAGCGGTTTTCAGTTGTGGGGCTGCCCACAATTCTCTTTTTTGATTCTTCTGGAGAGCTGCGAAAGGAGCTGACTCTGACAGGCTTTGAGAGTGCCGCTGAATTTTTAAAGCGCCTCGATGGACTGGAGTCCAAATCTGGGCTAAAACCCTTTTGACTTGAGCACGAGCTCAATGCGACGGTCCGAGGGATTGGTGGAGGCCAAAGAACGAGCGACATCTCCTCGTTGCGTGGGGCCATATCCAATAAGGCGTATCTTTTCTTTTGGAAATCCGCGATCGACAAAGAGACGTAGAAGTGTTGCAGCCCGAGCGCTGCTCAACTCCCAGTTGGTGGGAAAGAACTTCTTATTCTTAATGACCGGTGTAAGGTCGGTGTAACTTTCCACATCGATGTATCCCTCACCACTTTTGGCTACAACGGTTTCCACCAGCCGATTCAGATCTGCTTGGTACTCTTTTTGAATCATGGCTCTTCCTGGCGGAAAGATGTCGCGCACCTCAATGGAAATTCGCACGATCTCATCGTTGACCTTGAGGTATCTTGGCAAAATCTTCTTGAAAAACTTTGCGTCCAGAGCTTTTTCAAGAGTGAGCTGTTCGTAAGGGAGTTCATTTGATTTGATCATGTTTGTGGTGTTTGCAATATTTGCAGTATTTTCGTTATTTGCAGTATTTGCAGTATTTGCGGTATTGGAGACTTGAATTGAGCTTGTCTTTTCTCGTGGGTCTCGGTGTTTTTCCACGACCTCTTTGAGAGTCTGATCTGTGTGGATCTCATTGGTTGTGACCTCATGAAACTCCATCTGCATCGATGGAGCGTCGGCAGTGGTTGAGGCTTGAGAGTGACTCTTCTGAGGTGCACCCTTCAACCATCGCTGAAGAGAGATCAAGGTGAACTTGTCGGGATGTTCTTTAGCCCAGTAAAAACCCATGAACCACGAAACCACAACCAATACGACTGCGTAGGAGGTGATGTTGACTGAATCTTTGAAGGTGAGTTCACCATCTTTTGAATTTTGAGATGCTTCACTAGGTAGATCTTGGGTGCCTTCATGCATATGGGTAACCTATCCTTGTTGGGGTGATGAACTCCTGTCGATTCCTCACTCATCATCTATTTACGGCGAAGTTGTGGCTCAACTTGAGCCACCCGGTGGGGACCCAGACCCCTTTGCGGCCAAAGTCTACGCTTCGCACCGACTGTTAAGCAGTGTCACCTTTGACAATGGTCTTGATCGTATGCTACTGCGTGTTATTTATGAGTGAATCCATTCCCCCCTGCCTCAACAGAGCGAAAAGGAGCGAGTCCCAAGGAAGTTTGGTGGAGTCCCCCATTCGCATTCTCTTGATTTCACCCAATGAGACCGAGGTGGAGCTCTTTTCTCAAGCTTTGGCCAAATCACAGATTGGCACTTATCAATTTCATGGATGCTCCATGCCCCAGGTCGGGCTCACTTTGTTGGAACAAGAGAGCTGTGACCTCTGCTTTTTGAATTACGAGCAGAAGGGCCTTGTGACAGGCCTTGATATCATCGCCAAAGTCACAGCAAATGGGGTCTCTGTGCCCATGATTTTGCTTGAAGAGAGCGAAAACAGTTACATTGATCAAAAGGCTTTGGAGGTTGGTGCCGCAGACTATTTGAGCAAAGATCAGCTGACTCCATCGCTTCTGGAGCGAAGCATTCGCTACGCTCTTCGTAGGGCGATCGGTCTTAAGGAGCTTAAGAGTCTTTTTGATGCGACCTTTGAGGGGATCATCATTCATGATTTTGATGGGCGAATCGTTGAGGCCAATCAGCGTGCTGGGCAGATTTTAGGTGTCTCCCCCGGTTCGATGGTTGGAAGCTGTCTCTGCTCCTATTTTGACGAACGCTCCCAGAAGGTCGCGATGGAGCACATTCAAGATCATCAACAAGATCCCAACCGTTTCATTCATGCAACTGGGATCAGAATCCAAGATGCCCAACCCTTTGAAGTTGAAATATTTACGAAAAACTACTCTCGATTTGGAAATAAGATGAGACTTACCTCCATTCGAGATACTTCGGAACGAAAGGAGATGGAGGCACAGATCCTCCATCAAGACCGTTTGGCCTCAGCGGGGCTTCTGGCATCGAGTTTGGCCCATGAGATTGGCACTCCTCTGGGTGTCATTCGCGGTCGAGCTGAAATCTTGGGCATGAATTCACGAAACGACGGTCGCACAAAACGAAATCTCAACATCATCATGGCTCAGATTGACCGAGTCTCTAAACTCATTCGCTCCTTATTGAATCTGACTCGTACAGAAAATCCCATGGGAGCAGGACCCATATCGGTTGTCTCGGTCATTTATGATGTCCTTGATCTCGTAGCTCACGATCTTAAGAAGCTTGAGGTCGAAGTTGAAATATCCATCGACGAACAGACTCTTGTTTTGGCCGAAGAGGATCCTCTTCACCAGGTGATTCTCAATCTACTGGTAAACTCCATTCATGCCATAGAAGAAGCGATGCGTGGCGGTCGCAAGACAAACCACGCTTTGCATATCTTTAGCACACGAGAGCGCGACCACTGGGTCATCTCCATTACCGACACCGGATGCGGCATCACCAAAGAGAACATCTCCCATCTTTTTAAACCCTTTTTCACCACCAAGGAGGTTGGCAAGGGGACAGGTCTTGGGCTTGCCACAGCCTATCGAATTGTTCACAGTTGGGGTGGAAAGATCACTGTGGAAAGCCAAGAAGGAGTAGGTTCAACTTTTCACATCACCATGCGAGCCATCGATTCAATAAAGAGAGAAGGTCCATCACCGGACCTTGCTACAAATTTGGATGGCAACCCGCGCTAGAACGGGTGGTAAAATCATTGAAATTTTGACATTTTATGCCAAATATTAGAAAATTTGACTAATATCGGACAATATTCGTGGTTCGGAGTCAAAATGTTTCAAAATCGCTCTCTCAACCTCACAGAGATCACCAGAAGTCGATCGGTTTTTCTGCTAGGCCCCCGGCAGACAGGAAAATCGTCGCTCATACGCCACACCTTGCCAAAGGAGATCCCGCTCTTTGATCTTTTGGACCACACTCTTTTTGCCTCTTTGGCAGCCAATCCCTCGCTCATGCGGCAGCAGCTCGAGGCTCAGAACTACACTCAAGGTCTTGTGGTGATTGATGAGATTCAAAAATTACCAGAACTTCTTAATGAGATCCATCTGCTCATAGAAAAGCATTCGTTGCGGTTTCTCATGACGGGTTCAAGCGCAAGAAAACTGCGCAGGGCGGGGACGAACTTGCTCGGAGGGCGAGCCTCTCAGTTTCATCTTCACCCACTCACCTACCATGAGCTTGGTCCTCGATTTGACCTCATTCGGGCGCTGAACTTTGGTCTTCTTCCATCTGTCTATTTCTCCGATCAGCCGCGATCCAACTTAAGGGACTACGTTGGACTTTATCTTGATTTGGAGATTCAGCAAGAAGCCTCTATCAGAGACATCTCCTCCTTCTCGAGGTTTCTATCGGTGGCGGCCCTTTGCAATGGCCAGATCATCAACTATTCGAGCATTGCAAGTGATGCTCGGGAAAAACGTAAAACCGTGACGGGTTACTTTCAAATTCTTGAAGACACCTTAATTGGCGATGAAGTATCTGCTTGGAGCAGATCTCGAAAGCGAAAGGCAATGGAAACCTCCAAGTTTTATCTCTTTGATGTTGGAGTTGCTCGAGCCATCAACGATCTTCCAGACATTAAATTTAAATCAAAAGACTTTGGTGATGCGTTTGAGCATTTTATATGTCAAGAAATACGTGCCTACATCGATTACTATCTTCCTAATGGTCACTTAAACTATTGGAGGTCCACATCCAATCTTGAAGTGGATTTTGTTTTGAATCATTCCACAGCAATTGAAGTGAAGGCCAAGGATGTCGTGTCTCATAGAGATCTCAGAGGGATTCGAGCGCTCATGGAAGAAAATCTATTAAAGAAATATGTGGTCGTTTCACTTGAGCCCAAAGCACGTCTGGTGGGCCATGTTTTGATTCTTCCTTGGGAGGAATTTCTGAAATCTCTCTGGGCTCATGAATGGGATTAACTCTTCAAAGGAAATGGTCACCTCTCGTTGCTTAGGCGGTGATGGAGTATCCTCCGCCTCCAGCTGAGTGAACCGTGACAAGATCGCCAGCACCAACTTCGATGGTTCCTTCAGATTCCAACTTTTCACGCTTTCCTGTGGAGGCACGCTGAAGAAATATCTCAGAGGGACTACCAAGTTTTCCCGTACGTCGTCCACGGGCCACGCTTCGTGCCTGTTCGAGACTCCAAGTCATTTGGGCTGGTGCCAAAATCTGATAAGCCTTCACAAGTCCATGGCCACCGCGATGGTCTCCCACTCCACCAGAACTTGGTTTGGTCATGACGGACTTTACGAGAAAGGGAAAGCGTTTTTCGACCTGTTCGACAGAGGGATCACGAAAGTTTTTCGACCACATCTGAACGCCATCGGTTCCATCATGATCGGGAGTGGCTCCGCATCCACCAGGAAGCGCATCAAAAAAGTGGGAGCCATCTTGAAATCTCAGTTCAATGGGGCAATAGGCGTGTCCATGATCGGCGACCATAAGTTTGGTGGAGATATCACCAAATGCCGAAAGAATGCAGTTGGCCAATCGACCTGCGCCATCGGTGCACCCTTTGTAGGAGGGGGCCGGATATTTTGCATTCAAAAGGGAATCGCTGCTTGTAACAACATCAAGCACTTCAAAGGTGCCTTGATTGATCGGTAGAGGCTTGTTCAAGATTGCCAAAAGGGTTCCAAAGGCGACACCAAATGTGGCTGAATGTGTAAGACAGCACCGTTTAGAAGGCTGGGTCCCAGAGAAGTCCATCTGCACGATCCCTCGCAGTGTTGAGAGTTTCAGATAGATCCCCTCGCCGCTGTCGAAGCGGGTCTTTGCCTGGGCCTCATTTCTAGGAATGGCCTCCAATTGGCGAACCATCATGCGGTTGGATTGGTGGAGGTACTCCTTGAGTGCAGATCTCTCTAGGGGAATTTGAAGAGTCTCTCTCAACATGACAAACTCAGAACAGACGCTTTGAAGTAGAACAATGTGTCTTTCAACCTCTTTGAGAAAGGTCGAGGGGCATCGCGGATGAGCTGAAATCGCCTTGAGGGTCTCTTCGTTGACTCTCCCATCTTGTACAATTGGTGTTGGTGGCACTCGCACACCTTCAGCCTCAATGGTCTCCTCAAGAGAGATCATGGGTCGCAGCCCAAAACGAAGTGCAATGAGAAGATCGCCCTTTTTCATGCGAGGTTTGAGAGAGACGGCGGCGACCAAGGTGAAGGTGGAAAGTGTGGTTCCACCACAGTAGGGATCGTTGACCAGGGCCATGTCCCCATCTTTAAGGCCCAAGTACTGTTGAACCGTCTGACATGCAAAGGGAAGTGTCCCTATGTCCACAAGATTTTCATAGCGCAAATCCAGAAGTTGGCCCTCAACGGTTGTGATGGCACCTCGCTTGACCTTTTTGAGAGTCCTTTGAAAGAAGCGAAAGATGATTTCACATTGTGAATGGGAGATC
Organism: Pseudomonadota bacterium; assembly: GCA_014584465.1. GTDB lineage: Bacteria > Bdellovibrionota > Bdellovibrionia > Bdellovibrionales > JACTMU01 > JACTMU01. The sequence continues at coordinate 76,888 of JACTMU010000109.1, read as the reverse complement.
TTTCCTTCGCTCATAGCTGACACCCCTGGCTGACGGCATAAGATTCAAGTCGATGATGACCTTTTTGAATGAAGAACTCCTTTCGTGGAAGACGTTTTTGGAGCTCCTTTCCAAAAAGAGTGGAGAGTTCACCAGAAAGGATCACCCGGTCCTCCTTAACGAAATAACCCACATCCATGGCCACCAAATCACAGGCCATCTGGATCAGATCTTGGGCAATGGATTGCGGACGGTTCTTGTTGTGCTGTTCGGCCAGAATGATTGAGTCCAAGATCTGTGTTCTCATCTTCATGGAAACATTTTCAATCAAACCCTGAATGGGTGGAAGTTGTTCCACAACAAAAAGAAGATCCAAAAAAGATGGAGCTCCTCCTCGTCCAAAGATCATCGAACTCGACTGTGAATGAATCTCCTGAGAAGAGAAGTGGGCACATCCCCAAGGGCTCATCTCAACTCGTTGAAGTGGTTGTACAGAGAGGAGTTGGTGAGAGGGAAAGGTGGTTGCAATAGGGCCCAGATCTGACAAATAGACCTCTTGCACTCCCTCGCTCATGATGAAGAACTCCTCCAAACCAAAGTGAATCTGAGCGGTCAAACTCTGTTGGGATCGAGAAGCCTGTTGTCTGAGGGCTTCGAGGTTTCCAAAAAGACTTGGGAAAAACCGCGAATGGTCACGTTCGCTGAAGATCCCTTCCGAAGACCAGTAGTGAATCTCGCAATTTTCAGGAAGTGCCTCTTTGAGCTCTTGGTGCTGCTCCATAAAATCATCAACCAGGTAGGTGTTGAGAATGGCTCTCCACCACCTTGCGACCTCATTGTTGGAGGCATTGACTTCGTGACTGCAGAGAACGGTCAATCCCTCTTTTCGAAAATATTCTGCAACTTGAATCTCGTTGATTGGATTGGTTTGAGAGTGCAAAAAGCCGACGGCAACCTTGGAGATCTGAGCAAGTTTGAGCTTTACGACCAAAAACTCAAGTTCGCTGGAGTCCACAGGTGTGATCACCTCACCTTTTTGGTTGATCCGTTCAGTGATTCCAAAGATAAGGTCCGTAGAGATCAATGGTTGGGATCGGTGAGGATAGATGGAGAAGTAGTTTGGTTTGACCACTTGGCGTATGCCAGGCCACATCTGAAATCCCGTGGTGACCAATAGGGCCAATTTGGGATCTCTTCTTTGCTCCATCACTCGTTGAACCATCTTGGTTGAGACAAATAGCCTTTGAAGCTCAACTTGAGGATGCTGTTGAAGAAAGTCTTTGATGCCTGAAGCCAACGACTTCTTCTGCAAATACCATCTTTGAACGAAACTCTCACTCTTTGAGGCGCAACAGAGTTCCGCAAACGAACAACCTACACTTAAACCGTTTGACCAGGCCATCGAATACCTTTACTAACAATAATGACAATGGGCGCTCATCATTATCGACCAGTTTGATCGATTTTTGAAGGATGAATCATGCATATTTCAGAAAAAATCTTAAATCTTAAGCCCTACCAACCTGGCAAGCCGATCGAAGAGACCAAGCGAGAGTATGGCTTGACCAAGGTCTGCAAGCTTGCCAGCAATGAAAATCCAATAGGGCCGAGTCCACGGGCCATCGAGGCAATTCAAAAGGCAGCAAGTGAGTTGCATCGCTACCCAGATGGCGGATGTTACGATCTCCGTCAGGCCATGAGCGCCTACTTTCAACTCGAGCCAAGTTGGATTATTTTTGGAAATGGCTCCAATGAGCTCATTGACCTCTTAATCCGCCTCTATTGTGAGCCCGGGGATTCGATCGTCACATCCCAGGCCGCATTCATTGCCTACAAGTTATGCGCGCTGGGGGCTCGAGTCAATGTGCACGAAATTCCCATGACTCAGGACCTTCGCTTTGACATCAAGGCCTTTGGCTCCCATTTTCGGTCAACTCAAACTCCCGCAGGCCATAAGGTGATCTTCATCTCCAATCCCAACAATCCAACAGGGACCTACCTGACTCAGAGTGAGCTTGAGGGTTTCTTAGATGAAGTTGGTTTTCGAGACGATTTGGTTGTGGTTCTTGATGAAGCCTATTTTGAATATGTAAGAGCCAAGGACTATCCGAGCGGGCTCACTTTGATGAAAAAATATCCCAATGTGGTGGTCTTACGTACGATGAGTAAAGTCTTCGGCCTTGCGGGCTTACGATTGGGAGTCTTGCTGGCGCGTCCGGAGGTCGTGGATTTCATCAATCGCATTCGTAATCCCTTCAATGTCAACTCATTGGCTCAAGTGGCAACCATTGCAGCCATCCAGGATCGTGAACATCTCAAGCGCTCTCAAGAGGTGATTTGGAACGGGCTTGACTACTTTTATCGAGAATTGGAGAGGCTTAAACTGCCCTATGTGAAGTCCCAGGGGAATTTTCTTCTTTTTGACACCCTACGAGATGCCCAAAAAGTGAGCGATGCTCTCCTAAGACGTGGTGTGATTGTTCGCCCCATTCGCGGATATGGTTTTGAACACCATCTTCGATTGAGTGTGGGTCTTGAGAGTGAGAATAAGATGGCCATCTCAGCATTGACGGAGGTATTAGGTGAAATCCCCCCTCTCACCGGTTCCCGTAGTCACAATTGATGGACCAGCAGCTTCGGGAAAATCCTCGGTCAGCCGAGAGCTGGCGGCTCGCTATGGTTGGAGTTGGGTTTCAACCGGGGCCTTCTACCGAGGGATTGCACTTGCATGCCTCAAGAACAACCTCGCCATCACCGATCTCGATGCTGTGGTAAAGCTGGCATCCTCAAAGAGTTGGGAGGTGCGAATGACTCAGGCCAAAACCGAAGTGTGGATCAACGGTCAGGACTCCACCCAGGAGATTCATGGAGAAGAGGTGGGAGCCTTGGCAAGTCAAGTCAGCGCGCTGCCTGAGGTTCGAAAGGCACTCCTTCAAGCCCAAAGAGACTGTGTGAAACGGTGCCAAGGGGGGTTGATTGCCGAAGGGCGCGATTGTGGAAGCGTGGTCTTTCCCAATGCAGTCCTAAAGATCTACCTGGAGGCCTCGCCAGAGCTTAGAGCGGCTCGTCGGGCCCAAGAGACTCAGGCCTCCTTAAAGGCGACGATTGCAGCCCAAAAGGAGCGTGATCAGCGCGATTCAACTCGAAAGGTGGCCCCCCTTCAGCTTCCTGATGGCGGAGTCCTTATTAACACGGATCGTCACACGCTCGAGGAGGTCGTCGATGAGGTCGACAAGCTTTTCCAAGCAAAATCTCTTTGACTTTAAGGGGTTACGACCTATAAAGGGAGATCTCCTTAATTTTTTAGCTGGAGTCCATCGATTTGCTCAATCTCAGGTCGGGCGAAAAGTCGGGCGAATGCGAGTAGGCCCAAGTCGACTCATTAAAAGCGAGGAGAAATTTAGGGAGAGCGCTGCTTTTCCAAGAGGAGGTACTTTGCTTGATGGTGAGTGATGGTAAAAACATGACAAAGGCGCAACAAAATCGCGCTGCAATCACAGCTTTGTTGGATCAGATGGACGACGAGGTTGGATTAGAAAGTTCCAAGGCATCGAAAGGTTTTGAGGAGCTCTTTGAAGCCTCCACAAAAGAGCACTCTTTTCGACCTGGCGATGTGGTTCACGGGAAGGTTGTTGAGGTTCAAGAGGACTACGTTCTGGTTGACATCAACTACAAATCTGAAGGGTTGATTCCGATCAACGAATTTCGCATTGTCGATGGGAAGTGCAACGTTCAGCCTGGCGATGAAGTGGAAGTCTACATTGATCGCATCGAGAATGAAAATGGAATGATCGTCCTCTCTAAGGACAAGGCGGATATGTTGCGTGCATGGGAAGACATCTCCCGCGCAGCGGAGAACCAAGAGGTGGTTGAAGGAACGATTGTCTCCAAGGTCAAAGGCGGACTCAGTGTGGATATTGGAGTTAAGGCCTTCTTGCCGGGCAGTCAGATTGATCTACGCCCTGTTCGCAATATGGATATCTACATCGGCAAAAGTTATAAATTTAAAGTCATCAAGTTTAACAAAAAGCGTGGCAACATTGTTCTGTCTCGCCGAGTTCTTCTTGAAGAGGAGCGAGAAAGCCTACGCAACCAGACTCTCGATGCTATGCAAGAGGGTGCCGTGGTGAGAGGAATTGTGAAGAACATCACAGATTATGGTGCATTCATTGATCTTGGTGGTATGGACGGACTTCTTCACATCACGGATATGAGCTGGGGCCGAGTGAAACACCCCTCTGAACTTTTGAAGGTGGGTGGTGAAGTCGAGGTTAAGGTTCTCAAGTTTGACAATGAACGCGAACGCGTAAGTCTTGGTCTTAAGCAGTTGACTCCGGATCCTTGGGAGAGCGTGAAAGAAAAGTATCCTTCAGGCACGAAGCTCCATGGTTCTATTGTAAGCTTGGCAGAGTACGGAGCCTTCGTAGAGCTGGGTGAAGGAATTGAAGGGTTGATCCACGTCAGCGAAATGAGCTGGACGAAGAGAGTTAAAAATCCTTCTCAAATCGTTAAGGTTGGCGATGAAGTTGATGTTGTGGTGTTGGATGTCGATACAGCCAACCGCCGCATCAGTTTGGGTATGAAGCAACTTCAACAAAATCCATGGGTTGAACTCAAAGAGAGTTATCCTGCTGGAACGATCATTGAAGGCGATGTCAAATCGGTCACAGACTTTGGAATCTTTGTGGGGATCGAAGAGGGAATCGATGGCCTCGTGCACATTTCCGATTTCTCTTGGACGAAGAGAATCAGCCACCCCAAAGAGATGTTTGAAAAGGGTGACAAAGTTCGTGCAGTGGTCTTGGGCGTTGACATTGACAATGAGCGCTTTAGCCTGGGGATCAAACAGCTCGATGCAGATCCATGGGCCAAAGTTGACACCGATTTTCCAATTGGCAGTCAACTGGATGTGAAGGTGACCAAGCTTGCCGACTTCGGAGTTTTTGTGGAACTTGCTCCTGAAATCGAAGGGCTCATTCACATCAGTGAACTCTCTTCTCAACGAATCGACAAACCCAGTGATGTGGTCAATGAGGGTGATATGGTCCGGGCTGAGATCATCACCATCGACAAGGATGCACGAAAGATTGGACTGAGTGCGAAACTTGTAAAGCTTCGAGAGCAGAAGGCTGATGTCACTGAGTATTTGAAGAAGGCTAAGTCGACCTCAAAGACAAGTTTTGGTGAAGTTTTTGGTGAGACTCTTAAGGGCGTGACACAACCTAAATCGTCCTCAACGACGACTGCGGCTGACAACACAAACGCCAACGAGGAATAAGCGATAGATCTCTGTTTCAGTTTGAATGCGTTTGAATGCGTTTGAAACAGAGACTTGCTGCAATGGGTGCCCCATCTTCTTTCAGGATTCATGGTGGAATCGTGATTGGTTCAAAGTGGGGGCTCCCTAAGAAGGGGAAACTATGAGAAGAGGAACTCTCTTTTTTTTGGTGTTCCTTCTCTCTTTTATGGGAGGATGTTGGGTCATTGTTGGAACGGTCGTTAAGTCGATCCGAGATGAGAGTGAACCCAAGGTGGCCAAGAACTCCATTCTTCATCTTCAGCTTGAGGGGATCATACTTAAGCCTGATCGGTTTCTTAAGAATCTAAGAAAATATGCAAAGATGGATCAAGTGCGTGCCGTGGTGATTGAGATCAACTCACCTGGCGGAGTGGTCGGTCCAAGCCAAGCCATTTATGATGAGATTTTACGAACTCGGACCAAGCTTGAAAAACCAGTGGTGGTCACCTGTTCTGCAGTTACGGCAAGTGGAGCCTACTATGCCGCAGTCGCTGCCGACAAAATCATAACTCAACCTGGAACAATGATGGGTTCGATCGGTGTGATCATGGAGTTTGCCAATTTGGAAAAGCTCTATGATTGGGCCAAGATCAAACGTTACTCCATCACGACGGGAAAATACAAAGATTCCGGGGCAGAGTACCGACCCATGCGCACAGATGAACAGGAGCTCTTTCAAGATCTGGTGGATGATGTTCACCGGCAGTTCAAAGAGGCCGTGGCCGATGGGCGCAAGATGAAGATGGCCTTGGTGGAAAGCTATGCCGATGGACGAATTCTTACAGGGCGCCAAGCCGTTGAACTTGGGTTTGCCGACCGCTTGGGAGATCTTCAAGATGCCATTGATGAGGCCGTCAATCTTGCAGGAATTGAGGGAGAGCCGGAACTTTTTGAACCGCCCTCCCAGCGACCAAGCCTTCTTGATTTGCTTGGGGGGATGGCCGAAGAGAATGAAGCTGAGGGGAGTCTTCATGGACTTCATCGCCTTCTCAAAGGGGAGCTCGTTGGAAAACCTCTTTTCATGATGCCCGGCACTTGGGATATGGATCTTGTGCAATGACCAAGGGGCCGACTCAAGAAGAGCAGTCAGCTTTCAATAAGGAGCTCTGTAAAGATCATTGGCCCATTGAACGTGATCTTCTCTATCGTCCTGATCGTTTTAGGTATGTACGAAAGTTGGTGCGGCCCACGGGGTGTGTCTTCTGTTCTGCCGCGCTCGATCCTCAAAAATCAAATGAGCAGAGTGAGGCGGATCGAGAACAGGCAAGGCTCGTTCTTCATCGTGAGAGTCACTCTCTTGTGATACTCAATAAGTTTCCCTACAATCCGGGACATCTCTTGGTGGTCCCTTTTCGCCACGAAGGTGATCTTTTGGCTCTTTCAGAGGAGGAATACGGTGAACTCCACGCGCTGGTCCGCGTGAGTGTTCATGCTCTCAAGCAGGCCTATGGTTGTGAGGGGATCAACTTGGGGATGAATCTTGGTGCTGCAGGGGGTGCAGGAATTCCTGATCATTTGCACTACCACCTGATTCCGCGCTGGGTGGGCGATTCCAACTTCTTTCCAATCATTGCCGAGACCAAGGTCTTGGCAGAAACACTTGAGCAGAGTCATGCGCGTCTGTTACCCTATTTTAAGAAGAGTCACTCGGGTTCCTCGGAAAGAGAGCGCACAAAATGAAGCTAAACCACATTGGCATTGCCGTAAATTCCCTCAAAGAAGGGGGTGAGTTCTACTCAGCTTTGGGTCTCGAGATGGATCATGTGGAAGAGGTGCCAACCGAACAGGTCAGGGTGGGATTCTTGAAAACAGAAAGTGGAGTCAACCTTGAACTTCTGGAGGCGACCTCTCCCACAAGCCCTATTGCGAAGTTCATTGAGAAGCGAGGTTTGGGAATTCATCACATATGTTTTGAGGTGAAAGACCTTCGTAAGACACTTGCTGCTCTGAAATCCAAGGGTGTGCGTCTCATCAACGACGAACCTCGCCCCGGTGCACATGGATGCAAAGTGGCTTTTGTCCACCCATCTGGCGCAGGGGGTGTTCTTGTGGAGCTGAGCGAATCCCCCAAATCAGGAGAAATCAAAGAGTGAATCGCTATGCACGCATTCAGATGACCATTCCCTTCTCCAACGTTGTCAAGTGGTTGGTGATCATCAACGTGTGTGTCTGGTTGGTTCTTCAGATCATCATTGAGAAGAACTTCTTTCCGGGAATGATCACCTATTTTTTTGGACTCGTTCCGGCTCGAATGCTCGACTCTTTTTTCATTTGGCAACCCTTCACCTACATGTTTCTTCACTCCACCTCGCAGATGACCCATCTTCTCTTTAATATGTTGATGCTTTGGATGATGGGGGCTGAGTTGGAACTTCGTTGGGGTTCGCGCTTCTTTCTTCTCTACTACTTTGTCACAGGAGTTGGTGCAGCCCTCATCTATGTCTTGGCAGTCTCCATCTACGCGCTCTTCACCGGGGACTCCATGGTCATGTCCATTCCTGTGATCGGGGCTTCGGGCGCCATCTTTGGACTCATCGTCGCTTATGGAATCATCTTCGGGGAGCGCATTGTCTACTTCATGATGATCTTTCCGATGAAGGCCAAGTTTTTCGTGATGCTTCTAGGTTTTGTGGAACTTATGGTTCTCTTTAGCACCGGAGTCGCAGGAAGCGGAGTCGCCAACCTCGCCCACTTAGGCGGTCTCATCTCGGGATTTCTCTTTTTGATCTACTACACCCATCGCCAAACACGACGCTTACGAAAAGATGGCGGAGGAAGTTCACGCCCTCGCAAATCCAATCTGCGGCTTGTGGTCAACAACGACTCAAAACCACCTGAAGACAACAACGAACCTCCCCGCTACTGGCATTAGGGTAGCGAGAGCTCTTCGGAGAGTTCGGAGAAGGGGAGAAGTTCAATTCGTTCACCAGCTCGCTGCCGTCGAGTTCCCCTATGAACTTGGAAGAAATGGGGGATTCGAGTGCGTTCTGCAAAATAGTGAATATGGGGGTGGATAGCTTTGTCACCCGATTTGCATTCGATCGCAAATAGAGGATTTCTATTTTTGAGAACCACGAAATCTACCTCTCTTTTGTCGGTGTCACGTAAAAAACGAAGTTCCATCTTCTCGCCCTCAACATCTTCGTGGTAATGACAGTACTTGAGGAGATGGGAGGCTACAAAATTTTCCCATCGTTTGCCCGGATCAGTAAGTTCGCTCCAATCCCATAAATAGAGTTTCTGCTCCTTTTTGACCGCTCGTATTTTAGGTCCTCCAAAGGGGCTGATTCGAAAGCAATAGTAGACGCGCTCTAAGATTTGGAGCCAACGTTCAATTGTTTTTTGATCGACTTCAAGATCTTCAGCGAGTGATTTTCTCGATAATGGGGAACCGACTCGATCTGAAAGTGCCCCTATAAGAACATCGATCATTGAGATCTCTCGAATGTTTTCCAAATCGCGTATGTCAGAATAGATAACCCTCTCCCTTCTTTGCAAATGCCAACGTTTGAGTTCGCGATCGTTAGCTTTTAGAAGAGGCTCAGGGAATCCGCCGAAGTGCAAGAGTTGTTCGAGGTTACCTCGGTGGCCGAGTTCCGCAATCGAAAACGGATGAAGTCGATGGTAGTAGTAGCGCCCCAACAAAGAATCACCACCCTTTCGATAATAGTCAAGACGTGCTGATCCAGTGATCAAGAAGTGATGAGTTTCCTTGTAAGAATCGAAGTATCCCTTCACGAGATTTCTCCAATTCTTATACTTGTGTATCTCATCAAAGACAATCAGGCGCTGTCTCTTAGGCCATTCCTGGCCTAAGATCTGTTTTCGATGGAGTGGAAGATCCCAATTGTAATAGCCCGGATGTCCTTCCCTGTACTTGTGAAGGAGGCTTTGGGCAAGAGTCGTTTTGCCCACCTGGCGGGGTCCTCCCAAGAAAACCATCTTATTGGTTAGATCTTTTTGAATTTGAGATGAAATTGGCTTTCTGAGTAAAATGGACACAACTCCAGTTTACTCATGAGTAAACTGGAGTCAAGGCCCACCACACTCCATCAACACGCCTCCAGTTCGCTCCTAAGTCTCTGAGACAGTGAAAACATGGATCTGCCCAGTGCCTGGCGCGAAACCTGCTTTCGGATGAATTTGCATAGGTTTATCTATACCGAGGCGAGCCGACGAAGGGCTAGCCAGAGGCGCTAGCTCGAGGAGGCTCAACAAAGATATAAAGAAAATTTATGGCAAATTCATTGAAATGAGGTTTCGCGCCAGACACGAACAACAAGATTTCGATAAAAATGGAATTGTCGAAAACCCTATCGCAGCTCTTCTAGCCCATTTCTAATTTGAGATCCGGGTTCTAGATGCAATAGTCGTTTTTCATATAGGGACAGCGCGCCTTCATCTTGCGACGAATCTTTTCGAAGTTGCTCAGTCCACTCGACCCGCTCACCTCAAGAGCGTAGGATGCGGCAGGATCGCGCTCGCCATGAGGCATAAGCTTTGAGAGCTGCAAGGACTGATCTTTCTTTTTGTCATTCAACAACCCATATCGATCCTCTCTTCTCTGGTTTGGATCACGAAGGGCCTGCGTATAGCCTCGCGTGCTGTTCTGTTTCACCTCAACCTCAGAGGCAAGGTTGCTGCCTCCGCCTCGCGGCTTTCCATCATCGAGCTCACCGCCTTTACCCACGCCTGAACCCTTGTCCAATCCACCACCAGGCTCAAGTCGGCCACCTGGCCCTTGCGCCTTCGTATCCGGAGAATCCTTAATCTCGTTTGCCACTAGCGAATCTCTCAACATCTTGTCAAAGTCGGGATCATCATTGCGGCCCACAGCGGCTCGATCAAGATCTCTTCCTTCAAACGGATTGCATCCAGGGGCATTGAATCCCATCATGATGCATCGACATCGTGGGGACTCTGGATTTTGCCGACAGGTCTTCTTCTCCTTCTTCACATCAAGCTGCTCCTCTTTCACATCCGGCTTCTCATCCTTCTTGCCAAACAATTTGCTTCCAAGTGCTTGCAGCCCCTGCCACACCATTCCTGGATTCTGCGCAATCATCTTTCCGCCCTCAGAGGCAATCTTCCCAATCAACGACTGCCCCGCCGCGTCCTTGTAGCTTGCCTCATTCTTCCGAGCCTTCGCCATGTTCGTTTTGAATTCGGTTGAACAACGACCGTAATAGTCTTGGCCATATTGCCATCTTGTTAGAATAGCTGAATCGTTATCGCGGTCAAATTTGCATTTCTTTAGGCACTCAAATAATAGAGGTGAGCACGTGTTATTCCAATTGCCGTAGAGTTTTGATGCGTTCAAAAATTCGCCACGCCCAATGTCATGTCCTTCATTCATTTCGGAATTCTTTTCTTTGAGTTTGGCTGCCGCTTCTAGTGCGTTTAGATCTGCAGCGCCTGCAATCTCGTTCTGCTTGTAACTATTGGTCGAGCATGCGGCCTCTGCTGCTGTGAAGCTTTGAAAACAAGGCTCCATCGCCGTATTTTTGAGATCCTCTATAGATTTCGTTTCTTCTACACCATATGTAGAATGTCGAGTTCCATCAACACTATATGAATTGTAGTCAATGGTATTATTGTCCCAAACAAGTCTCTCAAGTCCATACTTATCTACGTCGGCTCTAGATGGCAAAGATATCACAATGACAGTACCTGTTGCCACCACGGTGAGGGCGATGATTGGCTGGTTGAAAAGAGATAGGATTTTCTTCATAGGGACCTCCTCGAAGGGATCTGGGGATAGCCTATCAGGGCTTCTTAAGAGATAGAACGCGGGTCGCAGGCAAAGGTTGCATGAAAATGGGCAATGTTTTGGATCGCCTTACGGCGGTCCATTCTATCGATGTCTCATTTTGAGATCGTTTCGCAATCGGCAGGGTCTCTTCCCCCAAATGTCAGGATGGATGTCGTCTCGAAATGAGATGGAACGAGAAGAAGGGGTTGCCAAGCATCCTGATGCTTTGCTTCTTGGTTTCCATGAAGCAGCGCGCGGTCTTTGCATCTTGCTTAAATTCGTCAAGAAGCGAAGAGGTGAAGGCTCAATGAGACTTCAGATATTTGATCACCTTTCAATGTGATCAATGCAGTTGGTTGACGATGCGCTATGGTTGCCACTTCTGTCTGAATTTGGCGTGCCTCATGGAGGCCACGCACACTATCGCAGTAACTTTCTGAAAGAACTAGTGCTGTTGCACCAGAACTTGACTGGTGAGCGATCCGCATTTTGTGCATTGAAGCGAAGGCCTCGTTTTGAAGCAGAATCAAGAATAAAAATATGGCCCTCACAGCTTAACATTCTGTTAAATACCAATCCGACGTTCATGCTGTAGTTCTTTTGGAGGTCTTCAGGGGTTCCAGGCACGAGTTCACAGAGAACAGCAGCGTACCCGAATCATTAGCATCCTTGATAGAATTGACCACTTTGTGCAGAGAGCATTGGCAATTTATGATCAATCCGATGTAAATCCGATTTCGTCTGGAGAATACAGGATTAAAAAACTGCGGTAAAATAGATTTGGAATTGGTGCAAAAAAGAGAGTGTCTGTCTACGAGTTTGACAGTATCTCAATTAGGCAGAAGATTCCAAGGCTCCTTGATGTCTCCCACCGACTGATTGAGCGAGAGGGGATCAAGTTTGTTCTTTCCCTTTACTTCTCTTTGCAACCTGCCGCCATCGTCGGGCGTTCCAATGGGTGGAGACGAGGAGGATCTATGCAAATGCGGCTCTTTGGATTCAACCTATTGACTTTTCTTTTGGTTTTGACTTTGGTTTGGCAAGCAGAGAGCAAGGAGCTCACTGGGCGACCACAATGGGAGCTTACGACCGCGCCTTTGGAATTCATTGCCAAGTGGTATCCTCTTGATGTTGCCTATCGGTTGTCTCAAAAGATATCGATTGGACCCGCCTTTGTGTTCTACAATGATTCGGGTGAGAGTGAGAACATCACGGGGTTTCAACTCCAGGGATATGGACTGGGTCTCAATGCGAACTACTACTTTCAATCAGCCTCCAAGAGTTCTTGGTATTTGAGCGGCCATCTCTATTATGAATCTTTCAAACAGTATGGAAGCTCCTCTCGAGCCAATGATGTCGTCTATAACGAAATGCGCGGAGTCCGAGGCCACTCGACCGCAGGATATCAATGGAGGATCTCCTCTTTTGCGTTGCTCCTTGGAGCGGGGATTGAGGTTCGCGACCATGCGTCCATCAAGACAAACGTCATCTCTTCGACCTCCAAGATCAAAGGGGCAGGGAGCACATCTTCTCAAGATGAGACGGTTGGAGCAAGTGATGTTGTGATTTCAACCAACGTTTTTCCAAGCTTGGTCCCCAGAGTGGAGATGAAATGGGGATTTGAGTTCTAAAGTAGGAACTTCAAAATCGGGAACACAGTGGCCGTAGTAGGACATCTAGGGTGTGAGAGGGAAAGAGCCCGCAGGGGTGTTCCTATACCGATTTCCAGCCACTCCATTTGGATAAAAAGTCTTGCCATGGCCAGCAATGAATTTCGTCAATCTTGGCTTTGTGAGGATCTTGGCTCAGATAAAAGACCTCAATTTCGCCAGGAAACGTTCTTGTATTTGCACGTAAGGATCGAACTTCGGATTCCTCAATTGAGGACGAGGATTTGATTTCGATCAAAATATGTTTACGCCCTCTTGACATTACCAGATCGATTTCGACATTATTTTTTGTTGCAAAGTAAGATAAACGGTAATTACTTTGAAAGTATTTGTTAAGTCTATAAATATTCAAAATCACCATACTTTCAAAGAGCTCCCCAAAAACCGACGTTCTTGGTGAAGGAATCTGCTCCAGGGAGTTCTCTAACGCCTTCTTAATTCCCGTATCAAATAGAAAAAACTTTGGATTCATCTTTTGACTTTTTCGAACGCTCAAGTGGAAGGCGGGCAGATAGAAACCCAGCAAAGTATCCTCTAATATTTGAAAATACGATTGCACAGTTTTTGTATCTACTCCAATTTCATTTGCAATTTTCCTATGATTTATAATTTTAGAAGACACTTGGCCGCTGATCTCCAAAAAAGATCGAAAGGGATCAAGACGCCGGACGATTTGTTCAAGTCTAATTTCTTGATTGAGGTAAGTTAGAATATAGCTATTTAAAAAAGCTTGTTTATCTTTATTAGATGGCAGGGAGAAAACACCAGGAAGACTGCCCCAGTGGAGGTTAGAAACCAAATCAAAGTCCTTATCAATTTCAATCGGAGTAAGTGGAAAAAGTTCATACACAAAAGCCCTTCCAGCTAAAAGATTGGCCCCGCCCCGCTTTAATTTTCTTGCACTTTTGGCAGATTGATGGAAATAGAAATTGGAGATTTTTCCTATAATCAAAGGAAAAAAGATGAAATTCATACGCCGTTGGACGGGATTCTAAGATTATTCACATGTTTGAGGGAAAAATTGATCATTCAGGCTCAAGATGATACAATTTTCATATAAATTCGCACAATCAAGGGAAATTTATGGCTACGATAGGATCCAAATCAACCTCAGTTATAGCTCAATGCATCAGAAGAGAGAGAAAGGAGCAAAAGATCTCCCAATCGGAACTGGCCCATCTGGCGGGGGTGAGTCTCAATTTTGTCAGTCAGTTGGAGAGTGGGAAACCTTCTGTTCATCTTGACAAGCTGTTGAGTGTCCTCACCGTCCTAGGACTCGAGCTCACAATCGCCTATGGAAAGGGGGGGGTGCGTGACGCCCTTTGATCCCAAGGGGTTGAATCAGCTGAGGATCTATCGGCAGGGCAGCCTCGTTGGGTCTCTCAGGCGAAGTCATGGAGGTTGTCGTTTTGAATTTGCGAAGGAGGCCGTGAACTTGCAGAACTTCACGGGTCTCTCCTACACGATGCCAAAACGAATGGAACCCTACGATGTCCATGGAGTCAATCTTCATCCATTCTTTGCGGGTCTCTTGCCAGAGGGACTCAGGCTGAAGGCGCTCGTCAAAAACCTCAAGACTTCGATGGATGATATGTTTACGATCCTTGCGGTTGCAGGAGAGCGCTGTGTTGGAGATGTTTATGCCGTTGCTGAAAATTTTCATCGTCCTGTACAGGAAGTTCCTGTTCTCTCCGAGGTCAACTTCTATTCCTACTTTGAAAAGAGCCTTGAACTTGAGGGGACGTTCAACTTTGGTGACAGTTTGGCAGGTGTTCAAGACAAGCTCTCTTCTTCAATGATCAGTTTTCCCATACACATGGCAAAACGCCACAAGTCTTACATACTCAAGCTCAACCCCACCGGAATGCCCAACCTCGTGCAAAATGAGTTTTACTGCCTGGCACTTGCCAAACATTGTGGATTGACGACGAGCACAGCAAAGATTGTCCATGACAGTGAAAGAAATCCGGGTCTCTTGGTCGAGAGATTTGATCGATTGTCTGAGGATGAATCTCACGGGCCCACTTTGGTGCATCAAGAAGATGCATGTCAATTCTTAGATAAGTATCCCTCAGAAAAATATCGAGTCTCTTTAAGAGATATTGCCGAGGGAATTGTGAAGCACTCCACTGCGCCACCTATAGATCTGCTCAAACTGATTGAACTCTATGCCTTTTCCTATCTGATCGGAAATGGGGACCTTCATGCCAAAAACATAAGTTTGCAAACTCACCCTCATTCAGGACGAATCAATCTCTCCCCTGCCTATGATCTTATTTGCACCTATCTCTACAAAGACCATCGAATGGCCATTAAACTCAATGGCAGGGACGACAACATACAAAGAGCCCATTTTATCGATTTTGGTCAACGATTTGATCTGAAGAAGAGTGCCATTGAGTTGATATTGGACAAGTTGCTCAAGAGATTTCATAAATTCAGATCCATTCTCTTTGAGATCCCAATGGAAAAGAAGAAGAGTCGTCAAATCGATGAGATGATGCTCAAACGGATTGCGGATCTTGGTAGATAGGGGCTGTCCGGTAATTCGCTTTTTGATCGATTTCTATAAGGGGCTAGCCAGAGGCGCTAACTCGAGGAGGCTCAACGAAGGTATAAGGAAAACTTATAGAAATCGGCAAAAATGGAATTACCGGACAGCCCCTAGATAGTGGCTGGCGCGAAACCTCATTTGTCTTGATTCCCTTTGTGAGAGTCACTAACCTGAAGGCAACGGATGAGGAAGTGAAAAGAATATTTTTGACAGTAGCAGGAGCTCTATTATCTGGCCTTTGGTCTTGCTATGGATTGGCAAATGGCTACTCCTACCGGTTGAGCCCTCATAACTATCTGAAAGAGAGATTTCGATTTGAGTTCTATGCAGAGAGCGTGAACTTTGAAATCAACAAAACGGGTACGACCGTCGCTGGGCAGGTGACCCCCGGAGCTCGTGCAGGTCTCTCCGCAGCGATGGGCATCACAGCGTGGATCGCCGTTGCTTTTTCGGCCGACTACTTCATAGGTAGCGGAGAGGGTTCAACGGCATCTCTTTTTCGTTTTGAGCAACTCACAATAGGGAAGTTGGCTCGACGCGGGCTCTTCTCTTTTGGTGCGGGAGTTCAAGCCCAACTGCTTAAGACTGCGCCTATGGAATATGGGTACAATGGGCTCTTTGGACCAACACTCTACGTGGGATTTGAGCCTCGTTACTTCCTGATGTACTTGAAGGGTGGGCCAGTTTCAAACTCCAGCAGTCAAATCATCTCCAATGTTGCCTACAGTGTGGGTCTTCAGATCTTTGTTTGGGACTTCGGTCCAGGTCCGATGTTGCTCAATGCAGAGATGAGTCGAATTGATTTCTTTGCAACAATTCCAGAAGAGAAATCGCTCCTTTCTACAGTGTCGGTGGGACTTTCCCAGATGTTCTAACCCAATTCTTACCGTCATGGATTTTGCACCAATCATCTATTGACGAGGTATTGGCTTTTCGTTGTAATGAATGAGCATGTTGGTCGGGGAGAAAGTTTTCATTTTAGGCGCCCATCCTGATGATGTGGAATATGGATGTCTGGGATCTTTGCTCAAGATGCCCGATGAGGTTCGAAAGGTCATATATGTTGCAAGTATGGGTTCGCAGGGGGATGCGACCTCGGGGCTCAATCGTTGCGATGAATCTGAGCGCGCACTTTCTTGTCTAAAAGGGAGTGAACTTCATTTTAGAAGGCACATTGGACTCTCTGTTCACGACTTTGAGAGTGTTATGGGTGAGATCCACTCCATCATTCAGGACTTCCAGCCCAATCTCATTTTGACCATGAGCCAGCACGACACCCATCAAGAACATCGACTGCTTTATGAGCTGACGATTTCGGCGGCACGAAGATCAAGGGCGAGCATCTTGTCTTATGGAATTTTAAGCAACACTCCTGAGTTTCGACCCACCTGCTTTGTGGATGTCGATTCGGTCTATCAAAGAAAGGTTGCAGCTCTTCGCGAACACAAGAGCCAAGCTGAGAAGTGCTATATGACCGATGAGTATTTGAGGATCTTTCACGGACACAACTATGCAGCGATTCATGGTGTCTCATTTTGTGAGGCATTTGAAACCGTTCAACTTTTTTTGTAGGGATATGGGATTTAAGATAGGAAAAGATTGTCAAATTGATCCCTCCGCAATCATCGATGTTCGAGAGGGTCACTTAGGAGATCGAGCAATCGTCAAAGCTGGCGCCGTGATTGAGGGTCGTCGTGTCGAGATCGGAAGGGAAGCCTACATTGACCGAGGTGCGACCATTGGGGGTGGATCCTGTTTTGATCCTCAAGCAAGTTTGCATGCGGGCGATTGGTTCCACATGGGAGTCAACTCACAGGTCAACATCGCGCGTGGAGTGGAGGTTGGACATGAAGTCGGTATTGGCATTGAAACTAAGATTTTTACTCACGGGGCCTATGTGGATGCCTACAATGTGGGGGCACCCGTTCAGTGGGGTGGTGTGAAGATTGGAGACCATGTGTGGCTTCCCAACGCATGGGTGAACCCCGACCTAGAGATCGGCAGCTTCACAATTGTGGCAGCTCGATCTCTCGTTCATCGTTCGCTCCCCTCAGGTTGCTTTGCAGCAGGGGTGCCTGTAAAGATTTTGCGCGAGAAAGTCTATCCAAAGACTCTTATGAGGGAAGAAAAAGAGTCACTGCTCAACAGCATTGCAGATCAAGCAATATTGAGATTTGCTCAAACAGAATCTGAGTTCAAATATGAAAAGGGCGATCTAGGAAGTTCTATCAGGGTTGAAATTGCCAAGATTGTGGTTCATTTTCAAAGAAAAACGACCCATTTTCACATTCAGGAGAAGATCATCGAAGGTGATGAGAGAGATCTCTCGATTTTTGTAAAGGATCAGCTTCGAAGAAATGGCATTCGTTTTCGTTACCAATATGAAGATGGAACTTGGACGAAATGGACCAGCTGATCCAAACGATTGCAGTTGTCATACCGACCTACAATCGTCGTCGATTGCTTTCAGAAGCGATTCAGTCCTGCTTGACCCTTTCCAATCCAGGAGCGTTTCGTCTTGAGGTGGTTGTTGTCGATGATGGAAGCACAGATGGCACCTCTGAGTCTCTAGTTCATAACTATCATCTAGAAAAGGACGACCACATTTCAAAGCGCGGGAATCTCAATCTCTTGACGGTTCCAAATGGAGAGAGGGGATTGGCTCGAAATCTGGGTGCCCAGCATGCCATCAATCATCTGGGCGCAGATTGGCTGATTTTCTTGGATGCCGACGACTGTTTGGATCGACAAGGCATTAGACTCTTAATACCCTATCTTGGCAGTTATGACTTTGTATCGTCTCAGTTTGTCGTGTGGTTCGGAGCAGATCGATTTGGTCCTGCCTATCCAAAGAGACTTCCAGAAAAAAGCCAAGATCCTTGGTACTTCTTGGAACATGATTGTATACCTTTAGGTGCAACTCTGATCTCGTCGCAGTTCTTCTTAAGAATGGGAGGCTTTGTGACCGATCGCAATTTATGTGGCAGTGAAGATAAAGTTCTACTTCTTCGATGTGCATTGTGGGGAAAAGGGGTCTTTTCACCGACGGTCACAGTCTGGTATCGCCGACATGAGAACAACACTTCGATCGAAAAGATCTCAAGATCCATGTCCATGGCGATCGGGCTTCTCGAAACTGACATCCTTCGGCGATTTCCCGATCGAGCTCCTAAGGCAATGCGCATATACAAAAGGCATGTTGCCTATCTTTTCCTTGGCTCCCAGATCGGGGAAAGAAGCATTTGGGGACCATTGAAGATGTGGTTGAAGATCGCCCAAAATGATCCCATCGTGATCTGCCTCTATCGTCATTGGCGTTACCTCTTTAGCATCATTTCGTTTCGAGTTCGAGAAAATCGACTGGCAGATCTAACCCAGATCTGAATCTGTAGGTGGAGATAACGGACTATACGGCGAGGTTCATCTTTCTTAGCACTTCGGATCTGGTGAGACCTCATTTTGAGTGGGGGCCGGTGGTCCCTTGGCCGCATAGATCATGACATCCTGAGGGCACCGAAAGCAGTCCAAACTCATTGGATCTCGTGGGCGTAAACGATTGGTGCCAAAGCAGAATTGAAATGTGGACTTCGACAAGGATTCCACGATTTCCAAAAGAGTTGAGGGGTCGCGGAGATTGTGATGGTACTCAATGGTCATGTTTGAAATCAGATCTAGTTTTTTTGATTTGAAAAGATCCTTGATCACATCGCACTCAGATCCTTCAACGTCGAGTTTTAGAAAGTCGACAGTTGTGTCCAGGTAGTTGGATAAAGGAGCCAGAGTCGCAAGAGTCTGCTCCGTTAGACCTTTCGACTGAGTCAGGCTTCCCACAAGAGAGAGATCGTCTCTCTGCGAGGATCTGAAAAAGCGGATCTGACCAGATGAGTTACCGAGGGCATGGTTGTAGATCTGAACGGAATCTCCAAAGTTGTTTCGAACATTAGAACAGAGAACATCGAAGAGATTTGGATCTGGCTCAAACCCAATGATCCTTGACTTTGGGTGCTTCCACTTGTGGTAAATGATGCTCATCCCGATGTTGGATCCACCATCGACAATGAAAGGATCTGCCGAATTGGCCGTGAACTCATAGATGTTATATATGAAGATCTCTTCAAAAAGATACGCAAATGACGAGTAGTCGATCAAAGAGATTGAGTAACCAAAAAAATCTTCTGATTTGAAATTGAGTTTAAAATGTCGGCTGAGCCAGTTTTTGAATCTTATCTTTGCGTAAGTCAGTAGCAACAAAAAGGACTTCTTGTTGGGGTGCATTCCTAAAACTTGGCGGACTCCTACGAGAAAACTAAATAGATCTTTCATATTTCTCGCTTAGGGTGTCTTCAAGGGAAAGAAGAGCAAAGTACTTATAATATCGATTGCGTCCCTTGATGTCCGAAAATGACTCCGGGGCATGAGGAAAATGTTTGCGGACATGGTCGAAATGGGTGCTTTGAGATTGGCCGTTCACAAACGTTTCAATTGGAAAGGCAAAACCTTTTTTGGGTCGATCGACAATTTGAGAACCAAGTTCCTCTCGATAGGCATCTTTCAATATTCGTTTTCCCTTCCAAGTTGTGAGTTTGAAATGGGTTGGTAGGCGAAAGGCAAATTCAATCAACTCTTTGTCCAAAAATGGGCAACGAACCTCAAGACCGTGAAGCATGCTCATGCGATCAATTTTTGGGAGCAGATCTGAGAAGAGATAGGTCTTAAAGTTGAAATGAAGAACTTGCTCACCAACCTCAAGATCGGCCAGGAGTTTCTCCCAGTGCTGTGCCTCCAAAAAGAGATTCTCCCTATTTCGACTGATTGTGCGAAAGAAGTCCTCTTCATCGAAAAAGATGTTCCAGAGGTTGAGGCGTTCCAGCAAGGTATGATGGATGGCGTTTCTAAAGCGAATGAAATAGCCGGGGGTAGAGCCCTGAGAAAAATCAAAAAGGTGGGTCGAAAGAGAGATCAGATGAGCCAACGGTTTGTTGCACTCGGTCCAGATCGCTGCACGCAGGCGGCGATAGCCACCAAAGAGCTCATCTCCACCATCTCCAGAAAGGGCCACCTTCACCCATTGAGAGGTTCGTTCACAAAGTTGTGAGGTGGGCACGCAGCTGCTGTCCCCAAAGGGTTCATCGAAGTGCTTGAGAAGAGAGCGTACGTTCTCTTTATGTGGATCGACCTGAATGACATGATGGTGGCTTGAGATCTTTTGAGATACGATCTTGGCATAGAGGCTTTCATCGTAAAGTTTGGCTTGCCCATCCAGTGCAAATGAAGCAGAGAAGGTATGAAGCGGTTGAGGCGCCATACATCGAGCCGCTTCCAGTGAAACAACGGACGAGTCCACGCCACCACTTAGAAAAGATCCAAGTGGAACATCAGAGTGAAGATGGCGTTGGACTGAAACCGACATCAACCTTTTTAATTCTTTTGTGGCTTCAGAGTATTCGATTTTGAGGCGCTCACCTCGTGGCAGATCCCAATACTTTGCAATGGCTCGTGGTCCATCGGTCAGGTGAACGATCTGAAAGTGGCCTCCTGGGAGCTTTCGAATGTGTCGGAAGAGGGTTTTGGAGAGTGGCACATAGCCGTAGACCAAGAACTGTGCAAGGGCTTCATTATCAAGATCAAAGTGGCATTTGGAAAGCGCACGAAAAGCCTTTATTTCAGAGGAAAAAGCAAAGAGGTGACCATCCCAATAGGTGTAGAGTGGTTTCTGTCCGGCAGGATCGACAGCCAGAAGAAGTTGGTGATCCGAGAGAAAACCAAAGGCAAACATGCCATTGATTTGGCTTAAGCCATCAACGCCTTTTCTCTCTATGAGTTCCACGAGCACCTCTGTGTCTGAGGTTGTTCGCAGTTCTGGGAGTGGTTCACTCTGGACCATTTCTCGAAAGTTGTAAATTTCACCATTGTAGGTGAGAAGGCTCTTCTTCGATCTGCTTTCAAAGGGCTGTCGACTTCGGGCATCAAGATCCAAAATGGAGAGTCTCGTGTGGGCGAGCACGACTTTTCGGTCCTTGCTCAACCAAGTGCCTGAATCATCAGGGCCTCGATGGGAAAGGGATGCCTGTGCTTGAACAACCTCTTGATGGTCAAACTCACCATCACCAAAAAGAATGGCTCCAAAGATTCCACACACGATTCAACACCTAACGGTTACTTTGTTGGTGTAAAAGCAAACCAAAGGCAGCCACAGACAGAACAAATGTCCCCACCTGCATATAGAAACTTGTATTTCTGATCGTTTGGTCCTCTTTTACAAAGAGAATGTCATCTGTCTTTAGAACCGGATTTGCAGATTCTGAGCTCAGCGCCTCTGTAATGGACAGATGGTGAACATGCACTCCACTGCCAGTTGAAGTGGACAGGGTTATTTTCTCCGTGTCGGCACTGTCCAGAGGGCCCCCGGCAATCGAGAGCGCCTCCAAAAATCGTGTACCTAGAGGCAAATAGTGAACTCCTGGGTACTGGACATTTCCCCAAATGCTCATCTTGAAGAGGACCTCATTTTTCTTGTTGGAGGTAAGATAGACACTTCCAGATCGCGCACCGGTATCTTCCCCTTTGATGACAAAAGGGGCGCTGGAACTGCTTTGACCATAAAGTTGTAAGGGCATCGAACAGTGGATGAAGAGAAAGATTGAAAGAACCAGCCTTAACACGATCTTATTGTATCTCAGAGAGAAGGAGTTCATAAATCAATATTGAAGAAGTATCGCAAATCAGCGCGGCGCAATATAAAATATTGGTGCCAATGACCCAATTGATGGCGTCCTCGGTACATCACATAGACGAGGGCAATCAAGTTGGCCCCTGAAAAGGCGGCGACCGTTCCAGAGATGCCAAAAAGGGGAGTTGCCAGCATGCTAAGTGCAAAACAGGCGATGACTCCCACAATGTCGGACTCCACACGCAATCTGAGGGCATCGGTCACTTTGAGATAGACCCCGAAAAGATATCGAAAGGCGGCAATGAGATATCCCCAAATGAGAAACTGAAGGGAGTGAACAGAGGGTTCATAGGATTCTCCGAAGAGAGCGGGTATGAACGTAGGTGCTAGAAAATAGATCAAGATCGACAAGATGAGCATTCCTGTAAAGTTGAGACGAGAATAACTCGAAAAGAGCTCTTCTTTGGACTCATCAGGCTCTTGCGACAGGTGGGGAAAGAGCACGGTGGCCATGGTCAATGGTATGAATGTGATTCCAAGACAAATGCCGACACTGACTGAGTAGAAACCAAGTTCTTTGGATCCAAGAAAATATTCAACGATCCAGTAATCAATTCTTATGAAGAGATAGTTGATGAGATTTGAAAAATAGATCAGGCTGGCATACTGGGTGACATTAGAAAATAGTTTTTTCCCTTCAAAGTCGAATGAGGGATATTTACCTATTCGAATTGAGTAGATCCATAAATAGGTCAGCAAACCCAGGATGTTTACAGATAGATCCGCAATCAGAACGAGATCCAGACGAATTTCAGAGGCGGCCACGTTGAGACCAAGAAAGAACGATCCAAAGAGAATGACTCTCAAAATCGCAATATTGCGTTCCCATCGATTGAGGTCCGCAAAGAGAGTTTGGCTGGTCAAAAATGCAACAATTTGAATCCGCAAAAGTTCTGCAATGGCCGACAAGATGAGGTACAATACCAAAGTTGCTCCATGGAGGTTCAAGGGCAAAAGAAAATCAAGAAACGAAGTTAAAGAAAATCCGAGTCCGATCAATCCAAAGAGAGACAAAATGAAGCCACCATAGATTATAGAAAATCCTAATGCCTTTTGAATGGTCAGTTTTCCACTTGCAACAAAGTAGGTGATTGCGTGACTGATACCGATCTCAAAAAAGATGACCAACAATTGACAGCTTGCCTGAAGTTTGGCATGAGCTCCTTTGGTTTCAGCACCAAGCCATCGTGCAATAAAAATTCCTTGAAGAAACAATAGCGCAAATATGAGTGCTTTTGTAAACAGTGTAGTGCCAAAATCTGAGCGAGCCTTTAGATGGGTCAGCATAAAAGCTCTTTGTAGAGATGAGCCAGCTCTAAAAAGAGGCGTTCCTGGTCAAATCGACATTGCGTTTGAACGGCTATTTCTTTGAGATTGTAGAAATTATCAGATCTACTGTTTGTCATGATCAGTTCTTGACAGGCGGTTCTCAAACAATTCGCCCTTTGAGGAACGAGTTTGCCCCGGAGGCCATTTCCAAGCACATCCGACATACCTCCTACATCGGTGGACACAACAGGAACACCACTGATCAAGGATTCAATGACTGCGACAGAGGTACCCTCATTCTTCGAGCTGCAAACATAGATGTTGAACGCTTTAAGATGTCGTTGAAACGGTACGATCCAATCCAAAAAGAGAATTCGCGATCGCAACTCATGATCCATATGACCTTCAGTTTGACACAATTCATCAGCGAGTTTTTCAAGTGCAGGACGGCATGGGCCATCTCCAACGAGGAGCAAGTAGACAAGGGGATTTTCTTTTGCAAGAGGGACAAGGGATTGCAAAAAGAGCGAATAGTTCTTAATGGGAACCATCCGTCCAGCGGATCCTATGACTATACCGGACTTTGGGATGCCTAATTTGAACCGTAAGTCCGACGTCTCTGCAATTTCGCAATTGAGGTAATCCATATTAAATCCCAACTCAATGACATGCATCTTTTCAATAGGGCAGACATGAAGGGTCTCAAGATCTTTTTTGATCTTCTCAGAAACAACGACCACGGCATCGGTAAAGTGATTTAGGAACCTCTCAATAGACCCCAAAATGAAGGTTCGTACTCTTCCCCAATAGCCGGAGAGGAGGTGCCCGTGATAGGTATGGACAATCGTAGGGCGAAACGTCACCAAAGCTGCGAGGCGTCCAAGAAGGCCCGCTTTGAATGTGTGAGTGTGAACGATGTCGGGTTTTTCGCAAATCATAAGATAGACGATCTTTAGAAAAACAATGAGATCATTGAAGATTGAGATTTTGGGTCCAAGCTCTTCAAGAACCACGACCTTAGTCATCTGATCGCGTGCATAATCAAATAGATCTCCTTCCCACTCAGGCGGTCTTCCCACAAGAAGTTGCGTCGTATAGCCGTATTGCTCTAAGCCGCGGCTTAGATTTACAACATGATACGAAGGTCCTCCGACATTAAGTCGTGAGTAGATTCTTAGAATTTTTTTTCCAGATTTCATACAAACCTACTGCAGTGAAGATAGCTAACAGGCAAAACGGAAAGGACCGATGGCGAAAGATGGTTCCCACGTTGGAGATGATGCTTCCCTGGGCGAGTGCGTGAACGAAGACCATCGTAAGAATGGACAACGCCAGGTTTGCATCTCTTTGAAATAGCGATCGAAATCCAAGATAGGTTGGAATTGCAAGAGTCCAAGTTATAAATGCTTCAACCAGACCTACGGCCTGCAACGAACTTTGTATATCCCATGGAAAAGGTCCTAGGAAATAGTAGCCGAGAGCCGATGGCACAAACCAGAATAGATCGAAGAACGATTCAAGATGGATGTCGATCAAGAATGAACTCTTGGCCACATCATCAAGGTTCATATTCGTAAAGGAGAGTCGACGTTGAAACAATTCACTGAGAATGGCCAACTCTGTTTCGGGCGCAAATGCATACATTGCGATGACCGATAGAATCAACAATGAGCCAAGGGCTACGAGTGCCCTACCCATTCCAATCCAATCCTTTAGAAAGGTGAGAGCCATAGATCCTAGAACGCCCAGTGCAAGAAGTATGGTGCCATAGGATCGGAGTTCATGAATAAGATAGAGAAGCGGTAGAGAAGAGGCCGACCAACCCATCGCCCTCTTAAAGTCGGAGTCTCTAAAGCATTGACGAGCTTCAAAGAGGACATAGACAAACAGGGACCCGAAAAAGATGTAGAGGGGATCCTTTGTGTTCGTTGTGGTCCAAACAGTTAGGGCTGGGTAGAGTCCCAAGAGACCAAGATAGATCTTACTGAGAATGAGATGGTGTCCCTTTTCAGAGACAAAGAGTGGTGCTATATGGCGAACGGAGATCCTGTAAAAGATAAAGAGTGTGAGAGTTCCGATCACAGAATTGAAAAGCATAATAACGAGAGGCTCATTTCCGAAAAGATAAAAGAAAATTGCGTTTAAGTAGGTGTACAGATTTGTTCGTTCGAGATTTGCCAAGAGATCCTGATAGCCGGCAATCCAAGATTTTGCAATGGACCAACCATCGTACTCATATTTCATACTGTCAATGACAAAATAGTATTTCAACCCAGATTCAAAGATCAAGGTGAGGCCCAGACGTAGAAGCAGCGTGAACCCGAAGAAGAAATAGAGAAATCGACGAGAGACTAGGCCCATGGCAATTCCCAGAATCGATGCCAGAGTCAATGTGAGGTAAAGTGCAATCACGATAAAGTTCACGGAAGCATCTCATTGGAGGTTTTTTGCAGTATCTTTTCATAAACGAGGTGAATTTGATGTCCAATGTGCCGATCCGAGAAGTGATCTCTGATCTTGGCTCTTGCGTTCTGCCTGATCCTTTGAATCTCCTCACCTTCAGAGGTCAGGTTTGAACCAATCTTTTTCAAAAGCATTGCAAGAGCTTTAGAGTCTCCAACAGGAAAGGTGTATCCAGAAAGGCCATCTTGAACTAAGTACTCATTCGGAGGGATCTGACTTACAACACACAACAGGCCATAAGACATTGCTTCCAGTAGAGCGTTGGATAAGCCTTCGCTTCGCGATGGAAGTACAAAGAGATCAGAAGTCTGGTAGAAGGGTTTGACATCTTCTTGGGACCCCATAAAGCGAATCTCCAAATGAGAGTTCAAGTCTTGGGCCAGTCGACGTAAGAGGGGCTCCGCGTCGCGATCCCGGTACCCCTTGCCCACCACATCGATTCGATAGAGTTTGCCAAGCTCTGGCAGCAATTGGAATGCTTCAAAAAGAGTTTCAAGTGATTTTTCCGTAGAGAGGCGTCCCACATAGAGTATTGTAAACTTTCGTGTGCCATCCCCATGCAACGAGAGGGATGTGGTTCTCGTCGGAACTTCGACGGAATTTGGAAGAACTTGAACCTTGTCCGAGGGAATTCCTACGAAATCGACCATCTCTTGCCTCATTGAGGGATCCAAGGTGAGGAGCTGATCGATTTGGCCAAAGGCCCAAGATCGAATCCTTCTAAATCCCAGACGTTGAAGTTCCCTTGCCTCTCCAAGTTCTCCCGAAGCGGTGACCTTTACAACGAGAGATTTGGCAAGCAGACGTTTGATGATGGCGCCAAGAAGGGTAGGGGAATAGAGTTGGTGCGCGTGCACAATCTCAAACTGATGTCGAATGAGAAATGCGTGGAGGAATCCAAAGAGAATGTAGGTCAAAGCGGCGAGACGACGGGAGTGAGCAAAGATGCAGGGTGTTTGAATGATGTGAAGGTGGGCCCACCTCTCTCTAAGGTCCTTACTTTGACTCAGCTGTGGATCGTGGCGTTGAAGTAGATAGATCCTGTAGCCTTCCTCTTTCAAAGCTTTCGATTGAAGTAGAATCTGTCTTTGAAGACCCCCTATGCCCTGCGTGACCAACGGTGAAGTGATGAGAATCCCTGTAGGGCGTCCTTGAGCATAGATCTTGTGGTACTCTTCGATCATACGTTGGCTGGAGAGTGTCTTGGACCATTGGAGTGCGCCGAGATGGCCATTCCGTCGATGGGTCAACAGGTTCTCTGCAGATTCCAGAATGGCGCTTGCCAGTGTTTGCCCAGTCCACTCATCTAAAGAAACAAGCTTTCCAAACTCTCCGAACTTAAGGAGATTGGGTATGTTTCCGACTTGAGTGGCAACGATTGCACAGGAGTGCTCCATAGCTTCAAGAATGGCCAACCCAAATGACTCAGAACGGCTGGGCTGTACGTAGATGTCGGTCTCCTTGAGGATCGACGAGGGGGAGGTAAATCCGTGAAAGGTGACACAAGAGGACAGATTTCTTTCGCGGACCAGGTCTTGAATGGATCTCATCCTTGGCCCATCACCAATGAGATTGAGGTGAAATCTTTTTTTGCCGCGATTGAGCTCCTCAAGGGCATTGAGGAGAAGATCATGGCCCTTCTCAAATCTGAATCTTGCAGTGCATGTAAGTTGTATTGAGTCCGACCTGAGTCGATTGTGAACTCGTTCTTGATTCCAACATGGATGCAGATCGATGCCATTGGGAATGTGAAGAGAGGGGATCTTGCAGTCCAATTGAGTTTGGCAACTTGCGCTTACGGCAACAAGATGATCAGCCCTTGGGTAGATCCAGTGGTGATCAAGGTACCTCTTGATCCTACCAAACCGCAACGATCCGTAATCATCGTAATGAATGGTATGGACCCAGGTGAAGTTTCTATCCCAGAGTCTTCGAATCCGAACAAAAAATCCACCCCAAAAGAGATGGCTATGAATGACATCGACATCTTCTCGCAGCAAACCAAGGAGACCGAGTGTGGGACCGTTCCAATAAGTGCATTGAACTTTGATAAAGATTCTTGGAAGGGCAAGCTTGCACTCAAATTTCATTGCCGACTTTTCCATAAGATTTTGGATCACGGTCTCAGCGCCGCCCATCTTTGACGATGAGGAGACAAATAGAAGCTTTCTTCTCATGTGTTCTCAGAAGTTTTGCGGTTTGTGAGTCGAAACAGTGACATCAAGAGGGTGGCCATCAAGGTGACGGCAGTTGATATCGCAAAGGCCATGCCATACCTTGTCGACAGGGATGGGCGCATGGAATCTGGGTTTGCTATGGGTCGTTGAAGAACCTTTGTCTTAACGTTGTTGACCTCGGGCTCAAGTTCAAGTTGGGATTTCAACTTTGCAATTTCAGATTTGTAGGAACGTAAAGTGGTGATTTGATTGACGAGGTCGCTCTCCATCGACCCTACAATCTTACGTTGTCGGCTGGCCTTTTGAAGAGAGCCAAGTTGTCTCTCGAGTGCTGAACTGTTTTGAGAAAGCGCAATCAGAGCCGAATCCTTTTCGCGAATCTTTTGACCTATCAAATCTCGAATCTGGGCCTCCACTTGCGACAGACGATTGAAGTAGAGTTGAGAATCGGGACTCTCTAGGAGCTGACGTCGAATTTGAATCATGCTATTGATGTCTCGATCTGAAATATCTGAAAGCTTGTTCAGATCTTCAATCGTTTGAGCTCTGAGAAGCTCATCTCGTTCGGCGAGAAGAAGCGAACGCTGAGTTTGGGTGTTGGTGAATGATTCTGACAACCTCGACGAGGTCATATCAAGATTGACAGGAGATTGCTTTTCGTTTGAATCGGGTTCCAGTCGCTTTAAGAGAGTTTCGATCTGGGAGTCCAAGGAAGCATTGGTCTGGAAAAACCAATCTCGGACCCGTGCTCTATGTTCGTCTTCGAGTCTCTTTATTTGAAGATTGAAGTATTGCCAATAGAGATCAGTGATCTCCTTGGCCATCTCTGGATCATAAGCAAATCCCTCGATCACCAATATTTCGGTGGTAGGTACGTAGCCCGGCTCAACACGCACCTCATCTAAGTGAAGGGTCGCGGGCGAAACGTCTGAGTGATGAGAGAGATATTCGGAGATCACCCACTTTCTTGCATCCTCCTTGCGAAGTTGTCTTGAAAGAATGCTGATGGGAATCTTGAGTTCCATCGGAAAGGAGGCGTATTCAACGCGATTAGAAAACAACGGGAGTCGAGAGCTTATGGATTGACTGGTCTCGGGGGCAAAGAGGTAGAGAGTAGAAAAATAGTTGTTGGGCATCTGGGACACAAAGCCAAAGGATATCGAGAGAAAAGTGAACCAGGCAAAAATAGTGATTTTCCAATGTTCACGAATGCTTTGAGAAATGAACTGGTGAAGAAGAAAATGTTTCGTAGAAGCAGTCTTAGACCGTAGATCAGAGGTGTTGAGGTTGTTGATTGTAGGTGTGGACTTGCTCTGTAGGGACTCCTCGATCTCCTCTTGAAGACCAAATTGAGGGATGCGTGAGTGCCACGGACGTGTTTCATGATCGCGACTCATTTCATGACGATTTCTCTTTCGATTTTTGTACAGTTCTTTTTGAATCTCAGACTTTTGAGATCTTAAGATTTCATCAATGTCAGCCACAGGGAGCCTCGATATTAGGTCCAGTTAGAGTGATGACCTCATTGGCAAGTTGAGAGTAATCGAGTTTGGCCATGGACTGCCTTTGAGAAAGAAGATCTGTTTGAGTTGAGATCATATTTTTGATTTGTAGAGAATATCGTATGGCCGACCGAAGAACCTTGTCGGTCATAGTCTCTACAACAAGTCCAAGATAGAGAAGAGACAATTTGTTCTGACTGTACATATTGACAAGAATTCGAACTTCGTTTTTGAAATTGAAACGACTTTGAAGATCTTCAATCTCTGAGAGTGTTTGCATGAGTCCTTGTCTTGAGTACTCGTCAAGTGTCACTGGCAATATGACAAGTTCGGATGCGTAGATGATCGAGGCATTGACAAGATTCAAAGCTGGTGCCACATCGATGATGACATAGTGGTAGTCAGATCGAACTAGACTTAAGATTCTTTTCATTTCAAATATTGGATCAGGGACTTGTTCAAGTCGACGGTCGAGCAAAGAGTTCATGCCAGTTGAAGGTATAAGATCAAGACCCTTTCCAACATGGATGATGGCATCATGAAGTGGGCACTTCCTCGCGATGATGTCCGACAGCACTGGAGTTTTGTCATTCACTAGGACATTGATCCTAGGAAGACTGAATGAAGCTGTAAGATTTCCTTGAGGATCGGCATCAATGACCAGAACTTTTTTTCCAACTTGGCGAAAGCGTTTTGCCAATAGCAAGGCAGTGGTTGTCTTTCCAACTCCACCTTTACACATGACAAACGAAATGATCTTCTTGCCGGAATGTACCAACCTGTTGTCCTTCAGCCATACTGGCTTTATGTAGTGCTTAGCGCGAAACCAGGTTTCGCACCAGGCACTACGTACAGATTCTCTTAACATTGTTGTCTAAAAAAGGAAGAAGTTCAAAGATGAAACTCGCCTAAGATCCGTATGAACATTGAATTTGGTGATGTTTGTTTTTGTCTTGTCATACGTCAGGATTTTTGTCAGGATTTTGTTAAGGCTTCTGGTGTATTTGAAGATTGGACTTATTGACTCGGAGGGGCGGTGAAAGTCTTAGTAACAGGTGGTGCTGGTTTTGTGGGGCACCATTTGGTGTTACAACTTCTAGACCTAGGTCATGATGTTGCAGTTTTGGATAATTTCTCGACCGGATTGAAGAGAAATCTGGTGCACTTCAGGAAAAATAGAAAGTTTCGGTGTGTTGAGGGTGATGTGCGTGATCGACATACCGTTGAGCCGTTGATTCGGGAATCGGATGTGATATTCAACTTGGCGGCATCGGTCGGTGTTCGTCAGATTATGACCAATCCGATTGAGAGCATTGAGAACAACATTTTCATTTGCAGCAATGTCTTGAAGTTTTCCAACGAATTTCAAAAGCGAGTGTTCCTCTTCTCGACCTCTGAGGTGTATGGGAAGTCGAAATGTTTTCCGTTTTCAGAGGAGACCGACGTAGTCTTGGGGTCCTATGACAAGCTTCGCTGGTGTTATGCTGCTTCAAAACTGGTCGATGATTTCTTAGGAAGAGCCTATTTTGAGACCTATCGTACAAATGTAACGATGATCCGACTCTTTAATACGATTGGAGTGGGGCAAGTTGGTGATTATGGAATGGTGGTCCCGAGATTCTTCGAGCAGGCTCAACGAGGCAGATCCATCACTGTTTATGGAGATGGACAACAGACACGATGTTTTACCGATGTTCGGGATGTTGTGCGGATTTTACCTCTCTTGATCGAAAATCGAGAGAGCTT
Source organism: Pseudomonadota bacterium (assembly GCA_014584465.1). Classification (GTDB taxonomy): domain Bacteria; phylum Bdellovibrionota; class Bdellovibrionia; order Bdellovibrionales; family JACTMU01; genus JACTMU01. The sequence continues at coordinate 45,747 of JACTMU010000109.1, read as the reverse complement.
TGGGGAGCTTGTGAACATCGGATCCTGTGAGGAGATATCGATTTTGGATCTTGCTTGTAAAATTCAGAGACTCACACGATCCAGAGCTCCTATAGAGTTTTCGACCTTCGACGAAGTCTATGGAGATAAGTTTGAGGATATGATGCGGAGGGTCCCAGACCAAAGTAAGATGAAACGACTCACGGGAGCTACCTTTTTATATCAACTGGATGACAGTCTGCGATGGATCTATGAAAGCGTCTATGCAAAAAGGTGGAGGGATGCTGATCGCGATATGATTTCACTTTGAGATCCGTGTTTAAGAGATGCAATGTTTCAAATACTTCTCATGACATTCTCAATAACCTTTTTTTTGGTTCTTTTTCTTGAAGGGGCTGGACTGAGATTTGGGTTTGTGGATCGACCTGGTGGTCGAAAGATGCAGACGGTTTGTATTCCAAGATGTGGGGGTGCAGCATTTGCCGTGGCCATTGCTGTGGTTGCCTCTATTTTCTACTTTAAAGTGAACTGGAGGTGGGCGGAGCTCGTAGGAGCAGCAATTGTCTTTTCTGGTGGTGTCTACGACGATCTCAGACGTCAAAACAGTGTGCTTGTAAAAGTATTATTTCAGATTGTGGCAATTGGGATCTTTTGCATTTGGGTCGATGTTCCCCAACCTCTTTCGAGGTTGGAATCTGTTTTGCTTCATACATCGATTTTCTTTTTTGTCTGGGGAATGGTGAACTCTTTCAATCTCATGGACAATGTCAATGGTCTTGCCTCTGGTCTCTCTTTGGTTCTCTTGATGGGTTTTGGGTATCTCTCTTGGAGATCCAGTGGGGAGGTATTGTTCCCATTCATTGTAGCTTCTGCAGTTTTTGCCTTTTTCATTAGGAATTTCTTTAGTGGCAAGATCTTTATGGGAGATCAGGGGAGTCAGCTGCTCGGATATATGACAGGTGTTATCGCTGTGGAGTTTTTATTGAGATCGTACCTTCAATGGAATGAACTGAGGCTTTTGAAGTTCTTGCTGTTGCTTACGATTTTCTTCTTTCCATTTGTCTTGGACACCACGCTCGTGGTGGTCATACGTTGGTTCAAAAAGAGACCCTTGTACATAGGGGATCAAAATCATCTCTCTCATCAACTTATACGATTTGGTTTGTCCTCAAGTCAGGCCACACTTCTGCTAATTGCGTTTCAAATGCTCTTCTTTCTTTTGGGTTTCTGGAGTCTGTCGGTCCTGTAGTTCAAGTTTCTCCGCAACGTCCACGGTTTCAGCGTAGAATCCCATCGCCTTTCCAGCTTCGTGAAAGGCTGTCAAAATCCAGTTCGAATAGGTGGAGTCAATGAGTTCCAAGTAGAGAATCGACCCTTGAAGGTGAGGGCCTACAGAAAGTTTTGTATGAATTTCGTTGCCGTTGGCAGCATGGATGGTCATTTTAAACTCGAAGTTTTGATTGAATTGGGACTCCTCTATGAGATGAATTCTCAGCTCCGTAGTCGAGTTGAAATAGTCGGAAAGGAGGGGGACATGGGGAATAAGTGTGAACTCGATGCTCTTTTCTCTGACGACTTGGTGTTTTATGCGAAAAAATCTAGCCAATCGGCTGGATGCAGCGCCGTTAGATTGTTGTGAGCGTGGCATTATGCGGAGAGCAGATACAAACTCATGTGGAGAAGTTCGAATTATTCTGTAAGACTTTAGGGTGTGACTGGCAAGGAGCACCGGCGAAAGGGTGAGCAGAAAAAAGAGAACTAAGAGAAAGTTCGAAGATTTTTTTATTGTCGATGACACGGAGGTTATTTTGGCAAATTGTGAGATCGTTGAAAAGAAGAAAGTGAGTCGATCGATAGGAAATCGCGACAAAGCCATTCGAAGTGAAGTCATCTCCGTAATAGGTCTTGGATATGTTGGTCTTCCGGTTGCCATTGGATTTTCAAGAAAGTATCGAACCATTGGTTATGACATAAAAGCAGATCGCATCGCTGAGCTGTTAAAGTGTGTGGATCGAACTGGCGAGGTCTCATCAGAAGATCTTTGCAGACCCAATCTTCAATTTACATCTGATCCAGAGCTTCTTAAGGCGGCGACCTTTCACATTGTGACGGTTCCGACTCCTATTGATGAGATGAAACATCCAAATCTGGAATCCTTGACCCATGCCACAAAGACAGTTGGATCGGTGCTCAAGGTAGGAGATATGGTCGTCTATGAATCTACAGTTTATCCTGGGCTCACTGAGGAGAAGTGCATCCCGTTGCTTGAACAAATTTCTGGCTTGAGATCTGGAGTTGATTTTCTTGTGGGATACAGTCCTGAGAGAATCAATCCAGGTGATAAAGCACACAGTTTTACCGAGATCAAAAAGGTGGTTTCTGGACAAAGTGCTGAGGCGCTGGACCGAATTGCAGAGGTTTATGGTGAGGTTGTAGACGCCGGCGTATTTCGTGCAAAGTCCATCAAAGTTGCTGAGGCAGCCAAGGTGATTGAAAACACTCAAAGAGATCTGAACGTAGCTTTGATCAATGAGTTGAGTTTGATTTTTCATCGATTGGGTATTTCAACACACGATGTGCTCGAGGCAGCTGGAACAAAATGGAACTTTCTTGACTTTCGGCCTGGTCTTGTTGGCGGGCATTGCATTGGAATTGATCCCTATTACCTAACTCACAAGGCGGAAGAGGTTGGCTACATGCCCCAAGTCATCTTGGCTGGCAGGAGAGTCAATGATGGAATGGGGGCTTTTGTGGCTGAGGAGTTGATCAAGAAACTGGCTAAGAAGGGGGTAACTCTCAACGCTGCCGTTGTGTCCATTTTGGGTATTACTTTCAAAGAGAATTGTCCGGACATTCGAAACTCTAAGGTTTTGGATATCATTGGCGAACTTGAGGACTATGGGATTAGGGTCCAGGTGACAGATTCTCGGGCCAATCTGCTTGAAGTGAAAGATGAGTATGGAATTGAGTTGGTGGAAATCGATCGGATGGATTCTGCCCATGCGTTGATTGTGGCAGTTCGTCATGAGGAGTACAGATCTTTGAGTCCGCGAGACTTTAGAAGACTTTCGATAGGAACCCCCATTGTGATGGACGTGAAGGGGATCTACTCAGCAGAGGAGATGTGGAAAGAGGGGATTGTTCATTGGCGTCTTTAGGAACTATCGTAGGGAAAACACCTCGGAGATGGCTTGTAACGGGTGCGGCCGGATTTATAGGAAGTCATTTGGTGGAATCTCTCCTTCAGGAGGGGCAGAACGTACGCGCTGTTGACAATTTCATCACGGGTAGGTCCTCCAATCTGAAGGAGGCGGTCGAGGGTGCCGGTTCGATTTCACCCCATCAATATGAATTTTTTGAGGGTGATCTCAGAGAGTTTGCATTTTGTGATCAAATTGTACGAGATGTGGACGTCGTCTTACATCAAGCAGCGTTGGGTTCGGTTCCTCGTTCGATCCAAGATCCATGGTCGACTCATGACCACAACGTGAATGGATTTGTGAATATGCTCAATGCAGCGCGAGTGAATCGGGTTCGTCGTTTCATCTATGCATCTTCGAGCTCTGTCTATGGAAATGACCCTAGTCTTCCGAAGATTGAAGATCGGCGTGGAGAGGTGCTCTCCCCTTATGCTCTGACAAAACAGATTGGTGAGGAATATGCGGGGATTTTTCACAAGATCTACAATATGGAGGTGATCGGTCTGCGCTATTTCAATGTCTTTGGTCCTCGACAGGATTTCAAGAGCCCCTACGCAGCTGTCATACCGAGATGGCTGGTCGACATCAGTTTGGGAAGAGGAGGAACAATCTATGGCGATGGAATGTCCAGTCGAGACTTCTGTTATGTACGAAATGTGGTTCAGGCCAATCTTCTTGCAGGGACAACATCCAACCCTCAAGCCTTCGGCGAACTATTTAACATTGCGGTAGGTGCGCGGACAACCCTCATGGATCTCTACAAGATGTTGAGCGATCTCTTAAAGAAGCAGAGACAAGAAGCGGGAACTCAAGACTTAAGACCTATCTTCTGCAGAGCAAGACCTGGTGACATTCCCCATTCTCAGGCCAACATTGACAAAGCTAAGGAGATGCTAGGTTATGTGCCGAGTCACGATTTGCGTGAGGGGCTGGCTCTGACCGTTGAATGGTTTGGCACAAGAACTTTCTCCTACAGTGACTCATTCTCCAAAATGAGCAAAGAGGTTTCAGAAAGGCCCTTGTAGGTTCGAGGATAGGTGAGTTCAAACATCGGAATCGAAGTTGAGAATTTCATGATTTCCGCAAAGTGATTTCGAAGACGATCTTGTTGGTTGGGAATGGGGTTGAATGTGCTCTGAACAAGACGCCAAAAAGACTCTTTCGAATCAAGTTCTCGAAGCGTGCGCTTTCCATGGTTTATGGGATTTAGAAAGTAGAAACTGCTGAGAGGCATTGATCCCCTCTTTGTGAAAGGGACTTGGAGGATCTCTTTCTTGGTGTATCGATTCATGGTTTCAAGTGGTGGTACATGGGGGAGCAGTTGGATTCTCGATCTTCGAAAGAGTTTCAAGTAGTGGAGGCCACGATGAAAGTCTTGAGGTCTGAAGAAAAAAAGAGTTTTGAATCTTGTCATAGAGGGCCAGTCTCCAATCACCACGAAGATCAGAAAAGAGGGCGCGACCACGTTGAAAGTAGGCTTTGGAGAGATCACTCCAAGATCGACCATCAAGCCTTCCAATCCCAAGCAGCAAAGAGGAGTCATCTTCATAGATATTCTTACTGGACACAGACTGGATCCTTCTGATTGAATGAGAGAGGGAGCTGTCGTTTCCAATGGAGTAGATTCCAGACCAGCCACATTGGGTCAGTGTATTGAGAAAGTCATCATAAAGGAAGTCTAAAATGAGGCGTCAAAACCATTCTGAAGAGGTGCTCTTTTCGAGATTGGGAGATGAGGGAGTCACTCTTCATCTGAAAACAGGTGTGTACTACTCTTTAAATGAGACGGCCACTCCAATTTGGGAGATGATCTCAAATCTGAGTGAAGAGCAGATGGCCCATCGTCTCGTAGAAGATTATGAGGTCGATTTTGATCGAGCACTTCAATCCGTAAAGAGTTTTTTGGAGTCAACTCCTTTTGGAAGTTGCAAATTCGACGTGGCGTCCGGGTTGTGAATTTTTGTGGAAAAGCACTTCGGGGGTCGATTGGATGATGAAATGGTCAATATGATGAATAAAACAGAAGTTTTCAATATCTTAAGGGAAAGATTGTGGAGGTATCCCTACGTTCAAAACCAACTCCTGCGTTTGGCAAGTCGAAAAGAGATCAATAGTTTCTTTAGCAAGTTTTTACCTAACCATTATCAGTTTCCTGCAAAAACGATGAGAACCTGCAGAAGGTTCGGTCTGAAGTGGGAGCTGGACCTGAGTCAACTGTTGGAGTGGGTGCTCTACTTTGACTTAAGAGATCAAGACTTTGAGCTTCTTTTCAGGCTCGTTTGTGATCAGCAAACTGTGTTTGATGTTGGGTCCAATTTTGGATTTCCTGGGGTCTATCTTTCTCAACTCGTCGGGCCTCGCGGCCATATCTACTGTTTTGAGCCTTATCCTGAGAGCTACGCCAAGTTGTGTAAGAACATCGGCATGAACTGCATTTCAAATGTCACCGCAGTTCCATTTGCCGTTGGGAGTTTCTGTGACAATGTGAATCTGGAAAACCCAAGCAACAACAACAGCGGTCAAGTGCGCCTCTGTCCAGATCTGAGTAAAGGTCAGATCGGGACATTGGTGCCTCAGACCACGTTGGACCAATTTGTGAACGAAAGGAACATTTCGAAGGTAGACCTCATAAAGGTCGACGTCGAGGGATGCGAAAAGGAGGTCTTTGTAGGAGCTCAAGAGGTGATCCGCACCTGGCACCCGATGATCTTCTTTGAACTGAGCGATTCTCTTTTAAAAAGGCAATCAAGTTCTGCTTGTGACTGTTTAGAGTATCTTGCACGTCTGGGTTATCGATTGTTTGAAATGCCGACGATGAAAGAGATCGTCTGTTTTGATTCTCAAAGAGAGTGTCACAAAAATGTTCTTGCTCATTGGTCCATGCCAGTTGAACCACTAGATCTGAAGTTCAGTTGAAGAGAGTTCAAAAGGCGCATAATGCCGCAACTCGTCTCGCTCGCTCTCTCCTTTTCTTTCATCGAGGACATCTTCGCCGATTTGAATCATTCGTTTTGCGGAATGGCGAAGAGTGAAATGATCAAGGACATAGCTCCTAGGGGTGTAGTTCAAGTAGTTATTTTCCATGAGAACGAGGAGTTCTTGAAACTGTTCCCTATTTTCAAATGTTTGGCCACATCGGGGGGATAGGTAGGGGCAGGATGAGGCTTTTTCAAACGAAGTGCCAAAATAGTCCAATCTATGTTGTTCCCAGTGGAGGGATGGAACATTCATGCTCCAGCTTTCAAACATATTGAGACCTTGAGTTTCGCTTGGTGAAATGAAGATTGTAAATCTTGCACCGTTGAGAAGAGATTTGTACTCCTGCGGAGTGTAGTTGCCATAGGTGAGGACTTTATAAGGGATCTTACGCTCTTCGAGGGATGAAACCACGAACTGAAAAACGGTTGGAATAGGGCGTTTGATGTAGATGAGTGCGTATCTCTTTTCTTCAATCAAGGGCATCCAAAAGGTTGTGTCTAGACCCGAAAACCAGATGTAGTCTCGAACTCTCACGGCAGGACAATGGTCTAGAAAAAGATTGCGATGCCAGTCACAGAGAAAGAGCAACCCATCGATCTCCTTTGAGAGAAGAATTTTCTTGTTCTCTCTTGGAAAATTGGAGATGAATGGTCCGGCCACAAGTTTTTTAATGAGTCCTCTCTTCTTTGCTTGAATCGCCCATTGCAATGCATGAGTGTTTTTTAAGACAAAGGCAACGTCATACTTAGATCTTAAGGAAAAGCTTGTGGAAAACTCTGCATTGATCTCATTGAACCCTTGAATGAGATTGTTGGGAATGACAATGGAACCGCCAAGATGTCGGTAATGAAAAAGTGAATGCCAAGACCCATGCAACAAACCCTCTTTGATTAAGACTTTAAAGAAAGTTTTGGTTTTGGAAAATCCGGTTGTAGGATGGTCAAAGAGGATAAGTCTTTTCGAAGTTGCCATATGGATCCGTCTTCGCTGAAAGTGAGTTTACGGGGCAAGAGTATGCTTCACTGTTTGCATGACGATCTTTGCCCATTCAAAGATCCCCTGACGATAATCATCAAGCTGCGGGTGCTTCAAGTCAACAGCGGGGAGGTGGAGGAAGCCGACTTGGGTATGGTTGAGACCCTCGGTTTCGACAACGATCTGTCCTGCAACAAGTTTGGTGGTTGGGTTTCTTGTCCCATGGATTAGGACGTAGCTAAGGTTGTTGCAGATGTAGTCGTTCTCGCTTCGTGCTTGAAACGGAGCCTGGACTCGATAACCAAGACTTTGGATGGAGAGGTCATTGATCTTCGCTAGCCTCTGGTTATCCCAAGACATGGGAAGTTCGTAATCAAGAGGATATTCATCAAGAACCCAAGGTTCAACAGGTATGTTGTAAGGATCCATCGATCCATTGGAACTGTACCCAGACATGCTCATGGCACGATTGATTGCTCCGGACTCGTAGACCACCGAATGAGGACCACTTCGGCCCATCATGAGTAGGGGCTGTCCGGTAATCCATTTTTGCCGATTTCTATATCGAAAAGGGCCCGGATTGCAATCTCCAGGCCCGACAAGTGCTGTGGGTTGACCTTTTGGAACGCAGGAGTCTACTCGATTTCACGAAGGAGGTTGTATGCATTCACAACGCCCCCCGATCCAACCTCCGATTTGAGTGACGGAATAGGTCGAACCGTCCTTACCAACAGATCCTTAAGATCCAGATAGGAAAGATTGGGTCGGAAGCCCAAGGCCAACGCGGCCACGCCCGAAACATGGGGAGCGGCCATAGAAGTTCCCGACATGCATCGATATCCCGATTGTACGGTGCTGTAGACATAGTGGCCAGGGGCAGCGAGCGGAACACTCCTGAGTCCGTAGTTTGAAAACCAAGCTCGATCTCCTTGGATGGTGGAGGCGGCGACAGGGAGCACGTTGTCGACCTCGTAGCTGGCAGGGTAGGTTGGGTTTACGTCGTTATCCTTTCCGTCATTGCCAGCAGCAGCCACAAAGAGAGCCCCAGCATCCCGGGCACGTTCGATGGCTTCCATCAAGAGTTGGCTCTTGGATCCGCCCCCCCACGAATTGCTCAGGATCGCTGCTCCCATCTGTGTTGCGTAGTCGATGGCTTTGATCGCATTTTCAAGAGTTCCTATCCCACTTGCAGAGAGAAACTTCACGGCCATCAGCTGCACCTCAAAATTGATCCCAGCGATTCCTTCGTGATTGTCGGATTTTGCACCGATCACGCCGGCACAATGGGAGCCATGTCCATGGTCATCATCCGCCGTTCCTACATTGTCGACGAAGTTGTACCCATGGATGTCATCGACATATCCGTTTCCATCGTCATCCACACCAGGAAGGCCATCTGCTTCTGCCCTATTGGTCCACAAGTTCTCCTTGAGATCCGAATGTCCATAACTGATTCCAGTGTCGATCACTGCAACAATGACCTCAGGGGCCGTTCGATGAATCTCCCATGCTCGATCCACCTCGATGGATACGGTCGATTCGACCTGCTCACCGTCACAATTGGTCGTGTTGAGGTCACTGAGTGAACTTTGGGTCTCAAAGAGGGGATCACTGGGTCGGTAGAAAGATCTATAAATATAGTTGGGCTCAATCACAGCTACATTGGGGGATTGGTCACTTCGAAACTGTGCAAGCACCGATTCCGTTCTCTCGACCATCGGACGCTTGAGAAGATAGATTCCTCTCTTGGCATCAATGGCCTTCATATTCAAATCTTCACTCAGTCTCATTGTTGTGGCGTCTTTGAATTGGACCACATACTCCCCTGGAACATACTCCTGTGTGTCCCACTCCTCTGCTGAAACCTTCAATGAGATCAGAAGAAGAATCGCGAGGGTTACGATTTCACTTTTTTTCATAAATCCTCCTTTTTTTATGAGAGCCAATCTGGCTCTGTTAAAGAAAGAATCGACCCACCCATTTTAACTTTTTAGTTAAAATTTCTACGAAGGGTACATAAGACCAGAGCAATTGTTTATGCAAAAAACTGTATAAGGTGAACTTATTGAACCTATAAGAGTGACGCAAGTACAAGTAATGAAGCGATCTTGAGCTTGTCACAAGTTTTCAAGTTTCCTATACTGAGGTTATTGAATCTTGTGATGGAGTAAGAATGGTTGCACTCTCGAACTATCAGGATTATCGATTGTTTCTAAGAGACTTCTATTTGAGTCGTAAGAGAGTTGATCAAAAGTTTACTTACGCCTCCTTTTCTCGACTGGCGGGGATACGGTCTCCAAACTACTTGAAATTGGTAACAACAGGAGAGAAAAATCTCACGGAAGAGAATGTGGTCCGATTTGCCAAAGCCCTGGATTTGTCAGGTCGTGAATTTGACTACTTCGAAGCACTTGTTTTTTTTAATCAAGCTAAGAATGCCTTGCAAAGGGAATACTATCAGAAACGAATGAAGGTTGCGCGAGAGCGGTTGGAGACCGATGTTGGAAAGGTACTTCAAGATTATGAGTTTGAAATGATGGGAAGTTGGGCTCATCATGCGCTTATGGTTTTTACCAATGTGAGAAACTTTGTCCCTTGGCCCAAGTGGATCGCAGCTCATTTCTATGATCTTATCTCTGAATCCGAGATTCTTCAGATGATGAATCAACTTTTTGCTCTGGGGCTTTTAAAGAATTCCAAAAATGGCAAGATTGAGCAAACTTTTCGAAGAATGAACACCGAACCACGATTGCAGCGGCTTTCCGCAAAGATATTCTACAAGAAATTGTTGGAGCGTGCAGGCGCGTCGATTGATTTGTCAACCAGTGAGGAGCGTGAGTTTGGGACGGTTATTGTCGGAATATCACCCGAACAAATGGGGGAGCTTCGGCGTAGAGTTCGAGATTTTCTCAAGGATCTTACGGATTGGGCAATGGAGAATTCCGAACCTCGACAAGTCTATTCATTGAGTTTTTTTGGTTTTCCACTGACATCAGATTCATCATCAAGGAGGATAAAATGAAATTTGGAACAGGGGTCGTTCTGAGCACAGTCTTGCTCATGGGAGAGTTAGGATTTTCCAATGGAGCAATAGGGATTGGAACGGTTAAAGTGGTTACAGGTCTGGTCATTGCCGGTACGGAGACCGGGATCGGCGTGGATCGATCTTCTCTCTACGATCGTTTGAGAGACGAAGAGATCATGATCTTCAATGAACTCTCCCCCACAGAAAAGGAGCGTATGGTCGGTGAAATGAAAAAGGTAAGTTTGGGCTCCTTGGCGATCTGGGAGGAAGATTCCCATGAGCCTCGCCGTTGGGTTGTCTGTCTTACAAAGAGTGATCGATGCATCCATTTCATGGATCTTAGGGGGGATGGAGTTCGATCGAGGGACCTTCTTAAGAACCTCTACGAAGAGTAAAAGGAGGCTGTCCGTCGCGCCATTCTCATTTTTTTAGATCTCAAATCTGAGAGTCTGGACTCAGTCCAGAGGATTTTCTAGGTGCTCCCCATGTGATCTGCGCCCTTATGCGTTCTCACTGCGGCACACGACTTGCATTTTGCCACCAAGGAAGGTTGACGCATTGGCTTGGGGGGCAAGATGCCTCTTGAAATTTGTATACACAAATTACAAAGGAGAAACTGAAGAGAGGTCTGTCATTCCAAAGGGAATTAAGTAGTGGCTGGCGCAAAACCTGCTTTCGAGTGAATTTGCACCGACGAAGGGCTAGCCAGAGGCGCTAACTCGAGGAGGCTCAACAAAGGTATAAGGAAAACTTATGACAAATTCACCGGAATGAGGTTTCGCGCCAGCCGCTAAACATTCAAAGACACCCAATACGTCAGAGGAACACTGGGTCCTGGAGGCCTTTGACATCGAAAAAAGAGCAGATCGACTCTTCATACTTAAACACATTGAAAGTTTTGTCTAAAGGAAAAAATCTATGAAAATGAAAACAAATATGCAACGTCACTTTTGTGTTACAGTCTATGTCAAAGATTTCGAGTCTGATAGCTATCTGATGGTTTTTCACAAGAAACTGAAGAGATGGTTGCCCCCTGGAGGGCATGTTGATGAAAACGAGTTGCCGGAAGATGCGGCCCTTCGAGAGTGCTTTGAAGAGACAGGCTTGAAAGCCCACCTTGTCGACCGAGAACCATTGATTGAAGGAGGGATGGTTGCTCCTTTTGGAATTCAGTTGAACGTCATTGAGCCAAGTTCTCATGAACACATGGACTTGATCTATTTTGCTCAATCCTCCAGAATGGAATTGTTGACTAAGAATGATCATGAAACTGACGGGGTCGGTTGGTTCACTCGAGAGCAGATTCTCTCTGAAGATTTCAATACATTTGATAACGTAAAGAGGTGGATCAACCATTTCTCAAAAGATGAGTGGCAAAGTGACTCTCCCAAGAGTCAAAATCTCGTTCGAGAGTTTTGTAGGAAACACCATTTTTCTAATGACCCGCACATCAATCTATTGGATCTCGCTTCAGAAGTTGGAGAGCTTTCCAAGGAGTATCTCAAAGCGTCCGATTATGGGAAGAGGAGTTTTGCCCCCAGTCGTTCGTGGTGCTCAGAGCTTGGCGATGTGATGTTTTCCCTAGCCTGTCTTGCAAATCAAACGGGTGTGGATCTTTGCGACGCATTGGCGGGAGCTATGAGCAAATATGACGATCGCATTGCCAAGCGCGGATCGCCGTCGTCTTACTCGAAAGTGGAGGAGACAGCATGAGTGACATCTACAAGTGGCCAATCTATCAGAAGAGTGTTCAAGATCAACTCGTTGAGTTTTGCACGGGGAATCGATTTGATCACTGGAATTTGGGGAATCTCTATGATGAGGTTCCATGCCAATTTGCTCAGAAGTTGGGTGCCAGGTACGGACTGTTCTGCAGTACGGGCACGGCTGGTCTGCACAGCTCCTTGATCGCACTTGGATTGTTGCCAGGAGATGAGGTGATTGTGCCCAGTATGACATTCATTAGAGCTGTGACGCCACTTGTGCATCTGAATCTGCAACCTGTTGTTGCTGATGTTTGTGAGGATACAGGAAACATGGTTCCATTCAGATTCCAAACGTCTCAAAAGAGTACTGGAGCGAAGAGACCATCGATTTGTGGCAGCAAGATCTGAATTCGGTCCTATAAACAGGTGGCCGTCACCAGATATAAATTAAGGAGTATCGAGTATGTTTTGGCATCTGTTCTTGACTCTTGCAGTAGTAACTTCAGTCGGGGAACGCCTCCTGCACCGATCTTATTTGAAAAACTTTGATGACGCTAGAGCCTATGCCTTCGTTTATCAGTTGGCAGGTGCGTTGATTCTCATGCCGCTTGCGATCTATGATCTTAGAGGTCTCAATTTTTCATTACTGAACTTTCAGGTTCTTCTTTTTATGGGAGCTCAAGCTCTATTTTGGGCCCTCTTTGGACATTTGAGTTTTAGCGCGGAGAGATACTTGGAGTCCTCGCAGAGTGCGATCATCTCTAGATTGAGAATGGTTTGGGCATTAGGAATAGGCATAATCTTCTTTAATGAGTCTGTTTCGGCTCAACAACTTTTGGGAATCGGATTGATATTTCTATCTGTTTTGATCATCAACTTCTCCTTTTCAAAGCATCCGTTGTCTAAAAAGGGTCTTTCTCTCTCTATTTCTGCAACGGCTTGCATTGCTATTTCACTTGCAATTGATAAAACGCTGACGGAGACCTTTTCTCCGGTGACCGTAGCCTTCTTTGCCTTCCTGTTTTCTGCACTGGTCTTGGCAGTTTCAACTTCAGGCTTACAGGGTCGGACGCGGAGACTTTATGAGTTTGGTGGGAAGCGCCTTCTGCTTCCGGCCCTTCTGGGATCCATTTCACATGGAGCCTTGGTGAAAGCTCTCACCTTAGGTAAGTTTGCGCTGACCATCCCGATCTATCAAGCCGGGACCATAATGACCGTTCTTCTGGGAATTGTGCTCCTCAATGAAAGAACCAATGTGCGCGCCAAGATCGCAGCGGCCATAGTGACCTACATCGGTGTACTGGCGATCACCGGCTACTGACAGCCATCTTGATTGATTTCAAGGTGGTAAATTGAAAAATGGTTGATAAAAAAGTTTATTGAAATTATTATTTAGAATGAATTTTTCCAAACTGCTCCTTGTGACGATGACTGTTGCCTTATCGTTCGATCCCCTATGGGATTCAGAAATAAAATGTGATTACGGAAAAGAAGGCGCATGTCCAAGTGGACAGTATTGCGTTAACTTTGACAAAGACAAGGCAATTTGTAAACCTATTTACGGGGATGCCCAACCTATTGGGTTTCCATTTCAAGCCAACACACCAATCTGGTGCGACCAAGGTGACTTGACGCCAAATGGAAACAGTCACAATTGGGTAAACACAGCATTTGCATTGGACTTACACAGTGAACGTCCAAAAAGACCAAACATACCCGTTATTGCAGCAATTTCAGGGGTAGTGATTTCCTATGATGGTTGCAAAACTGAAAATGACCAGTGCGGATTGGGGTTTGGAAATCAGGTCAAAATTCTAAATGTTGATGGACGAATGGTTTTCTATGCACACTTGGCTGGCGTCACAGTTAAGACTGGTGACAAAGTAAACATTGGCGACCAAGTTGGGTGGGAAGGGATGACAGGGTGGACAGGTGAAAACAGTCCCCATTTGCATTTCAGCGTTCACGAAAATTGGAAATCCAATGACTTTGAACACTGGAAGAGCGATGGACATTTGCCGCCTTCAATACCTTTCAAACTTACTTATTGCAATGATGGCTGCAAAGAGACTTGTCAAAAGGTGGAGCTTGATTCAAGGGACATTCCTTGTCAGCGATTGCCTGGCAACGCAAAGCCAATGTGTAAGGCAAATTGAATCCTGAAACTTGACCAGCCCGGCTTAACAAGTGCCAGGCACTAACTAGATCCAGTCTTTATGTTAAAGAGGATCGCATTAACGGAGGTCAAAAGAGATTGTCCCCGCATTTAAGAACTAATGGTGGGCCAAAGAAAGGCGCGACAAAGCTCGCCATTCTCCAGCGCCTTGGTGTGGCCCCCTCCTTTAGCCGACCAAGTGTCTCTGATGACAACCCATTTTCTAAATCAACTGGGAGACTCCAGATTCTCGCTATCGATGACAAAATCAGGACATCTTGGACCAGAGACATTTGGTTTACCAACAGATACGCTTTAGAAATCCAAATCAATGGTCCAAACAAACCAGAAATTGGTCTCGACCCGAAATCGTGGCAATTAATCCAGGAAGGAGGTTGGACCCGAACAAAATACCCATCAGTCTGCAGGCGTCATGAAAAAACAGGCGACATTTTTCTCGAAATATTCCTGCAGCCTTTAACCTAAAATGTAATACGAGCTCCACACGTAAGTTCTAACTGAGTGTAGGAGGAGATACTAGCAGCAACTGCAGCATCATCAAAACTAAGGACGTTATAGGTAAGTGATGGAAGTAGGGTCACCCTACCAATGGGAAACGCACCATACAATTTTATGGCCGATTTGGTTACAGAGTCATTGTTTTGGGTTACTGTTCCACTTGAGGATTTCGATTTAGTTTTGGCATACGTAAAGTAGCCAAGTGACAATCCCAGTGTACTGGTCTTCAGAGGCAATTCGCCAAACGTCATTACGGAGAGAGCTTGGCCATCGGTGGACGTTGAATTTGTTACTATCCCAGAACTCGAAGTAATCTCGGATGACCGGTCACCTTTGTAAACGTCATATGATATTTGGCCGCCAAATATTACAGGTCCAAGACTGAGATCATAACCAATAAAAGGAGTAAGGAGAAAACCACCAGTTGCAACATTACCGGTGTTCGAACTATCATTAGTTTTACTTTTTTCTAAAGACAGGCCGAGAGTTGCGCCATAATGAAGAGCCCCGGCAGGAAGGGGCAAATTAGCCAGAAAAAAAACTTTGGGATCATCTAAACCACTAATGGTACGTTTGTCTCCCGCGGAAGAAGGATCGTAAGAAAATTCCCCAGAAGTGAATTGAAGCACGCCGCCTAAAGAGAAGTTTGAGTTTAGGCCGTATTCTCCGACAATAGATTCTGAAGTTCCTGAAAGTTTCATTTCTACTGGGTTGGTCGTATTGTAGCGTAAGTTCCATAAAAAGTAGTTTAGGCCTGGAGTTAACTCGACCTGGTGAGCCTTTGCCTGGTGAAAAAACTCAGACGTATTCGAATCATTACCAGCTTCTTTAGTTTGGGCAATGGTCGGTGTTGTCCCGAGAAATATTAGAAGAACCAGAAAAGAAAAAATCACTTGTCCCATGGAAGTCTCCTTCTTTGCCATAGGGGCCACCAAATATTAGAGATTCTGTGGCCATTTTATGGCGTTAATTTTTGTCAAATTGAACATAGATTCTGATGAAAGACAACTCGGTGGCTCACTCGAGATCAGTTTTTTTTGGCACGTTTCACTACATTGGACGGCTAAAACCCAAAAAACCGTCACCCGCGCAGAGGGGCTCGAAAAAATAGGATTCACCGCATCACTGCGGATCCGCCTCAGGCTATTTTTCTTGCGCTTTCTGCTCTGGCAAAACCATTGATGATTATTATCTCCATTTCCAATTTCAGCTCCAGGTTAAAACGTGGAGTGATCATTTTAGCGACTGATGAAGAAAAATGAGCGTCCTATGACTGAAAAAGTGGTGGGAGTTTCGCAAATCATCCGCCACTGGATTTGATCTCGCGCCAGTCTCCAACTAGGGGCAGGAGAAGATCGCCGAATGGTCCGTTGTTCTGATCCAATCACCCCCGTACCCCTCAAGGTGTTCATGCATCGAAAAATGATAGACGCCCGGAGTGGAAGTTGTCTCAACTGAGTAGCTCAAAACATAGCCGGTTTCGTACTCTCCCTCAACTTTCCCACTATCTTCTTTCTGATTCCATTCGAATGCCAGATGAGATGGGGTTGCGCACTCGCCTGGCTCATAACCAAGGGTGCAAAGGGTCAGTGTGCCCTCTGGTCCATTTTCCATTGTGGGAAGAGAAACTCCAATCTCGATCTCCCCAAGAGAGGCGTACTCATGAGGGCGATGAGTGACCGATTTGGCCACCACTGCACACGGGTCCGCTGCAAATGATCCAAAGGAGACTAAAATTAGAGAAAAGGTCGACATTGCTTTAAAGATCATGGAAATCTCTCTGGGAGATCGGGTCAATATCCCCCGGCAGCTCCTTCATTACGGCTGTCAAATGCTCCATGGAGGAGATTCTCCTTGGTTCGAAAGATTCCAAGAACAACGCCAACTTTCATTCCATCGTCGGTGACGTTGTGGCCAAGAGATCGTAGGCCTGCCAAAATCTCAGGTGAGAATCGTTGGCCATCAATAAACAATTTCTTTGGCAGAAACTGGTTGTGAACACGAGGTGTTTGAATGGCAAGATCAATATCGTAATTGGAAACTAAGACCCTATAGAGTGTTTGAAAGACGCCGCTGATGATTCTTGGTCCACCTATTCCTCCAATGGAAAGGAGAGTCTGCCCATTTTTTCGTACGATGGTTGGGCTCATGGAACTTAGGGGGCGCTTTTTGGGTTGAACCCAGTTTCCTGAGCCCTGGATAAGGCCAAAGCTATTGGGTTGATGGGGGACTGTCGTAAAGTCATCCATCTCGTTGTTGAGTGCAACTCCAAACTTTTCGGTTACGACCCCAGAACCAAAGGGAACATTGATGGTGAGAGTCATTGCAACGGCATTTCCAGAAGAGTCCATGACCGAAAGATGAGTCGTGTTGTTCCCTTCGCGGGGAATCTCTTCATTGAGAGGGTTCAGTTGAACGCTCTTTTTGGGATTTATGCTTTTCGCCATCTCTCCCAAAAATTTGTCTGAAGTAAGTTTTTGAATTGGGTTGCGGTGAAAGTCGGGGTCACCCAAAAGAGTTCGCCCTCGAAACGAACGGTTGAGAATCTCCGCGATCGAGTGAATTTCTGCGACACTTAGGGGCTTGTGTTTGCTGATCTTCAGAAAATCAGCAAGTTTCAGCGCGGACCAAAGAACAACACCTCCACTGCTCGGCGGTGGCATCAGAAAGACTTCGTAACCTTGAAAGGTGGTCTTCATGGGAGACAGCCAGCGCACCTTGTAGGCGTCGAGATCTTCTTGTGTGATGACTCCCCCGGCAGATTTCACTGACTGGATGAGGTCCTTTGCATTTTCACCACTATAAAACGCTTTGGGCCCATCCGTCTGATAGGTGATAAGAAGTTCAGAGAGGGGTTTTTGCACAACGGTATCACCTGGAAGATAGGGAGAGCCATCTTTCTTAAAAAAATGGCCCTTGCCTTTTTCTGTAAATCGCCGAGACATTTTGCTCGACAGGTTGGTCCACTCGCTATTGACCTCAAAGCCATCCTTTGCGAGCTCAATCGGTCTTCGAAGGAGTTGAGCCCATCGCAATTTTCCGAATCTTTTGTGAAGCTCCCAAAGTCCAAGCGGAATTCCTGGTACGCCCACGGCAGCGCCACCATCAAAAGAATCCCCCTTCTTTCTCTTGGAATAAAACTGTGGCGAAGTTGCCAGGGGAGCATTTTCACGGAAATCAATGACCTCAACGGTATCATTCATTGAGACCAGCGCAAAACCTCCACCCCCAAGGGAGGCGAAGTAGGGTGAGGTCACAGACATTGTAAGGGCAGTTGCAATGGCCACGTCGACCACATTGCCACCTTGCTTGGCCATGGAAGTTCCTATCTCCACAGCTTGGGGCGAAGTGCTTACAATCATGATTTTCTGTCCCACGGTGGGAACGGCCCACAGTTTTCCACCGCTAGCAAATAGGATCATCGAACAAAAAAGCCACCGAATCCCTAACTTTCCAAATCGATTGGGCATAGGAAAATCTCCGTTTAGCTTAAGAAAAAAAGGAGCCTCTTAAAGGCTCCTTCACATCGTATTTTATGGGTTCTCATTAAGCCGGATTCTGTCTCAGCACCAGAGTACGACTCCCTGGAACTTGAGACGGCCATTCATCTGAAAGCCTCATTACTGAAGCTTTTCAAGCGATCCTACCCGAAAGCAAGTGCTGGCTACACCATCTCTTTCCTATTTGATCTTGCTCCACGCAGAGTTTAGCTGCTTTCACTCCAGCAGCTCCCCATTGACCTCCCGTTCCCAGTCAAAGGATCATAGCCCTGGACCTTCTCTCTGTTCCACTGGTCCTCACTTTACAGTGGTGGGACGTTATCCCATGCGCTGCCATATGGAGTCCGGACTTTCCTCTCCCTTCCACACAACGTGTTTGCAGGAAGCGACCGTCTTTCAAACCCATCAGAACAATACCATAGAAAACCTTGATTTTATAGTCCGTTCGGAAAATTCTGCGATGCAAATTGGGAAGGTGTTTTTTATCAGATTCCAATTTCGGATCCGGGGTGCAACCCGGATCACACCCATCACAAATGTCAGAGATCAAGCTGGCCAAGCTGGCACGTAGGGCCTCTAGATTTGATCTAGAGCCTCATTGGCAAGGCGATCAGCCTCTTTATTGAACTCTCTTCGAATGTGGCGAAACTCAACTTTTCCAATCTTTTTAATCAATTGAACACACTCCAAATAGAGAGGTTTGATTGAGTCAGACTTTACCTTATAGAGGCCGTTCATCTGCTTGACCATAAGTTCGCTATCACTTCTCAGTTCCAAAGAGGAGACCTGATTTGAGATTGCCCACTTCAATGCACACAGAACGGCAGAGTATTCAGCAAAATTGTTGGTGTGATCGTCGCCCAGATACTCGGAAATCTCTTGAAGTACTTCGCCACTGGATGACGTTACGACAACACCAATTGCGGCAGGACCTGGATTGCCTCTGCTTGCTCCATCTGTGTAGATAATCACGTGCCCTCTCCTCGGTTTTCCCATCTGCTGCATCCGGGGTTCTTAAAAGTAGGGGTGTTTCACCCTACGTCCATCATCCAGAAGTTATTCAAGAAAGGCCTTAAGTTTGCCGGAGCGACTTGGGTGGCGCAGCTTTCTCAATGCCTTGGCTTCAATCTGTCGAATTCTTTCTCGTGTCACGTTGAAGTCCTGACCAACCTCTTCAAGGGTATGGTCACTCTCTTCTCCAATCCCAAAGCGCATTCGAAGGACCTTCTCCTCTCGCGGGGTCAATGTGGAGAGAACTCTTCGTGTCTGCTCCGCAAGGTTCAGGCTGACAATGGCTTCAGAGGGGTTGATCACCTTCTTGTCCTCGATAAAATCTCCAAGGTGTGAGTCTTCCTCTTCGCCCACGGGGGTTTCAAGTGAGATCGGCTCTTTGGCAATTTTAAGAACTTTTCGAACCTTATCGACGGGCATGTCCATACTCTTGGCAATCTCTTCTGGAAGGGGTTCACGACCCAACTCCTGGATCAGATACCTCGAAGTTCGAACAAGTTTGTTGATGGTCTCGATCATATGAACAGGGATCCGAATGGTTCGCGCCTGGTCTGCAATGGCTCGAGTGATCGCCTGTCGAATCCACCAGGTCGCGTAGGTCGAAAACTTGTATCCCCTTCGATATTCAAATTTATCTACGGCTTTCATCAAACCAATATTGCCTTCTTGGATTAAGTCCAAAAATTGAAGGCCGCGATTGGTGTATTTCTTGGCAATCGAGACCACGAGGCGAAGATTGGCCTCAATCAGTTCAGCCTTTGCGAGGTCCGCTTCGCGCTCTCCCTTCCAAATCTCCGTGTAGGTGTCGCGAATCCATCCATAATGCATGCGAGTCTCTTTATGGATGCGATCCAATCTTCTCTCTGCATTGATTGCCTTAAGATAAAAGGTACGAAACTCGCTAAAAGTTCGCCCCGTCTCTTTGGTCATCTTCTTGAGCTCGACTTCATTGGATTCGACAAGTTTGTATCGAGCCGCAAGTGCCGCGACATCTTTGGAAAAGGTCTTCGCCACAGCATCACGAACTCTTCGGCGCAGCTCCGCCATCCGTGTTGAGAGATTCTTAAACTTCACCACGATCCGATTGATCGTCTTTCTGTTGAAATTGATCTTCTCAAAGGTGGTCATCAAATCATCGTTAAGGAGAAGGAGTTCTTTACGAACCTTTTCGATGTCAGCAGGCGCGCTGTTTTCGTTGCCCAGGACTTCAAATGCATTGTGAGCCGCTTTCTGATACTCTTGGACCCGTCCAATCAGCATATGAACCATTTCAATGTATTCTTGCTCGTCAAATTGGGTCTCTTCATCTTCCAAACCACGAAAAATGGACTTCACCTTAATTCGACCCGAGTCCAAGCGCTCGCCCAACTGAATGATCTCATGGGTCCCAATGGGCGACATCAAGATGGCCTTAACAATTTGGCGCTCCCCATTTTCAATCTTTCGCGCAATGTCGACCTCTCCCTCCCGGGTCAAAAGGGAGACTCCACCCATCTTTCGCAGATAGAGTCTTACGGGGTCATTGCTCTTGCCATCCTCAGCTCCTTCATCAAGAGCATCTTCATCGCCACCCTCTTCATCGGCTTCGTCTAAAAATTCTTCAGCCTCGCCTTCCTCAGACGAGCGCAAAAGGTCACTCTCCTGTGAAATAATTACACCCTTAGATTCCAATTTTTCCATGAGGGTGTCGAGAACGGGAGGGGCCAAAATCTCTGGGGGAAGGAGCTCATTGATCTCCTCAAAAGTGAGGTGCCCTCGGTCACCAAATAGCTTCGCAAATCTTTGAATTTCATCAATGATTATGCGGGCTTGTTCCTCAACGGGAAGCCCCTTTTTTTGGAACTGCCCATCTTTCGTAGTGCCTGACGTTTTCTTCATAATCATCTCTCTCCGTGATCGCTCTGACGGTTCATCTTCTGTAATAGAGATCTGCGATCTTTTTCGATATTCATAAACTGTACCAGTTGTTCTTGGCTCGGATTCTCCTTAAGCTGTTGAGCCAAAAATCGGCATTTCGAGTCCAGGTATTTTTCATGAATCCGATTCAATGTCGTTTCAATCTCCTGAACTACGTCTACCCCTGAACTGGTTTCGCCTTCCAGACAAATCTGTTGCGTAAACAGAGCAGGACAATCGACAAAAGATGTCACTAAAGCTAACACTTTATCAAATTTATCCGGCCTTTGTCTACTGAGCTCGATGGTTCGGACGAATATTTCCCTGATCCCCTCGTGAGTGAGCCACTCGGGCGGACATTCAGATTTGATCTTTCGAAAATTACGATCGCTCCCAAGTGCAAGTTGAAGCAGTCGAAGCTCAAGGCGCGGGGCGTTACTTATTGAGATCAACTCCTCAATAGAGGAGAGATCCTCTCGGTCCATGTTCTCTTCCAGAGTTGTTCCAGGAGAATGGGGGGTCGTGGTGTTTCTGCCTATTTTGGAGTCGATGGACCGACTCTTTGAGGACGGTTTTAGCCCACGATTGGGATCACGGAGATAGGACTGCAGAGCAGAGTTGATGAATTGGCTTTCCACAGAGAGTTGCTCTGAGACTGCTTTAACGTAGAGAGTTCGAAGTTGAGTGTTGGTCATCTCAGCCAATACGGGCATGATCTCATCAAGTACGCGAACCTTATCGGAGGGGCGAGATGAACTGTAGTTCTGAGTCGCACTCCTTAAGAAGCTAAGGAAAAGCTCGGGGCTCTCTTTGATGCGTTCCTTAAGTGCCAAGACACCGTGAACACGAATGTAGTCATCTGGGTCCAAGTTGTCGGGGAGCATGCATTGTCGTGGGTAGAGGCCTGCTTTAAGGAGAAGAGGGAGCGCCCGTCGAGCGGCCTGTTGACCAGCTGAGTCTCCATCGAAAAGCAGGATGACATTCTTGGTGTATCGCTTGACCAATTTAAGGTGGTCCTCAGTGAGAGCCGTACCAAGTGTGGCCACCACATTGCCTATCCCGGCGGAGACCATGGACAATAGATCCATATAGCCTTCAACAATGAGGACATAGTCCTTTTCACGAACAAATCGTCCATTTTCATAAATCCCATAAAGGGTCCTGCCCTTATGAAAGATAGGAGAATCGGGGCTGTTGAGATACTTTGGTTGTTCATCTCCAAGGGTTCTTCCCCCAAAGCCAATAGGATCTCCCGCAAGGGATTGAATAGGAAAGATGAGTCGATCTCGAAAGACATCATAATATTCGCCACGACTGTTTTTCTTTACAAGGCCCACCTTTTCTGCAAGCAACAGTGAAATACCTTTTTCTTCAAGGTGTCGGCTGAGGCTGTGCCAATGAGAATCGGCATACCCAATGGAAAAGAGTTCCATGCTCTCTTCACTTATGCCTCGTTTGCTTGCATACAAGCGGCATGGATCGTGATGTGTGGATTTGGCAAATCGCATATGATAAAAGTCGAGAGCGATTCGATTCACTTTCAATAAGAGATCCTTCTCCCACCCACCAAAATTTTTTTGAAGTTTTTCAGGAATCGAAATCGAAGCTCGACGGGCCAAATATTCGACTGCTTCTGGAAAGTTAAAGCCGTAGTAAAGCTGAACAAATCGAAAAACATCTCCGCCCTCTTTACACCCAAAGCAATGAAAAAGTTGGCGGTCTTGGCTGACTGAAAAACTTGGGGTCTTCTCTTTATGGTGAGGTAAAGGGCATAGACCCTTAAGATTTCTGCTGCTCCCCTTAAGAACAGAGTGCTCCCCAATGACCGAAACAATGTCGGTGGAGTCTCGAACTTTCTCTACAAACTCATCATTCCATTTCAAGGGACAATCAACTCAACTTCGACTTTACAATTTCGCTGATCGTTTTATTGTCAGCTGCACCTTTGGATTGAGACATGACCTCTTTCATTATAGCCCCCATCTGTTTGATTGTGGGTGATTCAAAGGTGGCCATGACCTTCAGGACGAGGGCCTCAATTTCAGAGGCTCCCATCTGCTTTGGGAGGTACTCCTCTAGAATCATCAATTCTGCACTCTCCTTCTGGGCCAAATCGGTTCGACCGGCCTTCTCATACTGCTCAATCGACTCTTTTCGTTGCTTGACCAGTTTCTTAATGACGTTCAATACATCATCGTTGGTTAGTGCATTGGGACGGATCTCAATCTCTTTGTATTTGATTGCAGATTGAAGAAAACGCAGAGCCTCAACACGCTCCTGTTTCTTCCCCTTCATTGCCGCTTTTATGTCTTCCTTGATCTGATCAAAAAGATTCATACTTTCGTCTTACCTCCATGAAGTGAATGCTTTCAACAAGCCTATTATGAGATTGATCTTCATCAAAACCCAATCGCCGTGGAATCACAATCAAAGATGCGTCAGGACTGAGCGAAAAGAGAATCGGCGGACCGTGTGAGAAATTGCCCTAGTAGGAAGATTTACGAGTCTTCTTCAATGAGCGCTTTCTTGCCGCAAGAGACTTTTTCTTTTTACGAACACTTGGTTTGAGATAATGTTCGCGCTTCTTTACCTCGGAGAGGATACCAGCTTTTTCGCAGGTCTTTTTAAAGCGTCTTAATGACGCATCAAATGCCTCATTGTCTCGTACGTGAATGATAGCCAAGGATTCACCGCCTTTTTTGCTGTATTAAAGGGCACTGAATAGCAAATTCGCCATAGAATGACAATGGCAAAGGTGGTAGTCTCCCCATACAGACGCGACGAGCTATTCGGTTGAAGTAGGTGCAGCTATGAAAATAGCCAAAATAATACAAAGCATCATTTAAGTAGGTTGACCAAGTCAATGGCTATATCGCACCAGGAAGTAGGTAGATCTTAGCTTTTTAGCCCGTTTCAAATTTCGGATTCGGGCCGTAGGGAATGGTTGAGATGAACGGGTTTGATTTTGAAATGATGAAAGAGGCGCTATCGTTGGCAGCCAAGGCGGGGGATCTGGGTGAAGTTCCCGTGGGGGCCGTTGTGGTTTGTGCGGGGGAGATCATTGCAAAAGCCCATAACCTTCGAGAATCGACTCAGGACTCGACAGGGCACGCTGAGATGATTGCATTGCGTGAAGCGTGCAGAAAGTTGGGCCGTTGGAGATTGTTGGACTGCACATTGTACGTGACCCTTGAACCCTGTGTGATGTGTGCTGGCGCACTGAGTTTGAGTCGCATTCAGCGGGTCGTCTATGGCGCATTTGACCCAAAGGGTGGAGCTCTTCAGTCCCTCTACCAGATTCTCTTTGATTCTCGTATGAACCATCGAGCTGAGGTTCGGGGTGGAGTTTTATCTGAAGAGTCCAAAGTCTTATTAAAGAATTTTTTTGAAAAGCTTCGACAGAGTCGCTTGGGATCATGAGAGGGGTGAAGGGAGGATCAATGGACAGTAAATCTTCAAACGGGGTCAAAGAACTTGAGAAGTTGATCGATGTGGCTCGTGGGGTTGAGCCGGCAGACTTGGTTTTAAAAGGCGCAAAGATCTTCAATGTCTTTACGGGAAAGTGGGATCAAGGGGATTTGGCCATTTGTGGCGGAACAATTGTGGGTTGTCATGACACCTATGAGGGTCACAGGGAGATCGATCTATCCAATCGGTGGATTGTCCCTGGTTTCATTGACTCACATGTTCATGTCGAGAGCTCCTGCATGGTCCCCTCTGAGTATGAGAGGGCGGTTTTGCCTCGAGGAACCACCGGGGCCATCATTGATCCGCATGAAATCGTCAATGTTTTGGGGATCAAGGGATTTGATTATTTCTTAGAGTGTGCCGCGAAAAGCACCATGGACTTTTACGTTATGTTGTCGAGTTGTGTTCCGGCGACCACCCACCTTGAGACCTCTGGGGCTCGCATTGATGTTCAGGACTTGCTGAGATACAAAAATCACCCACACGTGTTGGGACTTGCGGAAATGATGAACTTTCCTGGACTTCTCTTTAAGGACCCCACAGTTTTAGAGAAGGTCGCTGCGTTTAAAGATCGAAGAATCGATGGTCATAGTCCCCTTTTGCGTGGAAAGGATCTCAATGCCTACCTCTCATGTGGAATTGGAACCTGTCACGAGAGCGTGCTCCTTGAGGAGGCCCAGGAGAAGCTTGCCAAAGGGATGCAAATACTTTTGCGGGAGGGAAGCGTTGCGAAGAATCTCAAGGATCTCTCCCCAATTTTGAACGAGATCACTTCGCCTAAAATCTCCTTTTGCACCGATGATCGAAATCCTGTGGATATCTTCGATGAGGGTCACATAGCTTATCTTGTGAAGAGGGCCCTAGAATTTGGAATCTCCGAGGTCGCTGTTTTTCGGGCTGCCAGCTGGTCGACGGCGCAACACTATGGGCTTCAAAAGAAGGGCGCACTGTCACCTGGTTATGATGCTGATTTGGTTGTGCTGTCTGATCCGCACGCAGTCACAGTGGAGTGCGTCTTTAAAAGAGGAAAGAAAATTCAAACCGTAGAGGACATTCCTGCCATGGAGGTTAAGGCACCTGCTTTCAACTCGATCTCCTATCATGTGCCTGCGCTCAAGGATTTTGAAGTTCACCAAGAAGATGGCCAATTGCGGGTCATCGAAGTGGTGCCACATCAAATCATCACCAAGGGATCGAAGGCCCACTTTTGTTCACAGGGTGGAGTTGTGAGTTCGGATTGTGAACGGGATTTGCTCAAGATTGCGGTGCTTGAGCGCCACGGACACGGGGTCCCTATGGCCATGGGGTTTGTCAAGGGATTTGGTCTCAAGCGAGGAGCTCTCGGATCCAGCGTCTGTCACGACTCTCACAATGTGGTCGTGGTTGGGACCAACGATCATGACATGCGCGAATGTTTTCAGTGGATGATCCAATCCGGTGGAGGCTTTGTTGCAGTCGAAGGTGGGAGAGTTAAGGCCTCGCTGGAACTTCCAGTTGCGGGCTTGATGTCAGAGCGACCCATGCAAGAGATCTACGCTCGGCTAAGAGAACTTAAGCTGGCCTCCAAACAAATGGGTTGCGTCTTGGATGAACCATTTCTTCAATTGGCATTTCTTTGTCTACCTGTGATTCCTGAACTTAAGATCACAGATCGAGGTTTGGTGGACGTGAACAGGTTTGAGATTGTCGATCTTAGGCTTCAAGAACAAAATTCCATCTGATCTTGATGGTGCCATCCTTGTCCACGATCCCTTTAGGTGGATTTGGAAAGGGTGCGGCTGCACGAAAAGCTTCAACGGCGGCATCATCAAGGTCTTCGATTCCTGACCTGCCCATCACCTGAACACGTATGAGTGTGCCAGATCGATCAAGCGTGATGATGACCTTTGTGATACGGCTTTCCACCGAGGCAATTCTTCGACCTGATCTTAGGATCTTGTGAATCTTCTCCTTGATTCGAGGTTCCCAATGTTGGCGAAGCTGTTGTTTGATGCGTGAATAGTAAGAGTAGTAGACAAACTCTCGAGTACTGAGCAGGGTTTGGGAACCGATCTCCGTATCCTTGAGGTAGTCATCACTTTGACTGGCCCCGAATCCCTGGGAATCTTTCTGGTTGTGAGTTGGATTTGCGTCTGCATCTCTCTTATCGCCTACAACTTCAGTCGGAGCTACAATCACCGAATCGGCGGAGGTCATCTGATTCCATTTCATTGAAGGTTTTAATGCATCAAGGGTGGGTAGAGCTGCCTTGGTGAGTCTCTTTGAGGAAGACGGCTTTTGAACGGTAGGTTTGTTTCCAGCTCCTCCACCATTCTTGAACTCTCCACGTTGAATGGCGCGGGTTTCGTGCAGGACCTCTTGATTGTGACGGCTCAGATATCGCGCATCCTTAGGCACTTCCTCGTTGATCCTCTGTTCGCTCTGTTCGACGATTTGGGCCGTTTTGAGGGGATCCTCAGTAATCGTTGAATCGGGATCGACTGCGACCAATGGCGGAGCCGCGAGCAGATCCACCTCAATGGACTCATATTTTTTTTGATTTACCTCAACCATTTCAACCACGATCATCGAAGCGAGGTGGAGAAAAAGAGATAACACTAGGCATACAAAAAGGACCCTATTCGCCATGAATTCCTTATCGGATGTCCATTTTAAAGGATGAGCACTATTCAAAGAGTGACCCCTATTGCTTCGATTTTGGTTCAAAAAAGGCTTTGGTTGGCTGCATCCAACGCAAATGGCTAGTGATCCAAAAATGAGTTGTCCCAATTTGAATCACCTCTCTAGAATGAAAGGGTGAAACTTGAATGTTGGGGTCAATCGGACATAGGACTAAAGCGCAGTAACAATCAGGATTCTTTCTGTATGGATCCTGAACTGAAGCTATTTGTCCTTGCAGATGGTATGGGAGGCCATTCTGGTGGTGAGATTGCTTCGGCGATGGCCACCAAGACGGTTCATGAGGTTGTGCAGAGGTCCGTTTTGGACGGGGATGGTAGAATTTATCCTCGGGAACTCCTCACAAGAGCCTATCATGAATCCAACGATCGCATCTTCAAAAAGAGTCTTGAGGAGGGTGCAAATCTTCGCGGAATGGGCACCACCATGGTCACCCTCTATTTTCACAATCGAAGCGTCTATGTTGCAAATGTGGGGGATTCTCGGTGCTATCTCTTTTCGGCACCCCATTTGTGGCAGATCACGGACGATCATTCTCTGATCAATGAGCAGTTGCGAGCTGGCCTTATCACCCAAGGTGATGTTGCAAATTTTGGGGCAAAGAACGTAATTACACGAAGCGTTGGATTTGAGCAGGATGTCCAGACCGATCTATTTGAACGCGAAGTGCATCCAGGAGAGATCTTCTTGCTTTGTTCGGATGGCTTAAGTAGCTTGGTCTCCAACCTTAGGCTGGCCGACCTCTTCCTGACCGTTCCAAAGGCTGAGCTTGCAGCCCAGTGCGTGTTTGAGGCTAAGAAGGCAGGGGGTGACGATAACGTCACCGTAATTGTGGTTTCGGTTGAGGGCTAGTGGTGTTTTTTGGAATTCGAGGTTAAACTTATTATATGAAAGACATTGACCCAATTCGCAAGGCATTCACCATTCTCGTAGTGAGCAATGCTCGCGGAGCAACAAAGAAGTTGGTGATTGACGCAGCTTGGCTTAAGGCGGGTCTCCTCTTTTTTGTGCTGATCGCAGTCTTAGGAAGTGTCTCTTTGGTGGATTACATCGGCCTTCTTGTTCAAAGCGTTGAAAACAAACGTCTTAAGACGGAGAACATTCAACTCAAGGCCCAATTTCAGATCATTGAAGGTAAGGTGAGCGCACTTGAAAATAGCCTTGAGCGAGTTAAGAATTTTGCTCAAAGACTTAAGCTCATCACCAACATTGACAACGAGGATCGAACGACCCAGTTGGTGTTAGGTGGCAGCGAGATGCCTGGAAAGTCGATCAGTGAGCTTGACACTCCGATCGACAAACGAGGATTGGCGTCCGAGATTGAGGAGAGGGATGCTCCTTTTTTTGAATCGCCATTTTTGAATGAAGTTGGGGGAGAAATCGATGTTCGCGAGACCCGAGATTATGCAACACTCTCCGTGCGGATCGATCAGGTTGTACGGGAGACCCAACTGCGTGAGCAGAGCATTCTTGACCTGCGCGACACTCTCATGGAACGTCAGAGTCTTTTGAATGCGACGCCAAGTATTCGGCCAGTTCGGGGTTGGTTTACCTCACGATTTGGATATCGAATCTCTCCCTTTACAGGTCGTCCCGTTATGCATAATGGAATCGACATTGCGGCTTCACCAGGATCTCCGGTGTTTTCTCCGGCTGATGGGGTCATAAGTTTTGCAGGTTACGATCCGGGGTATGGTCAGCTGGTCTCCATTGATCACGGTTATGGAGTTGTCACTCGATTTGGTCACAACTCTCGCGTATTTGTCACTGTTGGACAAAAGATTCGGCGGTGGGATGTTGTTGCAGCCGTAGGAAATACCGGACGATCAACGGGACCTCACCTGCACTACGAGGTTCGGGTCAATGGCATTCCGATTGACCCATCCAACTACATTCTTGAATTCTAAATTCTAGTATGGCCCCAGCCCTGGTTTTAAGCCCATTGTAAAATCACAGAATGTTTGCAGCGAGCTCGGCAAGGGCTGAGCGCTCTCCCTTTTCAAGAGTTACGTGACCAGAGATGGGCTGCCCTTTGAAACGCTCCACAGAGTAGGTCAGTCCGCTGTTAGCAGAATCGACATAGGGATTGTCAATCTGATAACAATCCCCTGTAAGGACCACTTTGGTGCCTTGCCCTGCGCGGGTCACGATGGTCTTGATTTCATGTGGTGTGAGGTTTTGAGCTTCATCTACGATGAGGAACTGTTTTGGGATGCTCCTGCCACGAATGTAGGTCAACGGTTCAATGTTCAACATGCCTTGGCTGATGAGTTCTTGAGCACGGCCTGAGGCCTTTTTATCCGCTCCCATGAGGAATTCAACGTTATCGAAAATGGGTTGCATCCAAGGATTGAGCTTCTGCTCGACGTCTCCAGGAAGGTAACCAATGTCTCTTCCCATGGGGAAGATGGGACGACTCACCAATAGACGCTGAAATCGCCCTTCGTCGAGAGTCTTGAAGAGTCCTGCTGCAAGAGCAAGAAGAGTCTTACCTGTTCCCGCCTTACCTACCAGGGTGACAAAGAGGATTTCGTCATTCAAAAGGGAATCCAGGGCGAAGGCTTGTTCGACGTTGCGAGGATGGATTCCCCAAACCCCGTCGTTTGTGGTCAATACAGGGACGATACGATTGTCTTTTTGAGAAAATCGCCCGATTGCGCTATGATTTTCGTTGGAAGAGTCCTTCATGATGACGTACTGATTTGCAATGAGGCCCATGTCATCCGTCTTTGCAATGAACTTGTCTTTGTAGAATTGATCAATCAACTTGGATTCAAGCTTCAGCTCCAAGTAACCAGAGTAGAGATCTTCAAAGGTCGCTTGATGGGGGAGGTAGTCGATGGCTTCTATTCCAAAGACGTCGGCACGAATTCGTAGGTTTATGTCTTTAGTGACCAGCTGAACGTGGTGCTCTCGATGCTGCTTTTGAAGGGTCAATGCGGTTGCCAAAATCTTGTTGTCGGCCTTTTCTGAAAAGAGTTCAGCCGGAAGGCCGTCAAACGCCAAATCGGTGTGCACAAAGACGGTGGAAGTGCCACCATTTAGAGGAACACCTTTGGTCAATGAACCCTGTTCACGTAGGATATCGATGAATCGGCTGAACTGACGTGCATTTCTGCCGTTTTCACCAAGATCTCTCTTAAAACGATCAATCTCTTCAATAACAGATATGGGAATATGAACGTCACAGCCTGGAAATTTTTTTATTGCATGGGCATCAAAAAGGATAATGTTCGTGTCTACAACAACTTTCGTCTTTTTCACTTCGTCCAATATGCCCCCTCTATGTTAAAGCACCTCGCCCGAATTGATCTGAATGTCTCCATCATCATGGGCCAATGAGGAACAGACACATTCTACGAACTTAACGAAGTGGTGTAAAGCATCTACTTGAACGAGCTCTTTTACAAACGTCGAACCATGACGATAGAGGTTAAGGTCGTCAATGTAACGTATATGGGTCGTTTGAACGACTATTGGGAAGTAAGTCGTCTGGGTTAGATAGACCCGAAGGGCAATCTCCTGATTGGCTTCAAACTGACCATGCTCCGCGGCCATGTCAAAGCTCAACCCATCGTCAGAGATGTCGTAGATCGTCACCTTTTGAAGGCCCAGCTCCGGAATGACCACGAAGGCCCCGATGAATTCCGATAGAATCGTTCTCTTGGCTGTTCTTCGTTCTTCAAGGAGAATTGCATTTCGCCGTTCAACCATATCCACGACGGGGGCTTCGTCTGAAATCTTCTGAATTCCGCTGCGAATCTGTGAGCGCCTTCGGGCCATCATGTCTATGACATTTTTCATATTGATCCTCCCATGGAACTCTTTATCGGCAACTTCCTGTTAGACTTTAGGCGTCAAGATGGACATCCTCATAGAGAGGACCTATATTGGTCAAGAAATGGCCTATTTTCATACACTTATGCTCAGTCTGTTCCTCCATGCTTTGGTCATGGTGATTCTTTGGAAGATGGAACTTCCGCCGCCCTCTTCGACTCCCATCTCCATTGAGGTGATTTCCCCAAAAGAGGTAGGGGATAAAAAGCAGATTGTGCGACAGGTGGAGACTCCAGAAGATCTCTTGCTGCCCGAGGACAATGATTCGAGGAGCTCACTTTTGTCAGAACGTCGTCAGCGAGTGAGAGAGGAGATGAGGGCAAAAGAGTCCGGACTGAGTGCAAACCGCACGGGCGGTGGAGTCAACATTAAGAATATCCTAAACCCACCTCGAAAGATGGTTGGCACTACGAAGGAACATGCCACGGGGCAAGCTCCTGGTCCAAGTCAAAGGAGCTCTCAACGGCAAGAGTCTCAGAGCAACTCTTCGCATTCAGCAAGCGGTGGTTCAGGAGGGGCATCGACGCTCTCAGATCGGCTGAATGACTCCGTAAAGGTGGGTGCCTTCAATGCACTCAATACAGATCGCTTTGTTTACTATTCGTACTATGAAAGGATCAACTCGGGAATCCACGGCCACTGGGAGGGAAGGGTTCGAGACATTCTCTATCAATATCAGCGACAGGGGGTGATGCCCAAGGTTCCAAAGCCTTGGGTCACGGAGGTCGAGGTGCTATTGACTCCTCAAGGGGCCTTTCATAGGGCCATTCTCCACTCGTCTTCGGGCATTGAAATTGTGGATCAGGCATGCATTCGTGCATTTACCCTAGGGTCTCCATTTCTAAATCCCCCCAAAGAGATGATTCAAAAGGATGGATTCATTCACGTCTATTACAACTTCGGAGTCTTCCTCAACTGACCCCAATTGGCCGAATTTAGCGAAGGACTGGTCCTAGGTCACGATTGTGCTGGGTTTTGGTCCACGTGCGACCAAATGGATACCTTTGTAAATTCAAATTTGATAAAATATTTTTTGGATCTGGCTTCGGAAATTGCTGGTCGAACGGGTACGGAGAGTCACTTGGCATCAGACACACTTTTCAATAGAGCTTCAAAGATAGAGAAAAGATACGGCAGAGGTTGGCGCCGATTCTTGGCTCCGAAGCGACTTATACTCTTTTGTTGGGTGTGGATTCCGTGCATTGTACAGGCAGGGTACGTCGAACTTGATATATCAGCTTCGGCAAAGAGGAATTCAATTTCTGAGGAGGAGTACACTTTCAATCAGTCTCTAACGGGATCTGCAGCCTATTACTTCTTTCAGGGTTTTGCAGTGGAGCTCAGCTATACAAGAGGGCTTTACGTGCAGAGCACGGCAGCTACAAACTCTCTGCCGAGATATCGTATTGAGTCTGATTACACCCTGGTTGGCACAGATCTCATTGCCGCCTGGGGTGACAAACAGTCTGCATTTCGTCCCTACATTAAAGCAGGTATGATGCAAGTGACGAAGATCATTACATTAAAGCCCGAGGGGCAAGAGAGCTCTGTGTCGGTGCAGGAACCCAAGGTTGTGCCAAGCGCTGGAGTGGGTCTTCAGTTGATGCTCTCACAAACATTTGCGATCAAAGTGGGATTGGATGTTTGGCCCAATGAAGAGATGTCGAGTCCCAATGTGATTTGGGACTATGCCACACGTGTAGGACTTTCCTGGTTCATCCTCTGATGTTGATCAATCCCGATTTGAAATCAAAAATGGTGGAAAATCCATGAAACCCAGTTTGGTGGTCAATCTGTGCATGCTCGTTCTTCTGCAAACTGGGTGTCAAATACCCTATTTGCTTAAGAATGCAAAGGATCAGGCCGAACTGCTGCGAAAGAGAACTCCAATTGTCGATGTGATCAAGGACTCAAATTCACTCTCCCCTAAAGAGTTGGAGATGTTAAAAGTCACACTTGAAGCCAAAAGATTTTCAGAGACTCATCTGGGCCTCAAACCGACCGACAACTATTCAACTTTCGTAAAACTGGATGAGGACTATGTAACTTATGTTTTAAGTGTTGCCCCCAAATTTGAGCTTGAGCACTTTTTGTGGAGCTATCCCTTTGTAGGGGATCTTCCCTACCGAGGTTACTTCAGGAAATCCTATGCCCTCGCAGAGTCAGAGGAGTACATCAAACAGGGCTTTGACACCTATGTGCGTGGGGTCGCTGCCTACAGCAGCTTGGGCTGGTTTGAAGATCCCATCTACTCAAGTATGTTAAGGTACTCCGAACATGATTTAGTGAATGTGATTATACATGAAACGGTGCATGCCACTATTTATATTAAGGGTGAGGCGGACTTTAATGAACGCCTGGCAACATTTATTGGAAATGTTGGAACGGCAGAATTTTACCTGGCAAGAGAAGGAAAAGAATCTCAAACCTACAAGTTGATCCAAGATGAGAATCACGATGATCATCTTTTTTCTGAGTTCATTTCGCAAAAGATCAAGAGTTTGCGAAAATGGTATGATGAAAACCGCGAGCAAATGAACAACGATTTACGACAAGAGCAATTCAAAGCCATTTCAAAGGAGTTTGCGCTCGATGTAAGGCCAAGGCTACGGACCACAAAATATGACTATTTCTCGACCGCAGAGCTCAACAATGCCAGGTTGTTAACTTTTCAGACCTACATGTCGGATCTTTCTGATTTTGAAAAGCTCTTTGCACATCTTGATCGAGATTTCGGCAAGCTGATCTCCTTTTGCAAAGAGCTTGAGGATCAAAGTGAGCCTGAAGTGCGACTCAAAGATTACCTTAAGCAGTTGCTCTGAGGTGATCTTCGAGTTTGCGACGTGCCCGAAAGAGAGTGGATTTAACTGATGAAGCAGTTTTTCCGATCTGTTTTGCAATCTCTTC
Organism: Pseudomonadota bacterium; assembly: GCA_014584465.1. Taxonomy (GTDB): domain Bacteria; phylum Bdellovibrionota; class Bdellovibrionia; order Bdellovibrionales; family JACTMU01; genus JACTMU01. The sequence continues at coordinate 11,911 of JACTMU010000109.1, read as the reverse complement.
ATGACATGAGTCCTCAGAAATCCAAATTGTAATGACCACACGCTCTGATTTTGGCAGTCTCTTGATCGCCTTTCTTAGGTTGGATAGATTGGATCTCTCAACGAGTTTGTCTTCAGCAGAGTTCTGATTTGAGTCGGCTTGATTCGTGAAAGTTTCAATCGGGAGCGAAAGAATTCGTTGAGATTGTCGTGAGGATTTTCGCAGTTCCGACATTGCGGTATTGTAAACAAGTGTATGCAACCATGAAATGAACTGAGCTCGGGGTTCATAGGTTTGTGCTGCTGTAATGAGTTTGAGCCAGACTTCCTGTGCAACATCATCTGCACGATTCTTATCACCAAGAAGTTTCAGGCTGTAGTCGAGCACACGTTTGGAATATCGATTGAATATCATGTTGAATGCGGAAGTTTTGCCTTCGGCAATCTGTTTCATGAGTAAGTCATCACTGATTTGATTGTTTAAATGAACCATTTTCAATTCCCCCAAAATGAAATAGTAGTTTTTATTCTTTTATGACAACGATTAGGCCCTAAGAATGATTGAATGATATCGACATCAACATCGAAATCACGCTGAGGGCTCATTTTGTCCTTAAATTAATTAAGTGATTTGAAGAACGGGATTGTCTGCTAACAAGAACTTAATTGATATTTTTAATTCTATCGACTTTTCCCCGTTTTTCAATAGGGAAAAGAAGATCAGATGCTTTGACCAAGGCTGATTTGAATCTACGCAAGTCACCTGTCAAATCTATACTCAGTGGGCGCCCCCTCTATTGCATTTAGAATTAGATCAGGGGTCCATTTTTTTTGAAAAGTCTGTCTCATTATGAGAACTCAACGGATGCTTTACGGTCCCTCAGAAGCCCTATTCGAGGTCTTGCTCAGGGTCGGCAAGATAGCGATGCACGAGTGATGCGGTCTCAAGACACCCCTTCGTCGCTCCCAATGTGCATGCGGTGTCAATGTGATTGGCTACGACATGTCCAAGGTCATGTCCAAAGGTCATCGAGAGCTCTGGGACAATGCCGTCATTGGAGGGCCCAAACCTACGATAACCCTCTTCAAACTCAAGGTTTTCCTTAAGATGGTCATAGCTTGTAATCAAAAGATCTGTTAAAACTCGGTGAGGTACCGAGAGAGCATCATACTTCATATCGGGCTTTGAACCTCTCACACTCAAATACCTTACGCTCGGATTAGCTGGACGATCTTGATACTCAAAGAGCGTTTCTGGGAGTCCACTTCGATCCATCAAAAGGTTGTATAGATAGCTCTTGTTTTGAGAATCCATATCAATTTTTTGAAAGAAGTGAATCCAGAAATATTCATATTTAGCATAGTAGGCTCCTGGATCGACCGCAAAATTCGCGATCAATGTGCCCCTGTGGGGGGTCGACAAAGTTAGAACCGAATGGACAAGCTTTGATGTTCGAGCGTCGGCGGCGACCGCTCGAGCAATCAAACCACCCATGCTGTGGCCGATGAGAATAAACCTACGAGTGTTCTTCACTTTGCCAATACCTCTCTCACCAAATTGACCGTGAAAGCTCTCTTGATGAACATCTAAAATCATTCGGACACATTCGTCGGTTCTTGAATCTATAGTTGCTCGATCCAGTGATTCCGTGAGGGGACATACAAAATGTCGATAGGGCATCTTTGTAAGCGGCTCACCAAAATAGGGAAGTTGCTTCTTAAAGGCCTTTTGAGAAGCAAAGTGGGCGTAGGGTCCAGACGATGCAGCACCAGGAATAAAGACAATCACCGGTCTAAAGATCTCTTTGCGATCCATGGTTGAAGCGTGTGCAAACGAAAAACACATGGTTGAAAGTGCCACAACCATGAGCATGACCCTACGAACTCTCATCAATTTTCCAACCGACTCCATCGTGACCTCCCCGTAATGCCTTGTGAACTCCCTCCCCCTTAGCGGACAAAGGGGCTTTAGGCAGGACCAAACACATCAAATTTTCAAATTTGGTCTCCATACTACTTCGAATGTTTACATTTTAGGCAAGAAATTTTATAAGAGACCTCCTGAGGGGGTGCTGCAATGCATATTTATACCTACTCTATGTCTAGAACGGCCCATGAGTTGAGAAGGTTGAAAAAAGCAGAAAATTATTTTCATTTGCCCTAAAAAATATGTTGACGACTCAGCGGCACTTCTTTAGATTCACCTGACTTCAGTAAACCCTCGTTCTTTGAAAACTAAATAGCTAGAAACATGGCTTTTGGGTCCCAAACAATTTCAAATTGTTTAGGTATCTAGATTTTAATTTAAGTTGAGCTCAATAGAGTAAGACTTGTTCAGTTTTATTTTAACTGGAGAGTTTGATTCTGGCTCAGAACTAACGCTGGCGGCGTGCCTAAGACATGCAAGTCGAACGGGGAAAGTCCTTCGGGATGAGTACTAGTGGCGCACGGGTGAGTAATACGTGGATAACCTGCCTTTTAATGGGGGATAACTGCCCGAAAGGGTGGCTAATACCGCATAAGACCACAGATGCTGAGGCATCAGGGGTTAAAGGCTTTGGCCGTTAATTGATGGGTCCACGCAGGATTAGCTAGTTGGTGGGGTAATGGCCTACCAAGGCTACGATCTTTAGCTGGTCTGAGAGGATGATCAGCCACACTGGAACTGAGACACGGTCCAGACTCCTACGGGAGGCAGCAGTCGGGAATATTGCGCAATGGGGGAAACCCTGACGCAGCAACGCCGCGTGAGTGATGAAGGCCCTCGGGTCGTAAAGCTCTGTCGTACGGGAAGATTATGACGGTACCGTATAAGAAAGCACCGGCTAACTTCGTGCCAGCAGCCGCGGTAAGACGAGGGGTGCTAGCGTTGTTCGGAATTACTGGGCGTAAAGCGCATGTAGGCGGTCTCGCAAGTCAGGTGTGAAAGCCCTGGGCTCAACCCAGGAAGTGCACTTGAAACTACGAGACTTGAGTATCAGAGAGGGCAGTGGAATTCCTGGTGTAGTGGTGAAATACGTAGATATCAGGAGGAACATCGGAGGCGAAGGCGGCTGCCTGGCTGAATACTGACGCTGAGATGCGAAAGCGTGGGGAGCAAACAGGATTAGATACCCTGGTAGTCCACGCCGTAAACGATGGACACTTGGTGTTGGAGGTATTGACCCCTTCAGTGCCGCAGCTAACGCGGTAAGTGTCCCGCCTGGGGAGTACGGCCGCAAGGTTAAAACTCAAAGAAATTGACGGGGGCCCGCACAAGCGGTGGAGCATGTGGTTTAATTCGATGCAACGCGAAAAACCTTACCTGGGTTTGACATGATGGTGGATGCCTTAGAGATAGGGCAGTCCTTCGGGACGCCATCACAGGTGCTGCATGGCTGTCGTCAGCTCGTGTCGTGAGATGTTGGGTTAAGTCCCGCAACGAGCGCAACCCTTGTCTTTAGTTGCCAGCATTTAGTTGGGCACTCTAAAGGGACTGCCGACGTTAAGTCGGAGGAAGGTGGGGATGACGTCAAGTCCTCATGGCCCTTATGTCCAGGGCTACACACGTGCTACAATGGCCGACACAGAGAGTCGCAGAGCCGCAAGGTGAAGCTAATCTCATAAAATCGGTCTAAGTTCGGATTGAAGTCTGCAACTCGACTTCATGAAGCTGGAATCGCTAGTAATCGCGGATCAGCATGCCGCGGTGAATACGTTCTCGGGCCTTGTACACACCGCCCGTCACACCATGAAAGTTGGCTGTACCAGAAGTCGCTGCGCTAACCGTAAGGAGGTAGGCGCCCAAGGTATGGTCGATGATTGGGGTGAAGTCGTAACAAGGTAGCTGTAGGGGAACCTGCGGCTGGATCACCTCCTTTCTAAGGAGAAGAAGGATGGAAGATCTTCCCTCGTGGTTGATCACCATCCAGGTCATACTCAAAAGCCATCTAGCTGTTTAGTTTTGAAGGAGCGAAGGTTAACAGAGGGCCTATAGCTCAGTTGGTTAGAGCACACGCTTGATAAGCGTGGGGTCGGAAGTTCAAGTCTTCCTAGGCCCACCAGAAATGGTGCGGTTTAGCGGGGGAAGGCTTCGCTTCATGTTCTTTGAAAATTGAATAGTATTTTTTAGTATAGATTATCGTAATAGATAAGTTAGTGATTTTTAGCGAGGTAAAATTGAGAGTTTGAAAGCTACTAAGGGCTTTCGGCGGATGCCTTGGCACTAAGACGCGATGAAGGACGTGGTAAGCTGCGATAAGCCTCGGGGAGTGGCACACACATTTTGATCCGGGGATGTCCGAATGGGGAAACCCACCAGTTTAACTGGGATCTCAAGATGAATTCATAGTCTTGAGAGGCAGACGAGGGGAAGTGAAACATCTCAGTACCCTCAGGAAAAGAAATCGAATGAGATTCCCTCAGTAGTGGCGAGCGAACGGGGAAGAGCTTAAACCCTTTGCATGTTAAAACTCCTGGGTGTTGTGCATTGGGGGTTGTGGGACGTTCATGAGCGGCTAGGAACGCTCGACGAAGTTACAAAGTTTCTCTCTAGTTCAACGGTCTGGAAAGTCCGGCCAAAGAAGGTGATAGCCCTGTGGACGAAAGAGAGAGACCTTCGGAAATGTTCCCGAGTACCACCGGACACGTGAAATCCGGTGGGAATCTGGGTAGACCACTATCTAAAGCTAAATATTCTTAGTGACCGATAGAGAACGAGTACCGTGAGGGAAAGGTGAAAAGAACCCCGAGAGGGGAGTGAAATAGATCCTGAAACCGATAGCCTACAAGCAGTAGAAGCACTATGTACCTAGTACAAGTGTAACTGCGTACCTTTTGCATAATGAGTCAGCGAGTTATCTTTACAGGCAAGGTTAAGTCGTTATAGATGGAGCCGTAGCGAAAGCGAGTCTTAATAGGGCGATTGAGTCTGTGGAGATAGACCCGAAACCCGGTGATCTATCCATGGCCAGGGTGAAGCGTGAGTAACATCATGTGGAGGCCCGAACCGGTTGAGGTCGAAAACTCTTCGGATGAGCTGTGGATAGGGGTGAAAGGCCAATCAAACTGGGTGATAGCTGGTTCTCCCCGAAATATATTTAGGTATAGCCTCGGATAAATTCTATCGTGGAGGTAGAGCACTGATTGGGCTAGGGGTCTTTACCGGATTACCAAACCCAAACAAACTCCGAATGCCACTGATAGTTACTCCGGGAGGCAGTCTCAGGGTGATAAGGTCATGAGACGAGAGGGAAAGAGCCCAGACCACCAGCTAAGGTCCCTAAATGCATGCTAAGTGGAAAACGTTGTAGGACTACTTTGACAACTAGGAGGTTGGCTTAGAAGCAGCAATCCTTTAAAGAAAGCGTAATAGCTCACTAGTCTAGTGGTCTCGCGCGGAAGATATAGCGGGGCTTAAGCATGCTACCGAAGCTGTGGCTGTACAACATGAGTTGTACGGGGTAGGGGAGCGTTCTAGTTTAGGATGAAGGTCGATCGTGAGGACGGCTGGACGAACTAGAAGTGATCATGTTGACATAAGTAGCGTACAAACGCAGGTGAAAAACCTGCGCGCCGAAAACTCAAGGGTTCCTGGGCAAGGTTAATCCTCCCAGGGTTAGTCGATTCCTAAGGCGAGGCCAAGAGGCGTAGTCGATGGATAAACGGTTAATATTCCGTTACCAAATCTAATGTTCAAGCATAGGAGGGACGAAGTAGGATATGTCAGCCTGTTAATGGATTCAGGTGTAAGCGTGTAGGAGGTGTTGTAGGTAAATCCGCAACACATAACTCTGAGGCGTGAAGCGAGGGACCTAGTCTCGAAGTGACAGAAACCATGCTTCCAAGAAAATCTTCGATGTGTTGTTAGATTTGATCGTACCGTAAACCGACTCAGGTGAGATGGATGAGTATTCTAAGGCGATTGAGTTAAATCTGGTTAAGGAACTCGGCAACTTGACACCGTAACTTAGGGAGAAGGTGTGCCACTTTAGGTGTAGTTACTTGCTAATGAAGCCTGGGGTGGTTGCAGAGAAATGGGGGTGGCGACTGTTTATCAAAAACACAGGGCTGTGCAAAGTCTCAAGACGAAGTATACAGCCTGAGCCCCAGTAAACGGCGGCCGTAACTATAACGGTCCTAAGGTAGCGAAATTCCTTGTCGGGTAAGTTCCGACCTGCACGAATGGCGTAACGACTTCCCCGGTGTCTCAACCAGAGGCTCAGCGAACTTGAATTCGCGGTGAAAATGCCGTGTACCCGCAGAAAGACGGAAAGACCCCGTGAACCTTTACTGTAGCTTGGCAGTGAATTTTGATTTAGCATGTGTAGGATAGGTGGGAGCCTTTGAAGTCGGGACGCTAGTTCCGATGGAGGCAACCTTGAAATACCACCCTTGTTGACTTAGAATTCTAACCTGCGCCCATTATCTGGGCGAGGGACACTGTCTGGTAGGCAGTTTGACTGGGGCGGTCGCCTCCCAAAAAGTAACGGAGGCGTGCGATGGTTCCCTCAGCCTGATTGGAAACCAGGCGTCGAGTGCATTGGCATAAGGGAGCTTAACTGCGAGACCTACAAGTCGAGCAGGTGCGAAAGCAGGTCAAAGTGATCCGGTGGTCCCGCGTGGAAGGGCCATCGCTCAACGGATAAAAGGTACTCCGGGGATAACAGGCTGATACCCCCCAAGAGTCCATATCGACGGGGGTGTTTGGCACCTCGATGTCGGCTCATCACATCCTGGGGCTGAAGCAGGTCCCAAGGGTTTGGCTGTCCGCCAATTAAAGTGGTACGCGAGCTGGGTTCAGAACGTCGTGAGACAGTTTGGTCCTTATCTTCTGTGGGCGAAGGAAAATTGAAGAGATCTGTCCTTAGTACGAGAGGACCGGGATGGACAAACCTCTGGTGTTCCAGTTGTCGCGCCAGCGGCATGGCTGGGTAGCTATGTTTGGAATGGATAACCGCTGAAAGCATCTAAGCGGGAAGCCAACTCTAAGATAAGTTTTCCCTGGGCCTTCGGGCCCCTAAAGACTCCTTGTAGACTACGAGGTTGATAGGCGGAAGGTGTAAGTGCAGCAATGCATTTAGCTGATCCGTACTAACAGTCGTGAGGCTTTCATTAATTAATCAATTTTACCTCGTTAAGAGTCACTGATTATGAAATCTGAGACTAAATAGTTTGTTGGTGTCTATAGCAGCGGTGTACCACCTGATCCCATTCCGAACTCAGAAGTTAAGCCCGCTAGCGGTGATGGTAATGCAGGGGCAATCCTGTGTGAGAGTAGCACGATGCCAACTTTTTTTTGAGCCAGTTAGGTCTTCCTAGCTGGCTTTTTCCTTTTTTGGGGTCGATCTCTCTTTTTGAATCTCTGGGGTGGACTCTTTTGTTTTGCGTTTTGGCCTTTTGAGGATCTCGGGGCTTTGAAATTCTCCGAGCCGATAGGTACGCCCCGATTCCCATACGGTATTGCCACTTTCAAGTTCAATCACAGAGTACTGGATGCTGGCCCCCATTTGCCCTTGGTCCATCCACGGTAAGAGAATGATCTCCAAAGTGTACTTGCCGGAGGCATTTGTTTTGATGGGAAGCCTATGGGCAATCTTCTCCTTCCATTCCTTGGCTCTCTTTGTTCCAGCGCTCCATTTGACCTCTTTGAGTTGACTCCAAAACTCAGGCACCTGCCTTCTTTGAGCCTCGAGATCTCTGCTCCAAAGATGTAGGAGGCGATCAGGAAATGAGGATTGTTCAAAGACCCAATAGGAATAGAGAGAGTGAATGGTCATTCCTAGACCGATGATCATGATGGCGGTGAGAGTATACCTGAAAATTCTAGCTAAGGGACGTTTGCCTTCGTCCAAGGAACTTTGCATACAATCATGCTAGTGAGATTCTGAAGAGGTGACAAGATCAAACAGGCCAAAACAGGAAGGCCGGTTCAATGGACTGACAATAGCGGAACGTCCAGATTTGGTTGTTGAAGTTCTCTGCAAGGTGTATCATTTGTTGCGCGGATCTGATGCTGAAGTCCAGGTCACACCATTGTAAAGGTTTTTTGGAGACCCTAGGGTTGAAACTAACTACATAGAGGCGGGTTGGAATGGAAGATCGTGAATTGAAGGAGCTTCAAGAGGAGCTAAAGAGGATCTTTGGTCAGATGAAGCGCCCTAAGAGAGGACTTGTAACTGCGGGGATGCCCTACGCAAATGGACCATTGCACATTGGACATTTGGCAGGTGCCCACATCCCGGCGGATGTCTATTCCCGTTGGTTACGTCTCGTCCTTGGTTCTGAAAAAGTGCTCTTTGTATGTGGCTCGGATGATCATGGTTCAGCCTCAGAGGTTGCAGCTAAAGTTAAGGGAGTCTCTACACAGGATTTTGTGCAAGAGGTTCACCAGGGTCAATCAGCGACACTACAGCGTTATTCCATTGGGCTTGATGTTTATGCAGGGACTTCAAAAGAAAATACTTTTGAAGTCCATAAGGACCTCTGCCAGGAATTTCTAAGAAAACTTCATCACAATGGGCTTCTTGTAAAAAGGAGCTCGGAACAGTGGTATGATTCACAGCTCATGATGTTTTTGCCAGACCGGTATGTTTATGGTGAATGTCCCAATGAAAAGTGTGAAAATAAGAAGGCCTACAGCGAAGAGTGCGACGAGTGTGGAATTACCTATGAACCTCGTGAACTTCGAAATCCTAGGAGCAGTGTGAGTGATTCAATTCCCGTTCTTAAGGAGACAACTCATTGGTGGCTCAACATGTGGGCGGTTACCGATCAGCTCAAACAGTGGCTTGAAAGTAGGCAAAAGATTTGGAGAAAGGGAGTTTTTCTAGAGGCCTACAATACGGTCCTTCCATCGATCTCCTTTGCAAACATACATGAGGAGACATTCAAACGACTTAAGGAGCATTTGCCAAAACACAAAAGTCGCTACGCACCAGGGAAGAGAATCATAGTGCAATTTGAGGGCCTCAAGGATTTGGATTTGGGGAGAGATCTATTGACGAAGGGGGGGGTTGAGTCTCAGCTGGAAGACCGCTGGGCCTATCGATCCATGACTCGAGATGTAGCTTGGGGAGTGCCTGTACCTGAGGACTTAGATGAAGAGATGGTGGGAAAGGCTCTTTATGTCTGGCCCGAATCTTTGATTGCTCCCATATCTTTTACGAAAATGGCGCTTAAGAGCAAAGGTCTCGATCCGAACCAATACAAAGAGTACTGGACCGATCCGGATGCGAGAGTTTTCCAATTCTTGGGGCAAGACAACGTCTTTTTTTATGTGCTCATGCAAGGAGCAATGTGGTTGGGCACGCAGAAGGATCCCTATCGAATGCCAATTTCAGGAGAGTGGCAGTTGACCGACGTCTATGGAAATTTTCATCTTCAAATCGGTGGACAAAAGATGAGCAAATCCAAGGGGACCTTCTATTTGGCGGATCAGCTCATTGGCGAGATGGGATACGACCCAGATCAAGTTCGCTATTTTCTATCTATCCTTAGTCTAAGCGAGAAGAATTCCAATTTTGATTTTGATAATTTCAACGAACGAAATGCTTTTTTAGCGGGCCCGCTCAATGCAGCCTTTGAGAAGCCGATTTCGGCCTGTCACTCCAAATTTGATGGAGAAGTTCCAGAAGGCCAACTGATTGGAAAGACAAAAATCGAAACCGCAAAGATCGTTCAAAACTACATTCGCATGATGGAACGGGCCGAGTTTTCTAAGATCCTTTTTCTGATTGAGAACTATGCTCGATTGATCAATGGCCTATTCACACAGTTTAAACCGCATGACGATCGTTTTGATTTGGAACAGCGAAAGAATGCCCTCTTTTCTTGTTTTTATATTTTAAAGAACATCATGATCATGCTTCATCCATTTGTTCCTGCCACGATGGCGCGGTTGAGGAAATCATTAAATCTCCCTGATTCAGTACTTCGAATTGAGGAGCTTGCCCATCCGATTCCCTCAGGACACAAAATCGGGGAGCAGCTTCAATATTTCCCCGCTGTTTCTGAAAATGAAAGTAAAACCTCTTTTTGAATTTTTTTGGCGTCATTGCCATGTTTTTTGGGATGGGCAAAGGGGGAAAAGTGTACAACCCAGCGAAATACAAATCAGAGGATTTGGACGAAGCCTTTGAGATGATGGATCGGCATCCGTTTGCGACTCTGATTTCGGTTGTGTCAAACAGGCCGTACATTTCACACTTACCGTTAACAGTGAAAAAGTCGACGTTGGGATTTGAATTGATTGGGCACATGGCAAGGGCGAACATCCATTGGAATCATATCGAGTGCTCTCGTGTGACGGCCATCTTCCAAGGACCTCATGCATACATAACTCCGCGATGGTATGCAGAGAACGACGTACCGACCTGGAACTATTCGACGATTCATGCCAATGAGCTGGAATTCTCCGGGGACTTCAAACAAGAGAAGGCGACTGCAGCGTTGACCTTCTTAGGGATATGTTAGCTCTTTATCAAGATGAACCAACAAACAGCCTTATGCTTGGACTGTGTGGGAATTTACTAAGAACCACTGAATCGCCGAAAATCCCACCCATCTTTGTTCGCGTCGTCTCTGAGGGTAAAACTTTAACCGCCGCGGTTCAAACTCCACCACGAAGCCTCATGAGTTAGCGCCTCTGGCTAGCCCTTCGTCGGCCCGCCTCGGTATAAGAAAAACTTATCAAAATCGATCAAAAAGCGAATTACCGGACAGCCCCTAGTTACTTTTGCAGGAGAGGATCAGCTTGTGGTTCTGGCGAAGCATCTGTTTGCAACACAGACCACGATTCCCGGAGTTGTTGGTCCAGCGAAGATGTCCGAAGCCTTCGCCTCCATTTGGTCGAGGCTGTCAGGAGCAAAGGCAACACTTATGTTGGCTCAAAAAATCTACAAGATCGAAGAGGTCACGCTTCCTTCGGTGAACGGCCAGTTGCGTTTGGCGGTCTCTCAAGAGACTGACTTAATTGCAAGGTGGTTGGTTGAGTTTGGCAATGAATCACTTCCTCCATCAGAACGAAGTTCGTTTGAAGCGATTTTTCGTCAAACTGTGCGTGCGATCGAAAACAAGCTTGCCTATGTTTGGACTGTTGATGAAATTCCGGTCTCGATGGCCCATGTAGTACGATCAACTGAAAATGGGATTTCAATCGGTGCCGTTTATACTCCCAGGCATCTTCGAAAAAGGGGTTTTGCTTCAGCTGTTGTTGCTCATCTCAGTCAGGAGATGTTGAAATCTGGTAAGAAGTTTTGTGCGCTCTGCACGGATCTCTCCAATCCGACCTCGAACAAGATCTATCAAAACGTCGGCTATCGAGAGATTTCAGAATCAAAGTTCTTTTTGTTCGAGGGCAAAAATGAATGAACCTCTGAGGCATATCTTTGCGATGGGTGGTGGAGGATTTTTAATGGAATTCGAGAACCCACTTCTTGATGAATACATTCTTGGCCTGGCTGACCAAGAGAGACCGAAGATCTTTTTTTTTGGAACAGCGAGCGGCGATGCACAGGAATACATTGATCGATTTTATTCTTGTTTCAAAAGATTTGATTGCACACCTTCCCATCTCAGCCTCTTTCGTGGTTCTACATCAGAGATCGAAAAGGTTCTCCTCGATCAGGACATCTTGTATGTTGGTGGAGGAAACACCCGTAATTTTTTGACACTATGGAAAGATTGGGGAGTCAACAGTGGATATGGAGGAAGTTTATGCGACCGTAAAGCGGATGCGTGAACTTATATTTTCGGGACAAATCGAGCTCATGACTGGCCACAAACAAGCTTCGCGTCACCCATTTCCTATGGATGAGTATAGATTAAATTAACATATATTATCAAGAGGTTTGATAACTTGAGAGTACCGAGTTTTCACGACCAACGTCAGTCAAGCAACCATTCTTTGTCCCTCGGCACGACCTAAATCAATTTTATCTAGTATGAATTTCTCA
>JACTMU010000066.1 GCA_014584465.1 Pseudomonadota bacterium | reverse complement strand
AATGTTTACAATCTTATGGTTAATCCCCACAATAGTTATGTTTATCTAAACGGCCCCACAGGCACGTGGAAATTACCGCCGCCGTCATCAACCTCTACCAAATAGACTACCTGTTGTGTTTCAAATAACACCAACACCTTCCACTTCACCGTCACTTGGTTCTGCAAGTTGATCACTGCATGATAGGCGCTTAATTTCGGCCTACCACCAAATGATTGCGATACAAAATCGACTTCATAAATCTGACTGAGTATTTCCGAAACAGCTCCCTGAAGGGCTCTGTCTTGGATTGTGGGCACTCCGATCGGACGTTGTTTTGCAGTGCCAGGCTTGGGAATATAGACTCGCCTTACTGGAGTGAACCTCCACTCCTGTTGAGCTTGAACTTCGACGACTCAAATCGAAGACTCACGAACTCGAGGAGTCCCTCAGTCAACTTTCCCAGAGGGTATCGAAATTCGAGACGACAGCACCACAGATGACAGCCTCACAATTGAAACCGTAGCCTCATCGGGCCAGGTTTACTGGGTTTTGTGCCAAATACGTGGATGCTTGGCCCCTCCGTTCGTCTTCTCTTTGCAACCGCTTGCAACCCACTTGCTGTTTGCAAAAAAGATTTTCGCACCACTGACCCACTCTTCATCCACCATCCGCACACGTGTCCAAGTGCTTCGATCCGAGCTGTACCAAAGGTCCAAAGTAAATCGAGCAAACCAGTAGATCCCATTGGTAAAGATCTGAGGTTCAGCCCAACTACCTGTATCAAACGCCAGTTGAGTGGAGCTCCATGAGAGGAAATCCGAAGTCGTCCAAACGATGGGTTTTTCTCGATTGCTGTCTGCCGAATCTAAGAAGTAACCCGAAGCTGCGAGATCCGTACCTGAAACAGTCACAGACATGAGCCTCGTAGGCTCAGAAATGGTTCCCAAATTCGCATCATTCCATGCGCCACCTAACGTCGAACTGTACCAAACATGGGGGTATGGGTTTGAAGAACTGCCACTGTATCCAACTAAAACCCAATCGCTCCCATACTTTGCAACACCTTGCACGACGCCTTGGAGCTGATTGATCTCTTGGCCTGACCAACTCCCGGTGGGATCGGTAGTGTACCACACATAGGCCCTTGAAGTGCTACTTACATTTGCATCTGGTTTAACCCCCACGGCAACATAGGTCGTTCCATCGAAATAGAGTTGCATAACCTCAACATAGTTTCCAATGCCCGACTCAACGACGTAAGGAGTCCAAGTCGCAAGATCCATTGAGATCCAGATGCGCACCGAATCGGTTTGGGTATTGGGCCCAGAATTTGGCGTCCCAATTGCGATCCACCTTGTTCCATCGTAGATAATGTCTTTCGTGTTTCCAAGCACGCTCTGATCTTCCATTTCAACAGAGGTCCACGAACTGAGATCTGTGGAATGCCAAACATAGGGTTTGTATGTGCTACTTGAGACCTTGTAACCTACCGCCGCCCATGACTCTACACCATAGGCCACATCATTGACACAGGAATCCTCTGTAACATCTTCTAAATAGACACCCGTCCAACATCCAAAAGCTGAACAATTCTCTTCACTTGCAATGTCTGATTTGTTACTGCATCCTACCTGAAAAAATGCACTTAAAGTCAACGATACAATCAACAGCCTCATCGAGCCTCCTTTCGTACCGAATCATTGCCTTGTTGTCATAAACATACGAAAGATCAATCTTGAATTCTAATGCTCTCCATTTGAGAAATTCCAGAAGGAAGATTAAGATCAGCGGTCGCATAAGTTGTTTTAAGCGTTAACGCTCCGGTTGTGGAATCAACATCATAGAGGGAGAGACTCACATCATCTTTATTTAGCACCACAAGATATTTCCCATTTCCCACTACCCTAATGCTAGATGGATAGGCCCCTGTCGAGACGGATGTTCCAACTTCAGTCACTGTTCCAGATGAACTATCTAAACTCAATGTTGCAACAGTGTCTAAGGTGATGTCTTGAACATATAGAACATTGGAGATAGCCGGATGTATTTCAACTGCTTTACCGTTGTTGGTCCCACCGATTCCCGCTGAGTAACCCAACTCAGTAAGAGCTCCCGTTGATTGATCAATGGTGAAAGTTGACACACCACCTTTTTCAGCACAAACAAGAATTGTTCCGTCGATCGTGGTCGTCATATCCCATACATAAAGCATATTCCCGCTCCGATTCTGGCTTCCAACACTTGTGAGATCTCCTGTGGTTTCATCATAAGTGAAACTCTCAACCGTGGCACCGACGCCAACAAAGAGGATCCTCCCGGATCTATGCCCTTGAACACTGTAGATCGTTCCCGAGTCCCAGGTCGTATGAGTTCCACCCGTCAATGTAGAATCTGTTGATGAAACTAGAAAGGGCATAACGGCAGTGGTAGAGCCTCCAAGCTGTCCAGCAAAGAGAAAGTTATCTGAGTAGTCCATCGCTAGGACCCAAGGAGCGCCGCTTGAGGTTGTAGAGTAGTTGTTCTTGTACGTTAGTGCACCTGTGGTGGTATCGATACTGAGATGACTCACCCCCTGCGACGTCGTCGAATGACCAACATAGAGATTGTTCCCCGTGCTTGTTGCAATGGCACTGTAGACTCCAGACATTGTGGACACGGTGCCATAGTCAAAAAGCTCGACCTCGGTGATCGTACCTGTAGACTCATTCATCTTCAAAACTTTGATCGTATTGGCCGAAGCACTGGGAAGATAGAGATAAGTCGTATAGGTGGCTGGTGCAGTTGTGGCTTCGTCCACATTCTGGGATGTGCAAGCCAAATCAAGTAAAACAGAACTCAAAAAAAGAAACAAACCAATGAAACTATTCAACACTTTAAACTTCCTTTCATCTTTTCCAATATGCCAAAGAACGCAAAAATTACGTCGCATTTCATACAAATCATTTCGGTCACAAATCATTTTCACGGAGTGAAGAATTCCCTAAATTCGATAAAATGGACCTAAGGCCAAAAGTTCATTCCGAAAATTCTGAAATGATCTTGTCGTTTTCCCTATCGAAGATCGTTTTTACTCCGGATCCCTGCGGCGGCCATTATCTTCATGAATTTCTCAGTTTAAAACAGGACCATGAACCGCTAATGATAAGGTTAAAAACATATCTACTTATCCGTTTTATCTTCAACTCAGCGCATTCAATATTTGCGTCTACCCTTAGGGTGGGCTGTTCGGTAATTCGCTTCCGTAAAGTTCAATCTGATTTGATCCGATGGAACATTGTTGGGAATAGATTTCATTACATGCTCTTTGGAATCATCTTCGGACTCTTTCTTCCCCTACTCGCAGCCGGTATGGAAATGACCTGGGGACAAGATGCCAGTTTCTTTGAAATCCTTATTGGGGGTATTCCGACTTTCTTGTGGCTGACCCAGGGCGCATTGCTTGAACCTGCTTAAAAAGTGAGCTTTATTTCCACCTCAATCTGGGGAGGGGAAATGACCGAAGATTTACATGAGCATTACCGTTTACTGTTGGGCCTTGTTCCGCCGTGGGCTGTTGTCAGCGTTGATTTGAATGTGGCCGCCAAGCGAGTTGACATCAACGTGGAATGGCCAGCCAATCACCAGGTCGAGTGTCCCGTCTGTCAAAAGAACTGCTTCATTAAGGACCATCGTGAAGAGCGGAAATGGCGACATCTAGATACAATGCAGTTTCAAACGATCATCAAATCCCGTGTGCCAAGAGCGGATTGTTCCGAGCATGGCGCAAAGACAGTCAACGTGCCATGGGCTGGACCGAACTCTCGATTTACACTACTGTTTGAGCGACTGGCCGTAGATGTGATGATTGCCGCCAAAAGTATCAAAGAGGCTGCGCGGCTTTTAGGACTATCTTGGGATCAGGTTCATCACATCCAGGAGCGTGCCGTTGAGCGTGGCCTCGCCCGCCGGGAAATGGACAAGGTCAAACGCGTCGGCATTGACGAAAAAAGTTTTCTCAAGGGACATAAATACGCCTCTCTGATGGTCGACATCGACGGCGAGAGAGTGCTCGACGTTGTCCAGGAGCGGACACTCGAAGCAGCCAATCAACTTTGGCAAAAGTTTCCCGAAGAGGTCCGGGGCGGAATCGATGCTGTCGCAATGGATATGTGGGACGCATTCATCACGTCGGCTAAAACGCACGTCCCGCAAGCAGACATCGTGCATGACAAGTTCCACATCTCGAAATACCTCAATGAGGCTGTGGACAAGGTTCGTAGAGCCGAGCACAAGACCTTCATGAAAAAGGGAGACGAAACTCTCAAAGGGGCGAAGTATCTGTTCCTAAAGAGTCCGGAGAATATGAAAGACGATGAGAAGGGGCGATTCAAGGCCTTGCGCATGGACATTCTCAAGACTGGCCGTGCATGGTCAATCAAAGAAACATTCTCAGAATTTTGGCTGTATTCGTACAAAGCCTCAGCGGAGAAGTTCTTCCAACGCTGGTACTGGTGGGCGACCCATTCACGGTTAAAGCCAATGATTGACGTTGCCAAGCTGATAAAGCGACATCTCGACAACATCCTGACCTACCTGAAACACCAAATCACCAATGCAATGATGGAGGGATTCAACTCAAAGATCCAGTCGATCAAGGCTAACGCCAGAGGATACAGGAACTTCAGAAACTACAGGGTCGCCATCCTGTTCAACTGCGGAAAGCTCGCTCTATACCCATAAAAAAGTCGGAAGAACCCTTATTGGAAAAACAAATTACCTTATGCCAATCATTGACACTGTTCCCATTGTATTGGGCCTTGTCTTTTACTTGGCGGGATTAAAACAGGAGCAAATTGCAGAGCTGGATCTTCGCAAGGCCAAAGGCGACCTAGCAAAGAGTCAATCGCTTCTAGAGACCGCTGAAAGAGTTGAAAAATATGGAAGCTGGGAACTTGATGTGGCAACGAAGAAGAGCACTTGGTCCAAGGGATTGTACACTCTACTTCAGATGAGTCCTACCGTAGACCCATCTGAATCCAACTCAACTCTATCTCAGATGTTGGTGCTGGAGCAAAAGCTCCAGCAGGCCCTTAGCGACCCATTAGAAGGTAGGGAACGAGAATTTACGATTCAGTACCACGTAAAGCTAAAAGACGGTGCCGTACGGACCCTACGTGGTCAAGTGAGCATCTTGTTGGATGATAAGAGCAATCCCACTCAAATGTTTGGAACTGTCCAGGACATTACCGAACTGGATTTGGCCAAAAAGAAGCCCAGTTTTACAAGCAAGCCATAGATCAATCGAGGGTCGTCACCATTACGGATGGGTCAGGAATCATCACCTATGCCAACGAGAACTTCTGCTCAATCTCTGGATACAAAAAAGAGGAGTTGGTTGGAAAATCTCATCGCATTGTCAAATCTGGGGTCATGGGATCGGACTTCTTTAGAGATTTGTGGAGTTCGATCACCTCAGGCAAAGTCTGGCGCGGAGACATCTGCAACCGTGCCAAAGATGGGAGTCTATTTTGGGTTGACTCAGTCATTGTCCCTTTCATTGATTCTGATGGGCTACCTGTACGATACATTGCCATCACTTCTGTCATTACCGACCGAAAGGCTGCAGAAAATGAGATTCTCCAGGCTCATCAAAGACTGGAGATGGCTGAAGATATTGGTCATATTGGAAGCTTCGAATGTGATGCCAATCGACAGTCCTTTCGGTGTTCTAAAGGACTCAATGGACTCTTGAAAAGACCTGATGAAATAGAGTTAACTTATCAAGCATTTTCTGAGCTCATTGAGGTCAGCGATCGGAACATTTTAGAGCCTGCCATTGATCAATCCATCACAACAAAGCAACCATTTTCGTGTTCCTTTAGGATGAATTTAAAGGATGGGCCACAAGTGTTCTTATTTTAAGACAATTTTTACGGACTTATATATCTATTTTCATATGAACGAAGCTATCAGTCTTCAGTCTTCAGTCACCAGCATAGCAATCAGCCCCCATAAAAACTTTTTCTTTGCAAAAAAAGAATAGAGAGCCTGTTCTGGATGACTCCAAAAAAAGTAAAATGACTAAAATTAATTTTTTAATGCTTTTAAGCGGCCATTTTCAGTATAATCTCTACCTTTGTAGTTTCAAAAACATTCAAGGCAGAAA
>JACTMU010000068.1 GCA_014584465.1 Pseudomonadota bacterium | reverse complement strand
AACCAATATGCTGAAGAGCCCGTTGCCTTAATAGGGCACGGCGGGTTCTGTGAGGAGCTTGCTCCTTCTAGAAAGAAGGAGTAGGTTTACTCGATGATTCATTTGGTTAAACTGACAATCAGCCTCATCCTAATAGCGATTATCCCGACCTTCTTAGGATTGAATAGAATCGTACTGTGCATCAGTGATTCACACGTTGCGGTTGAAACTCTTCATGACCTTTCAAAGACCGCAGGTGTCTCTCAAAACTCTACAGCTCAAGCAGAAAGATTTCATGTTGAAGAAGGCGCCTGCGTAGATCTTCCAATTTTTAATTCGGCGCGCCCGATTCAGCACATAAATTTAAATCAGATTAAGACACTAGATTTGATTGTCTCCGCTGTTTATGAATTCAACACTACGATGCCACTATCAATGCTCAAAACTGTTCCAGAGCTTAAGTTGATCAAAAACTCCACTCTTCGTCACCTATCCTCCATCCATCTCCTAATTTAGTAGGCTCCTTTTAGAAATCTTTGTTTTTTAGACACCATAAAATTTATATTTTGCGAGGTTATGATGAAATTCTTCTTAGCTCTACTAGTAGGGGCCCCTGTTTTGCTCTCATCTTTGGTATTTGCTCAAAATGATTCCGTAAGTGGATTATACTATGCTGTTCTTTATCATCAGGATAGCGACTACTATCAAAATGCTAAAATTACCTTGAGAACAACAAATCCTGAGGGAACTTTGAAAATATCGGCCAACGTCCGAGTATTTTTCGGTCCCGGAGATTCTACCGAGTATATGACCTATGATTACAACAATGTTCCATTGAATCTATTAACCCGCCAGATCAGTATTGAAGGCCAGGAAAATGATGTCACGCTCATTGGATATTTAAAGGACGGGAAAATTGCTGGCGATTGGCACTCAAGTCTCATTGGAAGGGTTGGAAAATTTGAAGCACAAAAAGGATCTTACCCAACAGTTGAAAGCGGGAAAATCCCTATTCAAGCTCTTTCTGGAAAGTACAAGGGACAACTTGAGAATAAGAATTCAGACTCAAACCTTCCTGAGAGGGTTACTATGACCTTCGTAACGACTCAAGATTCGGGCAGTGAAACTCCCGAACTTCATGTCAGCGGCAATATGAGGTTTTACTTGGGAGATTTTGATTCTCAAGAATACGTTGAAACTCCATTTCAGGAAATTCAGTACAACCCTTACAATAGATATGTATCGGCCATAACAGCATCTTATGGCATCACAATCAAGGGCATGGTCAATCACGATGGAAATTTTACGGGAGTTGTTTTTTCAAATGGCCTGGGAGAAGTTGCCAACTTGAAGGCAAAAAAGCAGTGAGGGATAGGTTATGATAACGGGAAGGTGGATATTAATTCCAGCGATTCTTGGCTTGGTAAACGCCTGTAGTTCTGACAACATAAGTAAGAGGGACCAAGAGAAGGAACAGACAAGGAACAATGCTGCCGCCAAAAGAATTGAACTTGAAAAGGTTGCTGGCATTTATTCGGGAAGCCTTATTCGAAGTGAGAATGACCGACAAAGCATAACTTTGGATCTTCAAATTAAAGAGATCCCAAAGGACGATGGGGACGTAGATCCTGTGATGGTCCCTGTTTTAACGGGGAATCTGCAATTTAATTACAGTAACGGCAGAAATGACGGAACCATCGAGAAAATGGTTTTTTCTCTGGAGAAAGCAGATTTCAGTGAAAAATCAAATCACTTCAATGGGGTGGCTACCAACTCAAACTACGACGCTGTGATCATGGAGCTTAGATTCGATGGTCAAACACTTTCAGGCCAATGGAATGCTCCTAGCTCTTCCGCTTCAGGCCAGCTTGACCTCACTCGTGGAATGAAGCCCCCAAGTGCCGAGCTTCCTGTCCTAGTTGCTGACTACAGCGGCTACTTTTTGTGGGAAAGTTCCAAAGAAGTGCAATTCGTAGATGTTAAGCTTAATGGGTCCCTTTCCTCTCCCGATACGATAACTTTAAATATGGCCACGCGATTTTATTTTGGTCCGAAAACATCACCTGAGTATATCACATTCACCATTCCAAAAGTGGACTTTAACCCCATCACTGGGAGAATTGGGGCAACAAGTGCGGATGCGGAGATTTCATTGAATGGCACTTTGTCCGGAAACGGTCTTTCTGGCAATTGGAATTCGAAGTCCATGGGCCAAATGGGCGGTTTCAAACTTTCGGTGCTGCCCATGGCGCCGCCTGTTGGATACGATGCAGTTTCGGGCCTTCACGGAACCTATAAAGGAAAGCTTAAGAACACTGCGAGCTTAAATCTTCCTGAGAAAGTGATGATGACCTTTGTCGCGACTCCGGATCAAGGCGGTGTTGTTTGGAGTGGAAATATGAGATTCTATCTGGGTGAATTTGACTCGCCTGAATACGTTGAGGACCCTTTTACATCAGGTGCCGAATTTGACTTTTTTTCAAAAAAAATATCGGCCAAAACGTTAAAACATTCGTTTACCGTGAATGGTGGTCTTTTAGGAAGTAAAATTAAGGCGGATCTTTATCATGATGGATTGGGAAAAATAGCTGAAGTGGAGGTTACAAGATGAAAATTATAAGCTTAACGTTTTTGCTATTCTGTAGTCAGGGACTTTGGGCAGCCGATAACTCCGCAAAACCTAGAGAGCCGTCAGAATTCTATGTTCCAGAGGGGCTAGCTCAAAAGATTTATGAAGACTTGGAACACGAGAGACTTGCTCCTTCGAAAGCCCAATTTCTTGTGGGAATCGAATCGACCTCAATGAGCGAAATGTTTCTAAAGAGTAGGTATTTTGGCGTCGATTACTCTGAAAATGTTGGGAATCTTCAATCCCTAAACATTGGTTTCTCAAGAAATTTGACAAGATGGAACCGATTTCTATTTGATGGGATTCTTCAGGCTGGCTATGCCTATAAAAAGGGCCTTTGTACAGTAAAAGCAACTAATGGCTTGGAGTTACAAGATGATATCGGCCTTCAGTGGATTCCCATTCGAACTGGCATTATAACGGCCTATCAAATTCCTGAAACCAATTGGATTAGTCCAGAAATAGAAGCTGGCTTGGGATCTCATTGGTTTACTCAGACTGGAAATCTTGATGGAATGACTCAGTCTTTTTGGGTCCCAACTTACTTTTGGGGTCTAAGGGCTAAGCTTTTCGATCAAATACCAACGGGTTCAAGTTTTGGCGGAGTCATTGTAGGAACCCGTTTCGAAGAAAAGTTGGGTGACACCCAAAGGCTCAGACAAATCTCCTATTTTTTGACCTCTGGCTTTTCGATGTAGTTAAGAAAGGATTTAGAATTTGTTTCGTCAAGTGCTCCTAATAGCTTTATTACCAGCCTTCGCGGTTTCGGAACCATCGAGTGATGTTGTGTCCCCTCCAGCCAGTAAATCTGTAAGGAAAGTGGGATTATTGGAGATTACTGGTTTCGCTATCAAAAACAATTTTTCTATTCGTTCAAAAACACAGGGGCTTGAAGAAGCCCGCGCGAAGATTAGTACCGCACGGTCCACTTACTTTCCTCGAATTGGTTTGGCTGTCGGCTACGATCACAAGATTAACCCCGCAGGGAGCGAAAGCACTAATTTGAGCTATCTTTATGGCGAATGGAATCTCTTTAACGGGTTTAGAGATTATTATGACAGCCAAGCGGCATCTTATGAGGTAGACAAGCTTGAAAGTGAACTCGAGTTTGAGAAATTCAAGGTCGCTTTAAAAGTTGAAAGTCTGTTTCACCTCTATTTGTTTAAGAAGACTCAGATCAAACTTAAGGAGAGATTTATTTCTCTAAATAACAGCCATTTGAAGTTTGTAGGCAGAACCCGTCGAGCTGGACTTAGTTCCAACACAGATCTCATGGCCTTTGAATTAAAGGGGCCTGTTCTTGAATCGGAACTAAGTGTTCTACGGCAAGAGATGGGCGATGCGCTCATAAATCTGAAGGCCCTGGTTGGTGAGGAAATTTCAGGAGTAGAACCTATAGGAGAGCTTCAGCACCAACATTTAAAGGGCACTCTCATAGACTACCTTTCAAAGATTAAAGAAAAGAGCACTCATGTTAAGCTTGCACTCACTGATTTGAACGCAGCCGAGGCGCAATTCAAAAAATGGAGAAGTGGCTGGCTCCCTCGGATCGATTTTGAAACGCAAGCTGGGTATCTGCATCTAGATGATATAGAAGATAAAAGTTCCGGCACTTTAGATAAAGGCAGAACCCATGCAAAGTTTATGGTCGTGGCAAAGTTTGATCTCTTCAATGGATTTGCGACGAATAGCGAATATCAAGAAGGTGTAGCCAGAAGAACAAAGGCCGAGCTTGCCCTGAAACAGGCAGTTCTTGAATCCATTACAACAATGGAATCTCGATACAGAAGGCTTAAAACCATTGAACAAAGAGTGGACATCGAAGACGTTAACAAGACAAGAAGTGAAAGATTTTATTCGGAGATGTTGCAAGAATATAGGCGAGGCATCAAAAATTCTCTGGACTTAAGTGATGCCTCCGAGAATTTAGCGAGCACACTTGTTCGAAGGGAGGAGTTTAAATACGACTTCATCGTACAGCGACTTGAGCTCGAGGAAGCGCTAGGGACAACCGTTGAGGTTGAAACAGTAGAAGATTAGTCTGGGAGGTTTTTATGAAAAGATTTATTTTTGTCCTTGTTGGAATTTTGGCCTTGAGCAATTCGACACATGCGGCAAGCCAGTTTGGACGTTTTGTAGGTTTATTAAGGCATGAAGCTACTCAAAGAGATCAGATGGCCAAAATTGACTTCATTACATCTCGCACGATCAATAATCAGTTAGAGCTTAAGGCTGTTTTGAATCTCTATTTTGGAGACTTTGGAAGTCATGAGTACGTCTCTTACCATTTTGATTACGTCACTTATGATTTGGTAACGGGCGAGCTTGTCTTTGATCAATCAGACCAAGATTTAACTCTTAAGACAGTGAAATTTGGGAGCGGTTACCTTAACGCACAAGTAAGATCCAATCTTGGCGGTGAACTTGGAGTCTTGGAGCTGGTTGAAGATGGCAAGGCCGTGCCCAGGAATCCATTGATCACCTCACTTCAAGGTGAGTTTGAGTCCACTTGCGACGGAAAAGAAAAGAAACTCCAAATTTTTACCTTTCGTTCTGCTGAAGAATTGGTGAGACAAGGAAATCCCTTCGGAGCATACAAAATCCGAGCCCAGTTAGCAGAAAAAACAATAGTTGGAAGCACGAATCCGTATCTTGTCATAAACCAATTTGCAGAAGGTACCTATAATTTTTTTTCGGATTACTTAAATCTATTTGGAGATCTCGACAATCTTGAATGTCGGGTAGTTCCAGACTCTCTCAAATGCGGTAGTTGTGAATTTAAACGAGTTCCTGCAAGCTCCACAATTGATAGGCCAAGAACATCAAAATCGCAGATTTTTGTATTGGGAAGTTCAGGAAGCTCAAGTCTTGCCGGAGGTTATACCGGATATTTACACCACGAGAACTTGAACCGATACCAGAAGGCTTCTATTAATGTTGTTACCTATCAGAAACCTGATGAGAATGGAGCTAACTCTCTTTTCATCTCGGTCGTAGCACAGCTTCATTTTGGAGACTATTCCTCTCAAGAAACTCTCGCGTACAGGTTTGAAGCGAGAAAATACGATTTGTTAAATTCGAGTTTTGTTCTTTCCCGAACTGAAGATGATGTTGATGCTATATTAAAAATCGATAGAATTGAGAACGGTGAAGTCCGGGGCGAATGGTATTCCATCATTTTTGGTAGAGTGGGAACTTTTGTACTCCGGAAAGACGGCAATGTTAACATTCCTTCTAGATCTCTAACCTTAGGTAAGAGTTCAGGCATATATGAAGACAAAGCCATCGAGGTTCATCTCAACGCTCGTCTAAGTCACTCGCCCATTAATACCGAGAATCCTTTTTCCCCGCTCGTGTTTGGCGGGTACACTTACTTTAAGGGGGGACTTTCTAAGAGATTAACCATTACCGGCGGGAGTTATGATTTCTATACAGGCGCCTTTACAATTTTAGTTGACGAGAAGCATTGGGCCGGAAGTGGACGTCTGGGAGACGACAAAAATTTGTATCTCGCGTGGCCTTCAAATGGGTTTCTCACGCTACTTCAACCCTTCTCAGAGCGAAAGCTAGATTTGAGATAGCGGTATTCTACAAAGAAGGATGGACCATCATATGAAAATAGCAGGGTTGGGGTTAGCTTTGACACTCGTTCTCGGAGTTCTTTGGAATTTCTTTGGTAGTCCCTCCTATTCTCTGGACCAAACCAATTTGAATAGAAAAGCGAGCCCTAATGCGTCCCCTCCTCAGGAATGTCAAGTGAAGTATGATGGATGCTCAGAAAAGGAAAAAGGTCACCATGCTCATGACAAGAAAGCTGAAGGGGCTAAAGACCACAAGGAAGGTGATCATCATGACGAAGGGCACGCCGACGAAGACCATCATGGAAAGGAAGAGGCTGAGCATCAAGAGCATGACAAACATACAGAACAGGGTGAGGGAAAAGGACATGGTGGCCATGATGACCAAGATGAACATGAAGAATCTGGTTTCGGCGAAGGTAAAGCTATTCTCGCCGTAAAAAATGAAGGTGAGATGTTTCAACTTTCATCGGAATCAGAAAAGTTTCTCGATGTACAAACAGGGAATATCCAGTTTTTGTCTTCAAACACCATTCGAATTACCAGAGAAAATCTAGTTGAGTTCAAAGATCAACTCGGCATTTTTATTAAGAGTAAAGGCTGGTTTAAGCTCGTTGAGGTTGCAATAGTAAGTGAGAATAAATCCGATTTGGTCATCAAGCCAAAAAAATCAGTTGGTATAGAGGATTTACTGGTAATCCGGCCTCTTGGGACGCTCAGGGCCGCTCACTTACAGGCATCAGGTGAAGGTGGCAAAGGTCATGCCCACTAGCTCTTTTTAAAGGATCTTATTGTGATTGATAAATTAATTGAAGTGTCTGTCAAAAAAAGAGGTTTAGTTTTTGGGCTGACGGCAGCTGTAATTCTGGCAGGTTGGATCTCGTTCAAATCTCTTCCAATTGACGCTGTCCCTGATATCACGAACGTGCAGGTTCAGATTAATACTGCTCCCGAGGGCTTGATCCCTGAGGAAATTGAAAAGTTTGTCACCTTTCCTATAGAAAGCCAAATGGGAGGAATTCCAGGAGTTGAGGAAATTCGCTCTGTTACACGTTTTGGTCTCTCTCAAATAACTCTTATCTTCGGGGAAGGCACAGATATTTTCAGAGCAAGGCAGCTTGTCTCAGAAAAACTGCAAACAATTGCTAAGGAATTACCATCCGGAGTTCAACCAACTCTTGGCCCAATTACAACAGGGCTCGGTGAAATCTACTTTTATTCTTTGGAAGCAAAAACGCTAGCAAGTGGCAAGGATCGTACCGAGCAGCTCATGAACTTACGCGCTCTCAACGAGTGGTTCGTTCAACCTAGACTTCTTACGGTTAAGGGGGTGGCCGAGGTCAATTCCATCGGGGGCTTTGAAAAGCAGTTCTTTGTTAAACCAAAGCTCTCACAACTGTCCAGATATAATGTTCATCTGGAGGAATTGGTAGAAGCTCTTGAAAAAAATAATAGAAATACGGGAGGTGGCTACATTCAACAGACAGCCGAGCAACTCCTTGTTCAGGCCACAGGCCTTGTTAAATCTATTAAGGATATTGAAAATATCGTGATCAAGATTCTTCCTTTTGGACCAATCACTATCAAGATGCTAGCCGAAGTAGAGCTTGATAAAGAACTAAGAACAGGAGCTGCTCTTGTCAATGGTGAAGAAACCGTAATTGGAACGGTACTGATGCTTCTAGGAGAAAATAGTCGAACTGTCTCGTTAGCTGTGGATTCAAAGGTTGAGGAAGTTAGAAAAAGTTTGCCCGATTGGGTAGAAATGAGAACTCTTTATAACCGCTCAGAGCTGGTGAATTCCACGATCGGGACAGTAGAAAAAAATCTACTATTTGGCGCACTCTTGGTCATTGTGATTCTTCTGGTTCTCATTGGAAACGTGAGAGTTGCGGTAATTACTGCTGTCACCATTCCTTTAGCATTGCTTAGTACTTTCATTTTGATGAAGGTTTTTAAAATTTCTGGAAACCTCATGAGTCTTGGAGCACTTGATTTTGGTATTATTATTGATGGCGCCGTAATCGTAATGGACAACTGTGTCACATGGGTTTCCAAGAAATCTCAAGAATTGGGACGAAAGCTTACTCGCGAAGAAGTTCAGGAGGCCGTAATTAGAGCCACTAAAGAGATTCGTTCAGCGGCAGGTTTTGGTCAGGTTATCATTGTGATGGTTTTTCTGCCTCTATTTGCATTGACTGGAGTTGAAGGGAAAATGTTTATCCCCATGGCATCGGCGTTTTGTTTTGCGCTAAGTGCTTCCTTTGTATTTTCGTTTTCTACGGTTCCCAGCCTCGCAGGGGCTTTTTTAAGCGGAAACATGAAGGACAAAACCCCCTATATGATGAAGCTCATGCAAAAGCTATATGATCCTGTGTTGGGAAAAGCTCTTAAGATAAAGATCCCAGTGGTTTTTGTGGGTGTGGGTGCCATTGTCCTTGGCGTCGTCTTGTTTTTAACATTGGGATCAAACTTCCTTCCGCAGCTTGATGAGGGCTCAATAGCGGTTCAATTTGTTAGGCCAACAAACCTTGGGATTGATGAATCGGTAGAAATGCAAAAGCTCTCTGAAAGGCTAATCAAAGAGTTTAAAGAGGTTCGTATAGTGTTATCACGAATTGGGACAGCTGAAATTGCAACTGATCCCATGGGGCCTAATATTTCGGATACCTATGTTCTTTTAAAACACAAAAAAGAATGGCCACTTGTTAATGATTCCCACCGAACTAAGCTTGAGCTCATTGAATCGATTAAGGCTCGGCTTGAAAGCATTGTCCCCGGGCAATCCATGATTATATCTCAACCTATCCAACTTAGATTTAATGAACTCTTAGAGGGAGTGCGAGCCGATGTTTCATTAAAAATCTTTGGCGACGATATGGAAATTATCTCGGAAGCTGCTGAAAAAGCTGCATCAATATTGAAGACCATTGATGGAGTAGGGGATTCTGAGGAGGAGTCAAAAGGGCAGTCCCCTGTTTTACGGATTGAACCAAAAACAGAAGCTCTAGCGCTTACGGGAATCCCAAAAGAAACCATTTTAAGTACAGTGGAAACTGCTATTGGAGGAAAAGAGGCCGGGAGTTTCTATCAGGGCACCACTCGATTTCCGATCATTGTTCGACTGGATGAGATGGATCGAAAGAGTGTTAGGTCCATAGGTGAGATTCCCATTGCTATTACGGAAATTCTTACTAGGCCTTTGAAGGCATTGGCAGATATAAGTATTCAAGAGACGTTTAGCGATATTCGCCGTGAGTCATCCAAAAAGAGGGCGGCAGTTCTCATCAATGTTCGAGGTCGTGATACTGAGAGTTTAGTGCAGGAAGCTCAAGCTAAAATTGAAAAGGAGGTAAAGCTTCCCCCAGGATATTATATGGAATGGGGTGGAAGCTTTAAGAATCTTCAGGAAGCAAGGCAAAGGCTTTTTATCGTGGTTCCCGTCGCTCTTCTACTTGTGCTTATGATGATTTATATGGCGTTTGGGAGCGTTCTTCAAACGATTATGATCGCAGCATGCATCCCAATGGCGCTGGTAGGAGGGGTGATTTCTCTCATCTTAAATGGTCTCGATTTTAGCATATCGGCGTCGGTAGGTTTCATAGCACTTTCAGGGATAGCGGTTCTCAACGGTGTGGTTCTGGTGAGCTATTTCAATAAACTGAAACTTGACGGAATGGCTGGGGATGAACTCATTAAGACTGGAACAAGGTTAAGGCTTCGTCCCGTTTTAATGACTGCAGCAGGAGCGGCTTTTGGCTTTCTCCCAATGATGGTCTCATCCGGGATGGGAGCTGAGGTCCAAAAACCTCTTGCTTCCGTTGTCGTGGGAGGGATTGTGTCCGCAACGCTTCTTACCCTGATAGTGCTACCTATAGTATATAGATTGTTGGAGAATAAAATGAAAATCAGCGAGAGTTCTATTTCTCACTAACCTAACAACAAAAAGCGGGTGAGATTCAAATTATTGATAAACGCATGATGTAATCACTGCATTTGCATTGAATCCGCTTCAGTTGCGAAGCGGACAATCTTCAAAATATTGGGTATCACTCTCATTTCTTCTTTGCAAGAAAATGAAAGGCAATCCCGATAACGACTAGTACGCCGAGTACAATGGCGATGAGCTTCCAGTCTCCACCCGGACCGTGAGAATGCCCTTCTCCTTCCCCCGCAAACGCAGCGCTTGCTAACAGGAGGAGTAAAATGAAAATTCGCTTCCTAGTTCCCGGTGAAATTGGCACCATTGAGAAATCCTTTAGTAGTGATAAAAATGTAAAGCCGCTGTTTAGTCGTATCCTTTTGGCTCGAATCTAAAAGTGTTGCGACCCATTCAGGTCCTTTTTTAAATTGCTTTTGTTCTACATTTTCAACTTTTGCGGATTTCCAGCTTGAATCAACTTTACCTGCACTTGTCAGTTTTTCGAGTGCCATAGGCACCGCCAACTCAATCTCCTTCTTTGTGCAATCTTTAGAGGCGCATTGCGCCACACTAGGGGCATGATCCCCATGTGCGAATACCAAGCTTGGCATGAGTGCAACGGCTACGGTCAGAATTCCTCTTTTCATTTCATACTCCTTTGGTTAGTGTTCATTCATTTGTTTTTCTTCCATGTCCTGATGGACATGAGAATGATCATCTTTGTTTAAGGGAAATGCGTCTGGGTCAGAGGCATGCCAGTATCCATGAAACTGCATCATGAACAGGAAAATACCACCGGCAATTAGTCCTACATTTGCCGCATACGCAAACTTTGTAAATGCCTCAGCCTTTCTCCAGCCGCTGAGAAAAATCAACATCACCGATAAGGCAACGATTTGTCCAACCTCGACGCCAACATTGAAGGACAAAATTCGAAATAACATGGACATCTTGTCCTCGCCTAAAGGAAGTTGTTGAAGGCGGGTTGAAAGACCAAATCCATGAATGAGGCCGAAAATAAAAACCATTCTTAGTAATGTGGGCGGTTGCCATGAAAAATACTTTTTAAAGCCGTCGATATTTTCAAAACCCTTATACATTACACTTATCGCGATTACTGCATCAATGAGGTAGTAGTTCGCCGTAAATTTGAAGAACGTAGCGAAAATGAGCGTTATACAATGTCCAAAAGTAAAGACGCTAATGAATTTTACGATGTCCTTGAAGTTGGTCAGGAAGAAAATGACCCCAAAAATAAAAAGAAGATGGTCATAGCCAGTCAGCATGTGAGTGGCTCCAAGCCAAATGTATTGGAGGTATCCTCCTTCTAGCATCGCTTTTTTATCAGCCGCTGAGATCCCATGAGCAAAAGCTTGGGACCAAGTTAAGAGAAACAGACCTACTGACACAAGTCCGATTAGAAAGCCTTTCCCGTTAAATCTCTGTCTATCTATAGTGTGACAACGAACCAAAGATTCAACGGCGGATCTTAATGAAGTTACCCGCAAAAGATTCAATTTCATGTTAAATTCCGCCCCCCGTTAAGAGTTAAAATCATCAGCTAAGGAAAATCTAGGATCATATTCAAACAAAAAGTGCTCAATAAATTGAATGGCAGAGAAGCCGTTCTAGAATTAATCGTAATTAAAACATTCCTACAGAATAGGAAAATCTTAACGAGACTGATGTATTGGCTTCTCTAAAAATTAGAGAATTGGAGGGCGAAAGATCCGAGCTAAAACGGGATCAAGAATTACATTTTGAACATACGAGAAGAAGTCTTTCTTATTAGCGATTCGTGGGCACGAATCTGCTCTCACTACGATTATCCCAAGCTGTAAGTCGCCGGAATTCAAGGCTGTGTGATGTGAATGCTCGTGGGAATGTTCTGGCTCTCCAGGCATGTGTCGATGCTTATGAGCGTGCTTTTCATGCTGATGATCAGCAACTACTTCTTGGCTATGATCATCGTGATGATGGTCATCTTTGGCATGGTGGTCATCGTGCTGGTTGTGTACGTCCGAAATAGAAGGCGAGATTGCACGGCCTTTAACGCTACCGATTGCTCTTGAGCCGGGGAAAAGTGAGAGCGCAAGCAAAAGCGTTATGAATATGTTAAAAAATCCTTGCAACATTAAGACCAATATAATGGATACTGTGTAGGTAAATCAATATCAAAAAGTAGGTGGTTGTTGAATTCAGGGGCATTTTTATCATTACTCTCCGCAGCACTTTTTGGTATTTCGCCAGTTTTTGCCAAGCTGGTGATCGGAGGTATGTCGCCAATTTTACTGGCAGGTCTACTTTACTTAGGGTCCGGTCTTGGCCTTCAACTTTTTCTTTTTTCTAAGAAGCAGCCTTCGATCCCTGCAATTAAGGCCCTCTCAACTACGAATCGATTCAAACTCTTGGGGGCCATCATCTCAGGAGGGATCCTTGCTCCCTTGTGCCTGGCCTATGGAATTAAACTTGGATCTGCCTTTGAGGTTTCCCTGCTTCTTAATCTTGAGACAGTTGCAACAACCATAATCGCATGGCTGATCTTTTATGAACATATTGCCAAGCATGTATGGCTTGGAAAGATTCTGCTCATTATTGGTGGACTTATTATTTCCATAAATCCACAAAGCAATTTTGGCTTCTCTCAGGCAGGATTATTTCTTTTAGGAGCGTGTGTTTTTTGGGGGATCGACAATAACTTAACCAGAGACGTAGAAGAGTTATCGCCCTCGGTACTTGCTTGCGTTAAGGGCTGGCTTGCAGGTGGGTTTAATACTTTATTAGCCGTAGTTTTGGGACAATTTTCAGTTGGCTTTTCCCAAGCAATAGGAACTCTATCAATTGGGGCGATTAGTTATGGATTAAGTCTTGTTTTCTTTGTAAATGCTTTGAGACTTATTGGTGCTTCAAGAACTAGTACCTATTTTGCTATCGGACCATTTTTTGGAATGTTGTTCTCGGTTTTGCTTTTAGGGGAGCGACCAGAAAGCTATCAATGGATTGCCGCCGTAGTAATGGGAGCAGGTCTTTGGTCCTTATATCGAGAAAATCACGGCCATATTCATTCGCATGAACCAGTCACTCACGGCCATAAACATATTCATGATGACCACCATCATCATTTGCATGATGGCACAGAAGATACAGCGCCACATGATCACATACATACGCACGAGCCATTGACTCATGTGCATGTTCACTTGCCAGACATCCATCATCGGCACAGACACTAGTCTGAGTTCTAGTTGAATTTAAATCTGACGACATTTAAAGAAGAACGCTAAGAAAGGAGGTTTTTACCATGCAACTCGGAAGCCCCGCCACGCCAGTCATTAAAAAAGAAGTTGAAAAAGCTCTTTCACAGCTTGAAGTCAAAGGCCAATTTCCATGTTTGGCTTTCATTGAGCCCAGGATAAATTTCTAGAATCAATGGAAGCCCTTGAAATTCCACAACTGCTGCCAATGAGAGCACCCCGACAGTCGATCCCACTGCCACACTCAATGCTAGAACAAACCAGCGCCTTGGAATCAGCATTGAACTTGAAATCAAAATCCCATCATTGGGAACCACAATTACGAAATTGTCGAGAGCGGCTAGAATACCGATTAACGGTGGATACCAAAAGCGATCAGCAAATCTCTGGAGAACCTTAACATAGCTCCTAATTTTCTGGTGTAGCTTTTGTGAAATCATGTAAATGGATCGGCCTTCTCCTTCTGTCTAGTCTCTATTCTTGCAACATACCAAGAGCTTAGTCCGGCAGTCGTCAGAATCGCAAAAATAACGAGTAACGAAATCCAACTTGGAATTTTCATGAAATCAACCAGCACCATCTTTACGCCAATGAATCCCAAAATCGCAGCAAGCCCCGGCTTCAAATAACGAAGCTTTGTAACCCAATCCGCAAGAACAAAATAAAGTGCTCTAAGACCCAAAATTGCCAAGATGTTAGAGGCGAAGGCAACAAATGCATCCTGGGTGACTGCAAATACCGCAGGAATCGAGTCCACTGCAAAAACGAGATCAGTCACTTCAATCACGACAAGAGCCAAGAAAATAGGTGTAGCTTTTCGTACTCCGCCCTCTATAACGAAGAAATGGCTTCCGTTAAATTTATCCGTTGTCGGAAGAAATCGCTTCAACAGACGAATCGACCAGTTTTCTTTGGCATCAATTTTTTCATCAGTTTCACGCAAAAATTTAACAGCCGTTATGACTAGAATAAGTCCGAAGATATACAGCACCCAATGAAATGAATTCAGTAAGTGGGCGCCAAGAAGAATAAATACGGCTCGTAATACGATTGCGCCGAGCACTCCATAAAAAAGTACTCGGTGCTGGTAAGCATCTGGAATTCGAAAAGAGCTAAAAATGAGTAAAATTACAAAGAGGTTATCGACACTGAGGCTCTTTTCAACCAAGTAGCCGGTCAAAAACTCAAGGCCAAGCTCAGTGCCAAACGACATCGCAAACCAGGCATTAAAACAAAGTGCAACAGCAATCCAGATCCCACTTTCAAACAAGGCCGCCTTGGTTTGAACTTTGTGATTCCCGCGTCCAAATAGACTTAGGTCGATTACAAGCAGTACAAGAACGCCAAGAGTAAACGCAATCCAAAGCCAAGGGGGTGCTACTGAAATTTCAGTGACGAAGTTAGTCATATTTTCCTTTATGAATGCTTCAGTTTTGCGGAACTGCTCTCAGACGAATGAAGCACCTTCTCTGTGTAGGCAAGCGCGAGAGTTGAAAGTAAAAACACGATATGGATAATGACTTGCCACTTTACCTGATCGGGATCTTTCTTACTGATGTCGATAAAGGACTTGAGTAGATGGATGCCGGAGATGCCCACCAAGGCTCCGGCCAACTTAACCTTTAGAGTTCCAGCGTTAATTTTTTCAAGCCAATCGGGACGGTCCTCATGTTTATCTAGGTGAATGCGGCTTACAAATGTTGCGTATCCACCAATAATAACCATAATAAGGAGGTTCAAGACCATCGTGATATCCACTAAAGTCAAAATTCCGAGCATCAGTATTTCTTCCGTGATTGAGTTCACGGTTGCGCAAAGATGTATAAGTTCCACCAAAAATTTGTAGGTGTAAATTACGGCTCCTACTATGAGGCCGCCATAAATGGGAGCTTGTATCCAACGGCTTCCAAAAATTATTTTCTCAAATAAATTCTCAATACGCTTTGCAGGTGCCACGAGCTAAAATACTTTCCGTAGCATCCCCAAAAATCCCGTTGGCTCCTGGCTTTCAAGAAGAATTTGAAGCTCTCCGTTATCAAAGTAAATACCTTGGCATTGAACGCATTTGTCCACCTTGATTCTCATGAATTCAATTTCTTCCATGTCGTCTCCGCACTTTGGACACTTCATCCAATTCGGATTACTGGATTGATCTAGGATTTCATTTTTCTTGGCGTCCAATTCACTTCGCTTTCGCTCTAGCAGCTCCTTGTTGATTCTATAGAAATAAGCTTCTTCTTGATTGTACTGGTCGCGATCATGATTCATGTAGTACTCCTTCGTCTTAATTTAAGTACACAGTATAGCTGATTTCATAACTTCATAAAATTAGATAAATCATATTAGATAGTTTGTTTTAATCAAACTCTAATAGAGCGTGAAAGTGTTAATGAGTTTTGCAGCAATCGGATTTTCGAGTTTTCTCTGGATTGAAACCAGCCAAATTTCCTCGTACACACCTTTTAATGTTCCAATTCGCTGAAGCAATCCCTCATTAATCAAGTTCTCATTAGCGACTTCTGAAAGTGGGGTAAGCCCGATACCCTGTTTTGCAAACAGTATTTGCAGACTGGTGTCCTGAGTTTCTGCTGCGGGAACAATGCGGATATTCTGGAGCTTAAAATAGTGATTGAGATCATGTCTTAGTTTGCTGTGGACTGTAGGAAGTACGAAGGGTTGGTCATTGAGGGAGTGTGGAAATGTTCGTTTAAGTTTTCGAAACGCTGGGGCTCCGAAAATTGCTACGGGAAGCTTTGCCACTGACTTTGAGAACACCTGCCTTTGTTCCAAAGCTGGCGGCGGGTAGTTAGACAGAATCAGGTCAATTTTATGGTTGCAAAGCTCCCGAAATAGCTCGTCTCCCTTTCCCTCAAGGATCGACACTGTGCAAGTGGAAGAGATTTTATAAGCATCCATCACTAAAGACAGAATTACGCCTTTTGGAACGCTATCAAGTGCGCCGACCTGTAAATGAGTTTGATCACCAATAGTTCGATCCTGGAGCACCTCGATCATCTCATCCCCGAGGCGGAAGATTTCATTGGCATAATCAAGAGCCGATCTTCCGGTTTCAGTGAGAATCATTTTTCGATTGCGACGCTCAAAGAGAGGCTTTCCAACCATTTCCTCCAGCTGTTTAAGTTGGGTGCTAAGCGTTGGCTGACCCAGGCGTAGCTTTTCAGCAGCCTTTGCAATGCCTCCCTCTTTGGCTATCGTTCGGAAATAAAAGAGGTGATGATAGTTCAACCACTGCATATTCGCCCTCCTCCGCTCTCATTTATAGTTTGTTTTAATAAAACTATTTGATCGTGTTTATCGTCTTTTAATAAGTATTCGTCAAGGCTATAATAGGTGTAATTATGGAGGTGTGCTCTCATGGTCATGGTAGTTTTTAAGAATCTAGATAAATCAAATTTAATAAAAGAAACTGTCATCACAAGACTGCAAGATACCACGGATCGCTTTCCCGATCTTGCAGGGCATAGAATTACAGTAACTTTAAGTATGGAGAACTCGCCTCAACAAGCGGGTCCTGACCATTTTACTGTAAAAGTTCATGTGCGCGGAAAGAAGTATCGGGATGTGCTGATTGAGAAGTCGGCAATGAACCTTTACTTGGCGCTAGCCGATGTGAACGAACATCTTTTAGAAAGATTGAATCGCATGGGAGACCGCACAAGAGTAAAGCTGAGAAGCGAACGGGGACGATTAATAGATCCCCCAGTGGAGGACTTATGACTTGGTTTAAGAGAATTGGTTTGTTTTTAGCGGTGAACATCTTGGTGATGGTCACTATTTCTCTGATCTTGAATGTTTTGGGCGTGAAGCCCTACTTAACTCCGTATGGTCTCGATTACCAATCTCTCATGATTTTCTGTTTGGTCTGGGGTATGGGCGGAGCCTTCATTTCACTCGCGCTTTCTCGTGTCATGGCAAAATGGATGATGGGGGTTCAAATTATTTCTCCTGATACGAGAGACTCCGACCAGCGAGAACTTCTTCAGATGGTCCACGTACTTGCAAGAGCGGCTCATTTGCCAGCCATGCCTCAAGTTGGAATTTATGAATCGCCAGAAGTGAATGCTTTTGCTACAGGCCCAACTAAATCACGTTCTCTAGTTGCCGTGTCCAGTGGGCTACTTCAGCGCATGAAGCATGCGGAGGTTAATGGCGTATTGGCACATGAAGTAGCCCACATCGCTAATGGCGATATGGTGACGATGACCCTGATCCAAGGAGTGGTGAATGCCTTTGTCATGTTCCTCGCTCGCGTCATTGCGTTCGCATTAACTATGGCTGGACGGAAAGACAGCGAAGAAAGTCACGGGACTCCGTTTACATACTATGCCGTACAAATGGTTCTAGAAATCGTTTTCATGATACTCGGTTCGATGGTCGTAGCTAAATTCTCTCGATATCGTGAGTTTAGAGCCGATGCAGGCGGCGCTCGTCTGGCTGGGCGAGAACATATGATTCAAGCGTTGAAATCTTTGAAGAAAACCTTTGAAAGTGTTGATCCCACGGCACAGCCAGCTATTGCGGCACTTAAGATTTCAAGTAGACCTGGCGGAATCATGAAGCTGTTTTCGACACATCCACCGCTTGAGGAAAGAATTCAGCGGCTAGCGCGAATGGTAAGTGTTTAGTAGGGGTATGACGGAGACTAATAAATAATGGGTTCCAAAGCTAAAGTCCAAACTGTCTACAGGTGGGGCACCGTTTGTGCAATTCTTTTGAAATTTGGTTTTGATTACATTACCTATCAAATAACTCATTCGTACATCAAAGATGCCTACAAGGTGACGCTCAGTCTTCAAAAACTAGAACAGGCGACAGAGAATCTTATCGTTGCTCCAGATCGTGAAAAGGCATTATCAGATATCCGCGTCGCACTTACGAATGTAAGTGGATTAATTGATGATCCTGTCCAGCAACAATTACTTTCGAAAATTAGCCTCTTAATGCAATCTTTACCTGCCACTGCCACTGCCACTGCCACTGTCTCTGAAATGCTGGCTATCGAGTCACAACTATTATTGGAACGCCTCCACACTATTTTGATCCGAAACCAAAACCTTGAGAAGTCTTTTAAATGGACGCTTGCCATAGATGGTGCTCTACTTGTTTTGTTGCTTGCTCTCTTTTTTGCGGAGTTGAAAATTAGAAATAAAATCACTGACGATTTATCTTTCTCTTTATATTCGCTGAAAGCGGTTAATATTGCTCTACAAGAGCAACAATTGAAAAGACAGATGGAAATTAAGACGACAGTTCATGACCTCAAAAATCCGTTAGGATCTATTTATGGTTTTGCCGAACTCATCGACATTGAGTCAAGTTCTCTCGAATCAGTTCAAAAGTTTTCAAGCGCCATAAGAAGAATCTCTAAGTCGTCGCTTGAATTGGTCGATTCGCTTCTCTCAACTCATGATGGTGCTCCGTACAAGCTAGAGCCTGTCGATCTCGCGTCAATTCTTGAAGAGATTTGCATACGAACTGAGCCTCAAGCAAAATTGAAGAGTCAGTGTTTCATTCGAGAGTTTGAGATGTCTAAGGCGATGGTGCTTGGTAATCGCATGAAGCTAGAGGAACTTTTCTCCAATATCCTAGGAAATGCTGTAAAGTATTCGCCTCAATTGGGGAACATCTGGATTCGGTGCCAAAGCATCGGTGCAAATTTTAGAATTGAAATTGAAGATCAAGGTCCTGGGTTCAATGGAACTGATAAAATCAAGGCGTTCCAATATGCACAGGTGTTG
This sequence comes from Pseudomonadota bacterium, assembly GCA_014584465.1. Taxonomy (GTDB): domain Bacteria; phylum Bdellovibrionota; class Bdellovibrionia; order Bdellovibrionales; family JACTMU01; genus JACTMU01. The sequence continues at coordinate 11,655 of JACTMU010000068.1, read as the reverse complement.
AGTGCGAAGCCCACGGGAAATGAAAGCTCAACTGGCTATGGTCTATTCATAGCAAAGCAGATAGCTGAGTTTCACAAAGGTCGCATCCAGATTAGTGACTCTAAGTCAGGAACAGGTGCCTGCGTTTCCTTTGAGATACCTAGACTTCAGCCGATAGCGAGTAAGTCTCAAGCTGCCCTGGCGGAATTATGAATGGACGGTTTTTTATTCGACAGGACCTTTTTCGACATATTCGCTACTTGAAGACAATTGAGCGGCTAAAGCGAGTTGTTTAATCAGAGGAGACTAAATTGATTTCATATTCCGTTTATAAAGTTATTCATTTGCTTGACGTGCTCATGGTGTTTTTAGCACTTGGTGGAGTCACCATGCACTTCATTAACGGTGGCGGGAAAGACCACTCTTGGCGCAAACCCATCGCCATAACCCACGGGCTGGGCTTACTTCGGGCCTTGGTCGGAGGCCTTGGACTTCGTGCATATCTGACTCATGCACGGGACACCACCTGAATGGGTAACGACAAAATTAGGGATATGGTTGGTTTTCGCAGTCCTAGTCAGTGTCATAATCAGAAGGAAATCATGGGCCAAATCAGTATGGCTAATCACGCTGTTGTTAGGCAGAACTGCCGCATACCGTGGAGGCAGTAAACCTTTCTGAAAGGCGCACTTATCGAAAATATGAATAGGCAAAGTCAAATTGTTCAAGAATTGACAGATGGGAACGATAGATTTCTGGAGGGAAAATCCCTTAAGGCCTCGCAATTGTCTCTTAGAAAACTCAAGGAGTTTTCAAAATCCGGTCAATCTCCAAAGGTTATCGTTTTGTGCTATTCAGACTCACCCGCCCCTGTGGAGATGATTTTTGACCAAAATGTTGGAGATTTATTCGTCATCCGTGTGGCGGGAAAGAAACGTCGCGACAAATCGTCCCAGGACTTCGAGCGGTGATGAGCAATATCAATGCCGATTTCTTTCATAGCTTCGACTGCGAGCGGATTTACCATGCTGGAAGGTTTGCTTTCCGCACTTTGAATTTCGACACAAGTTCCCAAAAGGTTTTTCGCAAGTCCCTCTGCCATCTGGCTGCGAGCTGAGTTTGCCACGCATAAAAACAGTATCTTCATCTAACAGCATCCTTTCGCATCTTTTCCAGGCTCACATCGGATGCGCTTATACACAATGGACGCAAGCACAGCTCCAATCACAGTGAAGAAAATGGTCCTAGTTGTTCAGTAATCGCAGGCTTTCAACATGGCGAGTCTGTTGGGTAAGATCGCGAGGCTGTGGACTTTATTGAGAACGATTGCGAATAAAGTTAGATTTTTGGAATTGATTGAAAATTGCATCGGCCTCCTCATACACTCAAGTCATTACAACTGGAGTATAGGCAATGGACGGCTTTGGCAGGATCTTGATTTTCAGCTCATCACATTTTGATCGAACACCGCTGTCTTCAAACGCGCTTGTTACCAACAACACGTTTTGATGGTCCACTCCAAGAAGCTCTATAACATCTAGCCCATTGGCCCCCTTCGCCCTCAATTCGTAGTCGGATAAAACAGAGCATTTACCTAGATTTTCTCTGTTTTTTCGGAACCAAGAAAGCGCGGCCTGTGGTTCAAAAAAGTGTTGAATGCTTAAATCATTCGCAATTTCTTTCATGCGCTCTTGCCACAAGGCATGAACTGTCGGATCATCATCTAAAATGATAACTGTAGATCCCTTTGGAAATTGCACGCTTTTGGCAAACCAAGATGGTTGCTTCTGCTTATTGAGCACAATCGTGATCGAAGTGCCGACACTGGCTTGCGAAGCGATCTCCAGGCGGCCACCCCAACTGCGAATAGTTTCCTTCGCGTAATAAACTCCTAGGCCAGAGCCATTTTCCTTTCCAAATGAAAATCCTTTTTCACCAATTCGCGGCAAGAGGTCTTGAGAAATGCCTTTACCATCATCTTTGATCTCAATGAGAACTGAATCATAGTTTTGGCTAAGGCCAATCTGAACCCTTCCTCCTGTACCAACAGCTTCCACTGCGTTCTCAATTAAATTTGCCAGTGTACGCCTAAGCTCCAGATCATTTACTTTCGCAAATTGGCTGTAGCCAGCAGTTGCAACATCAAGTTCGATTGCCAAATCCTTGCCATGATGCTGAGTTCTCTTTTCTGAAACGATGGATTCAAGAATTGGAAACAGAAGAGCGATTTCAGTTTCATTCGCAATCGCGGCAGGGCCTACAGTTCGTGACATCTCCATGGCAAGAATTTGCTTATTATGATCGCCAATGCCATTGGCAATATCTCGAATCCGTTGGATCGCGCCTTTGAGTAGCTTTTCATTGCTTTCGGGAATATTTTTGAGCGCCGCTGTAACTGCGTTTATTGTATTGAGCGGCGACCTAATATCATGAGCCACGCGAGCGGCCAACTCGCCGAGAAGAATTTTGCTCTCATTTTCAATAGCGAGTCGTTTAGCTCGTTCGCTTTCAGATTTCTTTTCTTTCCACCACTGTACCAAGAACGAGAGCCTCTCCTCAACCAGATTCGATGGTCGCTCTTGTTCAATAAAATCACTCAGCGCTTGTTTCAGAAATTCTTCTCGTTTCCAAAACTCTCGTCTTTGAACGGCTTTGATGCTCCCAAATAAAACAATGATAAACAAAAGTAGAGAGGCGACCGTCGCGAAAAAGAATTTTTGTAGGAAGCCCGATTCAACGTCAAAAACAAGCAGGAGGTCCTGTTTATTTGGAATCTTGAAGATGCTTTGCTTGTTAAAAAAACCGGCATCAACGACCTGAATCTCTTCCGCACCGCCCGAAGTGCTACTAACGGGCTCAATGCGCTGGCCAACCTCAATTAGCCTCATCGGCGGAGTTACCGACGTATCGAACAGTGCCACACCTTTGACGAACTGTGATGACAAAAGAACTCGCTGATTTTTTGTGATCGACGTTAAAAGATTTCCTTCTTGAATCGCCACGGCTTCTGACTGAAGCCAACTTCCCATCAGTTCTCGACTAACAGAGCTGAGATAATAATCGAAAATGAAATATACGCCAATAATAGCAGCCGTGATAGCGACAGAAAACAAAGTGACAGCGTTGAACATTGTAAAGCGCTTGGCGATCCTCAAAGGCATAGGCGCTCCAAGTCGCCGCCAACAAACGGGGGCTGATTTTCAAAGTAGCAGCGATGAACAGTGACAAGCTCGTCAAGAGTGTGAGGAACCTGTTCGTCAATCGCAAGCTCTGGAAGCAAAATAGCATCGCGGCCCTGATGATTTAGTCTTGCCAGTGCCATATCTGTTCCAGGTTGCGTAAGCCCAAAGTAGGCCAATCGCTTCTCATAGAATGTGACAGGACTAACATTCGACGTTTTAATTTTTCTGATGGCCAGGGCATGGCGCAGCAACTCGCAAATCCCTCTAAAGTTGGCGCTTTCGATATCGTGGCTTGGTCCAGCCGCACCTCCGGAAATCACTCCATAAGGTTCAAGAAATGCAAAGTAAATGGCGACAACTGCATCCTTTTTATTCTCAATTTCGGGCGTAATTCTAAAGATAGATTTTACTGACAGAATTTTAGACAGTTGCTTCAAAATGGGGCCCGAGGAATCGATGGTTTTTTCAAAAATGATTTCTTCACATCTGTGGCCGATATTTTTATTATCCCACCACGTCGCCCATGCAAATCGCTCAACGGCCTCGAAGTAAGCATTTTTTCTAGCCGCTTCCTTGGTTTCGTTTAAAACTCCAAAAGGGAAAGCCGCTAATCCATCAGAGCGCTCCGTTTTGCAACTGATAAGACCATCGTCTTTTCCATTTGCAAATGCAGTTCGCTCTGTCATTTCGACAAGACCTTTAAGGACAGCAAGATCGGGATCAACATCCATTCCTGAAAAGACAGATTCGGTAATGATGTTTGATTCCAGTTCATTGAAAACGCTTGCAAGAAAGACTGGTCCGATTTGGGCAAGTTCAATATTCTTTGGTAAAGCACTGCGCGTCTTCAGCTCAGAAGCAAATTTCATCAAAAACTCTGAGCGTGAAGATCGTGCCATCAGTTCACCTTAAAAACTTGCCAAGGGGCAGGCGAAGTAATTGCGAAAGGCACATCAACGAGGAGTTTTTTACTGGGAGACGCAAAAAACCTCCGCAGGTGCGAGTACACATTGAACATCGCTTCGTCATAAAGATATCTGTTCACCTGTGCGTAAGTCCCAGAATCTAACTCAGATATCATTTTTTGTAACTTAGTGTCATCGCTGACAAATTTCAGAGCTTTGTGCAAATTCGGAGTGAAGAGCATTTTCATATCGCCAGACGGATCAAGTGCCCAAAAGCCTGAGCTGCCACTTAAGACCGAGATTTTTCCATCAGCAAACGAGTCTGCCAGGTCTTTTCGATTCGCCGCTACCGTTGGGTCGGAAGGCCTCACTTCTATTTTCTCAAATGTCTTTTTGAGTGTATCAATGAAAATAGTACGCATTTCGCCCTCGGCATATCCCCAGCCAATCTTGGCCTTCGCAAAAGCAGATTTACACTCTGCGATGTCCTTTTCAGAGAATTGCTTGTCCCCTCCTAATTCTTTAACACTCAAATATCCAGGCAGAATTTTTGTAAAAATGCTGGCCTCAAGAGGTTGAGACTTTCCCGCGATCTCCGAGTAAGACTCCCTAAAGCTTTTAGCAAAATATTGGCGACACTTTTTATCTTTGAAAGGCGCGATCTTTGGATTCAGCAGAAGGACCGAAAATCTCGATGCTGGCGTAAATTTTGTCTGGAATTTTTCCTCAATGTTTTGAAGCTCCGCGCTTGGGTATGTGACCTCGTTACCTGCGAAGACCGTCATGTCATCAAGAGAGCCAAAGCTTTTTGGCAAATCTTCAGCCGAGATGTATTCAAATCGGACTTTGGCTGGGACTTTAAGTCCATCTATTTTGGCATCGTCTCTTTTCGCAAAGAGAATTGTGCCCTTTGATTTTTCAGCAATCCGGTAGTAACCACTGGAAGGGATTTCTTTGCAGGTGATCTTATTGCTTTCGGTATCGACGCATTTTTTGGGAATGATGGAAAATAGCTCAAGGCAAAACCGGAACAATGGGTGCTCAATATTATTGGTAAGCTTGATAGAAACAGTTTGCCCCTTGACGCCGATACCAGAAGGGAACGACTTCAGTGCACCTTTTGACTTTGACCATTTTTCCACTCCCTCGATACTCTCGACGACGGGAAACTGTGGTCTTGTATAGGCCATTCGGGCAACAGAGAAAGCCACATCGTCTGGCGTAATTGGAGTGCCATCATCATATTTTAATCCGGACTTAACAACCCACTGAATGGTGCGAGTCGAACTGTCATACTGGAAAGACTCTAGGACATGGCTCGATAGCTGATTCGCTTCTGAGATTTCTAATGGCGTTGCATAAATCATGCGCGCTACCGGCAGGTTGTTGGTGTTGTCAGCCTCCAGGGGGTCAAGGGAGGTGGCGCCAGCGGTTTCGGTAATGACATAACGGTATATCTTACTGTCAGCAGCGTGGGATCGGTCAGTACCCATAACGACGACCACACTGAACGCCGTTATTGCTAAAATTACTTTTGAACATTTCATTCACGCGTTCCTCTCTTCCTTATTGGCCTACTCTGAAGTCCTGGGTTCCAAGACGGATGTTAAAGATGTCAATTTCTCGGATGTCGGTTTCGTCACCAATGATACTCTTTAGCACCTTGATAACTTCTTGTGCTGAAGCATCTCCCGCTCGCTCTCGTGCAATTGCGTCGGTGAGACGCTCGCGATTGATCTGATACCAGTCGGGGTGTTCTGCCAACGGACGGATGTACCCGTGCAGGATAAGCTTGTTAACAATAGCCTGTTGTTGGTCCGTCGGATTTGTAACCTCGAAAGTCCCGTCTTCGGCATGAACGACGCCGACTGAAGCGAGAACTGCCAGCAGTCCCACCATCTTTTTACTGATTGATTTCTTCATTGCTTTCTCCCCCTTTGATTCCGAGCTTCTTCATTCGCCCGTAAATAGTGCCAAGTGGTGCCTTCATACGATGTTTTGCGGCTTCACGAAGTGAGCTACTTTTTGAAAGGTTGTTTATAATATATTGTTTCTCGTGATCTTCGAGCAATTTGACAAATTCGTCGTATGTGCAATCAAAGGTGCTCAGCTTTGGGGCCGTATTCTCTTCAAAAAACTTACTACTCAGATGAGTGGGCTCGATTCGTTTGGCGGGGACAATCGTCATAAGCTTTTCCATCTCATTTTCAAGCTCACGAATGTTCCCGCGCCATGGATAACGCTCCAGATAGCGGATGGTTTTCATAAGAATCGTTTTCGTTTCACCGCCATAGACTCTTTGAAAGTGGGCGACAAGAGGTTGAATGTCTTCGGGCCTGTCACGCAGTGGCGGAATGCTGACCTTGAGTACATTCAGGCGATAGAATAAATCTTCGCGGAATTTCCCTTGGACCACCGCCTTTTCAAGATCCACATGGGAGGCCGCCACGATACGCACGTTCACTTTTTGCGAGCCGACTGAACCAACTGGGCTGATTTCTCCCTCTTGAAGAACGCGCAAGAGCTTTGCTTGAAGCTCAGGCTTCATATCTCCAATTTCGTCCAAGAACAGTGTTCCACCATCAGCGACTTTGAATTTTCCAATTTTTTGGCGGTCAGCCCCGGTGAAGGCGCCACGCTCGTGACCAAAGAGGTCGCTTTCAAGTAAGTTCTCTGGGATCGCGGCAACGTTGACGGGAATGAAGGGGCGCTTACTGCGACCCGATAGATTGTGAATAGCTCGTGCAACCAATTCTTTGCCAGTACCAGATTCACCATGAATGAGAATGGTACAATCAGTGGGTGCGGCCTGACGGATGAGTTTTGCGATCTCTACCAGTCCTTGCGAACGACCAATCATGCCCAGAGATTGAATAAGGTTTTCATTCTCTGACGGGATTGGACGCGTGAAAGTCTGTGCGGTCTCTTCATATTTTTTACAGAACGATCGGATCTTTGCCTTTAGTTCCTCGGGATCGGTGTTCTTCTCGATAAAATCGAGAACACCTGAGGCAAAGCATTTTTTGAGAGCGTCGCGGGAGTAGTCGCCAGAATTGATTGCGATAATGAGGTGCGGGTTGACTGCCAACAACTCCTGCGCAGCGGCAGCGCCGTCTTTTTCCGGCATCATGAGATCGAGCAAGATAACGGCATAGCCAAATGGGCTTGCTTGAACCAGCCGAATGGCCTCCGTCGCACTTGAAGCGGTATGAACTTCGAAGTCGGGTTCTTGTTCCAAAACTAATTTGGCTGTCGATAAAGCCAACTCTTCATCGTCAACCACCAGAATCTTAAAAGGCATTACTCCTCCACCTAGGGGGGCCAATCTTCAGAGGTGTGCTAGAGCAATGATGAGACCAACTGGAACAAATCAACGATGATGGACTTAACTCGCTGAAATCATTTGGAGTTACTACCGCAGCATTTGGTTCATTGCAATATTTTTAAGCATTTTTGTTCGGATTTACGAACACCCAGAGTGCTTCTAATAAAAGAGTCGTTTTCTAAACATTTGATATTTATTAGGAACTGCCGGAAGCGAGTAAAAAATTCCTGGTGACCGGATTTACAAACAATGGGTTGGTTTATTTCTACGAAACGAGCCTAAAGGCTGGGATTGCAATCGGATTTCGGCAGAGAAATTTCTGTTCGTAAATGCAAACAGCGGAGCTGTTTTGTTTCTACACGCCCTTAAGCAGGCCACTGATGGGGATATCAAGTGCGCGACTGAGCCCCATGAGGGTTGAAAGCTTCATATCTCGCTTTCCATTACAGAGTTGGTAGAGGGTCGGCTTCGCGATCTCCTCATGAAATTCCAGCGAGAACGCATCCAATGATTTATAGCCCTTTTCTTTCAGGATTATCGTCTCAATCCTTTTCCCCAACGCCACCAATGTTCGCCTGTCAGCTTGGTTAAGCCTCTTTGTTGCCATATTTTCCTTTCGTCCGAGTATGAAGCGAGTTTAGATTTATGGAATTGATGAATCGAGTATTGAATAAGGGATGGCGGCTGTACTTGCGAGTGCGGGTTGCCGCGACCTTATGGTGGCTACGAAAAAAGACGGGTTTGACCAGAGTCGAGGCTGCTCAGAAGTTGGAAGTTGATGAAGTGGTTCTTGGTTCCTATGAGTACGCGCGAGTTAGTTCACCAATGCGTATTATTGCGAAAATGCTGCGGACCTCTCATGCCGATGAACGAGCCATCATGTATTTTTGTTGTCTTTCATTTGTCCCTCCTTCGCCGATGAAGACAGACCCTAAATGCACAGCTCAATTTTTTACCGGACCCTTGGGGGCAGCGGCTTCTTTTGCAGTACGTTCTTGGAGCTTTTGAATTTCAGGAACCATCCGAGTTAGAAAACGTCGGTATGACCAACGCAAAACCTTCCCGTTTGAAACGATTACGGCATGACCGAGATCGTGACCGCCATCGATGGGCAAGGCACTAACATTCGCAGGTACGGCCAGCATCCCCATGTAAGCACCGAGTATGCCGCAGAACATGCAGAGTGTGTTGTCTGCGGAAGGGAAGAAGACAACCAAACTCCCCCGAACCAGGTGACACAACAAACGTTGGATGTCGTACTCTTGCTGTTGGACGGGATCTTCGAGATCACCTTGTAGATCACGAAACATTCTTGTCTGAATCGTTCCGATCTCTGCTTCAGTAAGTGTTGAGGGCCCCCTCATCAAAAGACGTACGTCTTGATGTTTGACCTTTTGACGAAAGAGGTCTCCATACACAAAATGCCCAGCCGATAAAAAAGTCTTGGCTAAAAATTGAACTGGCGGCTCCAGTTCAATTTTGAAGGTCGCCTCAAATGTCATTCCTCCAGGAGGTACATTCTTTCTATCTTTCGCGTCCCAAACCTGAAGATTTTTACCTAAGTTCACTTGGATCGGACGACCCGTTGCCGCATCTTTTGCTTTTTTCAAAACTGGCTCAGGAGGTTTACCGCTGTGCCCCCGCGCATCGTGATCACGACGCTTCATCAGCATTAAAAAGTCGTTTGCAATTTTACCGTCAATCTCTGTTCCGGCTTTAGCATTGAATGTCGCATCAACTGGAAGAATAAAATCATCATGCCCACCAAGAGAAAGCGGGATGACGTGTTCGGGACTTGTCGCTGAAAGGGGAATCTCAGCATCTGAATAAGGACAATAAATGATTTTCTCTCCAGTCAACCGACCCCCCCGTCTTTAGTTCAATAATCTCAAGAAACGTTCATAGGTAAAACCATCTGGCGCATTGTTCAGATAGTCCGTGACTCGCTCAAGTGAGCCGCACACTTCCAACATAACCTGATGTTCCTGCTCTTTGTGTCGAATGGCCTCTGCAAATTCTGAAGTAAGAAGTCGTTCAACAACTCTGTCTCCCGCCTCACCACGTTGCCTATGGTACGAATATTCAAATGTTCCATGTTTTTGAAATTCGTGATCCAGAATCAAAAGTGGACCTCGATTTACTCCGGGAGCTACGTTGGCCAAAGTTAAATCAACCTTGCGGCCATTGAACTCAAGCCACGCATGATATGTCATCACATCGCCTGTGCCGTCATTGACAAACCCAACCACTGCTTCGGTTAGAATGTTGTGCTCTCTCAAGGATAGCCTTGAGTAAGAAAGTGATTCGGTAGCAGCCGCCGGTCATCTTCAAGCCACGAATGACTCGCTCAAAAATCTTCTGAGCAAGATCATAGACAATTCGCTCTTCATAAGATAGTGACGCAAGAATCGCTTCGACTTCTTCTTTTCGTTGCTTGGCTTGGCCCACTAAATAGGTCCCCTACTTGTGCTCGTTGGTTTTTAAGATCAACATTTTAATCCAAGCCCGATCTTTCTCCGGCAGGGCCTGTAGCTCCTCATTTGTAATCTGTGTGCTGCTCACTTGAGAGTCGAAAAGAGCATCGTAGCATTTGAGTCGTTGCTCTGCGGTTGCTCCGGTTTCACCACGACAGCTTTCAAGTTTGAGGACTAAACGAGACGCATCCACACGCTCACCTTTCTCAGGAGCCGAAAACGCCCCAACGCCAAGCAAAATGAAACCAACGCAAGCGAGGATGAACGACGTGAGCGCGGGAAGTCTGATGTTGAGAACATCGATACTTGGCTTTTCTAATTTTGCCTGACCTGTCAAACCGGACATCGTCAAAAAACAGAAGATGAGTCCAATGAAAAAGACGACAAGTGACCAAACATACCACCACTTATTGCTCGCGTCAGATCCCACGATCTGCATGAGAGCTGTGCTGGCAGCAAGCCCTGCAGCTGTAATCGTGACGAGATTTGAAATTCCCGAAGTGTAAACTTGTATTCCGTCTTTGTGGTTGTCAGCCATTTTTTATCCTTACCAGAAAGGAGGACACGGGCGGCTTCGCAGCTCTTGCCATGTCGTCTCTCTCAGTTCCTTGCCGTCGTTTTGTGTGAATTTGACTGGAGGAGTTCTGCCCCCAACCACAGATGCAACCACGTTGTCCAACATGCCTCTGATTTGTTGTTCAGTCATTGATCCATCCGCTAACGCAATCTGCACTCGCAGTCGAAGCGTATCGAATAGCTTGCTCATCTGTTTGTAGAAGGCATCCGAGGCTTCAACTTGTGCTCTCTGTAGGGCGGCATCCAAAACTTGGTCTGAAGCGATTGCCGCAACCTGCTGTTCCAGTTGACGAGATCGTTGTGCATCAAAGAGGAATTCGAGATAGGGCGCATTTGCAGCGATGTACGCTCGCACATCTTGGGCGAATCGTCTGTGAAGGTCTATGATTGCGTTCATTGACCCATCACCAAGGACGGTCGCACACTCTGCGATCTGCGGGTACTCCGAGAGCATTGTGATGAAGTCTGGGTTTTCAAATTTCATTGTTAGTCGAATAAGTCCCAGCACTGCGGAACTTGCTTCATAGACAAAATCGTAGTTGTCCGCAGATCCATCAACGAGAACCTTAAAGGGGGCAGTTGCATACTCCACGTCGTGATTTGTTAGGTTGGCTCTCCACATCGAGACTCTTCTAAGAAGACATGGGAAGCAGTATCCGCAGTGAAGGTCAGGAGCTTCATCCGCCATCAAGTATTCTTTGGAGGACTGTCGCTTGACTGTCTGCTGAATTGTTGCCGAGTGAGCACATGAAACTGTGTATTCCAGCCCGCGAGCTAATCCCAGTCGATTGCACTCCTGAAGAACCTCAGTCTTCGTATTTAAGACAAAGGCGTTTCTGACTTCGATTTGCTGGCCGAGCCATCTCCGCACAATTCCTTGGAAGAGATGAAGAAACTGAGGATAGGCAGTGCGGGTTGAAAACGTAGAAGACCTCGCTGGGTCGAGCGGCAAGTGAATGGCCATGATACCGTTCTCGTTGATGTGCAGACGATTCACCCGATGCGCTTGCGCCAGAACTGAGCCTATTGCGAGGAAGTAGAACGATCGCAATCGTTGGCTTGTCTCTCGTACTTTTGGAGTTTGATCAGGGTCGATAAGTGATGCAACTGATTGGGCGTTGTCTCTCAGTAAAATTGACCCACCTGTTCTCGCTAAAATTGACCCACCCCTTTCAGCCTGTTGATACTTAAATTTGCATTTGCACAAAATGCAG
>JACTMU010000015.1 GCA_014584465.1 Pseudomonadota bacterium | reverse complement strand
GAGTTAGCGCCTCTGGCTAGCCCTTCGTCGGCCCGCCTCGGTATAAGAAAAACTTATCAAAATCGATCAAAAAGCGAATTACCGGACAGCCCCTATTTACCCATGAATCTTTTGGCCACAAGTCGGAAGCGGACTTTATGTTGGGAGATCCTTTGGCACTCAAGGAGTGGGAGATCGGCAAAAAGATAGGGTCGGAGTGTTTGACCATCGTGGACTTTGGAGGATTGGAGAGAACCTCTGGCTACTGTCCAATTGATGACGAGGGGACCTACGCACAGAAGAATTACTTGATCAAGAGTGGAATTTTGACTGGTCGACTTCACAGTCTCGAAACGGCAGTTCAACTGGATGAGAGACCTACGGGGAACTCACGAGCGATGAGCTTTGAATGGGAGCCTATTGTGAGAATGACTTCAACCTACATTGAGCCGGGGAGAGAGCCTGTGGCGAAGATTTTGGAGCGTTGTGAAGGAGCTCTCCTGGTTCAAGGGATTAAGCACGGGAGTGGTTTAAGCACTTTCACAATCGCTCCCTATAGGGGTTATTTGATCGGCGCCAACGGAAAAAGAGATCCTGTTCGTCTGACGGTCATTTCAGGATCTGTTTTTGAAACATTGAGAAACGCTGAGGCGGTATCGTCTGATTTTCAGCTCCACAGTTCTGCCGTGGGTGGATGTGGGAAGATGGAACAATGGCCATTACCTGTTTCAGATGGTGGTCCATTTGTTCTTGTCAAAGAGATGCAGGTGAGTTGATGGAACACGACCTTTTATCGATCTATGAAAAAATCTCTTCACTTAAGGCAGAAGGAAGCAGGATTACGGCCAGGAAGAATTCAGAGATACAGCGGTTTGCTGTTCGGAGATTTGAAAATGGGAAGCTATTTCAAACTTCACGGTTGGGAAGCACTTCATTGGAGCAACTGTTGCAAGACAGTTATAAGTGGGGTGGTCCAGGCACTGAACATAACTATGGATTTGCAGAAGCTCGAATTGAGGAGCGCCAAGGTGTTGACGTTGATCCTCAAATTTTGAATCACTTTGGCGAGAGTTTCACTGAGCTCTGCAAACGATATCCTCAATTTGTGTTTGGCGGAAACTGCATGATCAAGTCGACAAACTGTTCTTTGAGTGCAAGTTATGGCTTGGATCTTAAAACATCTGGGGATTTTTGTGATTGGTACATCTTCTATCAGAGGAAGGGGTCTGGCAATATGATTGATGGGCTGTTTGGTGAGTCGACAGCTCAACCAGGTATTGAAAGAACCATTTCAGATCATGTGCCCTATTTGGATGCACACGATCGGAAAGTGGAACTCCAATCATGTGCGATGCCTGTTTTGTTTGAGGAGTCGCTTACACCCTTAGGAAAGCTGATCGAATCTTTTCAAGTCAACAGTTACCATGAAGGAGCTGCGCTTTACAGCAATCGGTTAGGTCAAAAGCTTTTCAATCCGAAGGTGACGATCTATGATTGTGCCTACGATCCATTGTCTGGGCAGGTTCAATTTTTTGACGGGGAGGGGGTCGTTCGACGGGATCAAGACCTTAAGTTGATTGACCAAGGCTGTTTTGTTTCGTTGATCAGTGACCTGAGATTCGGGAAGAAATATGGTGTCGCAACTACGGGTAATGGCTGCCGGATCTATGATCGCGGGGTTCAGTTGGGCCCCCATTCATTGAGATTTGCAAAGGGGCGTAAGTCCTGGCGAGAGATCTTAGGATCTTTGGACCGATGCCTGGTTGTTGCCCTAGCCGCCGGTGGTGATACCAATGATTTGGGTGAGTTTTCCTCACCCGTTCAAATTGGCTATCTCTTTGAGAGGGGAAATCTTGTGGGCCTTGCGCCCCAGGTGACTCTGAAAACCTCAATCAATGAGTATTTGAGCAGTCGTCTGATTGACGTCTCATCAGATGGTTTTAGAAAGAGCCAACCTTCAGGCTGCATTGTTTCAGAAGTGGACGTGATTGTATAATCACGTCCGTTGCCATCTTTTATTGAGGTGTTTGTGAGTTCACGGCCCCGTCGGCAATCCACTGGCGAACGAGCTCAATCTCTTCGTTGGACAAAGGATCAAGGCCCAAAGGCATTCGACCATCTTTAATGCTCCTGTACAAGATGCTCGCCTCTGGATCTCCAGGGATGACGAGCTGAGGTGCTGCACTCCCCATGATCACTTCATAGGAGGAGAGGTTGACGTTTCCATTGGTGGGAGTTGCTTCATCATGGCAGAAAATGCATTTAAGTTCGAAGATCGTATCATAAATGTTTGAGAATGAGGCATTTGCATTTATGCTCACGAAGAGGCCCAAGACCAAGGCTTTCCATCGAAATTGATTCACCATTTTTGACTCCTTTTCAAAGATTTGCCGTTGAAACTAAGTTTTAAAACGAACTGCATAGAACTCCTCTTCATCACCAATTGGTAAAGTTGTCAATGGCAGACGCAAAAGTGTAAGACCCTGGTGCAATTTGATTCCAAAGGAGGATTGATGTTCAATTCACTTTAGCCAAATTCGGTGAATGGTTCCTATAAGTGTTTCTTATGCTGACGCAATCAGTAGTAGAGATGAAAAAGCAATAGAGCTACATCATAGGGTTGAGAGTCATTGGCGGAGGTTCGCTCTTTAAGCCACTCAAAGTTAAGTTCAAAGTACTTGATGGGGAAAAATTGAGCACCAACTCCCAAGGACTCCTTTTTTGAGGTCGGTAGACCCAGGTCAAGAAAAGATAGTTGATAAGGAATGTAGGTGTGAACGCCTTGAACCCATTCGTAATTGAAACGATGATACATTGCGTATCCCTGTTTCATCTCAGAATCGATTGATTGCCAGTCGATTTCTGACATAAAAAAAATCTTGTCGGTGATTCCGAGAACCCAATTTGGGCCAGCGATCGTACGAATTTGGGTGTCACTTTGACCACGAAAAAGACTTAAACCCACTTTGAAGTGATCTAAGAAAAAATAGGAAAGAGAAAGAGTCGCGCCACGTTCGCGCAGTGACTGATTCCGGTCGGGCTGTTCTGCAAATGGAGTAAGAATGATCGATAGGGAGTCGCTAAGCCAAGAAAATTCCAAGGCGTGACTTTCGGACCTTAAACCAAATTCCAAATCTTGCCGAACATACAAAGTATGATTTGCAACCCCCAATCCAAAAGATGGCCTAAAACGTCCCAATCGCAATGAGATAGATTCAATCGGAGTGTAGTCAAAAGAGTAGGTTCGAAGGAAAAATTCATTCTCGCCTGAAGAGGTCGTACTCTTTTCTAGGAGGCCTGGGCGGATCGACATTCCAAATTTTTCCCGATATTGAACTCGACCCTCTAGATCCATTTGCATAAGTATGTAACGGCTCTCTTTGTAGAGTTTCGTCTCTACAAAGGTTCCCACAGATCGGACATCTGCGCCAAGATAGAATCGAAGATTCTCTTTCTCCTGGTCATTCAAGTCCCCTATTTTAAGATCAGTCTCATCTTTTTCATCCAAGATGTAGGAACTCAAAAGCTCATTCGATAAGGTTCGCCCATAGTCATTGAGAATTCCACCACCGGAGGGGCTAAAGTGACAGGCAACGCAGCTCCCATATCCATGTCGGCTCATCTCAGGAAAGCCCCAGGAAATGGAGGGATCAATAAAGAATGCAAAAAGAAATAGAACCAAAACAATGTTGCGGTATCTCTTCAGAAGATTCATCATTCATTGGACCTTAAATTCGATGGGACTTGAAGATCAACTTCAATTTCAACCGTTTCTGCCACCGTCACTCCCATAAAACTTGGAATCTCTATCCCAAAATCTTTGATATTGATCTGAAACTCTCCCTTGATCTTTAGAAGATCTTTTGAGGGCCACTCCAATTTCGAGGTTCCTGTCACATTGTGTTTGATTCCATGAATTTCAAACTCTCCAGAAAACGGGAGAGCTGTGACTTGAGCCTCCTTTTGATCAAAAAAGGTCTCTGAGATTTGGATCTGCAAGTTTCTCAAAATAGCTTTTGGATAGGTGTTGGTTTCAAGGTACTTCTCCTTCATGTGGCGATCACGCAAACCTATGCCTGTTTTTAGTGAATTCAGTGAAAATGAGATTTGGCCAGAAAGGATGCCTCCTGAAGTTTCAATCTTACCTTCGAGGGTCTCAGGCGATGCTTCGCTCTTTCCATGAATCTTAATGGCCTTTGGTCTTCCGATTGCGTGGAATTCGATTTGCCCTTTAGCTAGAGAGAAGTCATGAATCCAATTTTGACCAGAAGCAAAGGACCAATGTGGGGCGAGAAGTCCACAAAAGAGAAAGCGCCACATAATGGATGTTGATCGAATCATCGTAAAAGACCTCCGGCGATCCAATCTCGGACCAGCTGAATCTGATGTTCGGTCAAGGGGTCCCTAAACAAAGGCATCTCACCTCTGGCAACGACGGAGTAGAGAAGACTCCCTTCAGGATTTCCTGGGACCACCAAAACGGGATTGGAGCAATTTGTAATGGATTCATAGCTGGAGAGGTCCACATTGTTGTTTCCTGGATTGCCTTCCGAATGGCAATCAACGCACTCTGTTTGAAGCACTTGATCAAGAACAAGAGAATAGGATGTGAGCTCGGGATTATCAGTACGGTCATCTGGGACAGGATTTCGATTGTGCTCTTTCTCCTCTCGGTAGGAGCATCCCCAGGAAAGTGTCAGTGTTAGAGAAAGCAGAAACGAAATGGTTCTTGAACGTTCCAAAGGCAAATGTATCATCGGCTCCAATCCTCTATTGGTACTACGGTCCGCCTCGGCATAAGAAAAACTTATGGAAAATCACTCAAAAGCAGGTTTCGCGCCAGCCACTAAGAAGTTATCAACAAAACTAATGGGTGAAGTCAAACTGAAAGTGATTCAACTTTCTTCACAATCTTGGCCCATTTCAAATTCCGAATGGACTATAACAGCTCGTTTAAAGTGATCATTGATCAGGAATGTAGCTAGGAGCTGTTTTACGGATCAAACTTATGAGAGGGGTCAGAGCGACCAGGTACAGGATTGCAAAGACTGACCCAAGGGTGAGAAGAGTGAATCTGATTCCGTGGGAGTCGATCAAAAGCCCCACTCCGGGACCAACTAGGGCGAAACCAAGGCGAAAGAAAAAACTTTGAATTGAATTGGCGGTAGCACGAAAAGATGAGGGGGTGCGCCAGTTCAGGGCATCCTTAAGAAGAACATGATTAACGCCTCGACTGAAGTAAAAGAGAATCCCTAAGGCCACTCCGATGTAGCCTGTTGTGAGGGCCATACCAAGATATCCCGTAATCGGAGCTAGGCCCAAAAAAATCAGAAGTGGAATAGGACCCCATTTGTGTTCCAACCTGTGGACCTGTTTGCCGACAAGTCCGACAGAAATATTGTAGAGTGCCCAAAGCACTCCAAAATAGATTAGAGGAATTCCATTTTCTTCCCAATATTTTTGAAAGATCCAGACCGCTATGAAGGTAGAAAGTCCCCAGATCACCAAATTTAGAAAGATCAAAAGCACCATTCGATCGGGATTCAAAAACAGGTGTCGCATCACCTGCTGTAGATTTTTCAAGTGGGAAACGTTGCTCATCTTTTGATAGGTGGGTTCAACCAGGGCGAGCGCCACAAAGACGGGAATCCATGCGGCAACTGCGTTGGCAATCAAAGCATGATGAAAGGAAAAGGTGACCAGGAGCCCTCCAAGAATAGCTGCTATGGATTCCCCTGAGCCCGAGCAGAGCTGCATGTTTGCCAAGGATTGGGTGCTTTGTCTTCTATAGGTCTTGTCCACAGAATCATAGAGTATTGAAATGTCAGCTCCTGAGACGAGACTGGCTCCCACACCTAAAACAAGTTCGTAAAGGATGAGCTCATGAAAATCCTGCACGAACATGAGGTAAGTAAAACCGATTGCAGAGATCAAAGATCCGAGCACGAGAGTGTTTTTGCGCCCCCACAGATCACATAGGTAGGGGCTGTAGGGCTAGCCAGAGGCGCTAACTCGAGGAGGCTCAACGAAGGTATAAGGAAAACTTATAGAAATCGGCAAAAATGGAATTACCGGACAGCCCCTAGGTAGCCGGAGGGAACCTCTAGAATCACAAGAGTTATGCCAAAAACGGATTGCAATTGAAAAATCTGGCGCATCGACAAGCCGAGACTTGTGAAAAAAGGAATGAGCACGGGCATGATGACCAGAAACATCCAAAAGAAACTGAAGAGATAGAGCTTTCGTACGTTGTGGCGGAAGTTCCCCGGTTGGTCCGTGGTCATGTCGTAGTGGGCCCTCACAATGAGCAAAATAGAGAGAGTTGATGACGAGGAGGTTGACCGCGCCCTTCGTCACCAACCAGGCTCTGAGTTCACTCCTCTGAGATCAGTTCGTAGCGAACCAAGCAGTGGGGTTGAATGAGGTAGCAGTTGTACATCGAGGGGCCTGCGAACTGCTGATAGTCATCTACTGCAATGGTGCAGTTTTGAGGAGTCTCACCACAGCGATATCGAACATGAAAAACATTGGCTGGGTGGCCACAGGCAAAGTTGTACTCAACTCGCCGGACACTCATTGGAAATTCAAAATCGTTGTCTACGATGCAGTTGAGATAAATTCCGTCTGAAACGGGCATCCCCTCAAGGATCTCAAGTCGGTTGGGCACCACTTCGTCGTCGGCCATTGCGTTAGGACTTAGGGTCAGTAAGGGGGCAAATCCTATCATCAAAATAGAAAGAAATTGTTTCATGGACTCTCCTTTATTTTCGCCTCATCGTTGCACTAAATGCCCTATGAGTAAAGGGTTTGCCGGTTTTGGGGCCTAGGGTCTTGACGCTACTACCCACTACTCCCTTAAGATTGAAGTATGTTCGGTCACTCTAAATCCTTGAAGTTTCTTACGTTTGCTATGTTTTTGTTTGTGGGGGGCGATTTTTCAAGATCCGCGGAAGTTGAGGGATCTCTTGGGATTCTTGTCAATAGCAGCTACCGAGAGGGGGGTGAAGAGGGAAGGATCATGGGACCAGCTTTAGGGGTCTGCGGTTATTTTCCGGTGGGGCCCTATTTTTTGTTGGGGTTGACCGGGTTTCTCGAGTCCTATCGGGTAACTATGGTTGATTCCAGCACCATTCAAGATGTTCAGGGCACTAATTTTTCGTTTGGACCGCTTGTAGGCGTAAGGTTTGGGATCTTATCGCTTTGGACGGGGTACCTTTTGGTCGACAATCTCATCCAAACCCATCGGGGGAGAGCGACTCTGCTTGAGGGGAGTGGCACCAAAAGTGGGACAGGCATTGCAGTAGGCTCTCGCTTAAATCTTAATCAAAACTTTGGTCTAGGTGCCACCTATCTCTTTCACCGATATTCCACCTACACTCAGGCAGCACCTTCTGAGGAGGCAGGAGTCTCCTCGCTTCGGATTGAAAATATTTTCATCCATTTGAGCTTCTCTATGGATATGTGGTAAACTGGAGGTGAAAAGGAGATCTTATGAAAGCGATCGCTGACTTTTGCATTATTCCTATTGGGGTTGGTACCTCTCTTTCACCTTATGTGGCAGAATGCCAAAAGATATTTCAAAAACATCAATTGAACTACAGTCTTCACTCTTACGGCACCAACGTGGAGGGACCTTGGGACGAGGTCTTTGTGGCGCTTAAGGAGTGCCATGAGAGATTGCACCATATGGGGGCTCCCCGTGTATCCTCCTCGATTCGGTTAGGAACTCGAACAGATCGAGAGCAGACCCTCGAAGAGAAGATTGAAAGTGTTCGCCAAAAACAGCTAGGTTAAAAACAGCAGACAGTTACGCTAAAGAAGAGAGCGTGGTCATGCAACGCTCTTCACCATCGAATCGATCGCACGTATTCGTCGTTCGAGCTCTTTAAATTCGAAATTTTTATCCCAGTTCTCAATACAAATGAGGTGGGAAAGTTTGGATGGTGAGATTTCGAAATTCTTCCCAGAATAGGTGACAAATGGAAGTTCTTCTTTTTGCCAATGCTCTATGACGGTGGGATTGTGTTGAATGCGATTTTCGATTTCGTTCAGAGTTTGTGCCCCATTGAGTCCGGGCATCTGAAAATCCACGACTAAGAGGTCAAAGGGTTTGCAGAGGATTTTTTCGATTCCAAATCGACTGTCTGTCGCGCATTCCACATCCCAGCCGTTTTTTTGAAATACACTTTCTATAAGTGCAACAGAATCAGGTGCGTCGTCCACGATGAGAACTCGTCTTTTCTTGCGAAAGGCTGAACTGAATCTTGAGTTTCGCCACTCGCGGATCTGACGAAAGAGGGTTTCATGCAACCTCAAAAAGACAGTTAAGAGCTCCTGCCCAGAGTCGATGGAGCTGAATTTATTTTTCAAGGCAGTAGCCTCGACCGTTGCACAATAGGTATTTTCATGTCGATCGATCTGACAATTGATGATGCAATCCGAAGGGAGTTGTTCACGAAGCGATTCAATGAATTGGGTGACTTGTAAAACCTCTTCTCGTGAAACTCGATCCGAGTAGGTTAATCGACACGATGAATCGTTTTGAATATTAAGACTCTCCACGTTCTATCCCCCTTAAGAAATGATTTGATCATTTTATTATGCACGATGAAGGTTCAGGGAATTTTGGCCATTTATCAAATTTCGATTACAAAATTGTCTCATTTTGTGGCATCCAATGAATCCACAGACCCACCCTATTTCGTATTGTTACTGATGGAGGAGCGGATTGGATTGAAACAGGTTAGACTTGAGGATTTCTCTTATCGAATTCTCGGCACAGGTTGCAAACGCCGCCTTGTCTTTCTCCATGGCCTGATGGGATTTGCGTCCAATTGGATGACCATTGCACGTGCCTTGGATCGGGAATTTGAAATCTTGCTGTTGGACCAGCGGGGCCATGGGCGCTCCTTTAAGCCTCAATTTGGCTATTCCCCAGAAGATTATGCTTCCGACTTGAAACAGATTGTGGATGAGCTGGGATGGCGAAAGTTCGATCTTGTGGGACATTCGATGGGAGGACGAAATGCGCTCTGTTATACTCACCTTCATCCTCAGTACGTGAACACACTGGTCATTGAAGACATTGGTCCGGAGGCAAATCCCCAATCTTTGCCGTTCATTCAAAAGCTGCTTGATGACGTTCCACTCCCCTTTGGAAGTCGTAAAGAGGCCAAGGACTACTTTGACCAATCCTTGAATGGGAACATGGTGTTTGGTGAGTACCTCCTTGCGAATTTAAAAAAGGGTGCGGATGGAAAATTGACATGGCGCTTCTATGCTCCAGGAATTCTTGAAAGTGTCATGAAGGGGCGGCTTCAAGACCGATGGGAGGAGATTCGGGGATTGAACGTTCCAACATTGGTGATTCGGGGATCTCAAAGTGACGAGTTGAGCCGGGCTACGCTAGAACAGATGGTAGAAATGAACCCAAGGGTCTCGGCAGTTGAGGTCTCAGGGGCTGGACACTGGGTTCACTTTGAGCAACCCCTTGCCTTTATTAGAGAGCTTCGGCGGTTCTGGGGGTTGGAATTGGCCACCCATTAGTGGGATCACAATAGGTGTTGGTTGAGGTTCGTCAACGTTGACAAGAACCGCTAAGAGTACTACTTCCTTTTCTGTGTAAGTTTTAGATTCCGCGCTGCGCAGTTCTATACAGTTTATGAGTTGTTGCGGCGGGGCGGTAGGTTGCATCAGCACTAGGGTGTAAGTTGGAGTTTTCTTGAAGTTCACAGAATTTGGTTTTGTTTCGGAAATTCAAAAGGCAGTTGATCAGATGGGGTTTTCAGAGTGTACCCCAATCCAAGAGGCCACCATTTCTCATGTTCTTGAAGGGCGTGACATTGCGGGCCTTGCTCAGACGGGTACAGGAAAGACGGCAGCCTTTCTATTGCCTTTGATGGATCGAATTGTGCGATCCCGAAAGGCTCAGGAGTCGGTCGCAACCGGAGTTGAGCAGACAGACGGCGAATCAGAGAACTCAAAGAGGTTGTTTTCTCACTGGAAATCCCACCATTTCATATTGATTTTAGTCCCTACCCGTGAACTTGCCGAACAAGTGTATGACAATGTCTATAAGCTTCGTGGGGATTCCCAAATTGAAGCTGTTTCTATCATCGGTGGCGTTGCCTATGATACCCAAAAGTCGGCGATTCGTCGTGGGGTTGACTTTATTGTGGCAACTCCAGGTCGCCTTATTGATCTTTATAAGGATCACCAGGTCGACCTTAGGCAGGTTCGGGCTGTTGTGTTTGATGAAGCCGACCGAATGTTTGATATGGGCTTCAAGGACGACATGAAGTTCATATTGCGCCGAATTCCGAAAGAGCGCCAGTTTCTTGTCTTCAGTGCAACATTGAATTTTGATGTCCTCAATGTGGCTTATCAATTTGGTGCCAACCCGATCGAATGCAATGTCAGTCGGGATCAAGCTAAGGCTGAGAACGTAAAAGATGAGATCTTCCATATTGGCAATGGTGAGAAACCCTCTTACCTACTTTCGATATTGAAGAGACACAACCCGAAGCAGGCCATCATCTTTAGTAATTTCAAGAACAACGTAAATCGGCTTGCTCAGTTTTTGGTGGACAATGGTTTTGCAGCTCTGGGGATCTCCAGTTTGCTGAATCAAAACCAAAGAATTCGAGTGATGACTCAGTTCCGAGACGGGGACCAGTGCCACATCTTGGTGGCAACGGATGTGGCGGCACGGGGCCTGGACATCAAAGGTGTTGATCTTGTGGTGAACTATGAGCTTCCTGATGACCCAGAGAGCTACGTTCATCGCATCGGCCGTACAGGTCGGGCGGGGGAGGAGGGTTTTGCCGTCAGTCTCGTCTCCGATCAAAGTGTAGAGGCGTTGGAGCGCATTGAAAGTTACTTGAAGCATAAGCTCGCGATAGGGTGGCTTGAAGATGAGGCCATCATCAAGGAGTTTAAACCCCTGAGGGAGTTTGAACGGAGCACGGGTTACCCTGTTCGGACTAAGGACGTTGGAGCTGCTCGAGATCGGGGAGGCTCCTTTGAAAAGAAAAAGGGGGGGCGAAAGAGACCCCGAAGAGAGCGTCCGCCATCAGATAAAAATGGCGTTATGAAAGATCGGCCACACCAACAATCAAGTGGTGCAAAAGGGGCCGAACGAGGGGATCCAAAGAACCCAAGGAGAGGGGATCTTAGGAATCAGGGATCAGAGCAGAAATCGACCCAATCGGAGCGCGGAAGCTCTCAATGGTCGGCAAAACGGGGGCGGGATCAGCACAAACAGAGACGTGATTCCAATTCTAGGCCCCATCCGCATGGGAATAGCTCCAATCGGCACCGAACAGACTTTAAGAGGGAAAGGCCTTCGACTCAGGGCACTCCCCGTCCACACTCCCCGTCAGTCAGTGCGGCGGTCCCAGGGAACTCGAAGCCCACACTGGCTCAAAAGACGGCCCGATTCTTTAAGAAGCTTTTTGGGGCCGATTCTGTATAAGAATTTAGTGAGATTTTAAGGAACAGCGTGACGAAACAGAATTAAGGGGCTATCGTCCTTGAATCCGGATCGCGAGAGGCAGTGGTTTTTCAGTAAATCGCTTCTGGAGTCTTTAAATCGATTGATGGAGGAGTCATGAGATTTGGAACTATTCTTGGAGCTCTCTTTTTCTTAATCCCATTCAGTTTTGAAGTCTTTGGGGATCCATCTCGAACAGTGCCCCAGCGCGATGATGACTTCTTCAAGATCTCAACTCAGTCCGATGAAATTAAGATCATGAGCTACAATCTGCTCAACCTATTTGATGCTCAACACGATCGTGGTAAGGATGACTACTCCTTCCTCCCTGTAGGATATCCTGGCAAGGCGGAGGCGTGTGAGGGTGCTTCTACACCGGGTTTTAAGGAGTTCTGTTTAAAGAATAATTGGACCGAGGAGAAGCTTGAGCTGCGCCTCAGGGAACTTCGAACGGTCTTAGGAGCTCAAGGTGATCTTCCAGATCTAATGGCGGTTCAAGAAATAGAGAATGAGGCTGTGGCTGCACGTGTAGCTCGAGTTTTGGGTTATGAGAAGTGGCTCATCACCGACAGTCCCGATGAGAGAGGTATCGACGTAGCGCTCTTTTATCGCACGGAGAAACTTCAATTTTTGGAGCATGATGAGCTTACCGTGAGTTCTTCTAAGAAGGGAGATGAGTTTAGGACGCGAGACATTTTAAGGGCTCACTTTTCAATCAAGGCTCAGGGATCGCGTGGAGTTCTTGCTGTATTTGTGAACCATTGGCCCTCCCAGGGGAACCCCACAGAAAAGCGTTTTCTTGCGGGAAAGGTTCTTGCAGACGCCATTTCTGAACAGCGCAGGAGTTTTGGAGCTGACAGCTATTTTGTGGTCTCAGTTGGAGACTACAACACCCCAGACAGGGAGTTCCCAAACCCTTTGAATTCGATTCTTAGTGGAGAGAACGGGGCGCCGGGCTTGATTGATGTCTATGATGTCGCTTCAAAATCGAATCTTAGAGCCCAGATGAAGAAGATGCCTCCTGGAAGCTATTGGTGGTATGTTGAAAATTCGTGGGATCGATTGGATCGTATCTTTGTCAGTCGTAACCTCACGGAGAAGGGTGCCCCTGTATCCGTGGTTTCAGATTCCTACCGAACCATCGCTCCCTCTCTTCTGCGAGATATCTTTGAATACAATGATCGAAGCCACTTCTTCTTTGGCTCAACCATTTCAGGTATTCCGTGGAGATTTGATTTTCTCAATGAGAGAAAGAAAGGCCCTAAAGGATTTTCGGATCACTATCCCGTGATGGTGAAACTGGTTTTTAGGCAGTGATGATTCAATTTTTGATCGTTCTCGTTCTCAGTGGGGGCGCAATTTCTGGTTGTGTCACCTCCTCAAAGTACTCCCAGCTTGAGAGTGAGTTTCATAGTGAACAGGAAAAGAGAAGGGACCTTGAGGTCCAGTTGCATGAGAAGACGGTTCTTGTTTCGCAGTTGGAGAGTCGTTTGGGAGTCGTTGACGCTTCGTTGAGTGAGACGAAGGAGGCTCTTTCGGAGATTGAGCGGAGCAAACAAGAGGCCGAGAAGAGGATCGTCGAGTACAGGGATCTGGTGGCGAGATTTAGATCTGCGATTGATGCCGGTAGGCTCCGAGTTAAAATCGTTGAGGGAAGGATGGTTGTCGAACTCTCAAGTGATGTTCTCTTTTCCTCGGGGTCGTCGCAACTCTCTGAAGTTGGGCGACAGAACATTCGAGAGGTTGCCGAACAGCTCAAAGAGATCGCAAATAGGAAATTTCAAGTTGAAGGTCATACCGACAATGTGCCAATACATACAGAGCGATTTAGGTCCAATTGGGATTTGGCTTCGGCAAGAGCGTTGAATGTCGTGTTTGAGATGGTGAATTCTGGGCTACCGCCTGCACAGATCAGTGCAGCAAGTTTTGGGGAATACAAGCCAATTTCGTCCAATGAGGAGCCGAAGGGCCGGGCAGCAAATCGAAGAATCGAGATTGTGGTGGTTCCTGACTTGTCAAATCTACCTGGGATGGATAGTCTTTAAAGTTGTAGATCATGCAAATACTTCCTAGACAGTTGGGCCTCGGTTCACTCATTGCCATTAGTATTAGCGCTATGCTCGGTAGTGGCATATTTGTATTGCCTGGCATTGTCATTCACCAGACGGGTCCATCGGCTTGGTTGGCCTATCTTCTGGCAGCGATTTGTGTTTTGCCTGCAGCCTTTTCTAAATCTGAGCTTTCAACGGCAATGCCTACTTCGGGCGGCACCTATGTCTATCTAGAACGAACTTTTGGACCCTTGGTGGGAACAATTGCAGGCTTGGGCCTCTGCCTCTCTCTTTTGTTGAAGAGCTCTTTTGCCCTGGTGGGGTTTGGCGCCTATCTCGCCATCTTTACCACAGTGCCAGTTGAGTTGACCGCACTGGCACTTCTTGCAGCTGTATTGATTCTCAATCTTCTGGGAGTGATGAAGGTGGGAGGGACTCTCGTATTCATTGTGACGGTCACTCTAGGGGGACTCTTGGCTCTTGCTACAGTCTCTCTCTTTTCGATGGAACAGAGTCATCTTACCCCCTTTTTGACTGAAGGACTTGATGGGCTTTTCAGTGCAACTGCCCTTGTTTTTGTTTCGTTTGCAGGCGTTACGAAGATTGCAGCCATCGCGGAAGAGGCGAAAAATCCAGAGAAGAATTTGCCTAGAGGAATTCTCTTATCCCTTTTCATTGTGACGATAGTCTATTGTGGGGTCACATTCTCATTGTCAAGCCACCTTCCATCTTCGGAGCTTTATGGTGATTTGAGACCCATATATACATTGTCAGAGAAGGTCGCCGGTCCAATGTGGGCTATGGGTGCTGCGGTCTTGGGAGTGGTGGCAATGACTTCAATGGCGAATGCGGGGATCCTGGCCGCATCGCGATTTCCTTTTGCGATGAGTCGGGATTTGCTTTTGCCTCCACTTCTTAGTTTCGTTCATCCTCGTTTTTTGACTCCAATTTGGAGCATTCTTCTTAGTGGAGTATTCATTGCAGCAGTGATTTCGTTTTTGAACGTTGAAAAGATAGCCAAGCTTGCAAGTGCATTTATGTTGGTCCTCTATGCAGTTGAGAATGTGGCCGTCATCATCCTTCGTGAAACAAGAGTTCAGTGGTACAAACCAGGATTTAAGTCACCGTTTTATCCCTGGATGCAGATCTTTGGAATGGTGAGTTGTCTTACACTTCTCTTCTACATGGGAGGCATTGTTTTCAGTGCGATGCTTGCCATTATCATACCTGGGACACTTCTTTTTTTCTTCTATGGAAGAAAACAGACAGGAAGAAGAGGTGTGATTGGGATTCGTGGAAGAAGAAGAGACTTTGTTGAGGAGACCTACGAGGATTTTGACCAGAGAGCCACCATCGATTTTTCTCGCACGGCCAGTGTTGTGATTTCTCTATTTGGCAATGAAAGATCTCCTGAAATGGTGATTGAAATGGGATCGGGATTGGCAAATGATCGGGAGCTCGAGGTCATTCATCTCAAAGAGGTTCCTGAACAAACAGTTCTAACTGGAATTGAAGGAGATTCTCCTCTTGTTCGAGCTTTGCGCCGGAGGATCCAGGTAATGGCTAAGAAGCGGAATTTGGAGATTTCATTTGATGCGATTGTATCTCACGACATCTACAGGACCATTTTTGATGTGAGCAAGAGACTCCATTGCCGATGGCTTGTCACAGAATGGCGAGGTAAAACCTCAGGAGCGTTTACAATTCATAATCCAATGGGATGGCTCAGGGATCATCTTTCTTGCAATTTAGCGACGTTCAGAGATGCGGGTGTGCGATACATCCGAAAGATCCTTGTTTTGATTCAGTCCGAGGGTGTCGATGGCCTTGTGATCCATACCGCGGACCATTTGGCGCAAGTCCATGAAGCAGAGCTCGTCTTTGTCAGATGTCTGGACGAGGATGCTATGGATGAGGTCGTTGATCATGAAAGGCGAATTCTTGAATACTTAGTTACGGGATGCCAATCAAAGTGGGAACTTAAGATTTTGAAAAGCACCAGCCAGGTTGATGCGATGATCTCTGAATCTGTGGAGTATGACCTTTTTATATTCGGGATCAGTCAAAAAGAGAGTCGATTTCGGAGGATTTTTGGTTCAGATTCAGATCGTCTGATTGAAAAGGCAGCCTGTTCAGTCATTGCCATTCAGATGCCACAACATGTGCGCAGTTTTGGAAACATCTTATCAAAACAATTTCTGGCTCTCTTTCGACCATCCAAACAAGATTGAATGCCCAGTTCTAATTTCAGATCTGGGCAATTGATCTTTCCAGCCAGAGGGAACAAAGATCTCCTCGAATTGGCTTTTGGCTAGTCCTTCGTCTTTGTTCAGTCTGGCAAAAAATACCATGCAATGAGTTTCGTAAAATATTCGAAACGGTTTGTACTTTCAGCGAGGTCCATGGATCCGACATCGCGCCAGGCACGACATAGGTTCAGAATTGAAGATGGATCTCGAAAGGAGCTCCAAATGGTGTTGATAGGAGGGCGTAGGTTTCATAAAATTGAAGTCAGTAGAAAGACCTTGATTCAAGTGGTGTAAAATTATGAAGGGTGAAACAAAAAATAAGGTTGGAACCATCGGCCTCGGACAGGTTGGCACCTTTGAGAATTTCATATTGCAGTCTGAGGCACCCATGGCAGACTTCAAATTGCTGGTGTGGAAACCCACGGGCAAAGACAATCTTTGGGAATGGTCGTCCAGACAGGTGGATTTCGCTCAATATTTTGATCGTGGGGGCAACCTAATCCTATTTCTTGAGAAGGGAAGCGAATTTCGTTATGCCTTGCCTCCCGATTTTCCCATATTCACTCAGAAACTGACAGGTTTTGCCCTTGAAATCGTAGAGGGGCCTTTGGCGAAGATTCTAAATCCTTATTTGAAAGAGAAACCCAAGTACTCTGTGGTTCTGAACGTCACGAAAGGCACCTTTACACCCGTTGCCTACACGCCAGGAAATCAAAAGAATGTCTCTTTGTGGATACAGTACCGCAATGGATTTGTGTTTGTGCTCCCATTTGATTCTGATAAGTCTGAGAGTGCGATGCTCTTAATCCCACGCATTGATAACTTTCTGGGGGCTCAGAAGAAGAAGATTCATCATCAACTGGGTTCTCTCCCTGGTTGGGCTTCTAAGTATCAGTTCTTGGAGGAGCTGAAAGCTGTACGTTTAAGAGATGCTCTTCAGAAAGACCTTTTGAGAATTCAAAATGAGATTCCAGCCGTAGAAGACACGATCCAATCATTCGGAAAGTACTTGCACCTCTTTTCTGAAGAGGGAAGATCCCTGGATGGATTGGTGCGTTCGATTTTTGGAGAGATCGGTTTCACTGTGAGCGATGGGCCCGATCTGAACTCCTATGGAGTGCTCCAATATGGTAAGAAAGTTGCAATTGTCTTTACCAAAGCACTTACGGGGACCGCAACGGACAAGGATGCCCGGCAGGTGGAGGTATGGAAGTCCCATTATGAAAGCTATGTGAACCAACTTCCGAAAGGGATTTTAGTATTAAATTGCCAAAAAGAGATGGACCTATTTGATCGTAATCAAGCCCCATTTTCGGATCAGCTGATCAGCTATGCTGAGGCGACCGATATTTGCGTTATGACCACAACACAGTTGGTTGGGATGTTGATGGATCTAAAGGGACATCCACAAAATCAGGATCGGTTGATCCAAGCCCTGCTTGAGACCAAGGGCCCAATTCGAGGATATGCAGAGATGATGAAGTACGTAGTTCCTCGAAAGACAGCCTAGTGGGTGCGATGCTGGAAAAAATGTGTTTCTAGGTAAGTCACTTAAAAGATTAAGGTATCCCATCGAGGATGGGCGCGCCATCATTGAAATCAAGATCAAGACCATCCATCAGCTCTTTGATGAACGTGATCCCGCTCCGTTTCGAGAGCGGGATCTAGATGATGATGCAGTAGAATATATTATGACGTCGGCCCTAGAGATTACGGAAAAACGCTTGGGTAAGTTGCGGATCTATGTGAATGAACCCTTGCCAAGTGCTCAAGTCGACATGGTCCGGCTTGCGGTGCACACCTTCTTTCACTACGAATATGATCTCATGTCCAAGAAGATCCGATCGGTTTTTGGCATAGGAATCAAGTCCTTAGCGATTGGCGTTATGTTTCTGACCGGGAGTATATGGATTTCGGCGACCTATTCACCCTACTTTGATGAGTTTTGGAGTCTTTTCTTTAAAGAGATGATGATTGTGATCGGCTGGGTCTCCATGTGGAAGCCCTTCAATATCTTTCTTTATGAGTGGTGGCCCCTTATTGACATTCGTCAGATTTATAAGAGACTCTCAGATCTAGAGATCGAGGTGACGCAATCGCAAAACGGAGATCTTATTTTTGGTGCTAAACAGAGCGCGAGTCTTTGATGAAGGACCTATTCTTTGAACTTGATATTCAGCCTCAGCCCACAGAGACCACCTGTGGGCCAACCTGCTTGCATGGCCTTTTTGAATATCACAATCGAGATGTCCCATTAAATCAGCTGATTGAGGAGACGCCAAGCCTTGAAGAGGGAGGCACTCTCGGGGTTTACCTGGGTCTTTGTGCTCTTAGGCATGGCCTAAAATCAACCATCTATACTTACAATTTGAAGATCTTTGATCCGACATGGTCGTCTCTCTCCTCTGAGGAGCTTAAGGGAAAACTTGTGGCTCAAAGCTTGAGCAAGAAAAGTGAAAAGATACGTCAGTCGACACTTGCGTATATTGAGTTTCTTGAAGAGGGAGGAGAGATTGGATTTCAAGAGCTCACACCGCAGTTTCTTTGGAGTACACTCAATCGACATGGACCTGTCATCTGTGGTTTGAGTGCCACCTATCTTCATCAGATGCCTCGGGAGTTTGGTCCAGCCTTAGATTTTGATGACATCAACGGAGATCCCCAGGGACACTTTGTGGTGTTGGCAGGAATCGACCAGAAGTTGTCTTACGTTCAGGTGTGCGATCCGATGGAGCACTCGCCCATGATTTATCAGAGATACTACAAGTCCGATGTCTTTAGATTCATCAATTCCATACTTCTTGGAGTGATAACTTATGACGCAAACATCATCGCAATTGAGAAATAAAGGCCATGTTTAATCTCGTTGTGGTCAGCAACAAGAACGATCTTCAATTGTTGGAGCAGGCCAATTTTTTGGTCGTGGATGTCAACGAGTACCTATCTCCTAAATATGCAGAATATCGAAGAGCTAAGGTGTTTAATCTTTGTCGAGACTACAGCTATTGCAAGAGAGGATACTATGTATCATTGATCGCAGAGGCCAGAGGACATCGGCCTATCCCAAGTGTAAGTGCCATTATGGATTTTGGATCCAACGTCATTCGAAGAGGCGTTGACGATCGTCTCAATCAGCTCATTCAGCATGAACTCAAGTCGCTTAAGGGTGACCATTTTGAGTTGAGTATCTATTTTGGTAAAAACCTGGCGGACAAGTACTCTTCGATCTCTCGGTACTTGTTTGGTTTGATCCCTGCTCCCTTGCTTAGGGCCTCTTTTGTCAAAAGAAACAAAGAGTGGATTTTAAGTGAGATCTCACCTATTTCTCTCAATGAAGTTCCACCCAAACATTTAGACTTCTTGATTTCAAGTATGAACCGCTACTTTCGTGGTGACTATGAAAAGGCAAAATCACACCGCAAGTCGATGAAGTATGATTTGGCTATTTTAGTTAATCCGAAAGCTCAATCTCCGCCATCAAATGCGAAAGCAATCAAGAAGTTTATTCAGGCGGGGGCGCAGCTCAGAATCCATTGTGAGATCATTGAACCCAAAGAGATCACTCTGCTTTCCCGATTTGACGCACTTTTTATTCGTGAAACTACAAGTGTGAATGATCATACCTATCGGTTTGCCCAACGAGCCCAGAGTGAAGGACTCGTGGTCATCGACGACCCCCTTTCCATCATTCGATGTTGCAATAAGGTCTATTTGAATGATCTTTTGATTCGAAAGAAGGTTCCTATACCTAAAACGGAGATTTTGATCCGATCAGTTCATTCAGATCATTTAAAACTCAGCTTTCCCATTGTGATCAAAAAACCAGATAGCTCCTTTTCGGCAGGAGTTGAACTCATTCATAACGCCGAAGATTTGAAGAAAGTTCTTAGCGAGTTCTATAAATCCTCGGATCTTGTGATTTTGCAGGAGTTTTTGAGATCAGATTATGATTGGAGAATCGGACTCATAGATGGACAGCCTCTCTTTGTCTGCAAGTATTATATGGCTAAAGATCATTGGCAGGTGATCAATAAGCGCTCTAAGCGTGAGACCTATGGAGAGGTTGAATGTTTTGCCATACCAGAAGTTCCAGATAGTCTGATTCGGTTGGCAAAAAAGGCGTGTGAATCGATTGGAACAGGACTCTACGGTGTGGACATCAAGGAAGTCGATGGGAACTACTGCATCATCGAAATCAATGATAATCCCAACATTGATGCGGGTGTTGAGGATCAAGTCGCAGGAGACTCACTCTATTTGAGGATCATGTCTTCGTTTCTTCGTCGAATAGAGATGCGATAGTGAAACTTTCAATGTTTCATGCATATGGGATTGAGCTTGAGTACATGATTGTGGATGCATCCACATTGAATGTAAAGCCCATCTCGGATCAGCTCTTCAATGAACTGCAAGGATTCTATCGTTCCGATGTTTCACGCGGTGACATTGATTGGTCCAACGAGTTGGCTCTTCATGTGATTGAGCTTAAGAACCCAAAGCCGGTTGAGTCGTTGAATCGTCTTGGAATTTCCTTTCAAAAGGAAATCTCTGACATCAACACCCATCTTCGATCCTTTAATGCGATGTTGATGCCGGGATCTATGCACCCTTGGATGAACCCCAAAGTGGAGACTCAGCTCTGGCCCCATGAGGGGCACGAGGTCTACGATACCTATCACAAATTGTTTGATTGCCATCGCCATGGGTGGTCCAATTTACAGAGTGCTCATATCAATTTAGGATTTGCAAACGATGATGAGTTTCATAAACTTCATAGTGCAATTCGATTTTTACTTCCCTTGATGCCCGCATTGACCGCAAGCTCTCCTGTGGTCGAGGGTAGAACAAGTGACTGTTTGAGCACGAGGATGAAATTCTATTTAGAAAATCAGAAGAAGATTCCGTCGATCATGGGCCATTGCATCCCTGAAGTTTGCCCAACGAGGTCGATCTATCAATCCAGAATATTGAACCCGATCGCACAAGATATCTCGAAATTTGACCCCCACAAGATACTTCGGGCCGAATGGCTGAACTCTCGGGGGGTGATTCCAAAGTTCAGTCGTGATTCAGTTGAGATTCGTCTTTGTGACATTCAAGAGTCCGCTCATGTTGATCTCGCCATTGCATGGTTTTGGATTGAGTGTGTCAAGCACTTTGTGATCAATGAGCCAGAGAAGATCGAGGAGATGAATTCTTTCTCAACCCTTGAGCTTCGATTTATTTTAGATCAGACCATTCAAGATGGGGAGAGAACTTTGTTGGGGAACTTGGACTATCTAAAGATCTTCGGTGTCGATCGACCTCTCTTGGCTCAAGAGCTATTTTATGAGATTCTTGGGCGATTGAAGGGACCTGAAACGTTGGTCAAAGTGATGGAGGAGCTTCTCTATCGGGGGTCGTTGTCCACAAGAATATTGCGTGCGTTTCAAGAAGAAAAGGCATCTCTAAGAGAGATCTATGCTGAACTTTGCAGTTGCCTTCATCGAGGGATCTTTTTTGAAGTCTAAGCGTGAAAGTTCATTTCTTTTAACTTGTGAACATGCCAAACCTGACGTGCCATCATTTGTTCGAAGGTGCCACGTTTTTGAGAGCAAGCTCTTTAACAGTCATCGTTCTTTTGATCTTCACGCATTTGACCTGGCAAAGGAGCTGAAAAGAGATCTCTCGGGCTCTCTCCACTTTTTTGGTTTGAGTCGATTGGTGATTGATGCCAATCGAACTTTGAAGAAAAAGAAAATGCCATCGATCATTTTTAGTGAGTTGGATCGCGAAGAGCAAAGTTGGGTGATTGGCCAGTATAAACTGTATCGAAAGCAGATCGATGGGAGTTTGGCGCGAATGGGTAAATCATCCAGAGTGACGGTCGTGCTTTCTGTGCACACATTTACACCCTACTTTAAGGGGAGACTTCGATCCACAGATATAGGTCTGCTTTTTCGGACCGATGTTGAAAAAGAGAAGTATTTTGCAGAACGGGTGCGGAAACATCTTGCAGAAGACTACCAGGCTCATCTAAACCGTCCCTATCGAGGTTACACAGATTGTCTTCTAAACGATGTGAGCGATCGCCATTTGAGCAAGGCCAACATCGTAGGTCTTTTTCTTGAGGTGAAAGACTCACTTCTTCGGACGCGTCGAGATCGAATTCAGATGGCCAAGCTGCTGAGCCAAGCCATTCAACAGGCAACTCAAGATTACTTGAACTGGATGTTAGAGTAAGAGTGAACATTCTCTGCTTCAAGAAGAGGATGGAAATGGGGTGTGAGGTGGAATTGCGAGATAAAACAAATGCGAAGGAGCGATTTGTCCTTGTTAGTTTTTTGATCTGCCTTTGGATTTTCGGCTGTCAGACGACTCAGGATTTCAAGCAGGAAGACCAGACTTCACCAGTTAGGATGAATCTTTCTGAGCACCTGGCCAAGCCCTATGTTGTTTTGGTTTCGATCGATGGGTTTCGCTCAGACTACATCGAGCGATACCAAGCCGATCAGATCTTGAAGATTGGAGAAAGAGGAATTCGTGCGCAATCTCTTGTCTCAGTATTTCCTTCGCTGACATTTCCGAACCACTACTCGATCATCACAGGGCGATATCCTGAAAATCATCAGCTCGTCAGTAACACGATTCTAGATAAAAAGGAGAGTCGAACTTATAAGATTGGAGATTCCAGTGAGGTTACGTCGGGTCATTGGTATGAGGGAGAGCCGATATGGGTGGTAGCAGAGCGAGCTGGGATGCTTTCAGCATCTTTTTATTGGGTGGGTTCGGAGGCTCCAATTCATGGGGTACGTCCAACCTACTTTAAGTCTTATGATGAGAGTGTCCCCCATCGGGCCCGAATGGAGCAGATTGTGCGGTGGTTGGAGTTGCCCGCCGAACATCGTCCCCACTTTTTGACGCTCTACTTCTCCTCGATCGATTCAGCTGGACATCGGTTTGGACCGGAATCTGAAGAGGTGCGCCATCGTGTTGCAGAGATCAATCGCGATCTTGGAATTCTTGTAGAACTTTTGAGTCAAATTCAGCTTCCTATCAATTTGATTGTTGTTTCCGATCATGGAATGGTCGGTGTCGACCCGCACAAGGTCATTGCATTGAATCAGTTGGTGGACGATTCTCAAATGATCTCTGTGGGAAGTGGTGCCGTCGTTCACCTCTTCCTCAAAGGGGAGAAGGGAGGCGCCACATTGGATCAGACCTATCGGCGTCTTAGAAAGATTGAGAAGCGTCACCATTTTCAAACTTATGTGCGTTCGAAGATTCCTGATCGTTTTCATCTTAAAAAGGCCAAGCGGGTTGGTGATCTTGTTTTGATTGCAGATCCCTTCTATTACTTTGTAGATCATCTGGGTGCCCAACTTCCGAAGGCATCCCATGGATGGGATCCAGAGCGACCTGAGATGCAGGGGATCTTTCTTGCTGAGGGGCCACAAATCCAACCGTCATCCAAAATGATCTCTTCCTTTGAGAACATTCACATTTATCCATTTATCTTGAAAATGTTGGGGCTCTCTACGCCTACGCCCTACGATGGACAAATCGAAGTTTTAGGTAGATACCTAGTACCAAAATAGCACCAGGCACGCTTATTGCTTTACTCTTCTACGGGGGGTAGAGGAGAGTGCAGTTAAGACCATATCCAGTTTCTTTTGACGGTTCCGGTGGGGGTTCTCATTTAGGATCTAAGTTGTCGGTTCTGGCGAAAAACAAGGGTCTTACGCAAGAGAGGATAGCCAAAGAGTGTAATATCTCTAGAGTGTCGATCAATCGCTTCTTCCGGGGGAAAAGTGACCTTCGAACTCACGATCTCCTACGCTTACTGGCGGTCCTTGACATTCATCTTGAGAATGAGATCGATCTGGCTTTCTTAGAAAATGGAGGAGGCAGACAAAGGGCGCTTTCCTCAGAGGAGCGGACCCTATATCGCGACCTGATCTTCATTCTCAATTCCCTTTCGCCATTGATCCAGGCCACATTGCTTGAGCAGATTTGTTGGTGGGGGCGAGCTCAATCTGAAGAGGTGGATCCTCTGTCGACATCAAGAACAGCTCAGTACATCGAGAAATTGAGACGCCAGGGGGTGGGTTGATGCTTGCAACAGAGACTGAGATCATGAGGTTTAGAGAGCAATACGCAGGCAACTGGGTGTGGCGTGCGGTTGCAGCCCTGGTTGAAACCAAGGACTTTCAGCAGACACCCAACTGGATGGCCCAACGATTGGGTGTCTCCGAAGATTCGATTTGTGAAGCTTTGAGCGGCCTTGAAACTCTAGGGATCATTCGAAAGGTCAAGGGGCGCTATGAGAAGGTTCTTCGATACATCTATCTGACAGATCGTGAAATCTCTCCTGAAGTGATCGCCAAGGATCATGTTTTGATCAGCAGTCAGATTTTGGGTCGCTTGGATCCCTATGATGTTGAAAAGCCCTCATTTTATCGAACTGGATTTTTTGCAACGAATCTCGAAGCGGCTCGACGGTTTTGTAAGGAAGTTGAGCGTTTGATGAAAGAGTTTATGATGGAGTCTTCTTCCATCGAGACAGATCGCGTATTTGCAGTCTCATTTTCAAGCGTTGATGTGTCGGGAGGCTCTCTCGACAAAGGGGATAAAGTATGAAATTTCTTACAATTGTATTGATTTCAATGATGAGTTCATTGCCGATTCACGCCGACGTTGTGGGTGGGGGCACTCTAGCTGAAATCATGGAGGCCTTCAGGCTCGAGCAGGGTAAAAAAGAGATGCTTGCCCGTCAACCAGATCTTGATAAGGCTTATGATGTGTGGATCAAGTCACTTACCCCAGCGGATCGCCAAATTATTCTAGAGAAGGTGTTTGGTCAAATCATCGTACCTCAAGTTCAGAAGTAACAATCAAATTTTCGTCCATTCCGAAAATTCTGCGACACAGCTTGTTTGGTTGTTCCCGCCAGTTTGAACAAAGATATTCTCGAAAGAGCTTTTGGCTCGTTCTTTCGTCGATTCTTGTTCAAACTGGCAAAAATGGAAAAATCGTACAGCCTCTATTTTGATCCGACGATTCGAAAATATCTCACATGACACCAGAAACGATCGATTTGCTTAAAATTCGAGCGATGTGTATCGTTTGAGTTACTTTTTCACGTGGGCGCATCAGAAGAATTGGGGACATCTGTGATCTCAGATCAAATAAAAGGGGAAACGACCACGACGCAAATGTTGGAACGGCAGTTGCAATGGTTCTCATTTGAAAATCACTTCGAGGATTTTCGAGGAAAACAAAAAAGGGAGGAGAAGAATGAAAAAAACACTATCTACAATTTGGGGGGTTCTAGTTATCTTAGGAATCGCCGCTACAGCTCAGGCTGACGACATTCAGCTTGGGACACCATCTTACGGTGGCACAGGTTGTCCTGCGGGAAGCGCATCTGCAGTATTGAGTCCTGACCAAAAGACACTCAGCATTCTGTTTGACCAATATGTCGCAGAGGCTGGGGGTGTCACAGGAAAG
The DNA here is from genome assembly GCA_014584465.1 of Pseudomonadota bacterium. GTDB lineage: Bacteria > Bdellovibrionota > Bdellovibrionia > Bdellovibrionales > JACTMU01 > JACTMU01. Next base: position 68,591 of record JACTMU010000015.1, on the reverse strand, counting down.
AGAATTGATCGAAAAAACTGTAACATCGCGATACCAGTTCATGTGCCACAGGGACTCAGTATCTCATTGATCGCGGTTGACTATCGAGGTTATACATTTGTTCCTCAAGGGGGGAATGCTCGATTTTCGGTTGAGTATTTCTTCGCAGGTCGTCGTGGACCTCGAACGGTTAAAAACTTCTTTGGTCCTGAGGATAGCGACTACCTCGTGTCTGACCATCTGATCGCAGAGGGAGTTGTCTGGTCACCCTGTGGCATCGACACCAACCTTCGTGTCAACAGCAGCATGACAGCCCAAAGCAACTATTATGGCGAAGATGTTCTTGCCACAGTGGACACAGCCGACATTGAGGCTGGTATCATCTACCAGATTCAGTGGAGACGTTGTTACTGATCTAAGTTACGGAGCTACGTTTTGGGGTTCTCTGGGAAGGGGACCCCAAAACCTTTGTTTAAATTGCCTAAGGGGGGGCTATGAACAAGAGAGCATTGGGGTTGATTCTACTTTTCTGTAAAGTTCTATTTCTAGTAAGTTTTGCCTATGCGGATGATGAGGGTTCTGACCCTGAAGATGCGCCGACGACGATCGAAGAGGATGAGGATGAATTTGAAGAGGATGATGGGGGCGCTCCTGACAACAGCGATTCGGAATTTGTACCCGGAGTCTCTTTAGGCTACCCACGGCTTCGTGGATCAGGTTGTCGACGAGGAACAAGAAGCGTTGCCTTGAGCCCCGACAACCGTGCGTTGTCAATCCTCTTTGATGCCTATCAGGTCGAGGCGGGCGAGTTTGCTCGGGCGCAGAAGGCTAAGAAGATTTGCAATATGGTGATTCCAGTTCATGTTCCAAAGGGGCTTCAGGCGACCATTGTGAAGCTCGACTATCGAGGTTACACATTTGTTCCAAAAAGAGGCTCAACCAAGTTTGTGGCCGCATATCACGTGAAAGATCAAAAGACTGGAAAAGAGTATGGCTACCGTGCGAAAAGAAGAAAGGTTTTCGAAGGACCGAAAGACAAAGATTTTGTCATTACAAGTCATATAAAGAAGAAGAGGGTTTGGTCCAAGTGTGGTCGAAGTTTCGATTTTCATATAGACACCAAGCTCGTCGCAGAGAGCAATCACAAAATGGAAGATGTTCTTGCTGTTTTAGATACCGTAGACTCAACGATTTCAGAAAACGTGGTCTTTCACCTCAAATGGAAACGTTGCCAAAAGAACATTCCAGACTGACATCAACCGCCAGTCGATCGATTCAGCCGGTTGTGAGCATTCCACAAGCAATCCCGACCAGAGTCTCTTTAAGGAGAGACTCATCACGTTCCTTCATGGAAAGAATCTGAAGCAGATTGAGAATGTGAATGTAAGGGGCTCGCAAGCGAATGCTCTCTTCAAGCCAAGGTCGATACCAGATAAGACTCTTTTCTTGACTGACCTCTCTTACAAATTTGACCGCCCCATCATACTCTGATCTAAAGCGGCTAAAGATCTCCGATCGATCCATCTCTAAAAAGTAGAGTTCCCATATCTCAAGCTCCACCTTAGAGAGTGTAAAGCCAATCATCTTTACGAAGGAGGAAAAAAAAGGATTTGAGATGAAGAGTTTTTTGATCGTCTCTTTCTCTAGCGATGTGGACTCTTCCCACACACTACCTAAGCCCCACCAATTGGTCCATAAGATGCGAGTTTGAGTCCAGCAGAGGACCCAAGGTATGGCTCGAAGAGATGCTACAGAGATTTCACCCGTGGGACGTTTTGACGGTCTTGATCCAAGTTGCAAAAGATCAAGGTAACGGTAGGGGGTGGATTCCAGAAGTGTCGAAAGAAGATTGGTGTTGGTGATGAGCTCTCGATATTTGAGCTCCACACGGCGAACAAAAGATTCAAGTTCAGGGAAAACCTCAAATTTGACCTTTCGGATTCGTCTTCGCAAAAGTTCATTGGACATGTGAACACATTGTGAATTCAAGATCTCTTTTGTTGCGAAGAGTCTTTGAATCATTTCACCCTGAATGGTCATCTTTGGAGTTTGAATGGCCGAAAGAGACCACCAGGAGATCTGCTCTTTGAGGCTCCCACCGCCTCGTGCAATGCTCCCACCAGATCCATGAAAGAATATCGGTTTCAATCCTCGACTCTTTAAGGTCTTTTCAAGATCAAAAATCGTCTTAAGGATAAGGTAGCGACTCGGTAAAACCCCCATTTGTTTGGAGGAATCGGAGTATCCGAGCATCACCTCAAATCGTCCACCCCAGTATCGCTTGGTTCGTTCCAAATTTTCTTTAACTCGAAGCCAATCTCTCAAAATCTGTTGAGATTTCTGAAGTGCCTCCTTGCTTTCAAAAAGTGGAATTATGGGAAGATTCTTTGATTTGGTTGCAAGAAGGACAAGTTGATTGGCAAAGCCAAGGTCTTCGACACGCTCGCAACGGGATATGACAAGACCTCGTGCGTAGTGAGTGATGTCCGATCCTCCGGCAATGGATCGAAGTTCCATCAACATCTTTCGGATTGGAGCGCCAAGATCCGTGTTGGCCTTTTCAATCTCAGTTGAATCTTCTCGGAGTTCCAGTGGCAAAACAAGCCCTGGAAAAAGGTCAAAGATCCTACTGATGGCAAGAATTTGGCTATGCTTTTGAATCACCGTGGCGGAAGATCTTAAGAGAGATCGGTACTGAATGGACCATTTTCGAATGCGATCCCCATCTCCTCGAGTGACCTCTTTGAGAGATTTCAAAGATGCAACAAGTTGAGATAAAAGATCGATCTTACTTTTGAAACCGCGGTTCACGGACTCCAAGTGATGAAGATCGCGAAGTACAACATCGAGTTTTTCATGAAGGACTTGAAGAATGCGAGAGCGAGATTGAATCAAGCACTCTCTCATGACGACCTGATCGATGAAGGGGTGACCATCCTTGTCGCCACCAACCCATGTACGAAGTTTGAGATCGTAACTTGGCTTTTCCGAAAGAATGAAATCAAAGATCTCTTTTGAAAAGATGATGGAGTAGATGTATCGGGCCTCATCAAGAACGGAGGGGGTCTTTTGATTCGAAAAAGGGTAGAGCCAAAGAAGTCTGAGTTGGCTTGAGAGCTCTTGATCGTCAAAGACAAAGTTGTTTTGCATGCCCTCAATCAGCAGTCTTCCAAGAGATCCAATGAGATTCACTACGGGTTGAGAACGGGCCTCGGTCGGGTGGGCTGTGAGAACAAAGGTAAGATCGACCTTGGATTTGAGGCCCTGCACAACAGGTTTTTGTTGTTGTCTCCAGGTTCGATAAGCCGTTTCGCAGATATTGACGACCTCAAGATGAAGAGCAAAGGCATGGGCAACCTTGAAGCGATCAACTCGAGTTTCACTTCTGAGCTGATTGAGCAGCACTACAAGTTGATTTTTGTCCTTCACGACACGAGCTTTCTTGAGTGCATCTCGATAGTGGTCGATGCGTCGGTAGAAGGTTTCGCCCTCAACTTCACGGATGATCTTTCCCAATGTGACTGAGGCCTTTCTCACAATACGTCGTAGCTCTTTGGGTAGGAATTGAGGGATGTACTTTGTTCCCGATAGAAAAGAGTGGACGCTCTCCTTCTGCATCTTGATGTCACGAGCTGTCGCAACTTCAGGATTCAGCCATTCGATCACCGCTGCGTAACCAAGACTTTCAGGGTCATTAAAGAGATAGTTTTTGGCAACATCAATGGCGACAAATCCTTGATTCAATTGAAAACTAAGAGTGGGATCATATATTCGTCGTTCGACCACCTCTTTGACATACTGTTCAGGGGTCAAGCGGTCATGAAATTTGCTATAACCCCTCAATCGAGCACCAGCACGAATTCTCTTTAGACCATAACGTTCCACGATTTTACGCCGTCCCTGGTAAAGGAGTTTTCCAATTCCACGTCCTCGAACTTCAGGATCAACCATGATCTCGGCACCGTAGAGAGTCTTTCCTTTTTTTGGATTGTGATTGTGAAAGAAACCACCTGAAGTGAAATCCTGCCAGTTGTCCTGAGGAGAATAGTCATCCCATGAGATGATCAGGCTGAATGCCAGCCCCAATACCTTTCGAGATTTAGCATCAATGACGATCAACTGCCCATCAGGAAAGTAGGATTGGTGGGACTCAAGTTGATCGATCGACCATGGCTTTGCAAAAGGATAGACTCGGCGGCAAAGATTCTGAATTTCAAGAAAATGTTCGGAACGGGGATGGATCAGCTCAAAATCTGAATCACTGGACGAGACGGACATGGTCAACCACCTTAAGTAGGTCCTCGGTTCGATGGCTATCACGTAGTGGTAATACTGTTCCGCTATTTCGAGTTTCCTCTATAAGGTCCATGTTGATGTCGCCGATGATCATGCTCTCTTGGTTGACGGCCCCTTCCGCCAGAAGGCCATCTCGCGAGAAGGCATAGTCGCTCGGAGTGTAGATGGCGGCCTGTCCGTAGTTGAGAGAGACTGCAGGAACCGCAGGTAGAGAGCCTACGAGCGGTGAGTGGATCACATACATTTGATTTTCGATCGCACGAGCCTGGGCACAATACCGGACGCGCAGATAGCCCTGTCGGTCGTCGGTGCAACTGGGAACAACCAGAAAATGGGCGCCAAGGCGTGCCGCCACGCGGGCAATCTCAGGAAACTCGACATCATAACAGATGGCAATTGCAAATTTTCCAAAGGGGGCCTCAAAGAGACGGAGCCTCGATCCAGGGCTGATCATCCACTCCTCATTTTCAAAGCGAGTCATATGGAGTTTTGCCTGAAGGTTGTAGCTTCCATCTGTAGAGAAGACATAGGACTTATTGAGGATTTTCGAGGAGTCTTCATTGAAGGCCGGAATGGTGCCGCCCACGATGATCATTGAGCTTCGTTTCGCCAATCGAGAAAAAAATTCGACAAATCGCCCCTCCTGTGAAGCTAAATCACGGACCTGTTCGGAGATGGGTCGTCGAACATCCCCTAACGTGAGAAGTTGAGTGGTAAAATACTCCGGAAAAACGAGAAGTCGCACCTTGTAGTCCTTGGCCGTCTCCACAAGGGCTTCTGATTGGAAGGTAAAATCCTCAAATGAGCGTACGGGTCGAATATAATATTGCAGTGCAGCTACTCGAAGTCGTTCCATCTTCACTAAAAGCTACTACAAAGAAGTCCTCTTGGCTAGACCTCTTTGAGACTTAATCTAGTCGAAGAGTATTCTTTTCGTAGAGGAGACCAATATCTCGATGCAGTTCCCGTGCCCTATGCATTTTCGAAATAGTTCAAACGCCATCCAAAGGAGTCCTCCCTCTCTTTCATGTTGTGAAACATTGGATCATCGTAGGAGAGATTATTTAATTCCAGAAGGGATGCGGGAGTGTCGTACTGATAGCGGCTCTGAATTCTTGTACCACAGACACTTTTTTTGTCTAACTTGTTGAACTTTGAGAAAACGGTCAGAAACAGTTTTCTCCAACCACCCTAAACTTTGTAACCCGGCATTTTTACAGGCATCGTATGCTTCGAATCTAGGAGGAGATTCTCAGCTTCCATTCAGTCACGTACCCCCTCTTTCTTTCCCTCACCTCTATATGTGGTCTCAATATTGGAAAATTTACCGCGTTGGGCTTCGGAATGTAGGATATGTGTGATAGTTTATGCGAAAACAGGAGAGAATTCGTGATCCAAACTATCCCTAATATTTTCTTTTTTGTGGATGCCTCGCAAAAGTCCTTTGCTCGATAAGTACCAAAATGAAGATGACCATGCCACTGCTACAATCAAGTAGACCTTAGTTAGGGGCTGTCCGGTAAGCTAGCCAGAGGCGCTAACTCGAGGAGGCTCAACGAAGGTATAAGGAAAACTTATAGAAATCGGCAAAAATGGAATTACCGGACAGCCCCTAGTTAGTGCTTGGCGCGAAACCTGCTTTCGGATCCGGGTTATAACTCAAATCGGATGGGCAAGAGTTCCTCAAATCGGTAACTGTGAACGATCTTTTGAGGAGTTCCAAGCCAGATCATCGTTTTCTTATGGAAGAACTCAGACATAACTTGAAGACAGGCTCCACAAGGTGGGGCTGGCGGATTTGAGCGTGTTACGACCACAAGATCAGTAAACTTTCTCTGTCTGGCAGCCACAGCAGAAAAGATGGCCACTCGCTCCGCGCAGACGGTGAGTCCGTAGGAGCCATTTTCTACATTGCAGCCAACAAAAATAGTTTGATCTCTCGTAATGAGTGCTGCTCCAACGCGAAATCTAGAGTAAGGAGCATAAGAAGAGTTTTTCATGACCTCTACGGCAGAATGAAACGCTTGATCCAAAAGGGCACTTTTCTCCTTATGTTTCAAGGGCGCCCTCCTTCATCAGTGTGTGATTGCGCCGACGTCGCCAAAACGAGGGAGCTTCATTTTGAATCGTTGCACCAGATCTCGCCATTTTCTTCTCCATCCATCGAGAGAGCCTTACAAAGGGAAAGTCAATGAGAAGGTAAACAAAGGCCGTAAGAAGGCCGATTCCCAAGTAGTCAAAGTACGTTGAAGCAAGCAGTTCACGCACTTTCATATTGTGACCTCAAAGTAGTTTTTAAAGAACTGTTCTGTCTTAGGTTCTTTGGGGTTATGAAAGATGTGCTCGAATCTATCACACTCCACAATCCCGCCTCGATCCATAAAGGCCACTCGATCGGCCACTTCGCGGGTAAAACGCAGATCATGAGTTACAACAATCTGGGTGATTCCATCTTGCTTGATCTTTTTCATAACTTTCAAGACTTCCTGAGCAACACCAGGATCCAAAGCAGAAGTGGGTTCATCATAAAGCATCACCTCTGGGGTCATCGCGAGTGCTCGTGCAATGGCGGCTCTCTGAGCTTGTCCCCCTGAAACTTGGTGTGGGTAACGCTCCTCAAGCCCTTTCAATCCAACCTTAGCCAAGAGATCGTGAGCCACCTGTGAAATCTCTTGCAAGCCCATCTTTTTAACGATCATGGGAGCCTTTGTGATGTTTTCGAGAATGGTCCAATGTGGGAAAAGATTGTAGGACTGAAAGAGGGTGCCTGTCTTAGAGCGAAGACGAGATTTCAAGGTCAGGTCTTGACTCTGTTCTGCAGGAAGCTCCGCCTCCCCGACCCGTAAATGTCCTCGCTCAAAAGACTCAAGAGTATTGAGAATCCTCAATAGGGTCGATTTGCCAGCACCGGAAGGTCCAACGAGAGCCAACATCTCCGACTTTGCTAGGCTCAGATTGACATTGGATAAAATTTCTTGGTGGCCGAGCCTCTTATAGAGACCCTTTATTTCTAGATAGCTCATAATGAGTCGGAGCTTAAGCCAATTTCGTCTTTTTTACATTGAAAATCTTTGATCGTGGATGCACGAGGTCTCTAAGTTGTACACAATATGGAAGGGGAGATAAATGGACTTTTTTTGTCCCTTCTCCAGGCTTTGGACACTGAGCTGGCCGTGTCGCTGAGCATTTGATGGCATGGAAGTTGCTGAATGGAGATAGGTTTCTTGTGGAAATAGCACACAAGAGGCTTGAAATTCGGTATTGGAGGCGTTTGTGATTGTACGTAGAGTTCTTACCTTCGTTATAGGAGTGGTCCTTCCGCAGGTTGCGATGTTGGGATGTGGCAAGGACAATGACAAGCACAAAGTCAGAATATCTCCTGCGGAGAAGAAAGAATCACCTCACTTGAAGGGCATTAAGGCGACGGATTCTGAGAAGGTGGCCCATCTTTTTGGATCCAAATTAAAGAACGCGCACCAGATTTTGGGTCTCGTTAAGATCGAAAGCGGCAGCTCTGATGTAGATCAAGAAAAATTTGCCAAAAAGTTTGTGAACCGAAACGGTAAGATTGATGAAGAAAGGATTCAGCTTCTCGAGGAGGCGGTCAACAGTGGGACTGTTTGGGTAAGTCCTATTTGTGGCAACAAAGAATTTGAATCGGGATTAAGAGGTATACTCTTAGATTTGGAACAGAAGAGATTGATCGAGAGATCTCAAGAAGGGACAGGATCAAAAGAAGATGAAGTCGGTGAACCGAGGGCGGATGGAAAGGACGACGGCAAAGCTTCGGGTTCTGAAGTTCTCACACTTAAGAATGTAAAACTGAACCACCCGGGTCAGATGGAGCACGATGATCAGAAGAGCGTAAAGCTCATTGCATCGGCAGTTGTATTGTGTGGAGGTCTCGACAGCAAACTGGATGATGAAAAGGAGCTCGAAGTATTGAAGGTTCTTTCTGAAATCTTTGAGGAAGTTCGTGATATTGAGATCTTCGCCGACACTCTTTATCTTGTGGATTCGGAGATTGTGATCCAAAATGTTGAGCCGAAAGAGAGGCGAACCTTGCAACTGTTTTCAAACCACCTCGATCTTTCTGGGAAGAACATTTTGAAACTGGGAAGTGATGGGAGCAGAAATCCACTTTTGCTTCTTGGTGCTGAGTCTTCCGTCAACAGGCGGGATGGGGACAGTGAGCTCTTGATCAAGTTTTATGGTGATCTACCTAAGACCAAGAAGTCTTCAAAGAGAGGTAACAGGGGTCCTAAGAAAATCAAGGATGGTGGCGAACTTCGTGGTATGGGGTCAGAGGGGGATGGCGAAGAGGTCCCCCTGGATGGCGACCTTGATGGGGTTTGAACAAAGAGGCTGATGGATTGTTCATGCAAGCCTAAGGTGGGGTTTTTGCGCTATATCGTCTAGGCGCTGTATCGCGCCAGGCACCTTCTACACCTCGACGATGGGCCATGGCATTGAGTTGGTGCTTCACATTTTCCACCACAAAAACGAAAATAGAGGAATCAAAGACAATATTTTCATGTGAAAGGAGAAAAGATGAAGAATTGGTCTGCACAAGTCAACGTCAAGTGGTCCAAAGAGGTTCCAGCAGATTGGTCATGGCTAAAGGATTGGAAAGAGGTAAGGTGGGCATGGTCGACCACCGGTGAATGGGATATGACTCTATGGGTGGACGTAGAAAATCCCCAGGACCTTGAGAAGTTTGTTCATGGCAAATTGAGAGCAAAGGATTGGGTTGGCAATACCGAGTCTCATTGGGTTAAAGAAGTTTGGCATGCAGCATAGAGCTAGAAGAAAAATGGGGAATGAAACCATTTTCGTGTGGCCAAGATGAAATTAAGATTGTTTTTTTGGTTTGTTCTTATCGTGATCACAAGCGGTCTTCTTGGGGTACATCCTCCTGCTCTCGGACAGCAGGAGGGTGCTGTTCAACGTGGTCAGAAACGGACGACGTTACTTGAACGACTTCAAAAGGGTATGCAGACGGGCAATATGCCTGGAGCACCACCAGTTGAATCAAATCAAAATGAAGAGCAGAACAAGAGGGTCGTGACACCTTACGATCTTCAGGACTTTATGAAATCTTTGATCAACAATCCATTTGTGGCAAAGATCAACATTTTGATGTTGAATTATGAATTTCTTGAAAAAATGACACGATTATTGAATCATCCACGTTGGGGGCATTTGATTTATGTGGAACTTGGAGCCCTGATTTTTCTAATCATCTTTCAAGAGTGGGTTTTGTTTCTTGCTAAGTATTGGTGGCATAGACTTTTGTATAAGTTCTTGATGCTCCCATTCTACTTTGGAGTCCTCATCGTCCTTGCACCATGGACTCTTCTGGGGGATGACTATTGGGGAGTCCTCAAAATCATTTATCAAACTTTTCGTAGTTAGGGGCTGTCACTAGTTAGTGCCAGACACTATTTTGCGCTCTCTCGAATGAAGCGACTGAGATAAAAGCGGACAAGGTAGTCTAACTTAATCTCTTTGTCATGGTAGCGCCAAATGAGATCTCCGAATGCTCCCCAAAAGGCCTGCAGAAGATCTTCATTGGGTTGGGGGGCTCCTGTTTTTTCATCCGTAAGAGGATCTGGCACGTAGGTCCCACCCATGTGAATGAATCGAATTGAGATCTGCCCTGGTGCAACCATGGAAAAGATAAGTTTAAACCCATTGCGAAAGAGCATAAAATCGGCTTCACGATTTGAAATGCCGTAAATTTTAATCCGTCCGACCGTTGAACCTTTAAGCTGATTGAAAGCCGAAGAGGCCTCTACAAAGGAGGCTTTGAGTTCAATAAGGTAATGGATGGTCTCACGGTAGAGCGTTTCTTCAGGGTCAAAAGAGTCCGAAAAATCGACAATGCCTGACTCCTCCATCTCGATTTCTGCGTGAACCAGGTCTTTGATCCAACTCATTTTATCCATAGATACCTCACTCTTATCTTCTATTTTTTCGCGACGAGCAGCGTAAGTCAAGAGGGGGCGCCACGAATCTGTACCCAATATAGCTTCAGCCCGGATCTTGGTTCCAACTTCACTGCTCAATCAATATTCCAAGATAGGACAAAGGTTCTCCCATAGCCTCACGATCAAGGCCATAATAGAGGCCGAGACTGAATTGAACGGGCAAATGGTATCCCAAGGTGACGTCTGCCTTAAATTCAGTTCCCACGCCTGTAAAGATCCTTCCTAGTTGAGTGGTCGTGTATCCATTCTCCTTAGAGAAGGACTCTCCATTGAGTGTCACTCCATCGGCGATGACGGCAAGATGAGCTTTGTGAAAGAAAAAGGGCTTCGTTCCAAAGCCTCGATAGAGACTGAATAGAGGAAAACGATATTCGAGGTTCAAATTTGCAATTTCGTGTCCGTGAAACTGCCCAGTGAGATATCCCCGCATGAGAAATGTGTCCGAGGATGTTCGATTTGAGATCTCTCCCACACTGTAGTCGACCCCGATGAATTGGGAGGGATTCTTCGGAGCATAAACATAATGGGCACGGCTAAAGAGAACGTGATTCTTTGGGAAGAGAGATGAAAAGTAGTGGGTGGCTGTTACGGTGGTTCTCCGGTTCCCCCATTCAGGAAGATAGTTTGTGTAGGTGGCCTCAAGGCTCTTTCCCTTAACAGGACTTATCTGGCTACCGCGTGGTGCCTTGATGTCGGAATAGAGAAAGGAGAGACCTGGCCCTACTCGGGTAATGTAGGTGGTGATCGCATCGGTTTGTCGATATTGAACGGAGAAGCCCATCGACCAATTGGTGTCATCTTTTCCGACAGGTGTCAGGAAGCCAAGAGTTGCAGAGGTGGATTGCAGGGAGAGGTCAAGTCCATAGTAATAGACATGGTTGTCGCTCAGTAATAGGAGTGTCTTGGTTCTACCATAACTGTAAGTGTAGCTGAGTGCTCCGGAGAACTTTTCCGTGAGAGAGTCCACGCCACCACTGAGGCCATACTTGTGAATTGCAAGAGGGTCACTGGCTCCGGTTGAAAACTCAAACCCTGCCCCACCAGGGACAAAGTAGATAAAGGGAAACCAATAACGTGGAATTAAGTGGCGCCAGGGGCTGTACTCAAAGGTCTCTTCATGAAATTCCACAGAGGGCTCAGCCCAAGATGGAGGCGAGCTCCACAAACTTGAAGAGACCTCTTTCAACTCGGGCAAATGAGAAGGCGGAGTTTTGGGGATCTCTGATTTTACAATTTTGACACCATCACTTTGCATTTGGCCATAATAGAGTTCATTGCGATGGGGATCGATCTCTCCAGCCATTGCCAAAGTCACCGTGTTTGTGATCGGTGTTGCTTGGTCCATGTTCGTATTGGAGAGATAGAGATTGGGGACTCCGGATTGCTCTGAGACAAAGAGGAGCCCCTGCGAAGTCATCTTTGGAAATTGAATGGGGTTGTAAGATCGAAGGACGGGCCTTGCGCTCTTGGTTTCAAGATCCAAAAGAAGGAGCTCCTCTTGGCCATTGAGACGTTCGGAAAAGGCGATCTTCTCATTCGAAATAAATTCGGGTCGGGAGATTCGTGCTCCTGCTTGAGTGTAGAGAACTTGAAGGTTTTTTCCGTCCTGGTCGATCACGGCAAGGCTTGTGTCGCCACCCTGCTTTTGGACAAATGCAATGGATTGACTGTCTGGAGAGAATGAGGGTTCGTGAGCCCGCATCCCAAAGGTGAGGCGAGTCGCTCTCTTCTCTTCCAAATCGAATCGATAGAGATCGGAGTATTGATAGAAACCCTTGTAGTTGTTGGTGGCATCAAAGACCAAACTCTTTGAAGAGGGGGCCCAGCTGACTTTGGAGATCAATCTTGCTTCGTGGACGAAGATCGAAGCGCCGTCAAAAGATTGGTCAAGATTATCTCGCTTCAGCAATCGAATTTGAGAGTCACCATCTTCGGGATTTTCAATGAAGGCGAGAAGCGTTCCCGAGGGGCTCAAGGCGGGTGAATGGTTTAGGTGACCCTTTTGCACGATGGATTCAAAGGGGGTCTCGCCGTCCTCTCTGATCTTTTGGATCTGTTCATGAAGCAGCCCCTCATAGCGTTTCCGACTGGAATCATAGAGATCGCTGTAGGTGAGCTCAAGGCGATCTTCTACGGGTCCATTGAGAAAATAGGGGACGCGCGTACTGTAATTCTCGTTGAGGGCTCCCAAAAGCTCGAGGCCACCTCTAGAAATGAGCTCGTCCATCACCATTGCGCCGAAGAGGTAGGGGCGTTGTCCAAGTGGCCAGCTAGGGATTGAGGATTCATTGATGCGATCGATCGACTCTACCTTCAGAGTGTCATCGGCCACCATGGCTCTTAAGACCCCAAATTGATAGGGAGACCTTAGACGACCATGGCGACTGAACCAGGTCTCAGTTACAACAGCAAGCCCCTCCGAATACCAGCGAGGAAGCAGCGCATTAGGGTGAATCAGAGATCCGAAGATGTACTTAAGGGGAGTGTAAAAGCCCGAGGCCGGCTCCATATTCAGAATGTGGGTGTACTCATGAAGGATGAGCTCTTCGGGCCAAAAACCATAGTGGGAGATGGAGTCCATTTGAGAGGGAAGCACCGGAAAGAGTTGAATCAAGGGATAGGGGAAGATGGATGCGTAGCCATTGGCTGCGTCAGATGAGTCACTGAGAATGAGGATCGTACGGTTTGGAGCCTCCTTGAAGATAGGAATAAGGAGTGAATAACTTCGCTCTGCAGCCTTGGCATAGGTATTGGCGAGATTTTCTTGCCTTGAGTCATAGATGACATCGAAGTGGTCTGTTCTCTTCACGTTCCATTGAATTTCAGGATCGACCGCGCCGAAGCTTTTGAACGGGGCAATAAGAAGGAGGGCGAAGAGCTGATATTTCAAGCGATCGAGAATCTTACTGAATCTTTGCATGTCCGTATTGGAGCATCTCAGAATTGGAGAGGCAACAAAATAGAGAACTCGAAGCATTTGACATTGCAAAAAGAACTCTTACAATGAGTTATTTTTTAAAACAGGGAGTGATGATTATGATTCGAAATCTGGTATTGGCAGCTTTGGTAGGCTCTTTGATTGGGGCTTGTACAAGTACGGAAAAGAAGGAGGAGGATTCGAGCGGGACTGCTCCAACTTCTGAGGGAGCCATCTCTTCTTCTGAGATGAGTTTTGATCCTTCTGGAAGTGACAGCGGAAATATTGCTGGTCTTACAACCATCCACTTTGATTATGATAAAGCCAATTTGACTTCGGAGGCTCGGCGCATTTTGGGAGAAAATGCAGAGTGGATTCGAGGGCATGGTGCTGTTTCTCTTCAAATTGAGGGGCATTGTGATGAAAGAGGTTCGATTGAGTACAACCTCTCTCTTGGTCAGAGGCGCGCAAAGGCTGTTAAGGATTATCTTGTAGGCTTAGGACTGGATGGTTCTCGATTAAGTATCATCAGTTATGGAAAAGAGAAGCCGTTGAACAATGGTGATACAGAGGAAGCTTACGCCGCAAATCGACGGGCCAACTTTGTTCCATTGCCTCAGTAGGTTTTTCATTCGAGGGATGCCTCGTCCAGGCTATTTCATAGAGAAGAGATTATCTCGAAGCAGCAGGGTTCTTTCTACTTTCCTGCTGCTTTTCGTCTTTTTGTTTGGTTGTGCTTCACCAAAACCCATTCGTGAATACAGCATTGCTCGAGCTGCACTTAAGGCGGCTCGCCGAGCTCAGGCGCCACGATTTGCGCCTGGATATTGGAGTCAGGCTGAGGAGAACTACATGCTTGGCGAGCAGGCCTACAAAGAGAGTCGATTTGATGCGGCCCGAGAACTTATGGTCCGAACGAGGATCTTGGCTGAAAAGGCTGAAAATCAGGCCCGTTTTCGTCGGTGGTACTCTGGAGAGGGGGAGTGATGTCGAAAGAAGTATTCAAGAGACGCCTATGGAAGGTAGTTCTTGCTGGCAGCGTACTTTGGCTCAGCGGATGTCTTCAGACTCGATCTGAAATCAAAGAGGCGGAAGAGCGAAATGTGGCAAAGGATCAAGTTGCAATGTTGCAAAAAGAGCGAGCTTCCAACGAAAATCGTTATCAAACTCTCTTGTCGGATCTTCGGGAATTTGATGGACGAATTGAGGCAAGCGAACATAAGGTTGAGCTTCTACGCAAAGAGTATGAGTTCAGTCGCGAGCAGGAAAAACAGGAGCTCAAGGCGATTTCGGACAAACTGGCCGCCTTAGAACAGGCCATGGGAGTTCTCGATAAGAATCTGGAAAAACTCCAGCAGGCTAAGAGTGCCAGTGCTGCTGAAAAAAAGAGTGAGGCTGATAAGGGACCCTACACCACCGCGGAAGAGGCCTTTGCAAAGAAGGATTGGAAGAAGGCCATACTGAACTACCAACACTATTTGGAGCGTTGGCCGAAGGGAAAGTTTGTCCCGGAAGCGACTTATAAGATTGGGGTCTGTTTTCAGGAACTTGGATCACCAACCGATGCGAAGGTTTTCTTTGAGGAGATCACAACCAAATATCCCGAATCACCTCGCGCGCGAAGCGCTCAAACGCGCCTAAAGAGTCTGAAGGCGTCTCGATAGAGTGGAACAAATTGAAAAAGTTTTAGCGATTGAAACAAGCTGCGACGACACCTCTGTGGCCATTGTAGAGCACTCTGGCTTTGTGTTGGATGTTGCTTCTGCGAATCAGGATTTAGTGCACTCTCCTTTTGGAGGAATTGTGCCTGAGATTGCCAGTCGCAACCACACTTTGACTCTTCTCCCGCTGATTGAAACGGTCTTTGAACGGTCGGCCCACTCCTGGGAGCTTCTGGATGGCATTGTTGTGACTTCAAGGCCCGGTTTGATAGGCTCCCTTCTTGTTGGCGTCATCACAGCCAAGACACTTGCTCTTGGGCTTGGTAAACCCTTCTTAGGGGTCAACCATCTGGAGGGGCATCTTTTATCTCCTTTTTTAAAGGATCGTGAGGCGGCTCCCCCTGCGGACTTTGATTTTCCTTATGTTGGACTGGTGGTCAGCGGAGGACACTCGTCGCTCTTTCTGGTGAAGGGCATTGGCCAATATGAATTGTTGGGTCAGACACTTGATGATGCCGCGGGAGAAGCTTTTGATAAATTTGCCAAGATGTTGGATCTTGGCTTCCCTGGCGGAGTTCAAGTTGATCGTCTTTCTCAGAGAGGAAATCCCAAAGCCTACGACTTTCCACGTTCTTTGATGCGTGAGCGATCTCTTGATTTTAGCTTTTCAGGAGTGAAGACGGCGGGGTTAAGGCAAGTTGAGTCGATGTCACCTGAGCAGTTGTCTTTGGAAAAGGAAAATCTTTGTGCAAGCTACCAGGAAGCCATTGTCGAGGTTCTTATAGCCAAACTTGATCGGGCCTGTCGAGATTGTGGAATTCTGCGAGCCTCCATAGTTGGCGGAGTGAGTGCGAACTCTCGGGTGCGATTTTTAGGAGGCGAGTGGGCCAAAAAAAGTGGTGTCCAGCTTGTGATACCCCCGCTTCGATACTGCACGGACAATGCTGCAATGATCGGTTTTGCGGGTCTCTCACGTATGAACATGGGGGAGCGATCCACTCAGGAGCTTGCAGTTTCGTCTCGCTCTCTTGCCACCGATTTCAATATGCCGTTGTCATGAGTTCTATGAAGAGTTCTCTCATCCAGCGACTGGAGTCCCTACAAATCTCACCTAAAAGATCGTTGGGACAAAATTTTCTCATCAATTCAGAGGTGGTTGAAAAGATCCTCTCGTCGGTTCGTGCATGGTCACCGTCGATGTTGGTTGAAGTTGGTCCTGGAGCTGGGGCCCTGACCGACGAGTTGCAAGAGATGGGCCTCGTTCTCAAATTGATTGAACTTGATTCCAAGTTTGCAGAGCACTGGCGTGAGCAGGGATTGGAGGTGATCGAGGGTGATGCTCTCAAGATCGATTGGAAGGAGCTTCAGCTTTCCGATCAAAGTGTTCTCGTCAGCAATCTTCCCTATCAGATCTCATCTTCTTTGGTCATTGATCGCTCCATGGATCGAAATCGCTTTGAGGCCATGGCACTTATGTTTCAAAAGGAGGTCGCTCAAAGAATTTTGGCGAAGCCTTGCCATAAAGATTATGGGCTCTTGTCCGTAGTATCTCAACTCTTTTGGAGGATCGAAAAGCTGTGTGATGTTAACCCAGGGTCGTTCTTTCCGCCACCTCAAGTGGCCAGCCGGGTCCTTCTCTTCAAAAGGATCGAGTCTGAGATTGATGACCCAGAACTTTTTCTGGCTCTTTTGAAGGGTTGTTTTGCGCAAAGAAGAAAAAAATTGATCACAAATCTGAATGCATGGTTAAAGTCAAAGGGACGAAACACCAATCTCAAAGAGATCTTTTTAAACCTCGGGTTTTCAGAGTCGATTCGTGCAGAAGAGTTGACACCAAGGCAATTTCGCGATTTGTTGAGGTCTCTATGGGAATCTTAGTCGTTTCTGAAAATCGAAAAGCGCGTCACGATTATGAAATCCTCGAAACCTTTGAGGCGGGTCTTGTCTTGATGGGGAGTGAAGTTAAGTCTCTTCGCAACCATCAATGCCAATTGAAAGATTCTTACATTGTTTTTATTGGGGATGAGGCCTTTTTGCAGAACGCACACATCAGTGTTTACAAAGCCAGTAGCTACAATAATCATGAGCCCGAAAGGCTGCGAAAAATTCTTCTTCATCGCAATCAGCTCAACAAACTGCGAGTGCAGATTCACGAAAAGGGACTGACCTGTGTTCCTTTAAAAATCTATTTTAAAGAAGGTAAAGCAAAAGTGGAATGTGCAATCGCTCGCGGGAAGAAATTTCATGACAAACGAGAGTCTCTCAAGAAGCAAGACGCTCGTCGCGAGATTGAACGTCAGATTCGGAAGAGTCGATAGGGATAACCAGGATGCTCTTTTTCTGATTAATGAGCTTTTCAATCTTTTGAATCGTTTCTGCAGAGGATGTCTCTTTTTGGATCGACTTTAGATATTTTATCTCTTCCTTTGTCTTCACCTTAAGAAATCGATAAAGATAGTTGTAAGTCGAGATAAGACTCTGAAATTCATCGCTCTCTCTTGTTTTAAGTTCAGGAACAGACCAATATCCTCGACTCAGGGATTTGAGATGAGCTTCAAGGGCCATCAGTGGGTAGGCTATTCGTCCAGTGATCCGAACTCCGAAGAAGAGACAAAACGAGATCACTGCCAAAAACATTGCAATGAAGAGACAGCTCAACCATACCTGCTCCCTTTGGAGGTGTTCCAAAAGTTGAGGGGCATGGTCAAAGCTCGCTTCCGTAAAGATCGAGTAGTTCTGACGAATGAAGTAGTAAGTTGGTCCAAGTGCCAAAGTGGTTGCAGTGATCGCGGAACCCACAAGAAGAGTCGTGTACTTCCACTGAAATTCGGTCAATATTGACGATGATCTTTTACGCTGGGGAGACCATCGACTGTGAGACTGACTGACTCGCTTGATCCACATGATTGAAATTATATAGGTTATTGTCTTTCATTAAAAGTTCTTCTATGATGTCCCAATGAACTCCAATCTTAGGACTCGTACCCACAGGAAACTTCTCGTCTTTAGGATGACGGGACCTTTGGTCCTTCTCTGGCTTTTGGGCTGTTCAGGAATCCAAAAGCGCGATCAGATGAAGTCGAGTGAGTCGAGTGAGGGTGAGAAAAATGAGAGCGAGATCACCATCAAATCAGACAGATCCTATCTTGACGATCTTCGTAAGGAAGTTCCGGAAGACGTTCGAAGTGAAAATGACGAGCTTGCGACCATTCTGAACCTGATGTCAGGAACAAAGAATCCTCCTAGTGAAATTAACAATCGATTTCAGCACATTCTTCGTAGGTCTAGAAAGAAGTTTGAAGACCAACAAAGGAGAGATCGTTCCCAGTTTGATCGGTCGGAGCGAAAGAAACGAGATGAATTTTTAGCTACGAAAAAGAAGGAGCAAGAAAAGTTTCTGAACGAAAAGCGATCCAAAGAGGAGCGCGCTGAGTTTTTCAGAAATCATGATGAAGAAAAGAGGCTCTTTTTCTCTGATCTTCAAGATCGAAGGCGCGAATTTGAATCTGAGACACGGATCAAACGAAATGATCAAGAGAGTTATTTTCGTGAACGAACAAGCACCTTCAATCAGGAGCTTAAGGATTATTCAAAAAGATACTATGAGAGTGAGAACGCTCTGAGGTTGAAAAAACAGATGGAGCAGAAGGCCCAAAGGATGAAACGATCCGATCCTTCTGCGACACCACAGCCATCTGGACTGGAAGATTTTAATCAAATTCCAAACACTCCAGGAATTCCGCTTGGACCATCGTCAGGAAATGAAAAAGACCAATAGGCGGTGTCTCTTTTTTAAGCCACTTCAGCTTCTTGTTCTTGGCATGCATGTTCTTGCGCTTGTTCATTGGTCACTCCTTGTCCATGGGCAGGAGGGAGGTGAATGGAAACTTGATTCCCTCGATGTGCCCCCTCACCACGAAATTTCCATCTTTGCGGGGAGCCTTCTTCCATTTGGGATACCTGGGGTCCGACAGGAGTATCCCAACTGGGGATTGCGATACGTTCACCCGCTGCAGATCTGGCACACGGAGTACTCAATGATTGCCGCCAATGCAGAAGGTGTAACTTTCTTTCAAGGATCACTTTCGATTCGTTACGATCTAAAACTCAATGAACTTGCAACGTTCTTGGTTTACGTAGGTGTTGATTTGAATTTGTACAAGCGAAGTCCCACCATCGTATGGACTCCAGATTTGACTCAGCAGGTGGATCTCATTGAATATGATTATAACAGTGTGCTCGGGGGTCATGTGGGACTTGCTATGGTGACTCCGATCAGTGAATTTATTCATATTCGTGGAGATTGCAAAATGGCTGGCAATCCAGGAAGTATGCTCTTTGCAGAGATTGGCCTTGTCTTTTGGCTGGGAGGAAAAACTAAGGAGGACTCAACTGGAGAAGAGGGGTCTCCTCCAGTTGATGTGGAGTGACCGCTTAACGAAATGATCGCTCGGAATGCAAACGAAATTCGTCGTCTCGTCGCACTTCGAGTGTGTTGTAAACCACGCGGACCTTCCAATTCCCCTGAAAATCCTTTGTAGGTAAGCTCCACTGAAGACGTCCTTGAAGGTCCTCTCTCTCATTCTCGTTTTGGTACCAGCGGATGTCCAAATGCTCGCCCTCAAGAGCTCCGCCAGATCGAAATTGACCAATTGAAATGACAGACAGATTAACAGAAACAAGCTCTGAAGATCGATCTACAGAGAGTCCATCGATGAGTTCCATCTTTGAGAGAAATTTGATCCAAATGTTCTCCTGACATATCGGACAAAATCTTTCAGAGAGCATGTTTCTCATAAGACAGGTTTCATAGGTGGGTCGAAAGCCCTCTTCAAAACCGAGTTGATGAAAAAGAGGAAAGGTCCCAATAAAACCCTGATCATGATGAAAGGAGGGTCCAAACTCATAAATTGCAATTGAGGAGAGCCAGGGGTCTCCATCAGTTGATCCCTTTGCAAAGGTCAGCTCATGAGCGCCAGCACCGAAGCCCGAGGGGCTCTCAATCGTAAAGAAAGTTCGATCAGGAGTGTTCGGTGGGTCGATGGGCAGTCGTTGGCCATCCAGCATCACCACAAGGTCCTCAAGGTGAACCATGCCCGACGCAGAAAAGGTGATCTGATAGCGAGTTGAAGAGGAGCTGCTATTCCAAGTGGCCTTGTAGGAACCTTCACGAAGGCGTCGCCACGGCCAGGCCAAATGGAGAGCGTGAGCGGGTTCTGGCCGGCTCTTTCCACCCTCAATCCAATGGGCCCATTGAGGTGATTCCGAGGGTGAGAAATTTGCACCAGAATATCCGCCCCCATCATACTCTTCACCCACACGACCAAAGTTGTGACCCAGTTCATGTCGAAGCACAATCGCACCACTGGTCAGCGAGCTTGTTGAAATGGCAAATTCACCACCGAGACCGCCATAGTAGGGGTCATTGGCGATGACGATGGGGAAATCACATGCCGGAGCTTTAGAGCAAGATTCTCGAATGGCTCTTGGGTTGTTCGGGAAGATGGCCCTTAGAGTCTCCCCATCTCGAGCCAACCGGTAGGCTGTGTTCTTTGCAACACCATTCTTCCCGATTCCACTCTCCTTTGAAGCTCGAAAGACCAAATGGACGTTGAAAAGTGGTAGGTAAGAGCGAAAGGTCTTTTCACGGAAAAGATGGTCCACAATTCTCTGCATATCTTCCATAAACTTGGTGCGTTCAGCAAGGGTGTAGCCATCGCCCATAAGGACGAGGTCGATCCTGTTTTCGCTAGGTCCACTCTCAATCAACGTGACCACTTCATCGATCTCATCGAAGCTCTGAGGCCTTGAGAGAGTCACCACGCCACGACTGTGAAGAATCTCATGGATGAGATTTTGATCCCGACTCAAGATTTCAACAACTTGAGAAGATCGAATCGGCTCATGCTCAACCAGCTCCGCGGGATAGAGCTCTTCGAGGTAGGGCGTTTCAAATGAACGTCGGTGAGTCTCGCCTTCATCCACCAAATATCGATGCCCCTGGCCATCTTCTCGATATTTTGCAAAAAAGAACAGTTCTGCCGGAGCCACAATCGAATAGAAAAGCACCATCATTAAAACGATCGAACCTCTCATCCCCTCACCCCCTTTTAAAACCCAGATCTCGGTAAAACCCTAGGCATTAAAGTACCAGAGATCTCGTCGAGTGGAAAGGGGGCTTTGGCCCTCCTAGGGCAGAAAGATTACTTCTCAATGAGGTTTTGGGCGATTCTCTGAAAACTGAAAAGTTTAATGTTGACATTAAACTACTCATGAGTAGTTTAATATATATATGAAAGTACAAAGATACCTCAAAAAAGTAGTTTCGGAGGTCCTCCAGCGAAAGATGATGTTCATTGGCGGCCCAAGACAAGTTGGAAAAACCACGCTTTCACTTGAGTTTCTTTCGCCACCATCGGTAAAGAGTTCTGGCTATCTCAATTGGGACCGGGCGTCTGATAAGACCATCATACTCCGGGATGCGATTCCCCTTCAGAACAAGACACTCGTCTTCGATGAAATTCACAAGTACAGAAACTGGAGAGGTCTGGTGAAAGGGCTCTTCGATAAATATCACGAAGATCACAGGTTGATCGTCACGGGTTCTGCTCGTTTGGATCATTTTCGAAAGGGTGGGGACTCGCTTTTAGGACGATACCGATACTTTCGATTGCACCCCTTGAGTGTTTCAGAGTTGGATCTTGTGGCAAGTCGCATAGATTTACAAACTCTTTTGAAATTTGGAGGCTTTCCCGAACCGCTCTTTGCGCAAAATGAGAATGAGCATCGTCTTTGGCAAAGAGAACGGATGCAGAAGGTGATCATGGAAGATCTGCGAGATCTGGAGAATGTTAAAGAGATCTCCCTCTTACTATTACTTGCTGAGATTCTGCCAACACGAGTAGGTTCACCCTTATCCCTTAAAAGTCTACAAGAAGATCTTCAGGTTTCCCAACCCACCATTGATCGTTGGATCCATCATCTCTCTAACCTCTATTATTGTTTCAGTGTCAGTCCTTTTGGCGCTCCGAAAATTCGGGCTGTTAAGAAACTTAAAAAGATTTATCTTTGGGACTGGTCACAAGTCGAAGACCCCGCATTTCGCTTTGAGAATTTAGTTGCGAGCCACCTATTGAAGTATTGCCACTTCATTGAGGACACACAGGGGTTTCAAATGGAGCTACGGTATCTGCGGGATACCGATCGGCGAGAGATCGACTTCGTTGTATTGAAGAACAGATCCCCATTGTTTGCGGTCGAATGCAAAACTGGTGAGAGAAATTTGAGCCCTCATATTAACTATTTTTCTGAACGAACGAACATCCCAGAGTTTTACCAGGTGCATATGGGGCGTCGAGATTTTGGATCCCCAAAGAGCGGGCGTGTACTGCCATTTGTTACATTTGCTAAAGAGCTCTCCTTAGTTTGACATTCTAAGAGGGGTCTGACAGTAAAGTGTCATTGAGGAGTTGGCATGGCAAAGCTCTATTTTCGATATGGAACGATGGGAAGCGCTAAGACTTTGAATCTCTTGGCAGTGGCTCACAACTATCAACAAAAGCAGATGCGGGTTTTGCTGATTAAACCTGAGGTGGATGATCGCTTTGATCGCCTCCACATCAGATCCAGGGCGGGGCTCCAAAAGCCAGCTGATCTTCTGGTCCATTCGGAAACGGTTTTGGACACAGATCGATTTGAAGGGGTCTCTTGCGTTCTTGTGGACGAGGCTCAATTTTTGAGTCGTTCTTTGGTGGATCAACTCCGAGATTTGACGCTCACTCTCGACATTCCTGTGATTTGCTACGGTCTTCGCACAGACTTTCGAAGTCACCTCTTTGAAGGTGCGAAGAGGTTGATGGAGGTTGCCGATTCCATTGAAGAGGTTAAGACGATCTGCAGCTTTTGTGAGAAGAAAGCCATCTTTAATTTGAAGATGGTTGAAGGAAAGGCCATGGTTGCTGGGCCTCAGATTGAGTTGGGAGGGGAGGAGAAGTATCTTCCAACATGTGCCAGGTGTTATCATGAGAAGACGCACCATGCGCAAGAGGAGTTCGAGCAGATTCATGAGAGGCGAGAGCTCCTTCAGTGAGACTCATTTGCAAGAACCAGGTGCCACGACCTCGGAAGATGGATCACTTTCTCTTTGGGGATTTATTAGCTCTCCGTAGACCCATTGTGATTGAGATTGGGTGCGGAGTTGGATTTCACCCTCTTACGTATGCAGAGCAAAACCCGCATCATCTCATGATTGCCATTGAGCAGACAGAGACCCGTTTTGAAAAGTTTGAGCGACGAGTTTCTCGAAATAAGCATCAAGGCAACCTCTTTCCGGTTCATGCCAATGCGGTCCATTGGATTGTTCACAATGTTCCTCCGGAAAGTGTCGGCGCCTACTACATCCTCTACCCCAACCCCAATTGGAAGCATAAGAACAGGCAGTGGCACCAAATGCCTTTCACCAGAGAGTTGATCAACACCCTAAGGCCCCTTGGGACTTTGACATTTGCGACCAATGAATTGGAATATTTTGAAGATGCCTATCATGCATTTAGAGATGTGTGGGGATTGATCCCACTGGAGTCGGGTCAGATCCCAATGGACGCGAAAGGGCGCACCCATTTCGAGATCAAGTTTTTACGATTGGGAGTTCCTTGTTATAATTTTGTCTTTCAAAAGAGCCTAGAGAGAAAAGGCATAGGACCAAGTCAAAGTGTACTGAGAGACCCCTTGTGAAAGTCGGTCGGGAATCCACATAAAAGAGGCACCCACTGTGGGGGAGAGTGAACTCAACTCCATTGAGAGGACTTCCCATTGTCACGCTGCCAAAATATGTGCAGGCAATCGAGATTTCTGGTGTCTCAGGATTAGGCCTCTGCTAGCTTAATTGACCGGGCAATGGTGACGAGAGGGGTGGAGATGGTCGTTGGAATCAAGAGCTACAGTGTGAACCTTCCCAGAAGAATTTTGAGAGTCCATCAGGGCTCCTCTTCGACTTCGATGTTGGGACCGGACGAGGATCTCTTTACGCTTGGCGTTGGCGCAGCATTGAAGATGGATCGAGGGTTCGAAACGGTCCAACGCGTTTTTTTTGCCACCAATGGTTCTCCATTTGTGGATCGTTCATTGGCAACCCAACTTTGTCCCTATTTGAATTTGGGTTGTGAGGTTGAGTGCTACGACCTTCAGGGGTCTCGGCGATCTGGGATGCAGGCACTCCTTGCGGGCATGAGGATGTCTCAGTCCGGAGAGGACTCCTTGGTGATCATCTCTGATGGTGGAACAAGGGCATCTCGATGCGAGGACGACGGATTTGGTTATGGTGCAGTCGCGTTTCTCGTGGGTGTGGGTGAGAGTGAAGATCAATTTCTTGCGACACTTGTAAGTCGATCCATCGTGCAAAGTGCACTCCTTGATGAGTGGCAAGTGGAGAGTCGGCATGAGGGTTTCGTAGAACATCACCATGGGGATCATCGTTTTGCGCGCACCCTCGGCTATGAAGATTCTGTAAGCCTTGCTCTAAAGGGAGTTATGTCGGATCTTGGTTGGGAAGCTAAAGATGTGGATCGCTGTGTGGTTTACAGCCCAGACAAGAAAACAGGTGGTGCATTTCTCAAA
Source organism: Pseudomonadota bacterium (assembly GCA_014584465.1). Taxonomy (GTDB): domain Bacteria; phylum Bdellovibrionota; class Bdellovibrionia; order Bdellovibrionales; family JACTMU01; genus JACTMU01. The sequence goes on along the minus strand of JACTMU010000015.1, from coordinate 44,133 downwards.
CGCCATGGTTTTGATCTGAAACGGCACCATTCCGATTTTATCTCATCAAGATGGGGATTGACGGGAGCGGCCCACACTTCGTTGATGATGGTCGCTGAACTTGAAAATGCCCAAGTTGGGACTCGCCTTCTCGTGCTCAATTATGGTGAGGGTGCCGACGCCTCTCTGTGGAAGGTTCAAAGAGTGAAGAGGCAGGGATTTCTAGAGGAGCCTTCAATTTCTCTTACAAATGATCATTTTTCTAAATTGAGCCAAAATCTTTTGAAGGCCAAAGAGAGTGCTTCGGGATTTACTTCGGAGATCATGGAACATCGCAATCGAAATCTTTGGCAAGGACGAATCGGAAAGCAGTGTCTCAACTGTGAGGCCATTCTGACTCTACCTCTGCCCGGTTGTCCCCGTTGTGGGGATTCGAAGTGGAAGGAGTTTCCTTTGGCGCTCACAGGTGAGTGCTTTTCGATCACGTGGGAACACTACTATCCATCTCAGGAGAGCCCTCAGGGCATGGCTGTGATTCGTCTTGATGGTGGTGGGCAGCTGACGTTGCAGGTTGCAGACTCAATTGAGTCATCAGATTCTCAAAGAATGGATGTGGGTGATCGTGTCGAGTTGGTCCTACGTCGCATTCACAACCTTGGTGGTCGGCCTGGTTACTTTTGGAAATGTCGAAAGATTCTAGATCATCAGATCTCTCAACAAGGGGATTCAAAGTGATGGGAACTTCAAAATGGCTTAAAGATCGCGTTGCCATTGTGGGGATGGGGTGGACTCCATTTGGAGAGCATTTTCAGTGGGACTACACAGACCTTTTGAAATTGGCGGCAGCTGATGCGATGGCCGATGCGGGAATTGGTCGTGAAGAGATCAGTGCTGCGTGGTTAGGTACAGCCTTTCCTGATGCGGGTGTTTATCGTGGTCGATCGGGTATGGATCTTGCGGAATCATTGGCACTTTTTGATGTGCCCATCACTCGGCTCTCCAACTATTGTGCGACGGGGGCCGAAGCCATTCGTGGAGGGATCAACTCGCTTCTCTCAGGAGAGAGCAACGCAGTCTTGGTCGCAGGTGTGGAGAAATTGCGGGATCGGGCTCCTCAAGAGAGCATTGTGAAGATGATGGTTGAGACAGGGCACCCCTATTATCAAAAGGGGTTTACTGCAGCTGGAACTTTTGCAACCTATGCTCGTCGTCACATGAAGGAGTTTTCATTGACCCGTGAAGATCTTGCCATGGTCTCTGTCAAGAACCACTTGCATGGTTCCATGAATCCAAAGGCCCACCATCGTAAGGAGATTACCGTGGAGCAGGTCTTAAGTTCACCCATGGTGGCGGACCCACTTTCGGTGATGGATTCTTGTCCGACCACAGATGGCGCTGCCGTGCTGATTCTGGTTCGCGCTGAAGATGCACATCGGTACAAGGGCACACCCATCTTCTTTAAAGGCATGGGGATGAGCGTCTCCACGGGGTGGGACCTTCCCTTTTTTGATGATCGTTGCAATTTTCTCTCGTTTCGAGCAACACAGGTGGCAGCCCAGAGAGCCTACCAAGAGGCGGACATTCAAGATCCCATAAGGGAGATCGATTTGGCTGAGGTTCACGACTGTTTTTCGATTGTGGAACTCCTGACTTATGAGGATCTTGGGTTTTGTGCTCAAGGTGAGGCCCGAAATTTTCTTAAATCGGGAGCGACAACTCGTGATGGTGAGATCCCAGTGAATGTCAGCGGTGGGCTTCTCTCTTGTGGCCACCCGGTTGGGGCCACAGGGGTGCGAATGGTGTGTGAAATTGTGGAGCATCTCAGGGGGCAGGCAGGTCCGCGACAGATCTCAGGAGCGAAGACGGGATTAACACACAACATCGGTGGACCTGGAGCGATTGCTTCAGTTTTAATTCTTGGAATGGAGGCAAATCTCTAATGAAAAATCAAGTTCGAATCCTTTTTGCAAAGCCCGGTCTGGATGGTCATGATGTCGGTGGCAAAGTGATGGTGAGGGCCCTCAAGGATGCTGGTTTTGAGGTCTTCTATTCGGGATTGCGAAAATCTCCTCAGGAGATCATTGAGATGGTTAAGGAGAAGAAGATTGACGTTTTGGGGATGTCGATTCTTTCCGGATCCCATCTTCCGATTGCCAAGAAGACACAGGAACTTCTCAAAAAGGAGGATCTTCGTCAGCTCATTTGGATCATGGGAGGTAACATTCCATCAAAGGATCATGAGGTGCTCAAGGGATATGGGGTGCATGCTGTATTTTCTGTAGGAAGCTCACCTCAAGAGATGATCGATTTCATCAATCGAAGATACTACTTAGTGCCTGGCGCGAAACCTACTTTCGAGCGAATTTCCATAAGTTTTTCTTAGACCGAGGCGGGCCGACGAAGGGCTAGCCAGAGGCGCTAACTCGAGGAGGTTCAACGAAGGTATAAGGAAAACTTATGGTGAATTCGCCGAAATGAGGTTTCGCGCCAGGCACTACTTATAAGGCGTAAAGGAGAGAGTGTTGTGAAAAAGGTTGTGAATGAATCTGGAATCGAGATCAAACCCCTCTATCGACCCGAAGATGTTTGCGATTCTAAGAACCCAATTGGTGAGCCTGGCGAATACCCCTTTACCAGAGGCATTCATTCCCTAATGTATCGTGAACGTCCTTGGACCATGAGGCAGTATGCTGGGTTTGGTCAACCGAAAGAGACCAACGAGAGATTTCACTATCTCATCAAGAATGGTCAGACGGGGTTGAACGTGGCCTTTGATCTTCCCACTCAAGTGGGACTTGATTCTGATCACGAGATGGCCTTTGGTGAGGTTGGTCGTGTTGGAATGGCGGTGGACACACTTCGTGACTTCGAAGTGGCATTTGAGGGGATCGATCTTGAAAAGATCACGGTGTCACTTACGATCAATGGGAGTGCAGCGATTTTGATTGCGATGTACTTTGCGATGGCTGAAAAGCGAGGCTACGATCTTAAGAAACTTCGTGGAACAGCTCAAAATGACATACTCAAGGAGTTCATTGGGCGAGGGACCTGGATCTTTCCAGTCCAAGAGTCGATTCGCCTTGTGGGAGACACCATCGAATATTGCTCTAAAGAGGCGCCCCTTTACAGTCCCGTGAGTGTGTGTGGTTATCACATTCGAGAATCTGGGGCCAACCCCATTCAAGAGATGGCTTGTGGTTTTGCCATTGCCAAGGCTTACGTTGATGAGGCTTTGAGAAGGGGTCTCGGGATCGATGAGTTTGCCTCTCGTCTCTCGTTTAATTTTGATATTTTCGGAAATCTCTTTGAGCAGGTTTCCAAATTTCGTGCAGGTCGAAGGCTTTGGGCAAAAATTGTAAAAGAGAGTTATGGAGCCAAAGATCCTCGTTCCATGTGGATGCGAATGATCGCAGGTGGTGGCGGCGGTGGGCTGACGATTGAGCAACCTGAGAACAACATTGTCCGAGGTGCCTATTATGCTCTGATCAGTGCACTTTCAGGAACTCAGACTATGGCACTTTGCAGTTACGACGAGGCCTACACCATTCCATCGGAGAAGGCCGCTCGGATCTCTTTACGTACGATGCAGATCCTGATTGAGGAGATGGGCCTTTGTGACACTGTGGATCCTTTAGGGGGATCCTATTATGTGGAAACACTGACCAACCAAATGGAAGAGAAGATGGTCGAGTTTATGCAAGAGATCGATCAAATGGGCGGCATCGTAAAGGCCGTTTCAGAAGGAAAGATTCAGGATTTTGTTTCTCGACAGGCCTATGAAAACTTGAAGCGATTGCACAGTGGGGAGGCACGGAAGGTCGGCGTGAATTGTTATCAAGTCGATGAAGAAGAGGCGTCTGTTGAGTTCCACCCCTTTAATGAAAAGGCCTTTGAGGAGCAGGTTTCTCAATTGAGAGAGATCAAAGAGGAACGAGACCATCGTGCGGTGGAGAGAGCTCTTCAGGAGATCTCTCGTGTGGCGGCATCAGGAGAGAACGTCATGCCGGCATTGATGAAAGCGGTGAAAGAGTATGCAACGGTTGGAGAGATGACTCAGAGTCTTGAGAGGATTTTGGGTCGTTATCAGGAGCCCACTCTTTTTGATGAGTCTAGTAAGGAGAGAATTTCATGTCCGTTTTGACGCCCAACTATTTTGTACCGAAGAGCTTGCCCGAGGCGCTGAAGATTGCCCATCGGATGAAGGTCACACCTCTTGCCGGAGGGACCGATCTGATTGCACGTTTAAACGCTGGGGAAAGTGTTTTAGGTGGGGCCATCTTATCACTTCGTCATTTGTGCGAACTTGGTAAGATTGAGCAACGCGAAGGCGAGATCGAGATTGGGGCGCGCACAACCATTACGGAGATTTTAGAGAGCTCTTTGCTTAAGTCTAAAGTCAAGGTGCTTTGTGAAACTGCGCAATGTTTTGCTGGAGAGCAGATTCGAAATGCAGCCACTTTGGGTGGGAATCTTTGTAACGCATCTCCAGCGGCAGATATGGCAATTCCTCTTTTGTTGCTCGATGCTCAGATTGAGTTGGCCCGATGGGGCGAGGGGGTTGAGAGACGCCAAATTCCTTTAAGTCAGTTTTTTTTGGGGCCTCGCAAAGTTGCAAAAGATGAGGATGAGATTGTAACAAGGGTGATCTTTTCCGTGCCTAAGGATCAACAGGTGATCTACTTTGAAAAATTTGGGACACGTGAGTCGATGGACATCTCGGTGGTCTCCGTGGGATTTTCGGCAAATTTGAACGGCGATCAATTGTCTGATGTTCGAGTTGCTTTGGGCGCAGTTGCCCCCACTCCGATTCGACAGAGATCACTGGAAGGCTTGCTTGAAAATTGTAAAATAAAAAATTTGGATGAGAAGCTTCCGTTTGTAAGAGAGATCTTAGGACGTGAGGTGCGTCCCATTTCCGATGTCCGGGCCTCAGCCTGGTATCGAGGTGAACTTTTGTATAAACTTTTGAAGAGGGTCTTTGCGGATGTCGTCAGAAAGAGAGATTGAGTTTAAACTCAACGGTGTTTTGAGAAAGGTTAAGGTTCCCGTTACGATGACAGCATTGGGTCTGTTGCGGGAGCGGCTTGAATTGACCGGGACCAAGCATGGGTGCGGAGAGGGTGAGTGCGGTGCCTGTACGATTCTGGTGGATGGCAAATCGGTCAACTCATGCCTCATGTTGGCCGTCGAGTGTGATGGACGATCGTTGACCACAGTTGAGGGAGTAGATCCGCTCATGAAGAGGCTTAAAGAGGAGATGGTCGCATGCGGAGCTGCTCAGTGTGGCTTTTGCACTCCTGGAATGGTGATGCAAGGGACCTATCTTTTGAGCCACAAGAAGAGTTTGACCGAAGATGAGATTAAACGTGGGATCGAAGGAAACCTCTGTCGTTGTACGGGTTACAAGAAGATTGTGGAAGCCATTGAAAGGGTAAGTCACGATTCTCAGGAGGCTCAAGGATGAATCAAGAAACTCTGTCACCCATCAAAAAAGAGAGTTTGATAGGAAAGCGCATTCCTAAGAAAGATGCTCCTCTCAAGGTTGCGGGTGAAGTGAAGTACATCAATGACCTCAAACTCCCTGGGATGCTCTATGGAAAGATTTTGCGTTCTGAGCGTGTCCACGCACTCATAAAGAAGATTGATACGAGAAGGGCCGAAGCGCTACCGGGCGTTCATGTCGTTTTGACTGGAGATAGGACACCCAAGGTGCCCTTTGGACATGGTCGTGACAACTATCCGTTGAAGTTTGATAAGGTTCGTTGCTATTGGGATGAGGTTGCTGCAGTGGCAGCCGAAAGTGAAGAGATCGCCGAAGAGGCCCTTAAGTTGATCGAGGTGGAGTATGAGGATTTGCCAGGGCTCTTTTCCCCTCAGGACTCATTGAAAGATGGAGCTCCCATCATCCATGAGAAGGTCTCAAACAATGTTCCCTTTGTGTGGGACTACTCCAATGGTGATGTGCTGGAGGGTGAAAGAGAGTCTGATCATATCATTGAAGACACCTTTAAACTTCACTTTGTAACCCACTGCTGTATGGGTGTGAGTGGGGTCATTGCCGACTGCAATTCTCAAGGGGATTTGACCGTCTATTCGCAGACCCAGGTTCCTTTTCTTTATAAGAAGGACATCTCTCCCGTTGTGGGGATAGCTCCAGAAAAGATTCGTGTGATTCAGCCTGTTCTTGGTGGTGGATTTGGCAGCAAATTGGATATTTATCCTTTTGAGCCAATTGCAATTCTTTTATCCAAAGCGGTCCAACGGCCCGTGAAGCTTCTTTTTTCAAGGAAGGAGGAGTTCATCTCATCTCCCACTCGTCAACCCGTAGAGTTGAAACTTCGAAGTGGCGTTAAGAAGGATGGTACTTTGACGTTTCGAGAGTGCACGACCCTACATGACAATGGTGGGTACACTTCATGGGGAGCCACAACGCCCTTTGTGATTATGCAGACCATCTCCTCACTGTACCGTGTCCCACACTGCAAGTATCAAACGAAGGTCGTCTACACAAACAACCCCTACAGTGGTTCGTTTCGTGGATTTGGCAATCTGCAGGCAACCTTTGCAATTGAAACTCACATGGATAAGCTTGCTGAAATTGTCGACATGGATCCACTCACCTTTCGACTCCAGAACAGTCAGGAGCCGGGTGAGACCACACCTCAAGGGATGGTCTTTCGAAGTTGTGGAATGAAGGAGTCCCTTCTTAAGGCGGCACAGAGGAGTCACTTTTTGGAGAAACATAAACTCTATCGCGAGGGAAAGGGGATTTCAAAGATTGCTCCTGAGGGGTCGCAAGAGTCATCTCTAGCGCCTTCAGAGGTAAGACGTGGAATTGGAATGGCTTCAATGGTTCATGTGGGTGGAGGAGCTAAAATCTATCGCACCGATGGGTGTGGGACGATTTTGAAGTTGGATGATTATGGCCACGTCACTCTCCTCACGGGCTCTTCGGAGATTGGTCAAGGGTCAGAGACGGTTTTATCTCAAATTGTGGCCGAAGAGTTGGGCCTAGAAGTCTCCGATGTCACTGTGATCAATAATGATTCTGATGTAAAACCATGGGATGTGGGGGTCCACGCCAGTCGAACAACTTTCATTGCAGGAAACTCAGCACGAAGGGCAGCGTTGAAGGCCAGAGAGAAACTTCTTGGAGCTGTTTCTGGTTCCTTCAAGATTCCCTATGAAGAGCTGGATCTTAGAAAAGGTCATATTGTGAACCGCCGTGATGGAGTTCCAATTACGAGCATTGGGAAGTTTTTACGGCAGATGCACTTTGCCGAGAAGAATGAGATCATCATGACGACGGAATACTACGAGCCACCCAGTGTCTCTCAAGATCGCGAGTTCAAAGGTGATGTCTCAGCCAGTTATGCGTTTGCGACTCAAGTTGCTGAGATCTCTGTAGACACCGAAACAGGAGTCTTACGGGTGGACAAGGTCACTTCGTGCCATGATGTGGGGCGCGTGATCAATGAGCTGTTGATCGAGGGTCAAGTTGAGGGTGGTGTTGTGATGGGATGTGGATATGCTCTCTCCGAGAACCTGATGGTCCGCGAAGGGGTGGTCAAAAACCCCAGCTTTAGAGATTACAAACTTTTTACAGCAACGGAGATTCCAGAGATCGAGATGGAGTTCATTGAGACCTCAGATCCTGAGGGGCCCTATGGAGCTAAAGGCATCGGAGAGGCTCCGGCCATTCCGACTGCAGCAGCCATTGCCAATGCCCTATACAATGCAACAGGAGTTCGGTTTTACGAATTGCCACTGACCCCAGAAAACGTGTTGAAGGGATTGGAGGATTCCAAATGGAAAAGCTGACCGTCTTGTCGATGGAGCAGGCCTTGTCTCTTACCTATGCCACTCATCGTTTTGTACAGATGGGATGGCGAGTGATCCGTGTGGAGTCTTTTGGAGGAAAGGGACTTCAGGGTGATCCCAACCGCTACATTGGCTCGAAGGTTGTCGATGAGGATCGAAGAAGCTATTTCATTGCACCCAATGTTGGAAAGGAGGCCATCGCCATCAATCTTAAAGAGAGGACGGGGCGAGATCTCTTAAAAAGAATCATTCAAGAGCTTAATGTCGATGTCTTTTGTTGCAATACACTCCCAAGCCGATACAGAGATCTGGGAGTTGATTATGAGACGCTCATGGCGGTCAAGCCCGATCTGATCTGGGCGTCGATCTCGGCGATGGGACCTCAATATCCAGAGACCCCTGGATATGATCCGGCCCTTCAAGCCATGGTGGGCTATATGGAGTTGACGGGTCATGCTGAGCCAACTCTTTCGGGGATTCCGCTGATTGATTTGAAAGCTGGTGACGAGGTCTATGCTCATGTTCTCAGAGCTCTGTGGCAGAGGGAGAAGAGCAAGAAGGGGGAGGTTATTCATGTCTCCATGTTGCAGGCGGCAGCTTCGTGGTTGACGACGACACTTCCTCTTTTGGATTTTGGCTGTGATCCATCTGAGGTGACCCGTTGTGGAAATGAACATAGAAAATTCATTCCCGTCAATGTCTACCCGACCGAGGATGGATATATTTTTGTGGCCATTGGAAACGACATTCAATGGCAGCGCCTTGTTTCGCTTGAGCCGTTTGCCCAGCTGGCCAACGGGGTACGTATGACCAATGAAGGTCGCCACCTAGAAAGAGAGGCGATCCATTGTGAGATGTCTCAAGCATGCAAACGACTTAGGACTTCGAAGTTGCGGGAGCTGTTTGATCTGCATAAGATTCCTCATGCACCCATTCAAACAGTCAAAGAGGTGCGGGACATGGAGGCGATCCAATCTCGTTTGACCACAACGAAGTTACCAAATGGGAAGGTGATCCACTTGCCTCCCATGGCAGTGGATTTCGACGGTGCAAAGAGAGATTATACTTTTGCACCAAAATACAATCAAGATACCTCTGAGATCTTGAATGAACTTGGATATGAACGCGACGAGATACACTCTTTTCAAGAGAGGGGTATTATCCCCTAAACCATTGTCAACGACTTACCTTGGAGGTCAAAGATGGGAACCTATTTTCACTATGGTCAGAAGAATCAGAGCTGTGAGAAGCTCAATACGCTTTCTCACATTTCACTCATTGGTGCCGGAACCATGGGGATCGGCATAGCCATTGATTTGCTCAACAAGACACGATGTCAAATTGATTTGATCGATGTTTCCGATCAAGCCCTCATGAGGGCGCAAAATGAAATTGAGAGTTACCTTAAGAGTGAGATCAAACAGGGTCGCATTTGGGCCGACCACTTTGATTCACTTTTTTCGCGTCTGCATTTTACTAAAGATTATGGGGTGCTCAAAGAGGCCCAGATCATATGGGAGGTCGCTACCGAAGATGTTGGCATCAAGAGGGTGATCTTTGAGCTCATCGAGAAGAGTGCTCAAAGTGATCGTCTGCTCTTCGTCTTTTCCAATACGTCATCTCATACGACCTCCGAACTTGCTATTTTATTTAATGAAAACTGGCTCAGAGAGAGATTCCTAACAGGGCACGGCTATTTTCCGTTTCATGCAAATCGTCTTTTTGATGTGATGAAGGGTCAGTTTGCCACAGAAGAGGTCTTTCAGATGGGAGTGGCCTTTTCAGAGCAGATTTTAGAAAAAAAGACCATCGCCCTTCGAAAAGATCATCATGGATACATCACCGATCCCATCTTTCAGGCCATGGGGGCCATCGTGAGCTGGGATGTGAAACGAGGTGAGGATCTGGTTGAGCTCCCCCTGGTTTTTCAGTTATTGACGGCAAATCCATTTGAAGTTTTGGATCAAACAGGTCACATGCCATTTACAAAGAGCGCAATCCACATGGGACAAGCACTTCCTCAACAGGATCGGTTGCGAAGCCTTTATCAACAGGAAGGTCGATTTTATCCAAAGTGGATTGAAGATCTTGAGAAGTCGGGACGAATTGGAGTCTCTTCAAAGGAGAAAGAGGGATTTTTCAAATGGGAAGGAAGACGGGCTGTCGCAGTCTATGATCCCTCCACAGGTGGTTACATTCGCCGTGAGGAGCCCAATTGGAAGGAGTATTGGTCAATTCAAGAATCCAAGATGGAAGATCATCAGAGCGACACTATACAGAGCATTCAGGGACTTCTGCGCGTGGCTCAGGCCGAGGATCGGGCGGGTCGATGCTTTCGTAGATACGTGATGCCTCTGATGCTTTACGCACTTGACTTGATTCAGGATGAGTATGCCTCAGCCGATCAGATCAACGCCTCCACGAAGGTTGGATTGAGGTTCAAATTTGGTCTTTGTGAAATCATTGATGGGTTTATCGCCCACTTTGGAATCGACTCCTTCATGGCCTTTGTGCGAAGGTGTGGGCGAGAAAATCCAGATCGAACTGAGCTGTTTGATCTTGAAGGAGCCTATAGGGATCAAAGACCTCACCTTCTATTTGAGATGAAGGAGAAGGGTTGGACCTCCCTTCTGGGTTACGGAAGAATCTATCACACTCCTGTAAGTTATCGTGAGTTCTCAACCGGAGAGTGGAAGAGCTATTTGAACGATTTGAAATTTGTCCCTCCAAACGAAAAGGATCGTGTGGGGACAATCATTTTTGACAACCCCCTTAAGGGGAACGTTTGGAACAAAGCTCTCTTGGATCAATTGGACCACGTTCTTGGTCTTGCCACGGATCTCTATGAGAGAGGGCTTCTGGGTGCACTGCTCTTTACCTCTACGGGTACGAACATGAGGTTGCTGGGTGCCGATGCGAGACAGTTCAACCGGGGGTGGTTTGATGCCAAGAAGGGTTATCAGTTTTTGGGTGAGGAGGAAGCTGCTTCAATGACTCGCTCGGGGATGGCTCTTTTTCGATACCTGCAGGAGTCACCGATTTGGACCGTCGGAGCATTCGGTGAAAAATGGGGTGGAGGAGCCGAGTTTACCTATTTCCTTAATCAGCGTTTTGATTTAAAACATTTTGGGGTTGAATATGACCCTATCGATAAGAAGAGCGTCTACTGTGAAAAGAAGAATTACAATCAGCCTGAGATCGAGTATGCAATTCTTGGAGGTTTTGGAGCGGTTCAGGAGCTCCGTCGTTTAGGGTTTGGGGACTCGTTGATTGATGAGATCTTCATGCAGGGCATGACAGCCTCACGCGCACATCAAATTGGTTTGTCCAATGGGGTTCATGATTCTGAGTCTAAGCTTCTTGAGTGGGCTTATGAAGTGGCGCGAAAAAATCAAAAGTATGCAGCTCCTTACTCAGCCCTTCTCTATCACAAACAGAAGCGCGATGCTTTTTTGTATGGAATCGATGACGAGAAGTTGGTGAAAGAGGCGGGAGAAACTTTCAATCCAGAGAAGAATCCCTACATCGAACGAGGTATATTGCGGCTTCTCAACCGAGGTAAGCAGAATCCTCCGATGGATCTCGCTGTTCGCGGATCTCTGCCTAAGTTTAAGCAAAACTATCGAGAGCTTGTCACTGCGCCGCCCGTGGTGAAGTCGGACCCTTCCGGCGCCCTCGTAGGGAGGAAGAGGGAAGAGGTTAGCCCCTATCCATCTCTGAACTAGAGGGGAGCAAAAAATGGGGCTCATTGAGTGTTTGGGGACTCCAAAACCCACGGAAGGGGATTTCAACTGCAAATACAGTGATCCAGATTTTCCGTCTGAGATCACTCACAACTGCATTGGCCCCATCCATGCAACCCGGATCTGAAATTAGAAATGGGCTAACTCACCGTATCACTGGGGATACGCCTCGGCCTATTTTCTCTGCGCTTTCTGCTCTGGCAGCACCTTTGATGATTTTTATCTCCATTTCTAATTTCAGATTCGGGTTCCAACGATCGATGTCAGACGGCCACGATCTTGGAGAGGAACGGGAAGTACATCAATGTTAAGTGGATTTCAAAGAGAGGCCGAGAAGGTCACTCCTCTGGAGTCATTCGGGATCATTGTGACCATTTTGAAAACAGGATTTCCGACTGTGGAAGATGGGTCGCTTTTTCAAGAACCAAGTGTGGAATTGAGGAGCTTTGTCTCTTCGATTGTACCGATGAAACCATAAGGGTCGTCGATCCACGACAGGGTGGGTACAGCTCCTTTCGGTTTTCTGAGACGAGTTTGAATCTTGAGTATCAATTTTCAAACATCCATGAGAGGGGAAATGTTTATCGGTACGACATTGTTAAGCATCGAGTTGATCGCATCACGAGCTACCCCGTTTCTGAGATGTTCTTCCCGCCCGAAGTCATCAGCCTGGGTGGGATTGAAGCGCTTCTTTATAAGCCGATTGGATTTAAGGATCACAAAGAATACCCCTTGGTTGTTCAGATTGGCAATGCCCACGAGCCGCCTTCTGCTCAATGGAGTGGCCTGGAGCTAGGTTTCCATTTTAACGAGATCGTCTTGTTGAAACCCTGCATTCGAGGAAAGATGGGGAGTGGTGCTGAAAATCTCTACGGAGTAACAGGATCGTGTGGCGTTTCCGATGTTGCAGATCTTGTGAGATTCGCCGAGAGCGCCAGAAAACTTGATTTTGTTCATCAGGATCAACTGTTTCTCCTTGGATCGAGCTTCGGAGGTTTTGTTGCGCTGAGGACTGTGCAGGAATATCGTGACCTCTTTCGGGGGCTCGTGTTGATTGGGGCAGTGTATGATCTCGAGGAGTTTGCCGCCGCACGGATGGAATCATGGGATCAACTTCCCTATTCATTCTACTTTGGTCGCCTTGATTCGGTGAACTCCATCTTAAGCGCAAGGAACCCTATGCGAGAGGTTCACAAGATCAAGATCCCCATCTTGATGTTTCATGGTCCCAATGACCCTAGAGTCTCTGAGAGGCAAGCTCGAGAATTTGCCAGAAGATGCACACGCTATGAAGTCCAATTCGAACTCCGCAGCGATCTGGCGAATTCACCATAAGTTTTCCTTATACCTTCGTTGAGCCTCCTCGAGTTAGCGCCTCTGGCTAGCCCTTCGTCGGCCCGCCTCGGTATAAGAAAAACGTATGGCAATTCGCTCGAAAGCAGGTTTCGCGCCAGACACTACCAATGCAATTGTCGGATGGTCGATTTTATAGTTCATTGATCGTGGGATGAGATTCAAAGGGGGCGCTTTGAGTCTCATCCCACGACTCAACATGGATCATGGGCCAGCACCTTTTCCATCGAGCGACCTTCTGTTCATAGATGGTCTGAGTAACTTGAACTTTGTTCGGACGAACATACATGTTCATCAAGTCTGAAAATCCAAAGGGAGCAATCGTGTTGATGACGCCCTCGACTTGACTCACTCCGATCGCGGTGGAAGTCGTTGGCCAGGTCGAGAGCGCATGGGTGAGATCACGGTATTTCTCAATCTTAGAGCCAAACTTTCGCTCATACCAAAGGTGAACTCTTGCTTGATTTTTTACATCAAATCGAAGAGGAACGTCACTCATCAAAGCCTGAACTTGCCAGGCCACATTTGCCTCGGCATCTTCGGAAAGATCAGCGTCGTCAAAGTAGACCCAATCCACGTCTTTGATATTTTCAAGGAGTGGACGCTTGTGAAAGGAGTTCCAGACGGACTGTTGTAAAAACCCCGCCCCCACGGCCCAACTCTTTAGTCCGAGCCTCTCAGAACGGTTCAAGATTTCTATCAGAACGTCATTGGAACTTTGGATCTCAAAAAATGCGGTCTTGTGAGGATGGTCCATGATCAAAACTCCTCACTTCGTGATCTTCAAGATGGAAAGAATTTCTCGTTGATCAGAATAATCTGCAATCCAATAGGGTAGACCGAGATCCTTCAGCTTAGGACCTACAGCGATGAATCGGACCTTGAGCTCCTTCGTGCACATAAGATCCCACCTGCCGTCACCAAAATACCAGCACTGATCAACTGTGGTGCCAAGTCTCTCTATGGCTCGACTAAGAATACTTTGACGTGAAAGTTCTTCGGACGACGTGACGGCACGGTCCACAAACCGTTCCAGCCCCACTTGCTGAAGCTTGAATTTCGCAGAGGAGCGCCATGCTCCGGTTGCGATACCGACATCGACCTCTTTGCTCTCCAATATGGAGAGAAATTCCTTGGCGCCTCGAATGGGGTCGATCGTGAAGCCCTGTTGAACTCGTTTCTTTAATCGCGAGGTAAAATCAGACTCAATTGCGAGAAGTTCCTCTTGATCTGGGAGCCGCCCCTTGTGGTCCAGGTAGATCTTCTGTACGATCCCTGTATCTGTGACATGAGGATAATGGTTCCAATCTGTATCAATCTCTTTCAAGTCAAGATGATCACATAGAGTTTCCGCAAAGATTTCCCCATCAAATTCATGGGTGTCGGTCAAGGTTCCATCAATATCAAAGATGATTGAAGGGTTCATGATCACTCCTAAGGTTTGGTGGATTCAACACGAGTGCATTTCTTAGGTCAAGGTTCAACAGATCCATCCTGTTGCCTTCGACAATCGAATCTCGTTGGAGATGCAACTGTTCGATAAGTTCAGAACTCAGCAGAGGGGGTTGGGGATTCGAAGATCTTTGAAGTTCGCGTTGATACCAAACCACATCGTGCCATTGGCCCAACTTAAATCCCACACTCCGGCAAACGCCGACCTCTTGAAAGCCAAGCGATCGATGGAGCGCAACGCTCGCCTCATTGGGTAGAGTGATTCCAGCATATGCATTAAAATATCCCTGGGCTCGAAGCAGTAAGAGCAAGGTCAAGTAGAGTGAGCGACCCACCTGTTTTCGATGATGATTTGGGTCCAAATAAATTGACACATCGGCCGACCATCGATAGGCGCTCCGTGGTCGGTGTGGAGATCCATAGGCATATCCAACAACCTGGTTTTCAATCTCAAAAACAAGCCATGGATATTTCTGTGAAATCTCCCAAAAGCGTTTACGAAAATCGTCAAATGAGGGCACATCAATTTCAAAGGATATGGCGGTCTGTTCAACGAAGGGTGCGTAGATCTCAAGAATTCGCTCCAGGTCGGACTCTCGAGCAAATCTCAAATTGAAGGAGCTGGGATCTAACTGTCGCATGGTGGATGGTCTACCTCCTTCGTTCAAAATGTGCCAGGTTCCATTTGCTGGACGCACGCAGACAAATTACAAAAGGAACCATTTTGAATTTGACCTGGAGTGGCCAGCAAACGGAACCTGGCACTTGTCCCCTTGTCCCTCTCTTGGCCCTTGCCCAAATTGAGCCCTTTTTAAAGACATCAACACATGCAGAAATCTGCAGTCCGGCTTCTCGGACCATGGAAAAGTTAATAATATCAATGGGTTAGATTACGATCAAAAACGTGCGGGGGTTGGCCCTAAATTTGAATTTGGTGAAGGTTGAAAGCAGAAATATGTGCATGACCCAGTGCCGTTGTGTTGGAGGATCGGATCTTCGAAGATGCAATCACAGGTTGAGCAATATGGGTGCAGATAAACAAAGAGCAAATGATCAAAACATATAAAAACAAAGGAGAAAATCGTATGAAAAAAGTTGTGTTGATGCTTGCAGTTCTGTCGATGCTGTCGACAGGGCAAAGAAGTTTTGCAGACCATCGAGAGTTCTATCTCAATGTCTGTACCGAGGCCGATGGCGACACCGTGGATTCGCTGACTGCCCGAAAGGCTCACATTCTAAGAAAGATCACGAATATGAGGCCGGCAAAGGCTCGAAAATTCATGGCGCTCTATCGTGAGCGAGAGTGGTTAAGGGATGCTCTCTTGATTTTAAATGAAACGAACTTCGTAGGTTCTCGTATCGGTGTTCAATTTGATGTGCAAAAGAGTGCATTTGTCGAGATGATTCAATCTGCTCGAGACAATCGTCAAGACCTTCTTACGACTCAGTCACGATTTCAAAACGATGTCTCAGCTCCTATGGAAAATGATGAAGATGATTACAATGACTATCGTCAATTTCAATCACGAATTCAACAGAACATTCAAGACCAGTCCACATTCGTTGCTTCGCTTGAGAGGCAGCAATCGGATCTCTTGGGCGCATCACAATCTCAATCTTGGCAGCAGCGAAGACAGCTTTCTGTTCAGCAGGGACAGTTGGGTAAATTGCAAAAGGCACAAGCTCAAATTCAAAGCGTGATCAGTTCAGATGCGTTGGTGGTTGGAGCTTTCGAATCTGAGATTGAAACCAGAATCTCGGGTCTTGGCATTTATGTTGGCGTTTCCATCAATCTATTTGGTCGATCAGATCTTCGAGATCTCATTGAGAACCGAATTGCAGCCATTTCCAGTTTATTGAAGGAGCAATTTCTTGATGCACGCAACGAGGATGTTGAAGAACTTTTTGAACGACTCAACATGGTTCTTGGAAAGCTCAAGCTAGCCAAGAAGGTTGAAAATCTCTGCTCACAAGTCGCAGATCTTAGAGACGAAAATGACAGTTTGGCACAAGAGGCATTTGGCTTACGAATTCGAAACGGAGCACTCCGTGATTCCAACCAGAGGCTTCGAGCTGCAAACGTAGATTTGCACAATGCTCAAATTAACCTCTTCCTTTCATTTAAGAGAGTTAAAGCTAAGCTTCATGAAAAACGAGAGAGAATTCGATCTCTAGAGGCCGAAGTGGATCGACTCCAAGCCAAAGTTCAGGATCTCAAAGAGCGAGTTCGAGAGCTTGAAGCAAATCAGATGACCGAAGAGACACGACGAGAACTTCGTTCGCTTCGAAATGATGTTGTGGCTAAGGCCAACGAAATCACCTCCAAGAACAATGAGCTGGCTTCGATTCGAACACAACTTTCAACTAAGGATCGAGAGCTCACATCACTAAGAAGTGATCTTACAACCAAGCGGGCCGACATCACTCGCCTTCAGGCTGAAATTGACGCTCTCCGAAGAGAGGGTGGAGGAAATAGTGCTGCAACGATCCGAAACCTCCAAACTCAAATCACAGCAAAAGATGCGCAAATTGCAACATTGAATGCAGCAATTGCTAAGAGTAAGAGTGACATTGCGGACCTCAATGATAAGATCGATCAGAAAGAGAAGAGAATCAACAAGCTCAAAAAGAAGGTTAGAGATTTGGGCGGAAACGACAACGACTAAGGAGTGTTCTTAGCAAGGGGCGAACCCTATCGATGTACAAAAGTGCCCCTAACCCCTAATTTGATCTGTAGGAATCCGGCCCAACTGGGCCGGATTTTTTGCTTGCCACCGAAGGTCTTCGTAGCTTAAAGTACAGACCCAATAAACCCGCCAATAAAGGTTGTTAAGAGATTCCTCTTGAATTCGAGATGGAACCACCTTGTTGGTTGAGAGGAGATCTATGAAGCAAAAGACCCACAGTGGCGCTAAAAAGCGACTGCGCCAACTCTCCAGTGGAAAGGTCAAAAGGAAGCAATGCGGGATGCGTCACTTACTTTCGAAGCACAGCTCGAAGGGGAAGCGAAATTTAGGTAAGGGAGCCTATGTTCATTCTGCAAATTACTATCACGTTCACTCCCTGTTGAACTTTTAGGGATTGAGAAGGGGGAGTTATGGCGAGAGTTAAGAGAGGCTTTAAAGCAAGGCGTCGTCGAAAGAAAGTGTTGAAAAGGGCAAGCGGCTATTACAGCTCGCGCAGCCGACTTTTCAGTGTTGCCAAAGAGTTGAATGATAGGGCCCTTGCCTATGCGTTTCGTGATCGAAAGACAAGAAAGAGGTCCTTTCGAGCCCTTTGGACACAGAGAATTAATGCTGCTGCGCGTCTTAATGGAACGACCTATTCTCGTTTGATAGGGGCCTTAAAGAACAAGGGCATTGAACTCGATCGCAAGAGTTTGGCTGATTTGGCGATCTTTGATGCCAATGGCTTTTCAAACCTTGTAAAAGAGGCGATGAGCACTTGATTTTGCCAACTTCCGTTTGATGGGGGCGGCTCAAAAAATGGGGAAAAATCTTACAAATGAGGCACTTGCGGGTTTTTCTAAGCTCACCCGCGAGGAGCGTCTTGCAAAGCTCGTTGAAATTGGAGCTCTAAAACCTGATGATGTAGAGTTTTTGTCAGGTGGTGGCGTTAAGAACTTTGCACTTGCCGAGCACTTTATTGAAAATGTGATTGGCTACTTCCAAATGCCCATGGGTGTTGTGACCAACATGCGGGTCGATGGTTGTGACTATACGATTCCGATGGCGGTCGAAGAGACCTCCATCATTGCTGCTGCCAGTAAGACGGCCAAATGGATTCGCCAGTGTGGCCGAATCGCGACGGAGATGGTTGGTAGCACCGTCATCGGTCAGATTCAGATCGCGAAGGCTGGCAACTTTGACACTTCTGAAAAAGTTCTCTTGGAGGAGAAGAGTTCTCTAATCGGTTGGGCGAATTCGCATCCTGCAGCAGGATTGGTTCAACGAGGTGGTGGAGTTCGGGATCTTCAGGTGCGCAGAGTACCCACGAGTCGGGGCAGTGATATGATGGTGATTCATATCTTTGTGGACACGTGTGATGCCATGGGGGCAAACGTTGTCAATCAGACTTGTGAATTCTTGAAACCGAAAATCGAAGAATTGACGGGTGAACGAGTTACAATGTGCATTCTGTCCAACTGGGTAGACTCAAGGTTGACTCGAGCAAAAGTTGAGATATTTGATGTGGATGCCGAAGTGGGTGAGAAGATTCAAGAGGCTTCGGAGTTTGCCTACTTCGATCCTTATCGAGCAGCGACGAACAACAAAGGGGTCTTAAATGGAATGGATCCCATACTCATCGCAACGGGGAATGATTGGCGTGCCGTTGAGGCTGGAGTTCATGCTCACGCATGTCGTTCGGGACAGTACAGATCGATCACCCGATGGAAACATTCAGACGGAACACTTGTTGGTGAAATGGAAGCTCCGATCATTGTGGGGATAGTGGGAGGAGTGACCAATCTTCATCCGGCTGCCAAGATGTCTCTTCGAATGATGAAGATCTCCTCGGCAGAACAGCTGTCAAGAATCGTTGCTTCTATGGGACTGGTTCAAAACTTGGGTGCTTTGCGCGCCCTTACTTCGGTCGGGATCATTGAAGGTCATATGAAGCTTCACATTAAGAATTTGATGTTGGGGGCAGGGGCCAATGAGCAAGAACTTCCCATCATGCAGAGGAAGCTTGAGGAGATCTTGCAGATGACCAAGAGAATCTCTTTGACCAATGCGATTGAAGTTCTCAAAGATCTTCGAATGAATCGGCAAGAGGCGCTTAGAGAACCATTGAGGACCTAAACTCAAGGTGAGAAGGAAAGGCGAGTTATGGAGATTCAACTCTCGGTACCCAGTAAAACCTTTATTGTAGGCGAGTACCTAGCCCTTCTGGGAGGAAAAGCTCTCCTAGCTTCTACCGAACCGAGATTTGTCTTAAAGGTAAGTTCCGATCGAGAAGGATCTTGTGAGGGCATTCATTCATGGAGTCCAGGCGGGAAACTTTTGCGTTCTCGCAGTGATCTCTTTTCCCATTGGCGTATTGAGTTTTATGATCCGTGGCATGGGGCCGGGGGCTTTGGGGCTTCGAGCGCGCAGTTTGTGCTTGTGTATGCTCTGAAATCTCTCTTAGAAGGGGGCTTTGGTCGATCCAACTCCGGTTGCGCGGAAATGGTCAAAGAATTTCTGTCGGTGAGTTGGGACGGACAGGGTTGGACTCCCAGTGGAAGTGATCTGGTCAGTCAGTTCAATGGCTACTTGACCCTTACGGGGACTGGAGAGCCGCAAAGAGTCTGGACCCATTGGCCATTTTCTGATCTTGGTTTTGTGCTGGTTCATACGAATCGCAAAGTGGTGACTCACAAGCATCTTGAAACCTTAAAAGAGTTCCCCGGAGACGAACTTAAAGAGATTCTAGACAGTGTGGAGAGAGCCGTGGTCGAGAAGGATGCCAAGAAGTTTGTTTTTTGGGTTGAAGCCTATGGATCTCTTTTGGCAAAACACCAACTTGTAGACCCCTTCTCACGAGAGATGATTGAGAAAGTGAAGAGGGTGAACGGGGTTTTAGGGGCCAAGGGCTGTGGTGCTTTGGGTGCAGATGTGCTTTTGATTTTAACCACCCCCGAAACAAAGAGTTCGGTCGCGGAGTGGGCACAAGCAAATGGACTGCGTTTTTGTGGAGGAGACACCCTTCTTTCAGAAGGATTGAGGCTCGAGGTGCAGTTTGGGGCCTCACCAGAGCATAGCCATATCTTTGAATCTGGTACAGCCACTCATCCAATTTGAGGTGCCAGGCGTATATTTCGGATGCAAAGCATCCGAAATATACGCCTGGCACCGTTACTTGCTTAGGAGGGAGAAGTGTTCAACAAGTTGAAAAGAATAGAGATGTTTTTGTTACTCGCGGTTTCCGCATGTGTTCCAGTAGCCTATGGCCCTAAGACCGAGAAAAAGAGTCCTGCAAACTACTTGAGTGGCGAACACTACGATTCAACGGCAACTGTTGGGCCTGTAAGTCTATTAAAGAGAAAAGAGGTTGTGACCATGGTCTCCGGGAGATTGGTCCTTGGAGAGGGCCTGGAGTCTGTTTCTTTGAAACATCAACGATTGAAACTCTTAAAAGATGACAAGGTTGTTGCCGAGACAACGTCGGATCTTGACGGAAATTACAGTTTTTTTGGCCATTTGTCCGATGGATCTTATCGTATTTTACTTGATTCAGATAAGTTCACAGCATCTCAGAGCATTGAAGTCAGGGGTTATAAGCTCAAAGACATCATCATTTTTGCTTCACCGATGAATTAGAATTAGGTGCCAGGCGTATATTTCGGATGCTTTGCATCCGAAATATACGCCTGGCACCGTCACTCCGTCACTGTTGAGCGGGGCTTCGAAATTCTTCTTTGGAATCAAGATAGTATCTCTTTTTGAACTCGAGGTACTTTTGAAAATTTTCTGGTCCTCCAACAAGATTTTCCAGTGAGGATAAGGATTCATTCTCAAATTCTTGCATTTTGGCAATGTCACGAACCTGATTTTTGACTGTGACCTCTTTGCTCATGGTTAGAAGAGATTGGACGAGTTCGTTTTCTCCGGCAATGAACTTTACGATTACATTCTCACCAATCTTAAGTTCTTCAACAAAGAACTCGTTGAGTTTTGGAATCCATTGGTCTTTGTTTTCCCAGGTTTCAACAAAATGATTTGTATAGAGAATATTTTCTGTGTAGTTGTCTCTGTAGGATTCATCTTTCTTTGGCACAAAGAATACTTTTTCATGAGATTTCTTGATGTCATCCATATAAATCGATCGTGCACTCTTCTCAGAATCAGAAGATCGAAACAGCATCGAGTAGAATCCAGGAAAGATCCAATGCAGAGCAACCAGAAGCAACGGTACGGCGGCATAAGAAGCGGCTCGCTTCCACTTCTTTCGGATGCGCTTGGTTCGTTCCCGATCGTAACCCATAAGAGTTTTGACCTCATCCTCACCAGGGACATACTCTTTAGTGAGAACTTTTTTCACAATAACATCAATCCTTTTTGCAATGGAATCCATGGATTTCAGATGATTCGGGTCACTCAGCATATCTTCTATGTGGGCCTTCACTGCAGAGGTCAAATGTCTTGAAATCTCTTCGATACCGTCTTCAAGTTGACGCTTGACTTCATTGCTGACTGCAAGTTCTTGATCCTCGATTTCAGCCATGGCTTGATAGCGCCGAGTGGCAAGTTCAGATTCAAGTTCATTCTTGGCCTTCTGAGCTGTGGATTCAATCTCTTTGGCGAGATTTTCCAGTTGGACTTCAAGTTGCTTTTTCTTTTCAAGAATGAGATCTACGTCTCTTTCCGTCAAAGATTTTCTTTCATTGGCTCGATCCATGATCTTTTCTGCATAGTCTTGAGCCTCTCGCAGTTTTTCCTCCACAACGGTTCTTTTCATTGCAGCCTCAGAGATATCTCTTCGAGCTACCTCGGCCTGTTCGACCAGAGTTTGATGTGTTGATTCAATCTCTTTAAGTCTTAGACTTTGGCTTTGAATTTCAATATCAAGATCCTCTTGTCTCTCATTGTATTCAATCTGACTCTTTTCATAGAGGACTTGAACCTCATCTCTTTTTCGTTTCCAATCGTCAATCTCATTGTTGATCTTACCTATGTAGCTCTGTTGTTGATCCCTCTCTTTCTTGAGAGATTCGATCTCCTCTTCAATCAAGGATCTTTCTTGATTGGCAATGTCTATGCGATTTTGACATTCCTTCTCGAATTGAAAAATCTTTTCACGCTCTTTCTCACACTCTTTGAGGTTTTCGATTCGAACCTGTTCGGCGTCTCGGTAGGAGTCTTGAACGATCCCTTTAGCCTTTTCTTGAGCTTTCGCAACGACGGCAAGTCCCTTTTGATCCGCTTTTCTCAATATTTCCTCAACCTCGACTCTTACGGAATCGCGTACATCTGAAGCAGACTTTTGGGCGTTGGAGACGATCTCATGGGCCTTGGCACCAGCTGCGTTCGTGATCGAAGCGATCCTCTTCTCTTCTTCTCTACGAAGAGCTTCAAGATTTTCTCGCTCTTTGTCGAGCATCTCGGTCCGATGGATCTCCGTCTTTCGAATTAGATCTTCGCAGCTTTGTTGTGCCTTTGAAAGGAGCAGCTGAGCTTCGATTTCTCGCTGCTTAAGAATCTCGGCACCTTTGACGTGGGCTTGGTCGATGATTGAGAGAGCCTCTGAATCAGCCTTTTTCTTAATCTCGGCAACAGAATTGCTTGCTTCTAGAAGAAGCGACTGCGCATCCTTCTGTCCTTGAGCCTTGATGTGAACAGCTGCTTCATGGGCTTCTTTGACAATCTTAGAGGCTTCGTTTTGGCGCTGTTCAAAGAGCAATTTGGATTTTTCTAAGACTTGATCAAATGCCTTTTGTGCAGCAGATTCAATGCGTTTCTTTGTCTCAAACTGTTGCTGATGAGTTTGGCTGATGAGTGCGGCAACCTCTTTTTCACCACTGTTTCTCAGAGCAAGAACACTCTTTCTTGCCTCTTCAAGGAGATGAGTGCACTGTTTCTCCGTTTGTTCACGGGCGAGAACATTCTTTCTTTCTGCCTCCTGTAGAAGTTCATGCCCACGTTGGTCGGCACCAGAAATGATCTCCTGGGCACGATCTCGAGAGACCTCAAGAACATGGCGAGCCTCATTTTCAGCCTTCCTTTTTAGATCCGATGCAGCGATCTGGACATTTCTTAAAGTCTCTTCACGAAGGGTTTGAGCCTCCTTAAGAGAGTTTCTCTTGATCTCGTCAGCCTGTTTGGCCGCATTCTGAATGATCTCATTGGCCTCATCTTCTCTTGAGAGGGCCTGTTTAAAGAGATAGATTCGAATGACGTCAGGGCAGCTTCCTAACTTGATAGGGTGGCCCATGGGGTAGTGTTGGTCTCCATGAGAGATCTTTTGTTCACTGACAAATGTTCCGAAGGCTGAGTTGAGATCGCGTATGAAAATGTCTCTTACATTGGAGGTGACAACGAGATGCTCTCTACTGATCCCTTTCCAGTCGATGGACAGATCGATGTTTCGGCCCCGTCCTATGGTAAAGGAGTCTTTTTCAATGAAATGAACGTGAGTTTCCTTCTCATTTGAAACCTCAACTCGAAAGAGTACGTTACGTGATGCGCCCATAGACCCCTTTTACGAAGCATCTCGTGATTGTTCAGGTGGCCCATCCTTTCTCTTGTTTGTGGAAGGGGAGTGAGTGCCAAGCTCTTGATGGAGGGCCTCTTCTGCTAGAGCCTCAAGTGGATCTCGATGTTCATCAAACTCCGAGAGATTTCGAGGAAGGTCGTTGTGATCACTACGGCTCCAGATTTTTTCAAGGGCACTTTCAAGACGGTCCACAATTCGAACAAAAAGTTTTTCTGGTGAGAACATTGAATTGAAGATGCTTAAAGTGACCGAAAGCAGGATCCCAACAAGAGAGGTAGACATGGCAAAAGAGGTGTTTTCAAGAAAGCGATCCATGACCATTTTGGTCTCTTCGATGTTGGATAGGTCCATTTGGCCGAGCTCTGGGAGTGCAGACATAATTCCAAGAAAGGTTCCAAAGATGCCGCCAACAATGAGTATACCTGGAAGAATGTTGACCAAATCATTAAACATGGATGCAGGAATGACTCCAAAAACTCTATTGAAACAAGGATTGTTTTGAAGCGTGGACTTTGTGATCTGAAGCATCTTGGACTCTCGATCATGTTTCAGATGTCTGATCTGTTTGAGAAGATCATGAACAATCCACGCAGCTCCCTGTTTGGTCAGGAATATACGATCACTCATGGTCATGATGACATCAGGATTGCGCCTTTTCATGATGGCCCTGACCACGAAGAGTTCATAAAAGGTCTTTTCCAAGAGCTTCTTGGAAATGAGATAAAAGGAGAGTCTCATATCGCGTGTTACCGTTTCAAGAAAGGTGTTCACTCTCTTATCAAATTCTTTGGCAAAGAACATCTCTCGCCAAATGGTGTAGTAGATCAAGGAACGCATGACCACCCCCATAAAGAAGGAGGCAATCATGATTGGGAAAAGCACCTCAGATCCATAGTGGACGAGGCCTCTTACTAACGCGCTGATAAAATCCTGAGAAAACATTGCACCTTCTCCTTAATCCTTAAGATTGAACTTGATGAGAACTTTTTGTGCTTTATAGCAGTCATACTTTTGGCAGAATTCCCTTTGAGTCATTGAGGAAGAGACGGTCCTCTCTTTTTTTGCTTCGGCAAGAAAGCTTCTTCCGGTCACTTTAACGAGAGGCCATAGCTCTTTTTGATACCGAAACTTTAGAACACTGGGGTCAAAAATATGGTTAAAAACGGCTTTGCCTCTTCGATAACTGAGATCGAGATTGTAATTCACAGCGGAACGGTCCGTCGATTCCAAGCTTTGAGGATCGACGATCTTTCCCTGGTAGGTGGGGGAAGCAAATCCAATGATTTCGATTGAAGAGATCAATTTTTCGACTTTTTTGTCTTCAAAGAGACTTCGAGCGTAAATGGGCACAAGTTGATTGATCTTCTCTTTCATTTCTGGTTTGAGATCATGCCGGTCCGTATCGAAGTAGTATTGACCAAATGATAGAGTCACTTCTCCAGTGTTTGGATCGACCTCGGCATCAATTCCAGCAGCTTTAAAGTTTCTTCCGATGCGTTTTGCAATTTCTTTTCGAGCATTCATTTGCGATCGAGCTTTAGCAAGTTCGCCGTCGGAGGTTCGAACTTGGTTCTCTAAATCTGCAATCTTTCCTTCGAGCGCCTTTGAACGCTCCTTAGCCTGTGCTTGGAACTCGGCTTCCCTTTGAGCGCGTTGTGCGCCCGAAAGACGCTCCTTATTGAGGGCCTCATCAAACGCCTTTCTTTCCTGATCAGCTTGAGCGCGAAACCTCGCCTTTTCTTTCTCGAGCGCTTCTCGGTGAGCCTGAGCACTGCCTTCAAGTTTGGCAACCAATTCACCTAGCTTTTCCTCTTTTTCTGAGAGCTTGGTGTTGACCTCATTAAGTTCGCTTTTGGATCTCACAAGCTGTTGATTGGCGGATGAGAGCTCTGTGGTGATTTGAGTGTTGGATTCTTTGAGGCGATCGATCTCCTCTTGGCTTTGAAATTTAATGGCCTGTATCTTCTCCTCCAGTTTCTTCTTGGAGATCTTTTGCTGCTTGAAGGCATTATTGAGTTGATTGATCTTCTCATCAAGTTTTTCTGTCACACGTGCAATTTCCTTTTCGCCCTTCGTGACCTCTCTCTTTTTCTCCGCAACGACGCGTTCTAGATTTTCAACCTCTTTATATTTTTGAGTGATGATGTCTTCCTTCTTTTGAATGATCTCTTCTCTTCGCTTGATGCGGTTTTGGGCGATCATGTTGGAATTGATGAGGTTTCGAATCATCTGTTGGTATTTGTTCAGTGCATTCTCTTTCTTTTCATTTTCCTCTGCTTGCTTTCTGAGAGCATCCTTCTCATCCTTGGCCTCCTCTTTGAGGAGATCCAGTTTTCCCATCAGTTCTGAGTAGAGCTCCTTTTCTTGTTGGGTTGCGCCGCGGTTGAGATAGTCCTGTTTGAGTGTGTTGTAGACTTCAAGCTGTTGCTTGAGATCTTCAACTTGCTTTGTGAGACTTTGGTACTCAGCGTTCTTTTGAACACTGAAAGTACCACTGCGAAGGTTTGCGACAACGTAAAGAAGTATAAAGACGAGGGAGAGCATCATGAAGAGATCGCTATAAGAAGACCAGTTGGCCCCATCATCTTTTGATTGGATTTTGTCATAGTCAAACGACATAAGCTCCTCGCAAGTGGTGAATGCAAACGTCGAACAATCCAGATCTGAGTTTGAGCATGCAACACGTTCTCGAGAACTCTTCGGTTCAAAGAGGCCTTCACTTTAGTTTGATTTTAGAGGGTTCAGGAGGGTGTCCCTAAATTCCAACAGGTATTGAAGTTTTGAATAACAACGCGACACAGCAATCTCAGGCATAATGGACTCTTGACCCAAGGTGTTGGCACGAATAGAAGTTATGGGGTCTTGAAACCCAGATCTGATATTAGAAGGAGGACACTATGGTGTTGAGAAATCTTTTCGTTGCTGCGTTTTCTATCTTTGTGATTTTTGATGCATATTCAAAGGAGGTTAAGATTGGTTTTGTGCTTTCGACACTTCAAGAAGAGCGCTACCAGAAGGATCAGGCCTTCTTTAAAGAGGAGGCGGAGAGGCTTGGATTTATTCCCGTAATGGTCTCTGCTGAGAACAACGCTCAGACACAGACAGCTAAAGTTGAAAATTTGATCGCTCAGGGAGTCAGTGCGCTTGTGATTCAACCTGTAAACTCAAAGGCCGCCGCCAATTTGGTGAAGATGGCTCACATGGACAAGATTCCCGTGGTTGCTTATGACCGTTTGATTGAAGAGGCCCCTGTGGACTTTTACGTCACGCAGGATTCTTTCAAGGTGGGAGTCCTTCAGGCTGAAGCTGCGGTCCAAGCGACTCATGGAAAAGGGAACTACGTGATCCTTATGGGGCAGGCGGGTCACTCAGTTGCAAATGAGATCACTCGTGGAGTTATGTCGGTTCTTGGGAAGTATCCTGAGATTAAGGTCGTTGTACAGAGGAATCACGACTCTTGGAGTTCATCGCTTGCAATGGCGACCGTTGAAAATGCATTAACTCAGTACAAGAATAAGATAGATGCCGTCTTGGCAAACAATTCAGGAATGGCACACGGTGCAGTTCAAGCTTTGCATGAGCAAGGACTCACAGGAAAGGTCTTCGTGGCAGGGGCTGATGCCGATTTGGCTTCGATCAAGGATCTCGTTAAAGGAAGGCAGCAGTTGGAGATTCTAAAGGACATTAAGCCATTGGCCCAAACTTCCGCGAGAATCGCCTATTCACTTGCCACCGGCAAGAAAGAATTGGGAGATCAAACTGTTGCAAGTGGGAATTATAAGATCCCATCCATTGCAACTCCGGTCTATTCAATCACTAAGGAGAATCTGGAGGAGAAGATCTTTAGTACTGGATTTCATTCCAAAGAGGCGGTCTATTCTGAAAAGCAGTAGTGAGCTCATTCGACTGGAGCAAATTACAAAAAAATTTCCGGGAGTTTTAGCCCTCTCGGAGGTTTCGTTGGCACTTCATGGCGGAGAGATTGTCGCCTTGGTGGGGGAAAATGGTGCTGGCAAGTCGACTCTGATGAAAGTTCTAAGCGGGGTTTATCCTGCTGGGGATTTTGAGGGGGAGATCTTTTGGAAAGGGGCGAGAGTTGAGTTTGAATCACCGCCTGATGCCGAGCAGAGAGGAATCGCCATCATTCACCAAGAACTCTCGCAGTTCAACCACCTGAGTGTGGCCGAGAACCTCTTTGTAGGTCATTGGCCACGCACTTGGTGGGGAAAAGTGCAATGGAATGAGATGAATCAGAAGGCGCAGAAATGGCTTGATGTTGTGGGTGTTAAATGTGCTCCGCAAGAGATTATGGGGAACTTGAGTGTGGGCATTCAACAACTTGTTGAGATTGCCAAGGCGCTCAGTCGAAAGAGTGAGGTGCTGATTCTGGATGAGCCGACTTCGGCGTTGACGCCCTCTGAAGTCGAGAGGCTCTTTAATCTCCTTCGGGAGCTCAAGGTTCAAGGTAAAGGGTTGATCTACATCAGTCACAAGATGGAGGAGATCTTTGAATTGAGTGACCGCATTTACATTCTTCGTGATGGAAAGACAGTGCATTCGGCCATGAGCAAGGAGATCACCAGAGAGGACTTGATCCGTCACATGGTCGGACGGAATCTTGATCGTCTCTTTCCGGAGGTGCCCCCAAAAAAATTGGGAAAGACTCTCATTCGAGTCAAGGAGTTCAGTGGAACTGATGGAGTTGGGCGCAGGATTTTTGGCCCACTGAACTTCTCTGTTTGCGAAGGGGAGATCGTGGGTTTTGCGGGACTTCTTGGGTCTGGGCGAACTGAATCAATGAAGGCACTTCTAGGCGATCCCTCGTTTGTGGTTTCTGGGTCTGTGGAGATCGACGAACGTGCGGTGGTGATCACCAATCCTCGAGGTGGTTTGAGAAATCGTCTTATTTACCTTTCTGAAGATCGAAAAGGTGAGAGCAATTTGGCTGAGAGGAGTCTTGAAGAGAATGTGTCTTTAGCAAGATTGTCTCAGCGTCCCGTTTTCTCCATATTGAACCTTACAGATGAGGAGAGGTTGGCCAATGAAACGTTGAATCTGTTGAGCACGAAATGTACAGGTCCCGAGCAGGAGATACAGAATCTCAGTGGAGGAAATCAGCAAAAGGTGATCATTGGAAGGGCACTTCAAACTGATCCCAAAGTCCTTATTTTGGATGAGCCCACACGTGGTGTGGACGTGGGAGCAAAGTATGAGATCTATGAGATTCTCTTTGAGTTGACCAAAAAGGGGATGGGGATTGTGATGATCAGTTCGGATTTGCCGGAGCTTCTGGCTCTGTGTGACCGAATCGTTGTTCTTGCAGATGGACATCAAAAGGGTGAGGTCCCCCGAGAAGAATTTTCAGAGACTCAGATTATGAAATTTGCAGTCGGATAAGAGGAGAGAGGAGTCGATCAAGGTGAAATCATTTCTGAAGAGAAACGGAGCGTGGATTGGTTTTTTTCTTCTGGCACTGATCATGACTGTTTTGACCGATGGGCAGTTTGCATCTTCTCGAAACCTTACCAATCTTGTGAAACAGACCACCATCAATGGAATCTTGGCGTCAGGAATGACCATGGTCATTCTCACAGGAGGGATTGATCTTTCAGTAGGGAGCACGGTGGCGTTGGCAGGCATCGTTGCAGGAATCAGTCAGGTTCATTGGGGATGGGCCCAGATGGGTGCCATAGGGGCCGCGGGTACTATCTTGGTGACATTGGGGTGTGGTGGTCTTCTGGGATTTGTGACGGGTGGGTTGGTCGCACTTTTAGGAATTGCCCCATTTGTGATCACGCTAGGAATGATGGTGATCAATCGCGGTCTTGCAATGATCCTCTCACAGGGAGGAAGCATTTCACCTATGGGAGACTCTTTGGTCTACCTCTCGGGTGGTTATCTCTCCTTTGGGGTTACTTTGGCGCTGCTCATTCTGCTCTTTTCTCTTCTTGGGTGGACTTATCGACGAAATTGGAGTGAATCCCTATTTCCCTTCTTGACGATGATCTTTTTGAGTGTGGCATTTTTGTCCTATCGAGGGTTCCCGCTTTTGGCGATCTTCTTGATAGTGAGTTTGGCCACCATCGGGTTTTTGCTTAAGTACACTCCTTTTGGGCGATCGGTCTACGCGATAGGAAGTAATGATCGAGCCTCCTTTTGGGCTGGTGTTGCGGTACGCAAGGTGCGTTGGTGGGTCTATGCGCTGACGGGCCTTCTGGCAGGACTCTCAGGCCTTCTACTGACCGCTCGTCTGAATGGGGCTGATCCTAACGCAGGACAGCTTTTTGAGTTGGACGCCATTGCGGCGGTCGTCATTGGTGGAACGAGCCTTAAAGGTGGTGTAGGAACTATCACAGGAAGTTTTGTGGGTGCTCTCTTGATTGCAACTCTCAACAATGGCATGGATTTGATGGGTGTTCCAAGCTTTTATCAGATGGTGCTTAAGGGGGTGATCATCATTGCAGCGGTAGGCTTGGATAAAGGACAACGTCAAACGCTCTAGTCAAGCCCAAAGGGGAAAGACGATGAATCTGCTTGGGATCGACATTGGTGGAACGAAGATCGAAGTGACTCTTTTTCGTCGAGAGTCAGGATTTGAACTTACAACTCTAGGATCATTGAGATCTCCAACGGATCGCACTAAGGGCTACCCGCATATTTTGGAGACCCTAGAAAAGCTCATTCGTGAAATTTCAGCTAAGGTGAACTCCTCGTTGGATCGCATTCATGGAATCGGGATTGGCTTACCTGGCTCCGTCGATCCTCAGACCTCCATCATGATTGAAGGCAATACGTCGATTCTTAAGGGAAAAAATCTGGGGAAAGATCTCGTGGACCAGATCGGATTTACTGGCCCAGTGTTGATGGAAAATGATGCCAATTGTTTTGCACTTGCGGAGGCTTTGTCTGGTGTTGGTCTTGTCTATGCAAAGCGGAGTTCTAAGCCAGTCACTGAACACTGCTCGATGGGCATCATTCTTGGTACTGGAGTCGGTGGTGGGATTGTGGTACGAGGAAGACTTTGGCAAGGATGCCATGGCGGTGCTGGGGAAGTAGGCCACATGGAACTTGTTGCTGGTGGGCACCCTTGCTACTGCAAGCGGGAGGGTTGTGCTGAGCAGTATCTTTCAGGTCCTGCGCTTGAGGCCATGATGGCGACGCGCTCTTACTCCCAAATTAAGACTCCGCTAACCTCTCAAGAGGTCTTTGCACTTGCCAAGAAACAGGATCCGGTGGCGATGGCCGTGGTCCATCACTACAAGAGGTTCCTTGCGAAATTCATTGCAAATCTGATCAACGCTTTTGATCCCGACTATTTCGTTTTTGGTGGTGGGATGAGCAATCAGGGTGACATCTACATTGGTATGGAAGAGATGATTCGTGAACAGCTCTTTCTCAAAAATATTCAGCCAGTCCTTTACCAGCATACATTGGGGGACTCGGCAGGGGCTCGAGGGGCAGCGCTGCTCCATTTAGTGTAGGATCGTTTGCCGATCTGAAAGGAGTGATGGTGAAAAAGAGAAGAATGTTTTGGAGTTTGTTGGCGATCGTCGGAGTCGGTGGTTTTTTGCTTAAGGCAAAGGCGGACAGTCAAGAGGTTCAAATTGATCTTCAACCGGCATCAAGAAATTTGAGTGTGCTTGTGGGATTTCCGGTGGGTGAAGCCTTCGTTACAGAAAGTGAGGGTCGTGCGGTTTGGGGATCTCCCGCTTCGGGATTCATCGCACTTGGTGCGGATTACGAGCTGAGGAGCCGAAAGGGTCTGGGTTACGGCGGATCTGTTCGCCTCTACAATACGACAGATCAAATAGGAGGTCAGGACTACGGAATGAGCCTCTTGACGCTTGGAGGATTTTTTCGTGCTCACTTTCAACAAAATGATTTTGATTTCTACATCTCACCGGGCTTGGGCATTGCCAATGGCGAGATCACTTCGCAGTCTGTAAAATCGAAGATGGGGCTGTTGGTGACACCCACTGTTGCCGTTGGGGTTACAGTGAGATTGACGGAGGTCTATTCTGTGGGATTTGAAAATATGAGACTGATTGTGTTGGACAACAAGAGTGCAGGAACTCTCGTGGATGATTATATGCTCAAGGGAGAGATGAATTTTTAGCCCATTTCTAATTTCGGGTCGGGTTCTAATTTCAGATCTGGGTTCTAAGATTTCGGTTTGATCAAAGTTTATGGCAAAAAAAAGGGCTCAACATTTGAGCCCTTTTGAGTATCCTCATTGAAAGTGGATCAGTTGTAGATTCCAAAACTGATTGCGCCACCAAACTCATTGACCTTTCCAGGAATGCCGCTGAGTTTGTGGTTCTTTTGACCAGCAGGTCCACCGTGGCAAGCCATGCACGCACCACTGTAGCTCTCAGGAAGGATGTAGCGCCAAGCAGCTTTGCCATCACGTTGGGCAACTTCCTGAATTGGATTTTTTTCGCCAGCCTTTACAAAGCGCTCTTCAATGACCTTGTTTTCCCAATCATCAGCTTTATTGTCTTTTTCATTGATTAGGAAGTCCTTTCGAGTTGTAAGCCGCATGAACATGCTCTTTTCCTTTGCATTAAAGGCTTTGGTGACTTCCCCCGCGAATCTGGCAGGTAGGAATTTGTTCTTGTAATCCCCTTCGGGCCATGCAGTGGCGTAACCGCCAGTGTAAGCCTTTTCCACGACCTCTTTAATGGCCGCAACCATGCTCTTCGTAGGGCCATCATCCGTGGTCAACTTGTCGCCAGCCACTTTTTTGTAGGCCTTATCCATTTTGTCGTAGAACTTTTCGTAGTCGAGAGCTCCCTTTGGAGAATCAATAAGTTTCTTTTCACCTGCAACTACCGATCGTGCTGCAACCAAAAGACTTGTAAGTTTCTTGGCTGTAGCAGCATTATCCGCAAATGCACTTTGTGATCCAATCATCACCATTGAACTCAAGAGTAAAACCAGCTTCCTTTTCATAGACTTCCTCCTTTGAAGACAAGACCACGCCATATGACGTGCCATTAGTAACTGATGTACTGTGTGATGGCTCTGAAAACCGATCCATGGAGCAGATCATTGCCACGCTTAAAGGAAGGTCTCCGCGAACAGTCACACAATGTACTCAAACCATGGTACCGCCAACAAATCTCACTTTGCAACATTTGAATGCCGACTTTTTTGAGAGAGAGGAGAAAATTGTAGACTTAGGTCTAGTAACTCGTTGAAGTTGGAACGATTCAGAACCTAGAGAAGGTCAAAAAAGATTAATTAAAACAAAATATCATCCGATGAGATTGTGAGAGAAGTTTGAGGTCTTCTTTGCTGAGCTCTTGTTTTTATCAAAAGGAGCTCATGATAAAGAATCAGCAACAAAGGGATGAGAAATGAAAAAAGTAAGAAACTTAAAAGAAAATCTGTTAGAACTGGTCACACGCTACTTTGCAGGTCTGAGAGCCAAGTTGATTTTACTTGCAGCACTTCCTTTTCTCTTTTTTATGGGATTTGCGGGGAAGGCCGTTTGGGAAAACTGGCAGAAATATGATTCTGCAAAGCACTTGGAGCGGCATTTTGGGTATTCAAAGACGATCTCTGCTCTGAATCTTGCGATTCAGTCTGAGCGTAGTTGGAGCATCTACTCTATGAAGGGGCATGCCGACAAAGGTCGCGTCATGGAGGCTCGCAGTAAGGTAGAAGATCTGCTTAAATCGGTGCGAGCAGATTTGAAAAACGCCTCTTTTACTTCCGAGATTGTTGAAAAGGCCAATGCGGAGTACAACCGATTTGCGGAACTTAGATCTCTTGTCGATAGCAACGGCGACATAGAAAAGGTGATCGAGGGGTTTGACAGCATTGTGAATGCATCTTTGAAATTTGAATATGACTTATCCAATTTCGCAAATGCAAACAATCATCGGCAAAGTGGGACTCTTATCTCGACATGGTCCACACTTGAAAATGCAAGAAATGCGAGCAGTCGACTTCGTGATCGCCTTATGATCATTCTCTCTCACAATCAGCTTCTTAATGAAGCCGAATTTGCGAAACTTATTTATGTCTACTCTGACATGTCTTCCAAACTCTACTCGAATGATCTAGAGCTCCTCAAAGAGGTTTCCGAAAGTCGAGCGAACTTTGTCAATCTGCCCCATTGGGCCATGGTGAAGGAGGTCTATCAAGACGTTGTGAGAAACTCCAATGAGGGAGACTACGACTATGAGCCACCGGAGTATTGGGGCTACTTTGATTCACTCACCAGTGACGTTGATAAGTTGATTTCAGCACAGTACGAGTTTGCGGCGACTCAAGTCTCTTCGAGCATGAGTGAATCTCGAAATGCCGTTGCACTCTTTGCGGGACTCATCATCATAGCACTTTGTTTCATCGGACTTACGCTAGTGACCGTCATTCGCAACATTACAATTCCTGTTGATGGCGTGATTCGAAATCTCAATGATTCAGCAGAACAAGTCAACGACACGGCGAAAGCTACAAACGAGAATGCGAATCGTCTTGGTGAGGCTGTGACGCGGCAGGTTTCATTTCTTGAAGAAGTAGGAGCAACAGTTGATCGAATCACTCAGATGGTAAACTTGAACGCAGAAAACGCCGGGGAATCCGTAGAAAATGTTCAAGATACCCAAAAAGAGGTGATGAGAGGTCAAGAGACCGTTCATCAGATGATTCAAGCAATTCAAGCAATTGGTGACAGTAGCAACTCGATCATGGAAGAGGTGCTTGCAAGTAACAAGAAGATCTCAGAAGTTGTTGATGTGATCTCAGAGATCGAGAGCAAGACCAATGTGATCAATGACATCGTATTTCAAACAAAACTTCTATCCTTTAACGCCTCCGTGGAGGCGGCTCGAGCCGGAGAACATGGTAAAGGTTTCTCAGTTGTTGCGGAAGAGGTTGGAAATCTAGCTCGTATGAGTGGAGAGTCAGCCAAAGAGATTGGTATTCTCATTAAAGACAGTTTGGCTAAAGTAGAAGAAATCGTAGGTACGACGAAGATCAATGTTGAGCGGGCCGTCATGGGTGGTAAAAAACAGGTCGATCGCGGGACTGAAGTGGCCAATGAGTGTGGAACGGTCTTTCAAGGAATCGTGAACAAAGTGACTACAGTTGCGGGAAGGATCAAAGAGATCTCCGACGCCAGTAAGGAACAGGCAAGTGGCCTTACTCAGATCAGCACTGCAATGGATGAACTTAAACAGGTCTCACTTGAAACCTCAGAAAGTTCCGAAGAGGGGGCACGAAGTGGAAAGACTCTTCTCGATCAAGCCTCTTTGCTCAACAGCAACGTTGGGACATTGATGCATATCGTAAGTGGAAGGAGTCAGGATGGCTCTCACACAGTTGAGCCACTGAGAAGGCCCAATAACAAGCAAAAGCGAAAGACTCCTGGAACTTATCAGCGAAAAGCAAGCTGAATCTCTTAGGAAAGGGCACTCTTGAACGTATGGATGATCGTCGCTTGGGACTCCTCGGAAAGATCGGCATAGAGTGGCAGGCTCAGAACTCCTGAGCTTGCCCATTCCGAGTGAGGATAAGACTCCTCGTTGTATTCTGCGTAAGCTTTCTGTTTTGGTATGGGCAGTGGATAGTGAATGGCTGTGGGAATGCCCCTCACCCGTAAGAACTCCTGAATCTCTCCTCTCTTTTGAGAATTTCCGACGTGAACTGTGAACTGGGCCCAGACGCTGGTATTCCCTGTTCGAACAGAAGGGAGCTGAATTCGATCTTGCAATGGACTCAACTCTTTAAGATACCTCTGAGCCAACTTCTCTCTCTGGGCAATTTCCCACGGGAACCTCTTCAGTTTCACCAGTAAGATGGCACACTGAAGTGTATCGAGTCGACCATTCATCCCAATCAATTGGTGTTGATAACGAGAACTCTCGCCATGATGGCGCAGAATTCGAAGCTTCTCATAAAGATTTTGATCATCGGTAAAGAGAGCTCCACCGTCACCATAACACCCGAGTGGCTTTGCTGGGAAAAAACTGGTGCATCCAATGGACGAAAGAGCACAACTCTTTTTTGAATGATAAGTGGCACCAAAACTCTGTGCGCCGTCCTCAATGACTTTAAGACCCTTTTCACAAGCGATCCTGTTAAATTCCTCCATGTGGGCTGCCTGACCAAAAAGAGAGACTGGCATGATCGCCTTTGTTCGTGAGGTGATCTTCTCTCGGGTGAGAACAGGGTCCATCAGGTAGGTCTTTGGATCGACATCCACAAAAATAGGACGTGCGCCCACAAGGCTCACAGCTTCGGCTGAGGCAAAAAATGAGAATGCAGGAACTAGAACCTCATCCCCATGGCCTACATCATGGGCCATCAGCGCAAGCATCAAGGCCACTGTGCCATTGGAACAACAAATCGCATGGTTGGTACCCGCAAAATCGGCCAAAGCCTTTTCACACTGGCCGACCTCAGGGCCCATGATAAACTGACCATGTTCAAAGACACGTTCGACATTCGATAGGATTTCCTCTTTAAGTTCATTCCATTGAGGTTTTAGGTCACAAAAGGAGATCATATTAAAACTTTATCTTCTTTTTGAGTTCATCCAACGCTTTTTGCCCCTCATCTTGAGCCTTCTTCTCGGCCTTCTTTCGTTCTTCTGCTGCTTTTGCCTCTGCTTTTCTCCGCTCTTCAGCTGTCTGAGCTTCCGCCTTCTTACGCTCTTCTGCGAGTTTGGCCTCAACCTTTCGCTTCTCTTCTTGGCCTACGGTATCTCGGGCTTGTTGAACACGACCTTCAGCCATCTGTTTTGCCTTCTCTGCCTCTCCTTTGACTTTGGCGATCTCCCTCTCTATTTCGCCCTTCACCTTATCAAACTCAGCTTGAAGTTGCCCGCGATATTTTTCAATTTCTCCTTTCACAAAGGCCTCCAGTTTCTTTTTGGCCTCTTCGATCTTTGCTTGAATTTGCTTTTCAAATGCCTTCTGGAGAGCTCCGGCAAGGTTTGAGCGAATGTCCCACCTAAGATCGGTGAAAGGACCTTGCACTCCAGCCGTGAGCGTTACTAATGGAATGTCCTGAGCCACCCCTTTAAGAATGTCAACGACATCTCTATTAGGAGATTCGACAAGGTAGTTGATCTGGCCAAACTTGGTGTCAGACATCAAGTTGACAATGCCACCCTTAAGCTCACCAGTAACTTCGGTGGCTCCTGCAGCTTTGGCAAAGCCAAACTTCACATCTGGGCTTTCTACGAGTGATCGACCTGAAATTGGGAAACTGCCCACACCCACTTTAAACCAATCACGAGCCTCTTCCTTCGTGTGATCCAAGATGATCTGCGAGTTGACCTGACGAATTCCTTGACCCGGGAAATCGCCCTTAAAGGTGATCTGAGTGGGGCGACCTAAAGAGACAGGGTCACTCGTGGCATCTTTGAGTACCCCATCGATCTCTCCTCCAAAGGGAGAGTTTTCCGCCTTGGATGTAAGCTGAGCCCTCTTAAGCCAAAAAAGTGGATAAGAGTTAGGACGTCCAAAGCGATAATTCTTTCCATTGGCTCTTTCATGTGGAGTCAATGGAGGTGGCTTTTCTCCTTCTGCCTTTTTTGTGGGCATGTACTTTCGGCCCATTTCGATGTACTTTTGATAGTTGGAGGTCTTTTCATGAATCATCTTACCGAAAAGATTCTTGGCAAGATCCTTCACGTCAAGGCTCGGAAGCTTAATGCGCTTTTGCAGATCTTCAAAGTCCTGTTTGGCCAACTGATCTAATTCTTTGATCGATTTTTCAAATTGTCCCACATCACCTTGGAGTGAGCCGGCGGTTGATTGGATGTTTTTGATCTTTTGATCGGCCTCTCCGATGATGGTTTGAATCTCTTTAAGTGAATTTTGAAAATCTTGAGGGCTTTTCCATCCACCCAACTGAACCTTACCCACTCGTTGACCGAGGGCTTCAAACTCTTTGGCATTGGGGAGGGAAGCAAGCCGTTCTTTCCACTCCTTCTCCTTCTTCTTGAACTCCTGTTCAAGCTCTTTGGCTCGAAGGGATGCCTTAAGCTCGCCCTCGATGTTCTTCAACACAGCAGTAGGATCTTGCCCTTGCAGCATGGCAGCTAGATCGCCGAGGGCATTAGATTGAAATTGATCTTCAGCCATCTTAAACATCTTCTTGGCAGCCTGATCCGCCAACGAGGGGCCTTTTGAAGGATCCTCTGGCTCTTCGGGGATGACTCGACCTGGTCGCTTGCGTGGAGTGTGAATCTGAAGACCGTTGAGAGAGGCTTCATCGATGACGAATTTTGCACGCAAAAGCGCATCCCAAGAGAGTTCAAAGTAGATTTGCCCAATCTCTACGAAGTTTTTGATGGGTTCTTGGGAATCAGTGACCTCAATTTTTCGAATATCGAGAGAGCCACCTTTAAAACTTGTCGTGAGATTTCCAATGTTCACCTCAGCACCATTGGCGAGGGTCATTCCGTACTCTAACGCTCTCCTGAGATGGGAGTCGAAAAAGAGGACGAAGTAGGCAATCATCAAGCCAATGATCACCGCAATGGGGGTCACTGCTTCAAATCGAATAGGGCCCTTTTTTTTAGGAGTCTTCTTTTTTTGAGATTTATCCGTAGAGTTCGTCATACTTTGCATACCACTTGTAAAAGGCAGTTGATTTTACGATTTTCCAAAACTTGGTGGCTTGAAACCGATCCACGATTTGAATTCGATAGTTTTTCACTAGAAAGCGAGCCAAAAGAAAGCTGAAAGGTGCCATAACTATGGTGAAGACTCCCGATCCCATGACAATTGTGTTATTGAAACGGGTAAAGGGAACGATCGGCATATGATACAAGGTTGTGAAGAGAGGTTTAAGGGATGCGGTCTCCAAAACGAGAACTCCTATTTGATGAAACATGGGATCTAAAAGGTAGGCCGCAAACTTAAGGAAAAATGCAGCAAGAAAAGCAGCGCCCAACTGAATGCGAAAAACAAGGGCGAGGAGAAATACGAGAAGTGATTGAAGGGCCAAGACTGGCGTAAATCCCAAAATCACTCCACAGGCAATTCCCGCGGCAATCTGATTTGTACCCGTATCTGAATTGAGCAACTTAATAAAACCAAAGAACTGTTTTAGAAGTAAGGTCATAGTGTCCACCTCGAGTTTGAAAGTCTCAATTTGTCAAAGATCGATCGTCAACGCAAGGCTAAAATCATCGCCATTCTTGGAAATTGGGTTTCGCGCCAGCCACTCGTTAAAAAGGTTGCAACTTCACGTTGAAACGAGATGAAAAATCGCGATTGTGAGCGGGGATTTGAACTTGCGGGCAAAAGGTGGGTCTTTCATAATGTTCCCACTCTTGAAAACAGGGAAAGTAGTCCCACAGAACCCACTTCTTTCCTCCATAATTTTGAATGAAGTAACTCTTTGCTGGGGTAAAGAGTCGAAAGTGAAGAAATCGGACACGAAGGGACTCTTCCAAAGCCTTTTCCTTTGGAAAATTCATATACTCCATCTGGTAGATGGCTGTGGCTTCTCCGGTACGATCTGATCCCGATTTGCAGTGTACCAAAATGGGGCGTTCACTCTCCTCAAAGGCCTGCAACAGCTCCAAAATGTGATCTCTGTGGGGGATTGTGTCGGCTCGCATTGGAATCGTAATGAGTGAAACTCCCAAGTCCGAGGCAGCCTGGACCTCCTCGCGGTACCACTCCTCCTCAAGCTCCGATCCTCGGAGATTGAGGATGGTCTTGATACCATACTGAGTCGTAATTTCTCGAATCTCTTCTCCAGTGAGTTGGGCAGAGCGGTAAAATTTTCCAGGGTCAACCTCGTAGAAGTTCTTCTTCCAACGGCATCCCACTAAAAGAAAAATGAGTAAAATTCCCAAGACTTCGCGCTGTGCCATTATTCCAATTTCTCAGTTGCGTCCCAAAGAAGCAAGCCACTATTATCGGTGACACTATGTTGAAACATTTTACTCCTGTTGCCATTTCCGGAGGCAGCGGAACGCGGCTTTGGCCTTTGTCCCGCAACTCAATCCCAAAACAGTTTGCTCCCCTGGGGGAGTCCACTCTTCAGGAGCGGACACTTCGTCGTTTGGCTCAAATGGGCTCACCATGGGTGTTGACGGTTTCTCACCTTGCCCTTCTTTCGAGAAGGAGCTTGAAGGGGCTTTCCTTGCCCCAGGATCAGTTGATCCTTGAACCATTTGGTCGCAACACCGCCCCCGCCGTTGCATTGATGTGCCATGTTTTTGCAATGCGAGATATGGGGCAGGAGACCGTAGGAATTTTCCCAGCAGATGGATTGATTTCCGATGAGGAGATCTTTTATGAGGCGGTGTCTCTTGCAGTGGACTGTGCGCAAAAGGGGGATGTTGTGACTCTAGGGATTAAACCCCACACTCCTGCAACAGGTTTTGGATACATCGAAGTTATGCCAGAGAAGGTGAATGAAAAAGGGGAGCTTCAGGCAAAAAGAGTTCGTCGCTTCTGTGAAAAACCGAATCTTCAACAGGCTAGGGAATTTTTAGAAAATGGAAATTTCTTTTGGAACGCCGGAATCTTTGTCTTTAAGGTTCAGACAATGGTGGAAAGCTTCCGTAAGCTCATGCCAGATTTATGGAGTGCGATCAGTGCTTTGCCTCCAGATTTGAAGGGGGTTGAAGAGGTTTATCGACGTATTTCCCCGATCAGCATTGATTACGGTATTATGGAACATCTCACGGATCAGGTCTGCATTCCTTGCGATCCTGGGTGGAGTGATGTTGGTTCTTGGGATGAGGTCTCAAAATTCAAGGATTTTGGGTGCAAAGATCAAATGGTTGAAGTCGGTGGTGGCGACAATTTTACCTTTTCAAATGACCCCAAAAAGATTTTTGGATTTCTAGGCGTTCGGGATTTGATTGTGGTCGATACCCCTGATGCCCTTCTTATTTCTAAGAAGGGAGAATCCCAGGAGGTGCGCAAGGTGGTCGAAGTGGTTCAGCAGAGGCACCCTGCTAAAGCGAACCAACACACCCATGACATCCGTCCGTGGGGAGGCTATGAGATTCTCTCTGAGAGCGACGATTACAAGGTAAAAAGAATCAGCGTGGATCCCGGTGAGAGGCTCTCTTATCAGAGTCATCAGAAGCGATCAGAACATTGGATTGTGGTTCGAGGCGAGGGAGAGGTGATTTTGGATGATCAAGTTGTGCCGGTGAAGCGCGGCACTCATGTGTTCATCCCTTTTGAGGTGAAGCATCGAATTTGCAATACGGGAACAACCCAGCTTGAGTTTGTGGAAGTTCAGGTGGGGACCTATTTTGGTGAAGATGATATTCAACGTTTTAAGGATGACTATGACCGTGTTTAGACTTTTCGGACTCTCCTGTTTTCTCTTTGTAGGTCTGCTAGGCTCAGTCGTTCAAGCCGAGGTTTGCGGAATATTGACCAATGCTCAGGGTCAGGTTGAAGTTTTAAGAATCGATTCAAAGAACTACTCAAAAGAGGAGGAGGTTCGAATTGCCATCATTGCAAGACAGATGATGAAACTTCAGTGCAGCGACATCGTGGTGACCTACAAGGCCTCACGAGCCAAAGTCAAAGTTCGAGGAGGTGGTCACCTCTCTCTCGGTTCCAACTCTCGGATCGCCCTTGCAGGCTATGAAAAGGGAGATGAAGCGGGGCTCTT
Source organism: Pseudomonadota bacterium (assembly GCA_014584465.1). Classification (GTDB taxonomy): domain Bacteria; phylum Bdellovibrionota; class Bdellovibrionia; order Bdellovibrionales; family JACTMU01; genus JACTMU01. Next base: position 2,974 of record JACTMU010000015.1, on the reverse strand, counting down.
GGATCTTACCTATGGAAGAGTGCGAGCGCTCTTTCGGGATAAGGCTCGAAAGAAGATGAAGGGGGAGTCCAAAGAGGAGGAGGAGTCAACCGATCGTGATGGAACCAAGGATAAGAGTCCTGAGGGTTCAACCCAACAGGGCGACCAAGTGCGTTTTCGAATCAAAACTCCCTCAGCAGTTGTAGGAGTTCGTGGAACCGATTTTTATGTGGGATACGAGCCCAATTCGGGCGTCATGGATCAGGCGACCCTATCTGGAGCTGTGGAGGTGAAACAAAATGGCTCGGACCAGGTTGTACTTGTAGAGAAGGGGAAGCAGGTGTCCGTTGAAAACCTTGCACTGCTCAGTGACAGCGAGTCACCGTCGGCTCCTGTTAAGGCTAAGGTCAAACCACTGGAGATTCGATCCATTCAGCCTCAGGTGATTGCAAAGATCCAGGACGCCTCTTTGATCGCGAAGGATGATAAGGAGTTTCTGACACCTGAGGCGACAGCCGTTTTGGGAGAACCAGAAAAGTGGACTCCGCTCAAAGAGGAGATCCCAGAGCAGTTTCGTCATCTTCGAAACGAATTTTAGATAGCCCATATGAGACGTATCCTTGCGATCGAAATGATTTAGAATCCGTTTAAGAATGCTTCCAGTGCTTTTTCTTCTTGAGGGGAGATTCTGGATCCCATTGGGGGCATCTGCCCTGCTGCTCGCCAGAACATTTTAGTCTTACGGTGACGAAAATACGTTTTTGAGCCCTTTATGCACAACGTTTCATCTGATGCCCACAGAAGCATGACGAAATTACGTCCAGAATTCGCTAAAATGTCCTGGCGAATTGCAGGGTCTCACCTCTTTGCTGCAGAGGCTGATGGCGGCGGCGGTAATTTCCACGTGCCTGTGGGGCCGTTTAAATAAACATAACTGTTGTGAGGATTAACCATAAGATTATGAGTATTTAAATATGTACCAAGATTTCCGTTAATATTAGTCCATGTAAGCCCTTTGTCTGTTGATCGAAAAACTCCGTTTGACATCCCTATATGCCCCTCGTAGCCACTTACATAAACAATATTGGCATTGTTAGGGTCTATGGCAAGTCCTACAAGGTGGTGTTTGCCAAATTGGTCTTTTACTATACCATGTACTTCATTTTTCAACACCGCCGTACCGCCATTGACAGCAGTGTCATTGATTATATAAAGACCTTTACTTCCAACAGCGTAAATTCTGTTTTCGTTAGTAGGATCTATCGCAATTTGGTAAATATGATGACCCGAAGGAAGATTTAATGATGGGTAAGGAGTTGTCCACGTAGCTCCTTTATTGACTGACTTATAAATCGTGCTATTCCCATTATGGGAATAGACGACATCCCCGTTGCCCCTATAAATACCGTTTATAGGTTTAGTAAGTGTTTCATAGGTCTCACTTGTTCCTATATTGTCAAATCTATATTTTCCCGCATACACAATGTTGGACTTCTGTGGATGAAAAGAAATAAATTCCATATCTTCTGTATGTGTTGCTCCGGAATCTATCCAGCTTGCTCCTGAATTTCTGGAAATAAAAACAGAAACGCCTGCACCTTGTCCAACTGTCTCAACTATAATGTTTCCATGCATATCGATAGAACGTGCAGCTGTTCTGCCCTTATAAGAAGCCCCGGCTGTAATATTGGTAAACGTATCTTCGTTGTTTGTTGTAAGCAATGTTCCAAAATCAGTGTGGGAAAAACTGGCACGATTTGAATTGTTTGGATCCCATCCAATGGCCGAAGGGCCACTACGTTTTCCAGATGATGCCCCAGTGTACCCTGTATTGGAATATTTCCACGTAACACCTCCATCCGTAGTCTTTTTGACTTGATTGCCCCATCCCGCCACCAAAGCAATATCTTGATTTGTTGGATGAAAAACAATGGGAGCACTACTATTGTCGACCCCAGATAAATTAGTAGTCCAACCAAATACAGAACCCGCTACCCACCCATCTGCGTTTTCTTCATCCATATTGGTGGTTTGTATCCAGCTTGCCCCTCCATTGCTGGTATGATACACATACTTGCCAAACAATCCTCTAAAAGTAACTATCAGCTTGTTTGCATTCACTGGACTCATGGCTATGAAACGAGCTGAGCCTCCTATCGGAGGCGTTTTGTTATGATTCACAGGAGATGTCATATTTTGGCTAAAGCTTGTCCCGCCATTTGTTGATTTCCAAACACCATTGGTCCCCATTGCAACATACATTGTATTTGGGACATCATGATCAATGACAACTTGGTATGCACTCCCAGCAGGAAGTGTCCCTAGTTTAGTTTCAGTTGCGGAAACGCCACTATCTACAATCTTATATAAACCATCTGTAGTAGATACAAATAAAATTGTACGATCAGTTGGATGAGCCGTTATGCTATGCTTATTTTTAGTTTCCAGGATATAGCCACCACCTGTTTTGTTTAATAAATTCCAGTCAGTGCCATTTGTAGATTTTAAAATCCCCCCAGTACTTGGCGCTGCATATATAGCATTCCCTGCAAACGCAAAATTAACACCACTTTTCCCGTAATTGTGGTGAAACTGTGCTTTTTTAACTAATGTCCATGTGTCCCCACCGTCTACCGTCCTCATTATCCCTACTACAGCACCCGTCATATCCGCCCACCATCCGCCTACGTAGCCAGCGGCATAAACAATATTTTCATTATTCGGGTCAACTACCAACGAGTTCGCTCCGTTCGCTGGATAACCACCACCCTTTCTTTTCCAACTTGTACCTCCATCGGTACTTTTCCATACCTGATTTGTATCGATACCCATATATACAATACTTGGATTCGATGGAGCATAAGTAATACCTGCTATCATCTGCCATCCTTCACCCCCTGAAAGTCCAGCCGTTTTCTGCGCCTTCGTTCTTTTTACCACCTGGATCCACTGATTTTCAAAAGATGTTTGAGGAGGAGGTATGGTAGGATTAGGT
>JACTMU010000091.1 GCA_014584465.1 Pseudomonadota bacterium | reverse complement strand
ATGTCTTTGGTAAAATCCAAAAAACTCCCCAATCAATCACTGGATACCTCAAACCTTTTCATTAACGCTATGTCCCCGAACTTATGCGCGGCTGTATAACAGGATAGGAAAATCGTTTGACACCCGATTTTGCATGGGGAATGTTGGGTCCGATTTGTGAAAATGGAGATGGAGGGGAATTATGGCCGAAGCAGAATCGTCGTCAGGTCGCGGAGATAAAGAGTTTTTCTTGGACCGACCAGTCCAAGGATCACCCTATACGTTAAAGGGGAGCCACTCCCTGGATTGGGGGCTTCAAAATCGTCTCAATCAGATCTTTGATCCAAAGAGTGGGCGGACTGTGATGTTGGCCTTTGACCATGGATATTTTCAGGGTCCCACCACGGGGCTCGAACGGATCGATGTGACGATCAACCCTTTGCTTGAGTGGGCCGACACCATCATGCTGACTCGGGGTATTTTGAGATCGACCATTCCCTCAACCTACAGAGGCGGGATTGTGCTTCGAGCAAGTGCTGGTCCATCGATACTCAGTGAGCTCTCCAATGAGCAGATCGCCCTGGACATTGAGGAGGCCATTCGTCTCAATGCTTCAGCTGTGGCGGTGCAGGTCTTTGTTGGCGGAAAGATGGAGACTCAGTCGATTCACAATATGACACGACTCATTGACCTGGGGAATCGTTATGGCATTGCCACACTTGGCGTGACGGCCGTAGGCAAGGAGTTAACCCGTGATGCTCAATACATGAGGCTTGCCACTCGAATCTTGGCTGAGCTGGGTGCGACCTATGTCAAGACCTACTACGTTGAAAAGGGGTTTGAAACGGTCACAGCCTCATGCCCCGTTCCAATTGTGATTGCCGGGGGCAAGAAACTTGAGGAGTTGGATGCTCTTACGATGGCCTACAGGGCGATTCAAGAAGGGGCTCTTGGTGTGGATATGGGACGAAACATCTTTCAAAGTGAATCTCCCGTGGCGATGATTCAAGCCCTACGAGAGGTGGTTCACGAAAATGAGGAGCCCCGGCACGCCTATGATTTCTATCAAACCATCAAGAGTCGGTTTGAGGTCTGACCGATCGGGGCTATGAGGGCCGGTGGTTTTGGGGGCGGAGCGAGGGATGTTTCGCTCCAGCCTAGGGTCACCAATTTGGGTCTATTCGTAGATCACTTCGCAAGGAGAAAACCGACCTGCAAAGTCCAGAGCGGAGGTCGAAACCTCTCGGCAAATGAGATGGGTTTCAATGACTTTGCGCGACTCATTAACTGAATCATTTCCAGTGGTTGCATCTGGGATAGAAAAGATCGCTTTAATTGTAAAGGTCTCTTCCCAATCAAGAGCTCCAATGGGGCCATTTTCTTGATAATCCACGACCATCTTACTTGCGTTTTGTAGGTGCACGGTGGCGCCCTTAAGCTCTACTCCCTGATAGTAGCATCCAACGGGATTGGCTCCCCAGATTTCGTGCTCTACGATTTTGGCAGAGCCATCCGTGTTGGAGCAGTTGAAGTAGTGAAGCGCATGGCTTTGAGGTGCAATCCCCATCAAGAAGGTGACGGTCCATATAACTTTTTTCATTTTGAACTCCTTTTTTCATGGTTTCTCTTTGTTGGGTTCAACGTTGGGTTCGACCCCACAAGGAGCTTCAATCATAGTCCTATTGATATAGGGGGCCTACTTATTTGAATTGATGAGAATTCATAAGTTAAAATGATAATTTCGTTGCGCTAAATCGATCTTCTGAGATACGATTCGCTATGTCATTTCTCCCTAACAAGGCTGGTAAACTGTGGCAGAGGCGTCCCATAACATTGAGACCATTCGTAATATTGCAATCATTGCTCACGTAGATCATGGTAAGACGACTTTGGTCGATCATCTTTTGCGACAAAGCGGTTCGTTTCGTCACAACGAGGTGGTGGATGAGCGCTATATGGATTCGATGGATTTGGAGAGGGAGAGGGGAATTACCATTGCGGCTAAAAATGCCTCTTTCATCTACAAAGATGTCAAGGTCAACATTGTCGATACCCCCGGGCACAGCGATTTTGGTGGAGAGGTTGAGCGAGTGCTCAACATGGTGGATGGAGCTCTACTGCTGGTGGATGCCAGTGAGGGACCTCTTCCTCAAACTCGCTTCGTACTCAAGAAGGCTCTTGAACAGAATCTGGCCATTGTGGTTTGTATCAACAAGATTGATCGATCGGACGCTCGAATTCAAGAGGTGCATGAAGAGATCTTCAACCTCTTCATCGATTTGGATGCCTCCGAAGAGCAGTGTGATTTTAAGACCATCTATACGGTGGCCAAGCAGGGGGTTGCACTTCTAGATCCCTCAGAACCCATGGCAGGAAAGGATCTCAAACCACTCTTTGACGCCATTCTTGAGCTGATCCCTCCGCCTAAGGGTGATCCTCGTGGTCCTCTTCAGATCTTAATCTCCAATGTGGATTACAATGATTATGTGGGTCGCCTCGCAATTGGTCGGATTCAATCTGGTGCCATTCACCTCAATGATGAGATCCTCCTTTTGCATGAGAAATCGCAAACGAAGGCCAAGGTGAAGGCTCTCTTTTCCTTTAAGGCAAGTGAGCAGGTTCAAGTGAAAGAGCTTCATGCGGGTGACATTGCGGTGGTGGCAGGATTTGAGGAGATCTTCATTGGAGATACGATCGCTTCACCCCTTCATCCTCAACCCTTGCCTCGCATTCGGGTCGACGAACCGACGGTGGGAATGATCTTCTCCGTCAATGACGGACCCTTTGCGGGTCGTGACGGCAATCAGGTCACGAGTCGAAAACTGAAAGAGCGGCTTGAGCGAGAACTGCTCTACAATGTCTCTTTGCGTTTGGATTCTACCGGAGCCACCGATTCGTGGAAGGTCTTGGCCCGTGGGGAGCTTCAATTGGGAATTCTCTTAGAAAAGATGCGACGAGAGGGCTATGAGGTGCTTGTGAGCAAACCCCAGGCGATCTTTAGAACGATGGATGGAGTTCTTTGCGAACCCATGGAGAATGTCGTTGTGGACGTCGATGACAACTACGTGGGGGTGGTGACACAAAAGCTGGGAAATCGAAAGGGTGTGCTCACTCACGTCTCCACCAAGGGATCGGGGCGAAGTCGCATTGAGTTTCACATTCCTGCGCGAGGCCTCTTCGGATATCGTACGGAGTTTTTGACGGACACTCGCGGCACGGGATTACTGAATACAGAATTTGGTGGATATGAGCCCTACAAGGGTGAGTTTGCCAGCCGAACCACGGGCGCCATGATCTCGGATCGGGTCGGACAGGCCACACCCTACGCGCTCTTTCACCTTGAGGATCGGGGGCGCCACTTCATCACCCCAGCCACGATGGTTTATGAAGGGATGGTGATTGGCGAACACAGCAAGAGCAATGATCTTGAGGTCAACGTCTGTCGAGAGAAGAAGTTGAGCAACACCCGTTCGGCAGGGGCGGATGAGGCCATACGCCTCACTCCGGTTAAGCCCATGAGCTTGGAGCAGGCGATGGACTGGATTTCCGAAAGAGAACTCATTGAAGTGACTCCGAAGAACATTCGGATTCGCTGCCGGATTCTCAACCCCCATGAACGAAACCGAGCGCTTCGAGGCCCCGTTTGATTCGAGTTCTTGTTTGGATCCGGATCTAAAATGAGAAATGGGCTCCTTGAGCGTTTCATGTTGAGACATCGGATTTGATGAAAATCGAATTTTCTCGCTAATTTCAATCGACCATGGGATACTGAACTCAGTCCAACCGGGGCGTTTGAGGTCTAAGTTTACCATTTGCATTCGATCGCAGGATCGGTCTCATGGGTTCTCAATCCAATCTGCAATTCTATAGACGAGAATTCTTGGCGAAAGCTGCATTTCAGCTTTTGAACGGTAGAATTTTTCACTTTGAAGAGCAGATGGGTTTTAAGATTTTGAAACAACCATTTCCATAAGGATTTGAGGGTAAAGGTATGAGTTTGAAACTTGCAATTTACGGATTAAAGAATTTGGCAAAGAGTGCTTCCTTATTTTCTCTGCTCTCGGGACTGCTCTTGATGTGGAATTCCTCTCAGGCAGAGAGTTCAAGGCCCAGCTACACCGAAGAGGTGGTGGCAAGCACCTATGAACGACTCTCACGGTATAAGACCTTTGGGGATCTTCTTAAAGATCTTGAAGGTGACGATCTCCCCACCGTACGACTTCGAGAGTACATTCAAAACCGCAAGATTGAAAAGATGCTCATTTTGCCTCGAGAGCTTCGAGGAACAGCCATTGTTTGGAGGTCGCCTGACAGCCCAGTGGTGATTCAAGATTTTTCGCGTCTGACCGCAGGAGTCATGTTCATCAACGGAAAAGAGGTATCAATCAAACAAAATCGAACGCCCGATGAGATCGAACAGGATCTCATCCGCATCTTCTCTCAACCCCAAGCCCAACTCATCCAAGCAACTCCTGAAAACCCTACGCTCCTGAGCCAAGCTCAATCTCTCATCGACCGCCTCTTCTCGGCATTCTTGCCAAGTGCCCACGCCGCAAGAATGGATATTCAGTCAGTAGGGGCAACAATATCAAATGTCATTGGCAGCGCAGGACCGGCCGCTTTGGCTCAGTCCTGGGAAAACCTGCCTCTCGGTCTCTATAATAGCGCCCTAGCGACGGGGATATCGGCCGTGATTCTTCGATACCAAGGGGGAGCTGGGAATAGCCCCTCCATGCCTTTCTATATGCAAAATATGTAAAAAAACAGCTGAAGTGAGGTCCCCCCTTCTGTTTGAATTGGGGATTCGATTGAGTTTATCGATCCACCAGAAAAATGAATCTCTTTGCAGACGGCTCATCGAATTTTTTGCCGTGTTCTTCAGGAGTTTCGTCGGTCGACGAAAAGTCTTCTTAACCTAGATTGAATTTCGAGTATTGCTTTCGATGACCGATTGAGTTGCCTCAAAGTCGCTCTTAAGGTTATAAATTCAATCTTTGAGGAATGGAGGGGGAGTTTATGGGTGTCTATGGGCTTTGGTGGTTTACGGGTGCGCTGATTCTTTTGGGACTTTTCTTTGGTGTAGGGGCAATCTATCGAAGACTGAGGAAGGGGTCGGAAGATCGTGGTCAAGAGTGGCCATCGAAGGAGAGTGTTGCTGCAGCTCCAGAGGTTGGGGAGATTGAGGCTTCACCCCCGCAGGAGGGCGAGGCGGTGGCAGCGGCCTCGATCACCTTGGAACGAGCTTTGGAAAAGACCAAGAGGAGTTTTTTGGGGCGTGTGAAGGAGATCTTTGCGGCCAAGGGCACGCTTCCGGCTCAAGATCTTGAGGAGCTTGAAGAGATTCTCTACACGAGTGATTTGGGGCCTCAGACGGTGCGGCGTTTGATGGAGGTCCTTGGAGAAAAGCTCTCCAAGCGTGAGATGGCCGACTTTGAAGTTGTGCGTGGAGCGCTTCGAGATGAGGTGGTCTCAATCTTCACAAAGAGCGATGGGTCCGGAGGAACTTTTGGAGGTTTGGATGTGAGCTCCTCGCCTGTGGTCTGGATGGTGGTGGGTGTGAATGGAGCAGGAAAGACCACGACGATCGGGAAACTTGCAGCCCAACTTGCCCAAGGGGGAAAGCGAGTTATGGTTGCAGCGGGAGATACGTTTCGAGCTGCGGCAGGTGAGCAGCTGAAGGTTTGGACCGAGAGGGCTCAGGTGGAGATCTTCTCTCCAGAAGGGGTGACAGACCCGAGTGCGGTCGCCTATCAAGCCGTCGAGCGTGCAAAGGCTCAGGGGTTTGATGTGGTTATGGTTGATACAGCTGGACGCCTCCATACACACAAGAATCTGATGGAAGAGCTTAAGAAGATGAAGCGAGTCATAGCTAAAATCTTGCCTGAGGCGCCACATGAAATTCTTTTGGTGCTGGATGCAAGCTCAGGTCAAAACGCTCTGGTGCAGGCACGAGAGTTTCACTCAAGTCTAGAGGTTTCGGGCGTGGTTCTTACGAAGCTCGACGGAACCGCCAAAGGTGGGGTGGCCGTAGGTGTGGCATACGAGCTGGGTCTTCCAATCCGACTGATTGGTGTTGGCGAAAAGATGGGGGATCTTCGTCCCTTTGTGGCCCAGGAGTTTGTCGAAGCCATCTTGTAGCCCATTTCTAATCTCAGATCCGGGTTTTAAGACGTGACCTAGGGCGGGGTCTATTTGTCACACTTACCAACCCCGTATTATTCTAAATTCATGGTTCTCTCTCACCCCTCTCTTGTGATCCTCCTTGCCGGTGTTGCTGTGATGATGTTCGGTATGTCGATTGCCAGTGACTCTCTTCAAAAGCTTGCTGCAAATCCAGTTCGAGATCTCCTGGGGAGAATGGCCAATCGTCACTATCTCACCATTCTTGTGGGTGTGGTCCTTACGATTCTACTTCAGAGTTCTGGAGCTGTGACGTCGATGCTTGTGGGTTTGGGATCGGCAGGGGTCATCACACTCTCTGAAGTGATGGGTGTGATCATTGGATCTGCAATTGGCACGACTTTTACCGTGCAGTTGATCAGCTTCAATGTGGCACAGTATGGTTTGGGAATCTTCACCTTAGCCTTTGTGGGCTATTTTGCCTCTAAAAAAAGGACAGTTCGCAATGTTTCCGGTGCGATCATGGGGTTTGGGCTCATATTTTTCGGGATTGAACTCATCGGGCAAGGGACCAAGATCTTTCTAGAGCTGGATTTTATGGTGAAGGGATTTACCTACTTGAGTCACTACCCCATTGCAGCCTTTTTGGTGGCAACGACCTTCTCTGCATTTGTTCACAGCAGTGCAGTCACCATTGGGTTTGCGATGGGGCTTGCCTCTTCGGGTGTGATCTCACTCTACGATGCACTCTTTTGGGTTTACGGAGCCAATGTTGGGACCACATTTACGGCCCTCCTTGCCGCTGTGGGCGGGAACCATGTGGGCAAACAGGTTGCCTGGGCCCACTTCTTTTATAAAATCATCAGTGTGGCCATCTTCAGTTTGATCTCTGAGCCCTTCTCCCGTTGGGTTGCAAGCGCCAACGTGACTCGCGACATTGCCAACGTGCACACCGTCTACAACATCTTTGCGGCCATTGCATTTTATCCTTTCATTGGTTTGGGAGCCAAGGTCATTGAGAAGCTCATGCCACGTCCCGATTCCGAGCGAGAGTTCAAAGTTCAGTTCATTGATCGGGCCACCTATCAGTCGGCGACACTTGCCCTCGGCTATGCCAAGCGAGAACTGCTGAGGATGGGGGATATGGTGGTTGAGATGATTCGTAGTTCCATTCAACTCTATGAAGGGGATGATCCCGAGCTGGTTGACAAGATTCGAGCCATGGACACCCGTGTGGACATGCTTCACAAAGAGATCAACATGTTTCTGTTGGACTACGCAAATGAGAGCGAAGTGGGGGTCGATAAAAAGGTGATTCAAATGATCTCCTTTGGAAGCGATCTAGAAAGCGCGGCCGATGTCGTTGACAACAACATCGTAGAGCTTGCCCAGAAGATGAACGCATTGAAGCTGACCTTCAGTACGGTTGGCTGGAAGGAGATCCAAGAGCTCCATGCAAAGGTTCTCAAGGTTGCAGAGCTCTCCCTAAGTTGTTTTCAGATGGAAGATGCCTCTCTTGCTGATGAGGTGATCGAACTTAAGAGGCAGGTACGCATGGCGGAGCGTCAAATGCGAGAGTCCCACATTGATCGATTGGGACGGGGTCTCAAAGAGTCGATCAACACCAGCTCCGTCCATCTTGACACGTTAGGAGATTATCGTCGAATTGTGGGGCTCTTCAGCAACCACCTCTACCGCTACCGTGAGAAGTGAACAATGGCGGATCTCACATTTTTGATCCAGGTTCAACGCAGTCTCTCACCTTCTAATGTAACATAATAGTTTTAGATGAGCGGATGCGCCTGAGTCATTGATGCAACACGAAACGTGACAGAATTGACCCTGTTTGCACTTTGTACTAAAGAAGAAGTTAGCAAGTAAGTTTCTATGTTATGAAGAACATTGAGAAATTAGAGTTAGGATGATTTGACTGAAGCAACAATAACAGGTGATTGATAGAGAGCAGCATTGGGACAGATCGTAGATATCACTATAGCAGGCATACCACTAAAATTGAAGACCTCGCATGATCCGGAGAAGGTCAACGAGCTTGTGACCTACGTCGATCAAAAATTTCAAGAGGCATTATCTTTATCAAAGAGTGGATCCATTCAAAATGTGGCCCTCCTGGTTTCCCTCAACATTGCAGAGGATTTGGCAAAGCTGAAAGCGCAGGTACGAGAGGAGCTAGGGAGGTTGGAAAGCCAAACCCGCCAGGTTATTTCAGAACTTGAATCATCCCGACTGAATCGAATAGGCACGAACAATCAGACGCGCTCGAGCGCAACAGTCTGAACTTTCTTAAGAGAGGGTGCTTGTTTGATGAACAGAGTGAAGGTTTTGGGATGTGTTGAAGGCGCAGTTAAGAGAACGCTATCGAAAGTTGAGAGCTTCTTTTGTTAAGGCCGAAGATGGTGCCGATCCATCGGCCGGCCAAAGGCTTAATGAGAGGCTCTACGATTTTTTGAAGAGCCAAAAAGGCACTTGGGCCACCTACGTGGCTGCGGGATCTGAGGCAGATCCTGCATTTGCAGTGGAAAAATCATCTCACATTACATGGAGTTATCCAGTCTCTTTAAGGGAGGAACTTAGGTTTTATGTGCCCTCCCACAGCACAGCGTTTGTCAAAAACAGATGGAATATATTGGAGCCAGATGTGGACTCTTCACTTGAGGTGTCATCTCAAGAGATGCAGGGGTTCTTGGTTCCAGGTGTGGCATTTGATCGTCAAGGTGGGCGTTTAGGTTCAGGAAAGGGATTTTACGACAGGGCTGTGGGTGGATTGGGTGCGCTTAAGGTAGGTGTGGCTTTTGATGTGCAAGTAGGTCCGCAGGCTCTTCCGATGGAGAGTCACGATGTAAAGATGGATTTCATTATAACGGAAAAAGAGATCTTCAAAGTTTCCACTGGTGCTGGTGTACGGGTGTGAAAGTGCGAGGGGCTGTAAGACAAAGAGGGTGAATGGAGATGATGGTTTGGATTATGGGCTTGGTTGGCCTGATATTGGGTGTGGGCGCAGGAGCTGCTGCATTTCGATGGCACCAGGTTAAGGATAGAAAACAGAAGGTGGGTGAGGCGGAGGCTGAGGCAGGTCGAATCATTGATCGTGCGAAGTCGACGGCAGCCAAGATTGAAAAAGAGTCCAAGGGGCGCGCCAAAGATTTTGAGACTCGGGCCAGAAAGAATGTGGAAACAGACATTCAGAGGCAAAAGCAGCAGATCAAGTCTGGTGAGCAGGCGTTGAAGGAGAAGGAGGGGCGGCTTGAGCGTTCCTACAGCCAGAAAGAGGCCAAGTTGGAGCACTTGGAAAAGGATATGGAGGAGGCCTCAAAGCGTTTGGACATTGCGGAAAAGCGTTTGCGAACAATGGAAAAAGAGGCTCATGAAAAACTTGATGAGCTCAAAGAGAAGCTGAATACCGCTGCGGGAATGTCGGCCGAAGAGGCCAAGCGGGAGCTTTTGGTGGCGGTTGAGAATGAGGCTCGTCACGAAGGTGCCAAATTGGCCGCCAAGATTGAGGAAGAGGCCAAAGAGGAGGCTGAAAAGAAGGCCAAAAAGATCATCTCGTTGGCGATTTCTCGATACTCAGGTGAGTACACAGCGGAACGCACGGTCAGTGTCATCGCTCTACCGAGTGATGAGATGAAGGGAAAGATCATTGGACGCGAAGGGCGAAACATTCGAGCGCTCGAGGCGGCATGTGGGGTTGACCTTATTGTGGATGATACGCCTGAAGCAGTTGTGATCTCTGGATTTGATCCTGTACGTAGAGAAGTGGCCAAGCGAGCACTTGAGAAGCTGATGGAAGATGGACGCATTCACCCTTCTCGGATTGAAGAGGTCATTGATAAGGTCAAGACCGACCTCTTTAAGAACATCAAAGAAGATGGAGAGCGCGCCTGTTTTGACCTTGGCGTTCATAATTTGAATCAGGAGATCATCAAGCTTGTCGGAAGTTTGAAGTACCGGACCTCCTACACTCAGAACAACTACACCCACTCCATTGAAGTTGGCTTCTTGGCTGGGATGATGGCAGCTGAACTTGGTGCCGACGTGAAGATGGCACGAAGAGCTGGACTGCTTCATGATATTGGAAAGGCCTTAGATCACAGCATTGAGGGATCTCATGCGGTGATCGGGGCGGACTTTGCCAAACGCCATGGTGAGCAGGAGATCATCTGTCATGCGATTCGTGCCCATCACGAGGATGAAAAACCCAACAGTGTGATTGCACACCTTGTGCAGGCGGCCGATGCCCTCTCAGGGGCTCGCCCAGGGGCTCGACGATCTATGATGGAGTCCTACATTCAGCGCCTTGAGGGGCTTGAGTCTATCGGAAACAGTTTTGATGGGGTTGTTCGAACCTTTGCCGTTCAAGCGGGTCGGGAAGTTCGAGTGATGGTTGAGGGGAGCAAGGTCACCGATGAACAGGCCGTGATGCTCAGTCGAGACATTGCTCGAAAGATTGAAAGAGAGCTCAACTATCCAGGACAGGTTAAAGTGACTGTGATTCGTGAGACTCGAGCGGTGGAACATGCCCGCTAAGATTTCAGCGCGGGAGCAACTGGAGATTCTTAAGCGAGGAGTCGTTGATTTTGTCTCAGAGGAAGAGCTGCTTAAGAAACTTGAGAAGAGCGTTGCAACTGGGATCCCACTGCGCATAAAGGCGGGGTTTGATCCAACAGCACCAGATCTTCATCTTGGCAACACCGTCGTGATGAACAAGATGGCCCAATTTCAAAGACTTGGGCACCACATTCTTTTTTTGATCGGGGATTTTACGGCGATGATTGGAGATCCCACAGGAAAGAATGAAACCCGTCCCCCACTGAGTGAAGAGATCATTAAGAAAAATTCGGAGACCTACGTTGATCAGGTTTTTAAAATCTTAGATCCCCAAAAGACGGAGGTGCTCTTTAATTCCAAATGGCTCGGGGCCCTCTCTTCCACTGAATTTGTGCGTTTGGCAAGCCAACAAACCGTGGCACGAATGCTTGAAAGAGATGATTTTCATAAGAGATTTAAGAACCATCTCTCCATCTCGATTCACGAGTTTCTCTATCCATTGGTGCAAGGTTACGACTCTGTGGTCATGAAGGCGGATGTGGAGTTGGGAGGGACGGACCAACTTTTTAATCTCCTGGTTGGGCGAGATCTGCAAAAGGCCTACGGGCAACCACCTCAATGTGTGATGACCACTCCCATTTTAGAGGGACTCGACGGTGTCCAAAAGATGTCCAAGAGTCTTGGCAACTACATTGGTGTGAAAGAACCTCCTCGGGAGATCTTTGGAAAGACGATGAGGGTTTCCGACAGTTTGATGGTGAAGTACTACGAACTTTTGACGGACCTATCTGATGAGGATCTTAAGAGATTGAAATCCAGTTTAGAGTCAGGGACTTTGCATCCCCGTCAGGCCAAGGTGGATTTGGCCAAGTTCTTTGTTAGACGATACCATGGAGAAGCGGCGGCACAGGCTGCGGCAGAAGAGTTTGATCGCATCTTTGTCGATAAAGGTGTACCAGATCAGATGGAAGAGCAGATTTTCGATGTTCAGCGTATTGGGATCTGCTACCTCCTTAAGGAGTGCAGAATGGTTGAGTCGACGAGTGAAGCTCGAAGATTGATTCAGGGCGGAGGAGTCTCACTGGCAGAACAGAAGATCTCAGACCCTAAGTTGGAGGTAGAACTGAAAAAGGGAGATCAATTCATTTTGAAGGTGGGGAAAAAACGATTTGTGAAGGTGACGGTCCGATGAAAGTGAAGTTTGTTCCGATCGACAAAGAGGTGGAGATTGGCCCTGGAGAGAGTGTTCTTCACGCCGCTCATAAAAATGGAATCGAGATCAAATCGGTGTGTAAGGGAATTCCCTCATGTGCCGAGTGTCGCATTCACATTGTGGAGGGGGAGCACAATGTTCTTCCTCCCTCCAATGCGGAACTTCAACTCATTGGTACGGCCCATTTTGTCGACCATCGACGACTTGCCTGCCAACTGCGATGCTTTGGGGACATCGTTGTGGATGTTTCTGAACAACTTGAAAAACTCAAAGCGGTGGCTCAGAAGAAGGAAGAGGGGAGTCAAGCCGTCACTGGGAACATCATGATGGAGGGGCAGAATCGAGAAGATGCCAAAGAGCGAGAGGTGCAAAAGATCATAGAGCAGCAAGAAAAAGATATGGTTTTACAGAGGATCAAGCAGGAGCGCACCGATTCGCCAAAGACGGGTTTCTACAAAGAACTTTGGAAGGAAGAGAAGCGGGACGATCGGAGCGGCAACCGACCTCGACGTGACCAGTCTTCACGCAATCGAAACTCCCAATCCCATCGGAAACGAGATCGTTAAGGATTGGTGCGCGTTTCCGTCCATTTGGATCTGGGTCTAGAGTGGAGCAAAGTGAGCTGATTCGTGTCGCACGCTCTTGGCAGTCTTTACGATCAGCTCAAGAGTTCTCTGCACCTCAGCTTCCGTTGTGAAGCGTCCCAAACCGAGTCGAAGAGTGGTGCGAGCAAGTCTTTCGGAGAGGCCAATGGCTCTAAGGACATGACTTGTCTCACCACTTGAGCTCAGGCATGCAGCTCCACTTGAATAGGCGACATCACGAAGCCCTTCAAAGAGAAGGTCAGGCGAAATCTCTGGGATTGAGATATTGACGTTGTTGCTGAGGCGATGAATGAGAGAGCCGTTGATCTTTAAGCCTGGAATTTCACGAGAAAGGCCATTAAGGATTTGATCTCGATAGAGAGTGAGTCGCTCGCACTCCTTGGACATTTCCGTTTCAGCCAGGGAGCAGGCCTCTCCTAGTCCTACAATTCCAGGAACATTCAAAGTGCCTGGGCGAAGATCCTGCTCTTGGGAGCCTCCGAACATGATGGGATTGAGCCGAATGCGTGGATCCTTTTGTCGGACATAGAGGGCACCACACCCTTTGGGGCCATAGATCTTATGAGCCGAAATCGAAAGAAGATCGATCGACATTTCATTGACATCAATAGGGATTTTTCCGCTCGCCTGAGCCGCATCGGTGTGGAAGGCAATCTTTTTCATCTTCGCCAAGGCACCAATCTCTTTGATGGGGTTGATGGAGCCAATCTCATTGTTGGCAAAGATGATTGAGATCAATTCGGTGCCCGGGCGAAGGGCATTGGCCACCTTTTCAACGTCCACGCATCCGTCGGGATCGACGGGCAGAAACGTCACCTCAACTCCTCGCTTAGAAAGAGCTTGGGCTGTTTTGAGCACCGATTTGTGTTCCACAGCTGTGGTGATCATGTGAGGATTTGAGTGAGAAAAGGGAAAGCCTAGCAGAGCCAAGTTGTTGCTCTCCGTGGCCCCACTGGTGAAGAAGATCTCTTTAGGGAGTGCTCCGATGAGTCGAGCGACCTCTTTTCTAGCATGATCAACGGCGTGGGCCGCCTTCCAACCAAACGGGTGTGTGCTGCTTGAGGCGTTTCCGTAATGCTCCGTCAAATAGGGTTTCATGGCCTCAAAGACCCTTGGATCAAGCGGCGTCGTAGCGTGGTTGTCCAGATAGATCACTTCTCTTGTCATTGTCCTCTCATCCCTTTCTTGCACTCTTTTTCTTGCACTCTTTCGATCATCATCATTCTTCTTGTCCTGTTTCTCTTCCTTTGCAACTGGCATGCGGGCTGGCTTCGGCTTTGCGCAGCAAACTGCAATTCATGAAACGTCGTTGCAAAGAGCGAGCTGACGCGATCAGATAAGTCAGCTGAGGCCTCACAGTTCCTGCTTTCAGCGAGTTGCCGGGTGAGTTTAACACTCTTGGACAGAAAGGCCAAAAATAAAAATTTTGTTGGCCATGAAGGTTATCGGTTGCAACCCAAAATGGGCGTTGATAGAACTAACTTCCCCTTTGAAATCGGTTGGGGGCACCCAAAATTTTTCAGATAATTTAAGAAAAGTTGCTTGCTGGCCATTTGCAGCAAGTAGGTGGATTCGCTCGACTTCAGCACTATTTGTAGAGAGGCAAAATGGGAATAAAACTACATATAGTGGCAATCTCTTGACGTTCGGTTTTTGCCATGTTCTGTTTTTAGGGACGCAAGTGAGATTTAATCGAGTTGTTTGGACTCTTGAAATGCCGAGAGAGCCAAAAAATGTCGTAAAGTGAAATTTGATTGCAAGGGAAATTGGATTGCAAGTAGGATTTGCAACAACATGCTAGGGAACGGAGGAGAGATGGAGCAGCAACATGTTGAGGAGATGGAGTCCGCGATGGGAAGTGCAAGGGAGGCTACTCGCGCACCCAAAGGTCAAGGCAAAAGGAGCGTAGCTGTGAGGGGTTCAAAAACAGGTGCATTTTTTCCTCACCACTTTGTCAAGCGAGGTGAGAACCCTTACCACCAGATGAAGTGGGAGCGCCGAACCAGCACGATCACAGGTGCTGCGGGTGAAACGGTTTTTGAGATGAGAGACATTGAGGTGCCGGCAAGTTGGAGCCAACTTGCGACAGACATTTGTATGAGCAAATATCTCAGAAAAGCTGGGGTTCCTCAAACAGGTCACGAGACATCGGTTCGCCAGGTGGTCTATCGAGTCGCACACACAATTCGAAAAGCTGGAGAGAATCTAGGTGGCTACTTTCACTCATCTGAAGAGGCTCAGAGTTTTGAAAATGAGCTTTCTCATATACTGCTTCAGCAAAAGGGGGCCTTCAACAGCCCTGTTTGGTTTAACTGCGGCCTTTTTCAAGAGTATGGAATTGAAGGGACATCGGGAAATTTCTTTTGGAACCCAGTTCATGATCGTATCGAACTTACCAAAACCGCCTATGAGAACCCTCAATGTTCTGCTTGCTTCATTCAAAGTGTGGAAGATGACCTCATGGCCATCTTTGAGCTTGCAAAGAGTGAGGCTAGAATCTTCAAGTATGGCTCGGGGACCGGGACCAATTTTTCAAAGGTCCGAGGCAAACAGGAGCGACTCTCTGGAGGAGGCCAAAGTTCAGGACTTATGAGCTTTCTTGAGGTCCTTGATCGTGGAGCTGGTGCGACCAAGTCGGGAGGAACCACACGAAGGGCGGCCAAGATGGTCTGCTTGGACATGGATCATCCTGAAATTGAAAGCTTCATCAATTGGAAGGTTCGGGAAGAGAAAAAAGTTAAGCTGATGGTGGAGTCCGGATACTCTTCGGATATGAATGGGGAGGCCTATCGCACTGTGGGTGGACAAAATTCCAACAATTCCGTCCGTATTCCCGATGAGTTTATGGAATCAGTCCTAGAGGACAAAGATTGGACGACGAAGGCCCGAACTTCTGGAGAGGTGATGGACACCTATCGAGCAACGGACCTTTGGGATCAGATCGCATTTGCCGCGTGGGCTTGCGCCGATCCTGGTTTGCAGTTTGATTCGACCATTCAGAAATGGCACACCTGTGCCACCACGGGTCGCATCAATGCGAGCAACCCCTGTTCTGAGTATATGTTCCTGGATGATTCTGCCTGCAACTTGGCTTCACTTAATCTTCTTAAGTTTTTACGAGAAGATGGATCATTTGACGTCGAATCATTTCGTCATGCCAGTAGGATTTTGTTAACAGCTCAGGACATCTTGGTCGATTTTTCAAGTTACCCAACTGAAAGGATCGCTCAGAACAGTCATGAATTTCGTCCTTTGGGGCTTGGATACGC
Source organism: Pseudomonadota bacterium (assembly GCA_014584465.1). Lineage (GTDB taxonomy): Bacteria > Bdellovibrionota > Bdellovibrionia > Bdellovibrionales > JACTMU01 > JACTMU01. Next base: position 17,152 of record JACTMU010000091.1, on the reverse strand, counting down.
CAATTTAGGGACCCTTTTGATGATCAAAGGAGTTCCCTATGACAGTCATGAGGCCAGGGTGTGGGCTGCTGCCATCACTGCCATCATGCATGGAGAGGCCTATCGGACCAGCGCGGAGATCGCGGCCGTGAAGGGCCCCTTTGTCCGGTTTGAAGAGAATCGGGAGTCCATGAGTAGAGTTTTGGGGCAGCACTTTCAAAAGGCAAATGAGATTGATATGAGCTGCTTGCCAGAGTACATGGCAACGAGTGTGAAATCGGTTTGGAATGAGGTGCTTGAGCTCAGTGAAGAGTATGGCGTTCGTAATGCGCAAGTTTCGGTTTTGGCACCAACCGGCACCATCGGTCTTTTGATGGATTGTGATACGACTGGCATTGAACCCGATTTTGCCTTGGTGAAGTATAAAAAACTTGCCGGTGGTGGCTACTTTAAGATTGTCAACCAGTCTGTGCCAAAGGCTCTTCGAGCTCTTGGTTATGGAGATGAGCAGGTGGGGAGAATCATCGAGTTTGCAATTGGGACTTCACGTCTTGACGGGACTCCTCACATCAATCGACAGACTTTGGCTGGCAAGGGTTTTTGTGATGAGGATTTTTCAAAGATCGAAAAGGCCCTTCCATCAGCTTTTGATTTGAATTCGGCCATTGCTCCTTGGGTTATAGGAAAGGAGGGAATGGCCCGTCTTCGCCTTGATGAGAGTGAGTTGGATGGAAGATCCGTTTTGGAGGCGTTGGGTTTTAATAAGAAGCAGATCAAAGAGGCCTCTCAAGTGATCTGTGGACGAATGACTCTTGAGGGTGCTCCTGAGCTTAAGCTTGAGCACATGAAGGTCTTTGATTGTGCGAACAAGTGTGGACCTGATGGTGTGAGATTCATCGCTCCAGAAGCACACATCAAGATGATGGCAGCGGTTCAGCCCTTTATTAGCGGGGCCATTTCCAAGACGGTCAACCTGCCTCAAGAATCGACCGTTTCTGACATCAAGTCGCTCTATGAGATGAGCTGGCGTTTGGGTTTGAAGGCCGTGGCCGTCTATCGAGATGGTTGTAAGCTCAGTCAGCCACTTTCGACTCAGACCAAGAAGAAGAGTGAGAGGGCCGAGAAGCCAGTTGGAGAGGGCGAGGAGGCCGCAGTCTACACTCGAAAGGATTTGGAAGAGGCCATTGCGCAAGCTCTACAGTATGCTCCAGCTCGACGTCGAAAGATGCCTCAAAAGCGAACCGGGATGACCGTTGAGGGTCGAGTGGGAGGTCATCAGATCTACCTTCGCACCGGTGAGTACGATGACGGGCGCTTGGGTGAGATCTTCATCGATATGCATAAAGAGGGGGCGACTTTGCGAAGTTTGCTCAACTGTTTTGCGATCAGTGTCTCCATGGGTCTTCAGTACGGTGTCCCCCTTGAGGATTACGTTGAAAAGTTCACCTTCACCCGTTTTGAACCTCAGGGGATGGTGGATCATCCCAACATCAAACAGGCCACAAGCATTCTTGACTATGTCTTTCGGTTGCTTGGGATGGAGTATCTTGGGAAGACTGAATTTATCCACGTCAAGCCCAATACGGAGGCCCTCGCGATGAATCGTCGCAATGGCCAAATGACGGTGATCGAGTCCAAAGCCAACGTGGATCGAGAGCAGCTTGCGCTTCCACTTGAGATGGCCGTGGTTCCCAAGAAGCCAGAGGCTTCAACGGCTCACGGAGGAAGTGGCGGCGTGGGCATTGGTGCTCTGGACAGTCAGCTATCGACTCTGATGGGAGATGCTCCATTTTGCAATGAGTGTGGACATACGACCGTTCGAAATGGCAGCTGCTATCGCTGCTTGAACTGCGGCAACTCGATGGGGTGCTCATAAATTTAAGCAAGGTCTTTACAAAGCCTCCTCTTTGGGGCAAAGTGGGCCCTCAAAAAAAATGCGGTGGGAACCCAAACGTGGGTTGAAGGATCCGCGGATTTGGTTGAGCTCAACTTTGATTTGCACACTTAGAGTGTGCAAATCAGATGCAGTAAGAGGAGAGTGAGATGGATCTCTTTAACCCATCTGAAGAACACTTGATGCTTCGCAATACCGTTCGTGCTTTGGTCGAACGTGAGATTGAGCCACAAGCTCACCAATTTGATCGAGAAGAGCGATTCAATTTGCCTCTCTTTCGAAAGTTGGGGGAGTTGGGACTTCTTGGATTGACGGTCGATCCCCAATATGGGGGAGCTGGGATGGACGCCGTTGGGGCCGTCATCGTTCATGAAGAGATGTCCATGTCGGATCCTGGGCTTACTTTGGCCTACTTGGCTCACGCCATTTTGTGTGTCAATAACTTCTATCTCAATGCCAATGAAGAGCAAAAGGCAAGACTTCTTCCACGACTCTGTTCGGGAGAGTGGATCGGGGCGATGGCCATGTCCGAACCTGACATAGGGACCGATGTGCTTTCGATGAGCACAACGGCACGTCGCCATGGTGATCACTACGAACTTGAAGGCCGAAAGATGTGGATCACCAATGGAGCCATCGATGAGGAGAGGACCCCTGCTGATTGCGTTCTTGTTTATGCAAGAAGTGGTTCAGGAAGAAATGACATCTCGACCTTTATGGTTGAGAAGAGCCATTCAGGTTACAGTGTGGGACAGAAGATCACAGACAAATTGGGGATGAGAGCCAGCAATACGGCAGAGCTCGTCTTTCACGAATGTCGCGTTCCTCACCAGAATCTGGTTGGCCAAGAGGGTGACTCGGTTCACCATATGATGAGAAATCTTGAGATTGAAAGGGTCACCTTGGCTGCGATGAGTGTGGGGATCGCTCGAAGAGCTCTTAAGATCATGGTGAACTACTCCAATGAGCGGAGTGCCTTTGGAAAACCACTGCACCACTTTGGGCAGATTCAAAAGTACATCGCCGACAGTTATGCAGAACTACAGTCTGTTCGATCTTATTTGTATGAGACTGCCCGAAATATGAGTTTGACCTCAGGGGATCAGCGTCTCAATTCCGATGGGGTCAAGTTGATCGCTTCGACGATGGGTAAGAACATAGCAGATCGGGCCATTCAGGTTCTTGGTGGATATGGCTACGTTGGTGAGTACCACGTTGAGCGCTTGTGGCGTGATGCCAAGTTGCTTGAAATTGGTGGAGGCACTCTGGAAGCCCACCAAAAGAATATGGTGCGTGATCTGTGTCGTGCACCAGAGGCCTTGGAGAGGTAAGACAGAAATGTACCACTTCGAGGGCTCTGAAAAAAAGAGTGAACTTATTGTCTCAGCCTATGCCCCTTCGCTTCGGTCCCTGCCGGGGAGTGTTTGGGAAGAGGTCGTCACGAAGGCTGGAGCGACCATTCTCTCAAGAATTTCCAATGATCATGTAGATGCCTATCTCTTATCCGAATCGAGTCTTTTTGTCTTTGATCGCAAGGCGATCATGATCACCTGTGGCCGCACTCATTTGGTGGAGGCGGTTGGACATCTTTTCAATTTCATCTCGCTGGAGCAGGTTGAAACCTTCTACTATGAGAGAAAAAATGAGGTCTTTCCACGCTATCAGCCCTCCGACTTTATTGAAGATTGCCATGTGTTGTCTCAGTGGATGAAGGGGAGAGGATTTCGTTTTGGTGAACTTGATGACCACTACATCTATTTGTGGCATTTTGATCGAGCCGACAAGGAGTCCCTCTCAGAGGAGACGACGCTTGAGATATTGATGCATGGCTTGCAAGGTGAGGCGCGGGAGGCCTTTGATCACAGTGATCGAAGTCGTAAGATCAAGTCGCTTGGAATTTCAGAGAGACTCTTTTCGGGCTTTGAGGTGGATGACTATATTTTTGAACCTCGTGGTTATTCGGTGAATGCGATTTCAGGCTCCTGTTACGGAACTCTGCATGTGTCTCCCGAAGAGTTCCACTCTTATGCAAGTTTTGAAACCAATGATCCTTTGAAAATCAATACGTTGCCAGAATTTGTGAAGGAAGTTGTGGATCTGTTTCAGCCGCGAGCTTTTGATGTGGTTCTCTTTTCTAAAGAGGTAAGAACATTCCATCTTGGGGGCTCTTTTCAACGAAAGGCTCAGGTGTTTGAGAAGCTCTCTTCAGGACTTTGGACTCAGTTTCACAGTTTTCTTGCGCCTGAGTTGGGGATTCAAAGGGCCATTCCCATCAGCAGCTCCTTGGAGATGGGAGAGATGATACGATGAAGGAGTCTTCGTTGGATCTCTGGGTCGATGAGCGTCATAGAGAGAGTTCACGTGTTGGTTTTCGAGTCGTTCGGACACTCTTTTCTCAACGGAGCCCCTATCAGCAGGTGGATGTCGTAGAGACCTTAGAGCATGGTCGCGTTTTGCTCAATGATGGACTCTTTATGGTCTCTGAGAGGGATGAGTTTGTCTACCACGAGATGATGGCCCATGTTCCACTCTTTACCCTAACGCACCCAAGGAGAGTCTTGGTGATCGGTGGGGGAGATGGGGGAACTGTGCGCGAAGTGTTGCGACATCCCAGTGTCGAGGAGTGCTATCTTGTTGAGATTGATGAAGTTGTGCTAGAGGCCTGCAGACGACACCTCCCTCAGACAGCGTCCAAGCTCACAGACCCTCGTGTGAAGGTGATCTGTGGCGATGGCGTTGAATTTGTAAAGGGGTGCAACGAGAACTTTGATTTGATTTTGGTAGATTCGACGGACCCGATAGGTCCTGCAACACCTCTTTTTGGTTCAGCCTTCTACGGGGAGGTTCGCAGAATCCTTGGTCCTGGGGGTGTTGTGGTCTCACAAGGGGAGTCCCCTTTTTATGGATTGTCCATTCAGAAACGTCTTGTGGAGACCCTTCGAGAGCACTTTGCAAAGGTTTACATCTACAATTTTTCCAATCTCACCTATCCGGGAGGGCTTTGGTCCTTTACTTTTGCTTCGGATCAGGTGTCACCATTGCCTGCTCCTCATGGCGATTTTTCTTCTCAAAGGGTCTCGGATCTGGGGCTTGAATTTCAGTGGTATTCGGCAGAGATGCATGAGGCGAGTTTTGCCCTTCCCGCCTTCATGAAGCGAGAGATTCAAGTCTGATCAGTAGGCCCAGAGGGAGTAGAAGAGAGATCGAGTTGCTTCATTGAGGAGGCGACCCCAATCTGAAGAGTAAGAACCTCGCGCAGTGGATCTCCCATAGATTGGAAACTCAGAGGGGAAGATTGCCTTAAAGGTCTTAAGCGCACGATGCATGTGGAGCTGATCTGTCACAAGGATGATGTCGCGACAGCGGAGTGCCTCAACCAATGGGAACACCTGTTGAGCATTTCCAAATGTGGTGGAGGATCTCTTTTCTAAGATGACATCTTCTTCACGTAAGTTGGCATAGTAAGGCCACATGGGAAGGATCTCTTTGAGCTTCGAGTGGGGGAAGACTCCAGAAAGAATGAGCTTTTGTACAGAGCCATGTGTGAGAAGATCAATGCCTTCGCGCACTCTACCTGGGGATCCCGTCAAAACCACGGCACAGTCGGCCGATTGATCTTCGGTCCACGATGAGATGGGTTGGGAGGAGATGTGATGGATCTCCTGGTAAAGCCCAAGTCCCAAGAAAAAAAGGCAGAACAGAGAAAAAAAGAGAAGCCACAACCAATGTCTCATCTGGCGCTCATAGACTGCTCTCTTTTTGGATCAGGGGCATTTGGCTAGGACCTCGATCTCCACATGAACTCCTTTGGGGAGGGCCGACACCGCCACACAAGAGCGTGCCGGAGGGGCCTTTGAAAAATGTCGCGCATAAATCTCATTGACCGTCGCAAAGTCGGACATGCTGGTGAGAAAAATGGTCGTCTTCACCACATCATCAAACTTCAACTGCGCAGCATTGAGTACAGCCTCGATGTTTTTCATGATCTGTTCCGTCTCAGCCTGTATGGAGGAGGTATGAACCTCATTGGTTTTCGGATCGATGCTGATCTGACCCGAGCAGAAGAGAAAACCACCTGATTCCACAGCTTGAGAATAGGGGCCTACAGGTTTTGGAGCGTGGTCGGACGTAATGATCTTCTTTGGCATTCAAACTCTCCTTAAAAACTAAGTTAAAATTAGAAGTAGAAAATGATTCCTGCGTTCAGAGGGGATTGTCCGGTCGTGCGAAATCTTACGCCATCTGAGATCGAAACAATTCCCACGCCCGCTTCAAAGCTAAATCCAAGGCTTGAGAGTCCTGTAAAAAAGTATTCACCACCAATGAAGCCTCCAAGTTCAAATCCCGAGCTGTTCTGGCCTTGATTTTCCATGCTTAAGATTCCGGCGCCAGCTCCCATGAAGAAATTCATATTCTCCTCTTGAAAAATGACGCGATAAAGTTTGGCAAGAAAACCAAACTTGGAGGCATTCTTTTCGGTGTCCACGCCTAGGGCTGCCGAAAAACCCAATTGATCATTGGGATAGTACCGTGCCGTGATCGCCGGAAGGCTCGTAGTGAATTGGTTCGTGTAGCCAACTCCAAGCCGACTTGTGAGATCTTTTCCCCAACAGGAAATTCCAAGGATTATACCAAGAAAAAGAGTCAGAAGTTGTTTCATGATGCCTCCCTCAAAACCCCTCAAATGCCTGCAAAACATCAACTCTCTTCCATAATGAAGAGCCAACGTAAGAGTTGTCAACTGGAGATCCAGATCATGCTGAGAAATCGTCCCTCTTTGGGACCGAATTTCCAGCGATTTAAGAGACGACTTTGACATTGGAACCATTGCGTAGGACCCTTAAATTTGGATCTGAAATGAGGACCCGGATCAGGATTGGAGATGGGCTGAAAACCGCTTCGAATTGCAGAGTCGGGTTCAATGAGGAGATGGAGGAGTCGGTGAAATCTCAGCGGGTCGTCTTTAAGCTCGGGACGGGTGTTGTTATGGATCAAGTGGGCGGCCTGGCTCGAACACGGCTGACCCGCTTTCTTTCAGATGTCAAAAGAGTGTGGGAAGAGGGACGAGAGGTGGTCATCGTCTCCTCTGGAGCCGTGGGCGCGGGGCGGTTGCAGTTGGGGTGGAAGCACAAATTGAGCCTTGAGGAAAAGCAGGCTTGTGCAGCTGTGGGTCAAGGCCACCTGATTTCATTTTACCAGGAGGTTTTGGCTTCGCTCGGGATCGTTTCAGCTCAACTACTTCTTACGGCACGCGAACTTGCTCATCGAACAACCTATCTCAATTTGCGCAAGACATTTGAAACGTTGCTTAAGGCAAGGGTTATCCCGATCGTCAATGAAAATGACCCCGTGTCGACCTCAGAGCTTGCCATGAGACACCAAGATCAGAGCTTTGGAGACAACGACAAATTGTCTGCGCTTGTCTCTGCAAAGATCATGGCCGATCTTCTGGTCATTCTCACTCAGGTGGATGGGATCTACGCAAAAGATCCTTCGGTGAGCTCTTCGCAGGTGCTTCCCATTCCGTCAATCTCCAACTTGCATGAATTGAGCAAGGTCAAGGTGGGCACCCAATCTCAGACGGGGCGAGGAGGTGCGCGCACCAAACTTGAAGCAGCCCGTATTGCCTCCATCAGCGGAGTTAAAGTGATCGTAGCTTCGGGTCTGAAGGAGGGGATTGTTCAAGATCTCTTCTATACAGAAAGGCATGAGGGGACTCACATACTGCCGCAGGTCAAGTTGGTGGGCGGTCGAAAGACATGGATAGGGTTTTCCTGTGGTTTCAGTGGTGTTTTGAAAGTCAATGAGGGGGCCAAAAGAGCGATGACCGAGCGAAATTCAAGTCTTCTTCCTGTGGGGGTTGTGGGTGTCGAGGGCGACTTTTCAAGGGGGCAAGTCGTGAGCATCCAGGATGAGGGTGCCCAGGAGATTGGGAGGGGGATCGTGCTGTTCCATCGAAGTGAAGTTGAAAAGATCATGGGATCTCGAAGCGAAAAGGTGCGAGAGATTTTGGGTGTGGACATTGAAGAGGTCGTCCATCGCGACGATCTCGTACTGTTTGGAGATAACCATGAGCAGTGATCTGGAGTTCAGACTCAAAGAGGTGAAAAGGGCTTCGTTTCAAATGGCTTCTCTCAAGGCGGAAGAGAAGAATGCCATCTTGGAGGATCTTGCAAATGAGCTTGAGACGAGTCAAGAGAGTCTATTTTCAGCAAATCAGAGAGACCTCAAAGAACAGGAAAAAAAGATTTCTCAGAGTCTCTACCAGAGACTTAAGTTTGATTCGAACAAAGTTGCCGATTTGATCTCAGGGCTAAGGGATTTGAAAAGGCTTGAAGATCCCACGGGAGTGACCTTATGGTGTCGAGAGCTTGACGAAGGCCTCATTTTAGAAAAGAAGAGCGTTCCGTTGGGTGTCTTTGCAGTGATTTTTGAGTCTCGTCCCGATGTGTTTCCTCAGGTGGCCGCCTTGGCGCTCAAGAGTGGCAACGCCCTTATTCTTAAAGGAGGCAAGGAGGCTCATCACACCAATCATGCGATGTTTGAACTTACTCGTCGTGTTTCAGGAAATCACAAGAGATTGCCCAAAAATTGGATCATGCTGGTGGATTCTCGCGAGGAGATTCGTAAAGTTCTTTCGTTTCCTCAGTACATTGATCTGGTGATCCCGCGTGGTTCCAATGAGTTGGTTCAGTCCGTGCAAAGAGAGAGTCTGGTGCCTGTTTTGGGTCACGCAGATGGGGTCTGTCACATCTATCTACATGAGGGTGCAGATTTGAAGAAGGCGTGGGATCTTATTCTCGATGCCAAGACTCAGTACCCTTCGGCCTGCAACTCTGTGGAGACTCTTTTGGTGGATCAATCGTGGGGGGACACCTTTCTGAAGGAGTTCCACTCTCGCTGCAAGGAGCGAGGAGTTAAAATCTTGGGATGTCCTTGGACTCGAAAGACCCTCTCCGAGGTCGATGAAGTTGCCTCTTGGCATAGGGAGTATGGAGATCTGACCCTTGCGGTGAAGGGTGTGAGTGGTCTTGACGATGCCGTTGAGCACATCAATGAGTTTGGTTCTCATCACACGGACATGATCATCAGCGAAGATGCAAAGGTGGTTGAAGAATTTCTTGAACGTGTGGATTCCGCAAGCGTCTTTGCCAATGCCTCGACTCGTTTTGCAGATGGGTTTCGATTTGGAATGGGCGCTGAGATTGGAATCAGCACATCAAAGACCCATGCTCGTGGTCCTGTGGGACTTGAGGGGCTGGTGAGCTACAAGTATCTATTGCGAGGGAAGGGGCAAATTGTGGCAGGCTATGTGGGAACCGGTGCACGACGGTTTACCCACAAGCCATGTCTATAACATGGGCGATAGGATCTTGGAAATCTCTTCAGCAGAGATCCCATCAAATAGAATGTCTTTGGATTTGGAGGTCGCACCTCGAACCAGAGTTAAACGTGATTTGGGGATTTGGAAGATCTCAGAGAGAAATTTCAAAAGATGGTCGTTGGCTTTGCCATCGACAGGCGGTGCATGGATCTGGATCTTAAGTCGCTCCTTGCGGGATGAACCTAAACTTTGAACACCTTTGATCTGATCTTTTTTGGCGCCGGGTTGAACGTAGAGATGTAAGAGAACATGGTCGCCATGATTCGACAACCACGAGGGGTTGGAAATCGTAGGTTTTGGTTCAGACTGCTTTTTTTTGCTCAAGCTGTGCTTCCAAGCGTTGAATTTTGAGTTCAAGAGTTCGAATGTCTTGGCTTAGTGTTTTGATTTTAACCTGTTCTTGACTGTATTTGGTTTTCCACTCTTGAATTTCATCTCTCTGGCGATTGTTCTTGGCCTTTTCAGAATCAGTCTCTTTTTGTAGGCGAGAAAGTTGTTGTTCGTCAACAGCCACCTTTTCGTTCAGAGCTTTGGCTTTATCCATCATCAATTTGTAATCTTTGAGCAGTTGGTTGGTCTTTCCAATGTATTTTTCTCTCTCTTTCTTGAGTGTGTCTGCAATTCTTGTGACTTTTGAAAGTGAAAGGCGCGATTGCTCAAGAAGGTCCTCTTTGACGGAAGTCTTGACCTCAATGGTGCGATACTTTTTCTTCAGATTTTCATACTGTACGGAGAGCCTTCCCATCTTTTGGGATAGGAGTTTGTGCTGCTCTTTAGATTGTTCAAGTTTCGTGGAAAGTGAGAGTTTTTGACTTCGGTCTTCTTTGGCTTCCGTTAGACTCTTCTCAAAGCTCGATTGAAGATCCCTGTTTTGTTTCTCTTTCATCTCTACAAGCTCTTTCCACTTTTCGTTTTTTCGCAAAACATCGAGCTCTTTTTCGTGAAATGATATCGATGTTCTTAGGTCCTGAATCTCCTCTTTCTTTGAAGCGAGTTCAGACTGAATTTCTAAGATCTTCTTGTGTGAGTCGCTCATGGTCTCATGGTATCGTGACTCAGCAGACTGAAGTTTCTCAAGCTTTTCGGTCAATTGCTCAATCATCGATTTTTGTGTACGGTTTTCTTCCTCTAGGGATTTGCTATAGAGTTCAGATCGATCCATGAGTGTTCGAAGTTCACCTGATTTTTGCCCCTCAGAGTCAAGAAGCGATTGCAAATTTTCCACCTGAACTTGCAATACCTTGTTTTCAGACTGCAACTGTTCATCACTACCTTGTCTGGAGAGGGACTCTTCAACTTGGGTTTGTGTTGGATCAACTTCAAGGTCCTCTTTGTTTTCAGGGCTTGCAGAGGTCTCACTTGGGTTCAACTCATGCTCAATCTCCGAAAGAAGTGTTGAGTCTGCCGAAAATTGATCGAGTTGAAAAACATCGGAGATCATCGAGGAGGACCGGTGAAGGTTTTCGTGTGTTCGATTGAGCTTCTTGTAGATCTGTTCAAAGGCCTTCACAATGGCATCGATCTTTTTGGTGGTCACAAGATCGAGAGGGTCGAGCCTGTTTTTGGCTTGGACATGAAAGAGGAACCACTGGTCTTTCAGTATTTGAAAGGCCTTTTCGGTTGCCAAGAGATCACTTTCGAGCTGTTTGATGACCTGGCTTTGATAGTAGACAAGGTGTTTGAGTTTGGCAGTAGAGCCATGGTCGTCGTTGCTCAGAAGTTCAACAAGGCTCTTGCTGCTGAGGTCGTAAAAACTGTCCATGTAGTCAGGTGGGGATTTGTAGACTCCAGAGAGAGGATCAAGCAGGATCTTGCATCCGATCTCCTTTTCAACATCTTGAATCATCAGATTGATCGCTTCAGAGATGTCCGTTCGATGGCTGGGGCCAACGAGTTCACGAATGTGCTGTGAGTGACTTTGTACCGTTTCGACAATGTTGATGAGATCTTCGTCATTGATCTTAGGAAAGTCGGTTCGAGATTCCCATTGAGCGACCTTCGCAACTTCGCGTTCAATGCGTCGAACGGACCCATAGAGAACCTGAAAGCCCTCGGGGTCGCCGAAAGATCCCCCCTTGATCTTGAGAAGTTGTTCGTTGATTCGTTCGGTGACCTCTTTGATGGTATGCTTCACATCTTCCTGGTCGGACAGATCTTTGAGCCCCTTGATTTTCAAGATCTCATCATTGATCTCTTGGGTGATCTCTTTGATCACCTGTTCGTGAAGTTCATCTTGCTCTTTCTTTGAGCTCAATTTGACCTTCAGATCAAGAATCTTTTCGTTCATGAGCTCTACTATGCGCTGATGACCCAAGGAATCCTCTTCGAGATTCTCATTGGACTTAACAAAAAAGAGTGAATCATCTTCTCGGTTGACGTCTGATTTGTCAAAGAATGGATCGTTGGGTTCACTTGCGACCACGGGCAGTGAGGGCTCTGATTCCGGTGGTGGTGGAGATTCAAGTAAGTTCGAATCCAATGAAGTCAGAGTGTATTCGGTTGAGTTCGGAATTCCTTCAACTTGGTTCCCAGAACCAACTTCGCGAATGATCTCTTTAAGAACAGTTTGTCCGATTTCGGTCTTCAAAAATGCATCCAAATAGGCAAAGTATTTTGATTTGTCCTCAATGCGAATGTGGATGCGGCTGTAGTTTTTGGTTTGAAGCTTTTCATATTTCTCTTGAGAGAAGATCTCTCGACATTTGACCCAATGAACGACACGATTGACTTTGGAGAGGAGGACAAAGCAATCAAATGGAACCACTCGCTTGGGCCGAATGCAGCTCACCAAAATGGGATAGTACTCTCTCTCATCATACTCAGACATACTGTAGAGACATCGACATCTTTTTGACGCCGAGGAAGTCCAGTTTGTTCTCCACCCCTCTGATGGGTAGGGAACCAATGGATGCAGCACCGCTCCTATAGTCCACGAGCTCGGCAATGGTTCTCTAGGATCGGTTGAATCTTTTGCAACGCACGACTTTCGTCTTGTTGTGTTTGAAACCAGTCTCCTTTGACAGGCAGGACGGTTTGTGGGCATCCCGGAGCTGCATCTCGAGGGTAGGTTGGGAGTGCAAGGGGATCATCAGAGTTGATCGGTAGGCGCCGTCCCAAGATGAGGAAGCTATTGGCTTCAAGGTATTTGTAGGTGAGTGCCTGGTATCCATTGCTTCCAATTGAGATGGGTCCCCAAGAGTTTCTAAAGAGAATGATTCCGCCCTCTTCAAGGACCATTTTTCCAAATCGAGATGAGAGGCGCAGGGATCGAAGTTCCTCAGGCGTAGCCTGATTTCCAGGAATTTGGAATACCTCATCGACGGAAATCTTTCCCTCCTGGAAAAGATTCTGATCAAAGGTATGGGCTAGGCGGTCGAACATGCCAGAAGCAAGCATCCCCCGTTTCTGCTCGGCAAGATCCCGAAGTTCATCGCGGGAGATGTACCCTTCGGCAATGACGGCATGGCCAGCATTGGACTCATCGTTTGAAGACCAAAGTGCTCGATGGGACGCGCTTCCGCCATCTGGAGAAGCCAAACCAATTTCAACGGTCCGACCATGTTTGAGTTCATCGATCAGGATCGCAAGTGAGAGGCGTGCTCGTTCAAGAAATGCGCGCGCGACCTGGCGGGCATAGGTGGCTGGGTTTTCACAAAACTGTCGTAGGCCACTAGGGCCTCCCGGAATTCGGATGGTGGAGGCGGCGAAGTTTGGTCCAGATGTGCAGGTGAAATACTCCTCGGGCTGGTGATCAAAGCAGAGCTGGAGAAACTCTTTTGGAGTGACTCGCAACTGCGGAGTTTCCGCCGATTGAGAGAAACAGGGCACAGTTCGCTGCTGACGAGAGTTGCGAAGGTCAAGGACCATTGGAACGAGTCTGGGCTGAGAGATCCTCTTGACTTGAAGAGGCAGGGCAATCGGAAATGCCCCAGTGTCCGGAAGCCGTCCGAGAAAATGGTCTTGTTGTAAAATGGTGGCACGCTGCTCATCGGCTTGAGTTTGAGCGATGGCATGTTCCACCGTCTGATTTGATGGATCGTGTGAGAGTCCCTGGGCACCATCAGGATCAAATCGTGCTTCGTTTTGATTGAGAACCGAGTAGGGATAGAGAGTCTCTGGCATAACCCCGAATTGAGCTACGAGATTGGGGTATTGTGCGATGACCGTCGAGCTGCTCCCAATGTTCTTAGTGGTCTGGTAGTTTGTGAAGATCTGGTAGCGTTCGGAGAGGTCCAATGTGATACCTCTTTCCAAGTAGATCTGATTTTCGAGCATGGCTAGCCATCCGTGACTGGCGCAGGTGCCTAAGGCTCCTTGGTCGCGAATCTCTCCAAAAGGATTGACGAGGGATACATTTTCAACCGACGGAGGATTGGATCGTGTGAGATTTCTGGAGGCCTGCGGATAGGGCCAAAAGACGTCGGTGGCAGGTAAGGGCTGGCCAAAGAAAATTGTAAAGAGTGCCCAAATCGTTCTTGAATGGATCTGTCTGTGCCCCATAGTCAAAACCCCCTTTCCTTTTGTCACGGACCGCCCCAAATTTTTGGGACATCACGTGTTCTGATCTTTTATAAACTCCAGAAAACTCTTCTGACAATTGGCTTTCAGGTCAAGAGAACTATTTTCATAGTGAGTGACCGTTTTGGGCCGCCGTTGGGCTTTGGACCGCCATTTGCAGAGCTTCTTTCCGGGTGAAAGGGGGTCTCAATGAAATGGGTTCTGATGTTTCTTATGTCCGGGATGCTCGGATGCCAACCTGAAAAGAAGATGGAGGTTCGTGAGCAGCAAGCCGACGATCCGATGGTTTCAATTCCTGAGAAGAAGGATGGGGTTGATCAAAATGAAGATCCTCCATTGGAAGAGGATCACACACCCAACGAGGAGGGGGCATCTTCAGAATCAAGCTCCTTTCCACGCAGCTCTCCGGAGAAGTCTGTGGGTTCTTTGAAACATGGATCCACCCAGAGCCGAGCCAACGGTGTAGCTTCTTCAGGAGGAAACAAACCCAATTCTGATCCGAATGAGGATCTCCTGCTTGAAATGCGCTCGGCAGAACGAGCAATGAAGCGTTCCAAACTTGCGACATCCGTGACGGTCGAAGGGGTCTACAATGTCCTCAGGTTTGCCAATGAAACAAATCCTCGAGTGATCGAAGTGCGAATCCATAACTACAATTCAGAACCGGTCATCCTCTCCATCGAGGAGAGTGAAAATGGCTTTGCATGGCAACCCTATTACAAAAACTTTGAGAGAAAGCGGACCTTTCTCTACGGCCATCATGTGACCAGGGTCTTCTATCGGGTTCCTAGAGAGGGAGGGGCAGAGCTAAGAGGAAGGACCCATTTCGTCACTGTTGGGCCTGGAGAGAGCATCGATCTTCCTGGCTACATTGAGTGGAGATCGAACTGTTCTCAAATGGGAACTCCAACTGCGGAGAGCTACAGTCGCATGGCTCTGATGGGGGTCTACTATGATTTGACCGACGAGTATAAGAACTATGTCAACCTCTATCTCATGGATGACAACTATAGACTCGTTCACAAGAAGGGGCTTGATGCTGGCGCGCAAAGCAATATTGCTCAACGAATTCCAATCCGCGGAGTTTCACCTGTTGCAGTATCACCGGATCGAATTCTAGGACACCATGATCGTGAGCTCAGCGCCTATTACTATACGGACGCCATGTACTTCACCGCCTATCCCATAGAGGATCATACGAGCGATGATTGCCTCGAAACTTACAAAGATCAATGATGAACAATGAAAAAGGGAGTAAAACAATGAACCACTGGATTGTACTACTGCTGAGTGCAGGTCTGATCACAAACATCTCTTGTCAACCCAAAGAGCAAAAGGAGGTGATCTATGTCGAAGATGAAAAACCTAAAGAGGTGCCTCCGGAGCCAGGGGTGCCCGGTACAGATGAGAAGCCATCGGAGAATTTAAATGAAGGTGATGCCAAAGGGAGTCCTCAAGAGGAAGAGAAAGGGCAAGCCGGTGGGTCGTCAGCGGTGCCTCCAAAACTTCCGGAAGATTCCGGACAAGAGGCAGCAAAGGAGAGTGATACTTGGGAGTTGAGCGAAGAGGAGCAGCGTTGGCAAAATGCAATTCAAGTTCGAACCGAGGGGGTCATCAGTGGCCGCATCCCACTTTCAAAGGGTGAACTTAAATTTCTAAAGATGAAGGTGAAGAACCGAGGAAGTGAGAAAGTGCAGCTTTCACTGGATGAACAAAGGAAATTTTTTGTGATCGAACCATTTTACTACTACTTCTACATCTCACGAATCCTTGTCTTTCAGCCTATTTTCCTTGCGGCAAAATTTGAAGTCTCCTCAGAAGGGAAACCTGTTGAGCAAAATGGTCAAGTCCACTTTGAGCTTGATGCCGGACAAGAGGTTGAGGTGATGGCGTCTGCCGAAATGCGCACGGATTGTCAGGATTATGAGTTGGCACAACGAAGTGCCAAAAATTTAAGTGAATATTTGGGCGTACTCTATGGCTATACCCACGAAATTCATTCAGTACTGCGAGTGATCCGATCTTCCAAAGGCTCTGAAACTGCACCTCCAGAGGTGTTCATTCGATTTAGGGATGTGAACGCTAAGAGACCTTCTGAGCTTGTCATGCTCAACGAGATCGCCTTGAATCCAGGAGTGATTTACGATGAGCCATTTCGCCTCTTTTCAAGATTTGCAATAGATTACTATAAGTTTTTCTTATACCGAGGCGGGCCGACGAAGGGCTAGCCAGAGGCG
Organism: Pseudomonadota bacterium; assembly: GCA_014584465.1. Lineage (GTDB taxonomy): Bacteria > Bdellovibrionota > Bdellovibrionia > Bdellovibrionales > JACTMU01 > JACTMU01. The sequence continues at coordinate 1,140 of JACTMU010000091.1, read as the reverse complement.
CTAACTCGAGGAGGCTCAACGAAGGTATAAGGAAAACTTATAGAAATCGATCAAAAAGCGAATTACCGGACAGCCCCGATTAGAAGGATCATTTATGGTGGCTTCTATTCTCAGAATTGATCCGGCTTTGTTGTAGAACTTAACAGAGTTTGATCCCATTGAGTGTTTTATCCTAATTCCTTCCTGTCGATTTTTAAGGTCAGAAATAACTTCACCTTTAAAGTTGCCATTAATGGTTCCTGTTTGAGTTAATTTTTGTTGTAAAAACCTAATGACATCGGGACTATCAAACACCAGCATTCCATGGCGAACAAAATCTTTGTAAATGCTATCGAGACTTTCAGTATTTTTAAATAAAATATCTTGTGCCCATTCGCTTTGAGCCGGAGTCCAGTAGTATTTTTCTCCCTGAGGAAAAAGTTCATCAAAGATAGGGTTGATAGTCTGAGCAATACGATCAAAGGCTTTTGCCATATCTGACATCCAAATAAAACAATTATCTTTTTGAATGAAATCAATGCCATGGTTCTGCATCTGATTTGCTAGCCACCTTTTACCGTTGCAATAGATTTGAATCCTAAAAGGAAACCAAGTCTGAATACGAGGATGCATTAAACCAAAGTCTGGTTCCATCAAGTAATGATAAATATGGAGGCATTTTGTTGGGTACGATTTAAGTTCGAGTTTTTTAGTAGCACGATTTCCCACAACATTATAAGAATTCCCCATCTCTAAAGTAGAGAAATTGCAAATCAAGCCTGACTTAATTTGATTCTTTTGAGCAATAATCTCTGCTTTCTTCTCTTTGCTTTCGCCACTGCGATTGAGATATATAAAAGGTCTGCCTTGAGCTAAACAATATTCTTCGGTTTTCTTTTTAAAGATTGAGAACAATGGGGCGCATAGTCCTTAAAATCTTTCAGATACACACCCCTAGAGTAGAGGTGAGCAGCCATCCCGACTTCGTACATCAAAGACCGAATGCCTCCATGAAAAATAAGTCGATCAAATCCTGACAAAACACGGTCAATATTGCTTTTGAACGTGAGCGCTCCATAAACCGGTGTAGCGAAGTTTTCAACACCGCGATAGTTTGACTCCATCAAACACATACCGAGGAGGTCAGCATGAAACTATCAC
>JACTMU010000014.1 GCA_014584465.1 Pseudomonadota bacterium | reverse complement strand
CCTCAACACCACACAAAGCTTTATCCTTGAGGACGATCTCTTGAGGAACCACAATCAAAGCCAATCAACCTGCGATCGAGGCTCAATCCCACCCCTTTCTATCTTTGATCAACTTGTCGTGGTAGATTCATAGTGCTCTCTTCGAACGAAACTGGCGGGACAATGACCAAATAAACCAATTTCTGTGTTCACCGCCATACGCCGTTGATATTATTGGTACTCTACCGATTCCGCCCTACAAAGACAAGGCTGTGATCAGAGAAAAATATGAGCAAGAAGGGCTATCAATCGCCCAGATTTCGTCACAAATTCTGTGTTCAAAAGACGCGGTTCGTCACGCCCTAAAAGCTGAGGGCGTGGTCATTCGAGAACCTGGAAAACACCACGGACACCCATCCCAGCCCAAATATGGAGATCACTACCGCAATGGAAAACTCATACGACATTTAGGAGAAACCCGAGTCCGGCGGACTGTTCTCGAAATGAAAGAAGCCGGACTGAGCTTGCGGCAGATTGCCAAGTTTCTTGATCAAATTGGTGTTCCAACCAAGTGTCGCGGAAAAAAGTGGCACCCGGAGATGGTGAAGCGGATTCTTTTGGCCACAGACCAATCAGATTTTGAACCAGAAACCAAAGGCGGAATGGAATCACCCAGATCCGTAAACAACAAGTAATGAAGGAGTTTATCATGTTCGCAGAATACAAAGACCACAAAGGAATCGACGTGCCCACACTAAGCAAAATTCTGGTGGCCAATAGAGAGCAGGATGTTTCATCCATAGTTTTTGAGACACCTGATCTTCACACTTCAGTGGCTGTAATCGAGTTTGATCTCCTCTTAGCCTTCAAGTTTCTCGTTGATGCTTTAGCAGACCAAGGGGTTGCGATGGATCACTATCTCGCCTCCCATCTTAATGACCTCGATCCCAGTTTTAAGAGCGCAGTCATGGAACAGTTCGTGAAATTCAGAATAGCAAACGGCATCGAAACGAATGAGGACAACATTTTCTTTCAGACAAAGGATATCAGTTGCTACGAGATTAGTGAAAACGCTTGAAATGTAGACCCTAACGATTTCATCCCGTTTAGTTCGTCCTCGACATATAAAGGTGGTGGACCACGTCTGGCCAGAGCAGAATGACATTAAGTTCTTCACAAAGTGCTACCCATTCGACATGCTGGCTTGGGCGTCGTTCCACGAAAATAACAGCACGGGCATCATTGCCACTATTCAGGAGGGCGTGCCGATATCTGAGCACTTGGCCCAGCCCGTATCTTAGTTGTTTTTCTTCATTGTCGTCGGTAAGACTCTTGACCTCGCAAATATGGATTCTTCCGTCATTTTCCCAACCGATATCGAAAGGAGGTTCGCCAACACCCGGTTGCCTAGCTTCGATTCCGTTTTTGCTGAGTGATTCCGCGAGAAAGTTCTGTAACTTTGCATGGGTCGTTGTGGCCCTGTCGACAGCATCCGGATCAACTTCAAATGGGTTCCTATCTCTTGAGGACGGCGATACAAAAACCTTTTTGTAGGTCGTCCCGAAAACGTTCGCACGTTGAACAAAGGTTGGATCAGAAAAAAATTGACCAAGAAGTTCCTTTGCAATTTCGACATTGATTTCCTGAATTGAGAGCTGGTCAGACGGTCGAAGTACGGCCTCGCTCAATCTATGTAATGAAATAGTCCCATCAGATTCTCGAAAGGTTCCATTGAATTTGGCCTCGAATAACGTGCAAGAGACAGTATCCTCTGCTGGAGTCTCAAACTCATGTCCGTCATTGCATCTATACTTCGGCGTTTTCGTTGAACGAACTTTAATTCCGGTAATTCTGCAAGTAGGACACCTAAGAATCGCCTTTGTCCCCGGGGTTGACATGATTTCAACTACCTTCGCCATTCCGAGAAGGTCTGACCTGTCTCTCAGGAAAAGAACGTCTCCCTCCTGGACTTGTTTATGGTTTGGAACAAAACTATCGTACCGATAGCATTTGGTCAGCTCATCTTTGTATCCTTTATTTCCCCCATATTGTCTGTCGGAACCGAATGCCAAACACAACCAAGCCTTCATCAGAGAAACTCCGTCAATGTCCGATCCGACTCATCCATAATCTTATCATCTGATTTACTGGCCTTCCTCATTTTGCCCTTTCAGCTTCCACTAGGAGGAACTGTGAATACTTTCCTAATCAAAGATGGCGACACCAAAATATCCTTAGAGGAAATCCATGTGACTTTTTTGATGTCCACCGCTGTACGAACAGCCTCGGTGTCAACACCAGCATCCGAAATTAGTTTCTCCAGCTCTCTCTTTCTCCTAGGATCGAGCTCTCTCTCTGTAATGAATTGATTCAAAAGTCTCCCGATCACCCTTGGGACACCTCGAAGTTTCGCAAGTGACTCCTCCAACTGTTCAACAGAGAATGAAGACAACTCCAAGACTTCAATCAAAGCAGAAATGTTTTCTCTACTTCTTGGAGCCATAACAGTTCCAAAAATCCATGAGCGAACCGTCACAGGGTCTGCCGATCCACCTCGCTGTTCAAGTTTGGATCTTAACTCACTGATTGAAAGACCCTTTTTGTAATACGAAGTACGGAGTGCATCTTTCCATGACCGAATCACACTGGCATACCTGCCGAATTTAGGGGTTTTCTCCATGTGGTCCATTATAATATCCAGAATGTTCCCTCTTTCTTCATCTCGGCTAAGTATGGCTACATCCCCGGCTTTAAGTTCAGAAGCTGCTATCATCAGAATTTCAGACTCGTCAGTAAACTCTCGATATACTTGAACGTCAGCAGCGGATCTAAGGCAAACCCCGGTTTTATCTTCAAAATGAACCTCTCTGCACGGAATCCCATTCGGATCTTGAATTATGTTTGTGCGTTCAATGGTAGGCAGAAATGTTTCATTCCTGTAAGCATCGTCCCACCAGAAGGTATCTTCTGATTCCTCTGGCATGTCGGCAATGCCAGGTCTTGAGCTGATAGAATTTTGAACAGCAGAAATTATTTTGTCAGCAACAGAAAGTACGGGATCATGCTTTCTCGAAGTATTTCCAACAATGGCACCGATTTTTTCCGCATTTGTCCGCCAGTTCTCAGACCTTTCCCAAAGGCGCTCGATCGTCGAAACCCGAGTCACAACTTCCCAAGAGCTGATCAACAGTAAGTCGTTCGGCTTCAAGTGTGACACCCAATCCAGGTCTCCTTCGCGATCAACCCTAGTAAGAACTCGTCTTCTATGTGAACTGTGACGAAGAAACCGCATCTTTCGATCCGTCATGCGTAAGTCGACATCAGCGCCTGTACGGGCAACTTCATCAGATACAGCCTTTCTATCCACCTCTCTTGTAACCCATACCTCTAGGGCTTCCGCAGATATGATTTCATTCAGTGCAACCATTTTTTCATTTGTAGGAACCGATTTCAGCCAGTTCACGACTTTCTCAGCAGCCTCGTAGCCGCCTGGTTGAAGCTTCAAGTTGAGACCACGAAATGATTCATTCAATAAATCAGCAAGCTCTGCGGCACTTTGAGTATCAAATGGTGTAAGACCGACCAAAGCTCGCCGAAGATTGACATGAATATCGTGAATCACTCTTCGATTGCCGACTCCAAGCGACCGCCAATTCAACTGGATTGAACGATATAATGCTCTAGCTTCATCAATTGTCAGGCAGTTATTTACAACTCTCACCTCAACGGAGGACGTGTCTGAATCCAAGTCCTCTGAGGTGGTGACGCAGGAAAATCCCTGTACCCCAAGCCTATCTTCAAGCTTGCGTGCCCAATAGTCATATGGACTCCGAACTAATATGAGTTTCCGACGGGCCTTAAATTTCTGGATCACTTCCGATACCGAATGCAGTCTCTCATCCCACTCCTCTGCACCGACTCTGTGATAATAAGGGCAGTAAACAAGGAGATCATACTCAATTCCATTTACCGAGTTCTTCGCCAACTCTTCGCTTTCCACTATGTCAATTACCGCATTATAACTGTCTCCTCTTCCTAAGTAACCACGGGGAAGCAGTTCATCCCTCTGTACCTGATTATAAAAATCCCACACTCGATCACATCGCCAAACCCAGTGAAATGCTACTCTGTCATCTGGATTCTCCTTTATCTTCCGCAGCAACTTTTGGCCGACTGGGGTGACTTGCTTGTAAGGGGCGATCACTCTTGCTTTTCCAGTGATTCTGTTAACTGTCTGTACCGAAAAATTGATATCTTCTAGGTCATCAATAAAATGGCGTCCGGGAACCAGAGCAATTTTGCAGTGAGGGCGAGGCGGCTCTTTAGTTTGGGGTAAAAGATGCAGGGCTGTGACAACTGCAACGGAAGCAGGTGTAACAGAAGGTGGAAGTACAGCAAGAATGGGGGTGGGTTGCTTTTCTGCAGCTACCAAAATTGAATCAACGGATTTCAGTGAGGATGAGCTCCATCCATTCGGCAGACAATCGTCAGGTAATGGAAAGATAATAACACTCAAATCACCGCTCCCTCTTTCGCAAGATACCGTTGGCTCTTCCATCCGAAAGCATACGGTCTACTGATTTAGCGACTGCCAGCGCCGGTTTTCCCTGCACAAGTACCGCAATTTCGTGATTTTCCAATAGGCCATTGCGTGAAAAGTTTGCTGATCCGACAACGGCCTTGCGACGATCAGCAACGACTACCTTGGCGTGAAGTTGTCCGACGTGCCCCACTGAACTTCCTTGTACAGGTGTGCCAAGAAAATCCCATACTTCAAGATTTGGAAATTCAACTATCTTTCGATGAAGATACTCATTTGAGGAATCATCTGATGCCGCTTCGGGCGGACAATCCAGCACAAGGCAAACCCTACACCCGCGACTCAACACTCTTTCAAAAGCCTCTCGGAAATCCTGTACCGCTATAGTGAACCTGTACGCGACAATGATCAGCTCAGTCCTGGTTTCTGCCATTAAATCACTGAGCGATCTGCCGATTTGTCCTACATCATTGCCACCGATAAGAAGTCGACCTGTTGCAAGCACTCGCGTCTTATCAAACATAAGGACCTCAAGGGTGGTTTTCCAGGAGCAACTTACGGTCGAGATAGCCGTTCATGTGCTCACATGAAGTTTCAGAGACCATGAGACAGGAATAACATGCTGAACCTAAATGCAGTCTTGAATCAAGGTCAGCATCGCCACAAAGCGGATCGTTACTGCAATTGTCGACGGTTTCAAATGCAAGACGGAAAATCTCCTCGAATTGCGGGACAAGTGAGGTCAGTCCGCCCATTGTTCCATCTCCCCCGGCTTGTGTGGTGTAAAGAATAAGCGAACCCCTAGTCCCTCTTCGGTCATCCCGGGTCATATAGACACGTTCACGTATGGCACTTGACGAATATCCAGAGTGAATCGCGAGTGCATTGATCAGCCGGTGGGAAAGAGTATGCCACCAGACAGAGAGCGCATTCCATTCTACAAGACTATCATCGCCCCGAGGAAGCGCGTTTCCCGCAAGTATTCGATCCCACTCCTGAGCCCTAGGGGAAGAAGGATAGAAATCCTGATTTGATCCGGTAGGATCAAGGTCAATGTAAATTCCTTCTCCAAAATGATCTACTCCTGGATACCATGGTACACCTGGATAGTCCGGGTCTGATCCGGCAACCAATGCAGATGGAATATTCGGATCATCAAATTCAACACGCCGATATGATTTCTGTACAAGAACAGTCCTGAGTCGTTCAATCGGGACAATTCTGAACAAAAGCTGCTGTCTTCCGACTCTTAGTCCCGTGCGTATCTCAACTTGGTTTACCTGGAAGCGCGGTGGCTCACCAATTCTACGTTCCGCTTCTGAAGGGTATGGTGGATAACCCGTATCGGCTGCGTGTTCGAGCGCACGATGTTCCTGAATCAGATACTCCAACATGGTTTTTTCTCTGACTGACTCTTCCAATTCTTCCATAGCTTCAAGAGTTTCAGACCATGGGTAACGCAGGATTTCCTCAGCGGTGCGAGCGGGTATAAGACGACTCCTTACATTGTCCTCAAGAAGTCCCCGAAAATTTTCTTCGGTCGGTCCGAATCTTCGCAATGATGTAAATATTGAAGAAAAACCCTCCCTCTGAAGAATGTTGTGGATAGGGCGTGCCGGAGGAATTGTTAAGGAAGTGATGACCTCAGGTATTCTCAATTGGGTTGATCCTCTTTGTACAACAACAGCCTGTTGATCACAATCATCCTCTCTATGATCCCGCTCCGGGAAATAGCCTCCGCATCTTTGTTTGAGTTGATAGATTTCCCCCAATGTCTTCCGCGTGTGGCAGGAGGGACATTCAATTTCAATTGATGAAAGCGATGAGCCCGTACCATGCCATAATAGGTATTCAACCCTTGGACACAAGGTTCGCCCCATATGAACTACAAATGACCAATCGACATCTGACAGATGGCCGCGAGGGCAAGCAGATACAAAGCGAATTGCATACTTAGGTTTTGTGGATTCTTCACGATCTGCACCAGTGCATCTCGGACATCCACTTAACCTGCGATGGATGATATTCGAGTCACGATGTTTTACGCATAGGTTCCAAGTCGGAAATGCTCTTGTAGGATGTGTAAATCTCTCTGACACAGCTTCGTCCGGAATTTTGAATACGCGACCGCCCTTGAGCAAACCACGCTGAAGTCGCATATCGTTAATCGCAAAGTCTGATGGACGTGATTGCGAACGACGGATCTCATCGAGTACCGAATCGACGCTCTTTAACAGAAAGGGGCCATCCGGTGTCTCTACAATTGAACCTGGCCCGAAGGTAGTTACGTACTGTGTTGGTCTTATTCCTTGAGACATTATTATCTGTTCCTCGTATAAACTCTAATTGTGGCTTCTACTTCACGAAGGGAGGTCGGCGCATTCGGAAAGGCATAGTCTCCCTGATAAATTCCGGGTTCGCCGAGGACCGCCTTTTCACGATTCTCTCGGTCGATATACTTAAGAGGATTTTCGTCTCCTTCTGACCGTCTAGCCAAGTCCTTCCATCGCGCTATCGCATTACGAACTCCCTCAATCAATTCATCCGGATCTGATGGTCTTCGGTGCGGTGGCTGCGACTCCCATTTTCTTCGGACGATCTGGACAACTACATCTACCAATCTATCATCTGTAACTCTGATTTCTGCGGCTCCATCTTTTTTCCATATGGATTCCGGGAGCGGTATGATCCCATCTCTGATGTTTCTGACTAGCATAACTATCAGCGGACCGAGGATTCTATCAATGGCACGAGGGGCGAGTGGTTTTACGGATATAGGTTCGACAGCCACGGCAAGTCTGCGATGGTAGCCGGTGAAAAACTCATAGTGATTCAAATCTCTAGGTTTGCCCACTCTAAGAAAGATTGTCGCCAGTCCAGCCCGTTTTCTACCGATTCTGCCAACTGCTTGAATATATGAAGACGCCGATTTAGGTTGACCATGCACAACCATAAGAGAAAGACGATCAACATCAACTCCGGTGCCGAACATTGAAGTTGCCGCAACACCACAAAGTGCATCGCCATCTGTAACTTTGCGGTCAAGAGACGCAAGAATTCCAGGTAATTCACTTGAGTCAGTCTGGCTTGAAAGATTCTTGAACATCTCCATTGCTTCAATAGATCGACGACTGGTGCTCCCTTGTCGTCTCACGATATCATCGAGACGCTGTGGTATATCTTGTCTCCAAAGTGCTTCGCCACCCGCGAGTTCCCTGATAGCGTTAAAATATCCGGCTAGCGTCCAGAAATAATCCAATTCATTAAGTGAGACACCTTGATTTGCCAGATCCTGAACGGACTGGAGCAAGCGAGCCCAGATTCGCAAGATTGGTGTCTGAGCTGCACGCCCTGGGGCTGCTATACCGAGAAAAAGTCGACCAGGTCTCCTTTCATCCAGAGGGTGAGCCTCACTGATTTTAAGAAAAAACCCGTCAGCGATATCAAGATTTACAGGTGGAAAAACCTGAGCCGTTCGACTCATAATACTGTCAACCTGTTCAGCGGCATTTCTGATAGTTGCTGACGATGCCACATACTTGGGTTTTCCACACAGTTCATCGAGTATTGTTTCGTAAAGACCGAATGTGGATCCCAACGGTCCGTCAAGCAAATGTAATTCGTCCTGAATCACTAAGGCAGGTGGTGCAAACGCTGCTACACTCACTGCTCCCCTGCGGTTGGCCGCAAACTCCTGGTCATAACCTTTTTTCTCATTAAAGGATCTTACCCTTCCGAATAGTGAAGCCGCATCCGCATCTCCGTAAGAGGGAGTTATGGCAAGCTTGTCACAAGTACCGACAACCATAGTCGGCGGATTTCTATAGAGCTTTTCGTCAACCGTTATAGCTTGAAGTGGGATACCTATTGAATCGCACGGCTCAGATGGCGATGCAAATAGCGGATGCACTTCTTTCCACTCAAGACCTTCCTCAGCTGGAACCTTTTCGCTGTATAGTATATTATGTAATTCACAATCTGGGTTCGGACATCGAAGTTCATAATCAACGGGGTTGCTATAGCGTCGGTTAGCATTTTGAACAGGAATATAACCGGGTCGAACCGGCGAATTGAAAGACACCAGTCGAATACCCGAAGGCTCCTCAAACCTTTCCTTCCACCATTTATGTAGATCAGAAGGTTCGATTGATGAATCAGTTCTCAATCTGAATGTTAAAACATGAAGTCTTCCGGCTCGATGCCTCCGTTGAGAAAAAGAAATTACATTCACCTTGTTTGCTGAAATTGAACTGAGCCAATCACTTCCTGTCTGCTCCTGGACACCACTATATGCGAACAGATGGATTTCATGGTCGCCTCTTGGTAATCCGTTAACAGGAACGGCAAGAATTGAATTACATTTTGGACAATTCAAGACCTGTGCTGGATCAGAGCTTCCCTTTGTTGGCAATCTTCGCAGAATATTGAGAGCACCTGCTGGCATTCCCATGTAACCTTCACCGGATAGCCTGTTTGGAGTTACATTCCCACCTACCCATAATCCAATTGAAAACGGTGAAGTTCCCCAGATCCAATCGTCCAATCTGACACCTGCTGGCCTCCAACCGACTTGCCCAGAAGTTTGTCTTTGCAATCTGAGGTACTCCATTGCGGTTATCACTCGCAATGCCCGTCGGAACTGTTGGATAGTGAGCAGTCTTAATGTGTACCTGCTAATTATTGCAGTTCCTTCTCCTTGCGAGAAACCTTCCCCATCTTTTTCCGATGAAAGTCTTCTGTATGCTGCCGTAAAAGCGGCAAGCCCCAGATAACTTTCAGATTTGCCGCCTCCAGTAGGGAACCAGAGTATGTCTGCAATATTCCTGTCAGGATCATCTTCCTTAACAGATGATTTAAGTGCGAGAAGAATGAAACCGATCTGAAACGGACGCCAAACAAGTTCGTTGTCGGGTTTTGCCCATCTTGTTTGAATCGCCATCGCCTCATTCATAAAAGAAAAAGCGAGTCGCGCAGACGAATCTGAAGCCAGGAACTCCAACCCATCTGTCATCCGCCTAAGTGCGTTTTCATGTCTTGCAATAATCTCAGAGTCCACCGGATTGCTGCCGGCAACAGTTCTTTGACGAGATATCCAGCTACTGTATGCCGATAAAAACGGTCTTATGATACTAGTAAGGGACTCAGCTGTTCCGGCATCCGCGAGACTCTGAGCGGACAGTCGGATGCCAGGGTAATCACCCTCATCCAATTCATACTCGGGAGCTGGGGCCGAATACATCGGTATAAAGTCCGTGCGAAATGTCGGCTTAAAAAACAATTGCAACTCATTGTCTCTGCCCAACAGATACACGCCATCGCTCCAAACAAATGGTGGGCGATCAAAGCTTTCGGTGAACTCACGCTGAGGATCTACGTCAGGCCAATAGACCCCACAAAGATGTCCGCGAGCTAAAACTTTGCGTCCATCATATTGTCGCATGCTGATTCTCCATTCCGGATCAGACGATGCGAAGCCTCCCTCGGCCATTTCAACTGCCTGAGTATTTGAGTTCAGAACCACACGAATTTCAGGCTGAAAAATTATTTCAGTGCTACTTACTCGATCTTCGCGTTCAGGTCGGATAAGGGAGGTGGCAAAAAGACTCACTCTTATACTGCCACCAGGTGTGTTCGATATTTTGATATCAATACGAACCTCTTTGGCGTCATCTTGATAAGTGGCAACTCCGGGATCGAATTCCTTAATTAAGTATCTTGGCTCCCTAGCCCAAGTCTTTTCGTCTGTGAGCTTATATCTCGCCCACGTGACACAAAACTTGAAAGCTCCTTTCTGTGGTGGAGTTGAAAGACAGAATGAAAGCCCGAAGGATGAAGGTAGTCTCCGAAAATTCTGACCCACGACTACCGGTGCGACCGGGACAGAATCATCGCCGTCCTCATCGTCGGTTGCACTATCTCCCAGTAATTCAGCCTCGGCATCAGGATTTCTTTCCACAATGCTGGTCTGGGGAAATAGCTGGCCGATCTGGTACTCCTGCCGGGGATCCATATCAGGTGGCAAAATCTCCACTGCACCGCTACGCGGACCAAGCAGATCAAGTGTAAGGTCGCTGACCAACTGAGCTCTTATCAAAGGGAAACCTCCCAATGATTTGCCGTATGAGTTCTTGCTGTTTTTTGATTTTTATTGAGGGTTTTTCTGATTTCTTTCCCGATGGCCTTAGAGAGCAAAGGTGGAACGGCATTACCTATCTGCATGAACACATCACCAGCGCACCCAACGAATTTGAATCCATCCGGAAACGATTGAAGTCTAGCTGCTTCACGGATACTGATAGCTCTGGCTTGTGTCGAATCAAAATGAATGTGGCTATACGAATCCTTGCTGAGATGAGCCGTAAGAGTCCATGAGGGTCGATTGCGAATTAATTTTCGCCACTTCTCCTTGAATGAATCGTCAGGATATGGAGGCACATATTCTTTTCTCTTTACTTGCTGACCTTGCCTCTTTGCTTGTCGCCAAAGGAAATTTGCAATAGCAAGTGCCTCAGGATAGCGATCACCCTCTTTCATTCTTCGGAAAATACGAAAGTCTCTTGGAGTCCATCTCGCACAATGGTCGGAAACGGAAGAGCTCTCGAAACCTGTCCAATCTCTCATCAATTTACAATACTCATTTGGACACCCCGGTTTGTAAGGGACAGGAGGATGTAGTTCTCGCAGAGATTTGTATTTGCGGCCATATCTTAGAGCTTGCAGGTGTGTGGTAAAACTCGGTATGTCAGCCAGAGCTTCTTCAACAGTTTTGAATTTCTTGGGCTGTAAAGAGCTTCTTAAGCATGAGTAATTGATGAAATACTCATCTGACTTCCAGAGTTTCAAGATGCCGTCGCTTCCAGACATATGGCCCTCAATTTCAGGGCCATTAAATTCAATGGTTGGGAAGTCAGGAGTGATTCCGAGATCCTTCCTGTATCCTATGATTATTATTCGCTCTCGAAGTTGGGGCACCCCATACCATGCGGCATTGAGAAGAGCTGCTTTCACTTGGTATCCCGCTTTATCTGCTTGCTTACATACGATTTCGGCGACATTTCGGCCACCGACCGAGAGCATTCCTGGCACATTCTCGAATACGAAGGCTTTTGGACGGATGATCTCCAGACACTTGATTACTTTTTGATAAAGCTTGTTTCTCGGGTCTGCGGGGTGTGAACCTTTTGAACCGGCAAGTGAGTCCAGCTTGGCTCGACCTATTCTGGAGAATCCCTGACACGGTGGACATGCAACCAAAAGATCGAGTTCGGGAATGCCAGCCCTGCTGAGATCCTTTTTCAGTTTTTTGAAATCAAGTTTGCGGACATCACCACAGGTAGACCTTATCGCAGACAATGGTGATTCTCCAAAATTAGTCTGCAAAGTTTCCCGTGCCTTCGGGTTTATCTCGACACTACCAAGCGAAGTAAATCCTGAAGCCTCCAAGCCAAGAGAAAAACCTCCAGATCCTGCGAAAAGATCCAGAAAATACAACTCCTTGCTGCGAGACTTCCAAGCTGCCATCTACTTCCTTTATTAGGGGCACGGTGAATTGAGACATAAAACCACCTTCCAAGCCAACTGGCCTGTTGAGAAAAACACCTCCCCGATATGTCAACAGATTAGCAGCTATGACTAAATGAGAAAACTTCAATCATCCTTGGTTAGAAACTGGCGCAGATAGTCAGCCTTCGATCAGACAAATCAATCTGGAAATTGCTGCTTCTTTGTCCTTCTTAAGCTGGCTTTCCCAGATACGGATCACACGCCAACCTTGTTTTTTCAGTCTCCTGAAATTCCTTTGGTCGCGCAGGATGTTGGTCTGGATCTTGTCTCGCCAAAAGGGTGAGAGTTTGCCTTTCCATTGAGCGAATCTCTTGCCATGCCAGAAGTCACCATCGACGAACACCGCGATCTTCCTGGGGTTCATAACGATATCTGGGCTCCCGGGCAGATTACGATCGTGAATGCGAAACCTGTATCCGAGTCGATGAAGCTCTGAACGAACAACACGTTCAATGGAAGTATTTTTTCCCCGGATTTTGGACATACAATAGCTTCTTTGTTTAGGACTCAGGACATCGGCCATAAGGTGATCTATACCTTTGGTCACGAATTGAGATCAACTTTACCTGCTCAATTTTAAGGCGAATCAGTTCACGTTTGATCGATACATTCGATATTTATTGCGCAGCACGTCATATAAACTATCCTAAACCTACACAATCAAAACGGTAGGTTATGGCACAAAACGGAACAGAAAAATCGGAATTAAAAACGGAGCTTATTCGTAAGGACTTTTGCACTCGTCATCTGGACGAAATCGAAATCACAAGAACAGAAGCAGAGTCGAGGATGTGGTGCTTCATCTGCCGGGACAAGTGCGGCTGGTACAAAGCGCGCCAGCGTGAAAAGGACAAATGACTACTTCTCGTTACGTGAAGGTGATCCACCAAATCATCAAGACATACCCTAATCTGGCAGCGAAATTTTCTCATGCTCTGAGCATCGAGCGAGAAAGTATCGAATGGAAAATGGTTCTGCGGAATGACCTCACTGGTGGTGAACGAACTGCCGTTGCCTGGTGCATGGCTTTGTGGGCAGATGAAGTGAATCCCAAATTCGATCCTTTCAAGTTGTCGTATTCGATGGACGAGAGGCTCCGACGAGCAGTTGTTCGTGCCGTCGCGATTTGGCTACAGGTTCCGGAGATTGTGAAATGGGATAGTCACGATGTTCCGCCGTCCGAACACCCGAAAAAACGCGATGGTGACAGATGATGGAATCAGAACTCGTCCAGTTCATACGTTCGCACAAACTATTCGGAGGTAAGAAATCAACTCAGACATGCCAAGGAAATAACCGAATCAAAGTGAGTAAGTATTCGTGTCTCCAAAGGAATTTGAATGGCAAAAGAACTGAAACTTCATCAGGTGCTAAAGCGTCTGATGACCAAGAAAGGATTAAGCGCGCGTGAGCTGAGTCGGCAAACAAAAGTGCCGCCCTCTACTCTGTCTTCGCTTATGGCTGGCGGAAAGCCGCAGAAGCTCGATCATGTTCTTGCGCTTGCTGAATACTTCGGAACCTCCATGGAATTTTTGTTGTACGGAAGTGATCGACGGCCTCCAACCCTGGAAGAGATCGCCACTGAGGACATCTTCGAGGGATGGCTCAAAGTGAAGATTGAGAGAGCGATCCCGAACAAGCGAAAGGCAGACTCGAATGAAGATTAAACACTCAATCGTATTGTTTCTTGCCTTTGTTGCGTTAAACGCCATCGCAGATGATTCGTGCAAGCATGACGACCATAACTTCCGGTGCGTGAAGTATCTGAAAAATTACGACGGAGACACAATCACCTTCGATATTCCCGGCATCCACCCACTGATCGGAAAGAACATCAGTGTTCGTGTTCGCGGCTTGGACACCGCTGAAGTCAGCACGAAAAACAAATGTGAAAAGCGAGTCGGTCTTTATACGAAAGAGCAAGTCGCGGTCCTGCTGAAAAGGGCCAAGCGTGTGGATCTTTTGAATGTCTCGCGCGAGAAATACTTCAGGATTCTCGCTGACGTGATCGTCGATGGAAAGTCGTTATCAGAAAATCTGATGAACGCAGGATTGGCGTATGCCTACGATGGCGGGACCAAAATGCCACCTAATTGGTGCGATATAGAGAAGATGAAGGTACGTACTCCTGCATCTACAAAGGAGGAGAAGTGACCGATCCGGTTTACAAGAATGTCAAGGACAATGGTCCATCGGATTTGAATGTGATCCTGTGGCTGCTATTCATCTGTCCGGTTGGAATCTTCAAAATGTGGAAGTACAAAAAGTTCCAGCGGAAAGCTAGGTGGGCAATCACCGGCGTCTTCGTCTTAGCTATTTTTCAGTTTAGTCAAACCGGCAATCGTTCTGCCCAAGTTAAACCACGTGCTCAGGCAACCATTGCAAGCGAGTTGGAGAGAACGCGAAGGAATTTTCAGATAAATAAACTGGGTCAAGAAATCCAAGCAAAGATTCAAGCCGGTAAAAATCCTCTCGACTATGCTGTAACTGTGTCACACATTGAGTTCAACGGACACGATTTGATTTCATGCAATGTCAATAATGGGAAGGCAAACTGCGGGTTGTATGAGGTGATCGAGAAAGACGGAGCCTTCAGCGTATTTTGGGTAAATGGCAGGGCAAAAGAGAAACTTGGCTCTGTGATGAAGAGAACGCCATCAAGCATAAACGCATCCGATGCGTACAAGGCCGCAACAAAGTAAGGAGTTGGAATGGCAAAGTTACGATTTAAGCTGGGAACCTGGAACAAGAGCGCGACTTTGAATGGAAAGGATTTGGGCACTGGCTTTCTGGTGGTCGAACTCGACAATACTGTCAGCATAAAGAATCTGTTTAAGACAACTTTTCTATTTACTCTATCTGAAGCAATGGAAGCTGTTCAGAATGGTAAGGATCTGAAAATTACTACCGCCTCCGGAGATGTAATAGAGCTTCGGGCAAATGTGGCCGACCTTGAAAATCTTGGACGACTTATCACTGCCGCGACCAAGGCGAGTGCTGCTTAGACGATTGATATTTCTGGAACTGGAATCATACTTACATTTCTTGATGGATGATTTCCTCGGTACAAGAACAATTTTCGACCTTCTCAAGCCAGACACCTGTCACAGAATTCCACTTTACCGTCGCTAGACTCACTATAAAATATAATTAACAACATCTGGAAATTATCGTCCTTGTGATGGAAATAGAACTGGAGAAACGGGACAGAATGAAAGGCGGATCAAAGAAATCAGATTACCAACTTAGAACCAGAGGCGGCCACGATTTGCGACTTGTTCGTTCAGCCTTGCAGAAGGCTTTGCGTTTTGGATTGGAGGAAGAAAGTATTTATTGGGCTCACGAAATGGAGGAGTACACCCAGTACCTCCTAATCACGTTGGCTACAGTAAACGCGGAGGACATTGGATTTGCCTCACCCGCAATGTCAGCTGCGATTGATTCAAAAATTCAACTCTGGCTCACTGTCTATAAAGAGAAAAAGAGAAAGGCGACCTACACTCCAGCACTGGCTGCGATTATTTTAATGATTTGTAGGTCGCGGAAGAGCCGGATTGCGGATTCGGCATGGGAATACATTAAACTGAAGAAAGAAGCAGGTTATCGCAAGCTGATACCAGATTGGGCTTATGACGAGCATGTCGAAGAAGGGCGCAAGCGAAATAGGTGGTGGAGATTTTTTGTTCGAGTTTCAAGTCAGTTGAGTAACCGAGCTGCACCGGAAGAGCTTGGCGGAAAGGACTACTCTACAGAGATCGAAAAAATTTGGCTCCGTGGTCATCCAGACCACCGCGACGAACCGGATTTTGAACCACTCGACCCCGCGAATCCCTACGCCCCTATTGTTGAAAAGCAGTACAATCCAAATGATGACGGTGACGAATGAACCAACTTGCCATTACCCAACCACTTGTACCTGCATTCCAACAGGTTTCTGTCGAATACAACAACTGGCTTGCGAATCAGATCAGTCCAGAAACCCGTCGAAGTTATCAACTTGATTGCAGACAGTTCTTTGAGCGATTTCCGATCAAGCATCCAGCCGACATCACGATTCAAGATGTGATTACCTACCGTGATGAGTTGCGCTCGTCAGGACGACAACCATCCACCATTGCAAGAAAGCTCTCCAGCGTGTCCAGCCTGTTCTCTTGGCTAAAAGACCAAGGAGTGGTCGTACACAACCCCGTCGAAAAAGTTAGGTTTCCGAAGGTCAGCTCCGAAGGAAAGACACCAGGGCTGTCAGAACGTGAGGTTCGCTCATTGTTGGACGCTCCTGACCCGAACCTAGCCATTGGCAATTTCCATAAAGCAGTGTTGGCAATGTTGGTTTACACTGGAATGAGACGGTCAGAGTTGTGCGGATTAAAAGTTTCAGACCTTTTCGAGGAGGACGAAAAGCCGGTTCTGCGGATAATTGGCAAGGGTGAAAAGGAACGTAGAATCGTTTTACATTTAATCGCCTTCAAGTATCTGACTGAATATCTGGAAAAGTCTGGTCGGTCACTAACCAATGGCCCTAATTTGACCTGATTTTTATTGCCTACATCCTATAGACCTCGAAAAAACTAACATTTAGCAGCGAAAAAACTATTTTTAGTTTTTTTAAAAATAACTGTTGCATTTTTGTGTAGTCAATATTTTATTGACTACATGAGCTTTATAAAAAAAATAAAAAGAAATGGGAAAATTTATTTAGCAGAGGTTGAATCTGTTCGAGTTGGTGGCAAGGTTGTTCACAAATATCTCAGATATTTGGGTAAAGAATCTGATGGTAAAACCATTCTGACTACCTCAATATCAAATGCAGAAATTGAATCGGTAAAACTTTCTGGTCCACTTATGGTTCTTCATTCAATCGCGGAAAGTATTGGATTGCCAGGAATATTAGGCGAATATAGTAAGGAAATTTTATCTTTAGTCTATGCTCATTGTCTTGATTATGAAAGCCTCAATCATATGAAGAAGTGGTTTGCAAGAACTGATCTAAATCTAATCCTAGGATTGGAGGCATTAACTGAAAAGCGATTAGTAAACGCCCTAGATGCTATGGAAAGTGAACACTTTATTACAAATCAGGTTAAAATATTTGATAAAGTGAAATCTGTCCTTAAAATTAAAACAAAGGGCGTTGTTTATGACGTAACTAATACTTATTTTCACGGGAAAAAATGTTCCAAGGCAAAGTATGGTCATGATAAAGAAAATAGAAAGGGTCATAAACTGGTTCAAATAGGACTCGCTGTTACTCAAGAAAAAGGAATACCTATTTTCCATAAAACATTTCCGGGAAATATTCATGATGCGCGTACTTTTTCTGACATTTCAAATGATCTCGAAGGGTTTGGAATAAAAAGCGGTTTGGCCGTAATTGATCGAGGCATTACATCTGCTGAAAACACTGCTTTTCTCTCGAAGAATCATTGGAAAATTCTTTGTGGAATGAAATTGGATAATAATATTAAAAAAACACTTGGTGACGAATTTAAATCTCAAGATCTATGTGTTACAAAAAATAGGCTGCGTATGGGTAAAACCATTTTTTATTTTAAAGAGCAAACTTATACTCATGGTGGCATAAAAGGTCGGCTAATAATAATTTATAATTCTAGAAAAGCTATCGAAGTTGCTGAATTCAGACTTGATGAAATAACAGCTGCTCAAGTTCGTCTATTGAACAAAAAAGCAATAAAACCTGAACTTGAAAAATATTTTACTAAAAATGGAAAAATCAATGAAGCTAAGATAAGTGAAGATAAAAAATTTGATGGCGTCTCATTTTTATTTACAACAACAAATCTAAATGCAACTGAAGCTATTGAAACTTATTTTGATAAAGATGTTGTTGAAAAATGCTTTCAATCCTTAAAAGGGGTAGTTAGCTTACGGCCTGTGAGACACTGGTTGTATAATAGAGTTGAAGCTCACGTATTTATTTGTTATTTATCATGTTTACTTCTTTCAATCTTAAAAGAAAAAGTAAGACCAATGGGTTTATCATTTCAGGTTGCGCTTAATGAGTTAGACGGACTATATCGTGTATATTTAAAAGATCCAAAGAAGAATTTTAAGACTTGTTGCGCTTACAAAGAAGCAAGAAGAAATATTAAAAGTAGTTGATAAAAAGTTGTTAAAAAAATGTAGTCAATAAAAATCAGGTCAAATTAGGGCAATGGAGATGAGCCACTGCTGACATCACCTCATTGGAACCATTTGACCGCACTGTCTCCGTCGGGCGTTTACAGAATCGTTAGGAAGTACGCTGCCGTGATTGGATTGAAGCGCCCGGTATCTCCTCACAGTTGCAGAGTTGCCGCTGCCACTACGGCACAGGAGGCGAAGTGTCCAATGGCCAAAGTGTTACTCCATTTTGGTTGGTCAAGTCCGGCCATGCCTATCCGGTACTTTGAACATCGGGATAGCCTAAAACAGTCTGCCACCGAATTTATCGACTACTGAAAATTGACGATAACCTTCCCGAAAGTTTGCGGGAAGCTTGCCGAGCACAATCCGAAACGGTCTGTAATTTCATTTATCATCTCATCCGCTTATTAGAAAAAATTCTTGAACTGCCCCCAGTTTAACAACAGAACCCTCTTGAACTGACACCTCAATGACATGAAATTCCCAATGTTCAGTTGAGTAGTTTTGCATTTCAAGACATAATAACAAGCAATACAGTGCAATCTAATACAGAGTAAAAAACTGTACAGATGGCACATGTATCAAACCAAGGGGGGCGCTTGACCACCGACGTTGATAAGCTGAGACAGCAGTTGAAAGAACTCTACAAGCAACGACTTGCAGTCAACTTCAGGCTTCGTGATCTCAAATTTAAGGCGAAGAGAAAGGGTATCAGATCACTCAAGACTAGAGAGATTGAAGTTCCAAAAGGGCCAAACACGGAACTGTCCGTTGTTCAGGCAGCAATGGTGTTGGGCGTTTCGAGGGACAAGCTTTATCGCCTTTTACGCTCGAAGAAACTGGACGATTTGCACCCGCTCACTATTGGTAGATTTATCAGACCGACTTATATCAACGACCTGGAGCCGAAGGCTTATGAAAAATCTTACGAGGAATGGAAGTCGAAATGGGCACGTCATGCTGAACAGGTATCCTTACACAAAGAGAAAGAGGCTATAAAAGCCATGAGGAATGCACAGCATGGTTAGGTGGCGCTCACTCAACAGGCAGAAAGAACGACTCTCTCGGCTGCTTCAGGAGGATGCCTTGGATTGGTGGCAGGACCTTCCCCTTGGAGCTGGCAAGAGACGGCGTAAGTTACACAAACTTTTAGCGACGGAATCGGGAAACATCTCAATTAAAACTTTGGCGGAATTGCTGGGCTGCTCTACAAGGACAGTATTTCGGGACATTCTCTGGCTTAAATCGTATTCGGCCAGGTTTAGCGATGGCCAAGAAAGATATCGTTTGGCGGTGCAAATAGATGCCGACTTCAAAAAAAGTATTCAGGAGAAAAAACAAGAGATTGGTCAATCAGATAGCGATCATATTCGTAAAGCTCAATTGATCGAAGAGGCAATGGACTTGCAGTCGAAGCGCACCAGGTTCCTTTTTCGCTACGGATTATACGAAGCCTACGACCGTGAAATGCCAGACATTAAAGTAATGACAACAGAGGAATTGAGGTTGCTGGACGCAGAGCTTAGTTGGAAACAGACGAAGATTGAATGTCAGCTCGACCAAATGGATTGGCTGCTTTTTTAAGGAGGTGTTATGGATTCCGATTATAACAGTTTTTGCAGAGATCGTATCGACGTGTTGAGGTGTTTAACACTGAAGCTTTCGCTCAAAGAGATGGCGGATGGTTTGCAGATGGACGCTAAGGAAGTAAAGGAGCATGTCAGATGGCTGAAGGCACATGACTACGATTCTTTCTTTGAGGACATTTCTAATCTGAGTTTGCGCCAACTTGAAATTCGCAGACAAAAAATTGAAAAGAAACTGAATAAGGTAATGCAAAAAATCGAGATATTGGAGACGTCTGAAAATATTGACCCAAGCAGCACTTCTTTAACAAAACCAGATTTTTCTAATCCCGACACCAGAGCCAATACAACTCATCTGTAAACGAAAAAATATTTTTTCATTGACCAGTCCGGTAGCCATAATAATTTCCCTATTCATAAAAAAAGAGGATGGGGATGTGTCCGAGCAACTTTGATCCCGCAGAAGTTTTTGACAACTTTGGGAGCAGACAGAAGAAAGACATAACAGAAAATTTAACGCTTACGCGAGTCAACCAGCTGCTGTCTGAACCGCCGGAACGATACTCTTGGATACTGGATGACATTCTTGGTGTTGGCTCAATCTCTTTGCTCTGTTCATCGCCAAAGGTCGGAAAGACTACTCTCCTTTACAGTCTAAGCCGAGCAATAGTTCGTGGAGAAGAATGGCTTAACAGACCCACGCTAAAGAGCCGATGTGTGGTGCTGTTCTTAGAGGACCGACGAGATGAAATCCGAAAACGGTATCAAGCCCTTGGCATGTCCAATGCCGATGAACTCTATGTATTCTGTGGTCGAGCACCACGAAATCCAGTCAGTTGGCTGTATCAGCTTATTGATGAGTATAAGCCTGGGATTTTGATTGCAGACACCTGGCTTCGCCTCTTTAGTCCCTTGGTAAGAGATATTAATTGTTACAATGAGACGACCGCCGTTTTCGACGACATAATTGAGATCGCAAGAACGAGCGGCGTTCACCTGATGTTCACGCATCACATCGGCAAGCGAGGATCGGGAACATCGGCAATTTTAGGTTCAACCGGATTGTTCAGCTCCGTTGATACAGCGATTCTATTACAGAGATACGACCAACGAAGGACTATTCAGACTGTTCAGAGATATGGGTTCGATGTTGAAGAACAGGACTTGATTCTCAATCCGGCGACGATGGAAGTAAAATTAGGCGAAGAACCTAAAATAAATTTGTCCAATGAACAACGAGTTGAATCCGCCTTGATGGATGCTTCCACTCCCCTTGGAATCAATGACTTGCGGGAACATTGTCGGATGCGGAAGACTACAGTCTGTCAAATCGTGAACAGTATGATCGAACAAGGAAGGGTCAAGAAAACAAAGTCTGGTTATCTTCTCATCAACTGACGAGTTGGTTCCACAGCAACTCTCATGGGTTTTTGGGAACCGGAACCTCCAGAAAAGTCAGGCAATTGGCGTAAACAATCAGAATCCACTAAGTGCATATTACAATTGAGGTTGACGAATCTTTATTTTTTAGGATATGAGTTTCGACTATTCACGGAACGCTACCGTGAATTTATCAGAATTGGAATTGTGTTTTAACAGAACAGTACGGGTCGAAAGCGGCGACCGGCCAAGAAATTACTTACGTAGTTTTAGGTCGAAAATAGGCAGCGACATTGAGGTCCCTGCGTATGTAACTGGCTGTTCTGTGGCAGATGGAAATTGGTTCCGACTGTTTAATTAGAGCAGCCTTCAAGGAAACTTGGAGGTGCTATGCAATCGCATAATTCCGATAAATTAGATCGCATTTTAGCGGCAGTTGATCAGTGTCGCGCCCTTTCTCTCGATGCCATCGAGCAGGAACTTTGCACATCGCCGAGGTGGCGATTTCTGCGAAGCCGCCTCTTGAAACTCTGGGGCCATAGAGGTCTTGAGTCTCAGATCCGTAATGTAATTCTCGAACAAGATCATACCGGAGGTGATGACCGTGAGTCATACCATCTTCGTTAGCAAGCCAATCATCCCATTTAATAGAACGGAAGTACGTCGATTACTGTCTGCCCCGCACAAGGGGGACTCACCATGAGAAAGTGTCACTACTGGCGACCGTGTAAACGGAAGTCCTGCGAACAGTGTATGAAACGGCACCGTCAATACTTCGTTGAGATGGGTGAGTTCTATACGATTCAGAGAGGACTCAATCTACATGCCACGATTAGTTGGCTAAAGCGAAACTGCAACGACGATCCTCATATTATGTGTGTCGCACTTGCCCACAATATGAGTAAGGCTCTTTCGGGAAAGATCGGACCATTTATCAGAGTCACAGGGATTGGAAGGAAAAAGGGAACGCCACACTTACATTACTTAGTTCGGTATGAAGTTGGAGAGCTTCTTAAATCCAGAGCTGAACAGCACAGCCCTCCAGGCTCAATCGTCTGGAAGGACAAAAAGGTAGTGTACGATCATCGCGGTATTTTGGGATACCTCTTTGACCAGAACTTTACGCTTGCGGCTCTTGATCCCGAACGAATCAAGGGGATGCGCCTAATTTCGGGCAGCAGAGGAATGACTTATGGGTATCCGAGAAAAAAGCATTGGGAGGCACTCCAAAAAATTCAGAATACCGGAGGTAATTTTTTATGAGTGATGAAATGAAATTCCATCCTGCTTGTGAAGCTTTCCCTCGAATGGACGACGAGGCATTCAAGGAGCTTGAGGAGGATATTAAAAAGAACAATCTTCGCCAGCCAATTGTTCTGCACCCCGAAGATAAATCAATAATCGACGGCCGTCATCGGTACCTGGCATGTAAAAATACTGGTGTAAAACCCAGATACGAAATCTGGTCCGGCAAAGGTTCACTACAAGATTTTGTGGTAAGTCAAAATTTACGGCGACGACACCTGAGCCAAAGTCAACGAGCTATAATAGCCGCGGCCCTGTTAGAACTGTTCCGTGAAGATGCAAAGGAGCGCCAGATAGAGGGTGCGCGAGAAGGTGGAAAAAAGTCGCGGCAGGATAAACTTCCAGAAGGTTTGCGAGAAGCTTCTGGAAAGAAAAAAGACAAGTCAAAGGAGTCTGCCGAACGAGCCGGAAAACAGCTAGGAGTTTCGGGACGACAAGTTCAAAAAGCATCAAAGGTAATACGAGATGGGTCTGAAAAACTTAGGAAAGCAGTCGAAAAAGGAGACCTCTCCCTAAACGTAGCAGAGAAACTTTCGATGTTACCTAAGGGCAATCAAGACCAAATTCTTGATATAGGTAAAGATGGAGCAATTAAGAAGGCCGACGAGATTCGAGAGGCATCAAACACTCAGTCCATTGAACGTATGGGCGAACCCCAAACAAGTGAAAGGGAACTAGAATCGGCTGACGACGAATGGATAGACCAGATCATTGAGGAAATGCAAAGTGTAGAAGTGAAATTGAAAGCGGCCTTTAAGCAGAAACTTTGGTTGGCATCCGAAAAAAACAGAAAAAGACTGATAGACCGTTTTTCATCTTTTTTGACAACAGTTAGCCATCTCCAAAGTACGTCAGAGAATTGTGCAGAATCAAATGTTCATGTCTTTCCTGATATTAGGGCTAATGTGCCTGACAAGTTTGCCGGAGACGAAGATGTCGTTTTCGCTTGTAGGTATGTGAGCAAGTCGAAGTTGGATGGCTGGGCAAAATCGAAAAAGCCAACCTACGAGTGGTATCGGAATCGGCTGAAACAGATAGGCACAGAACTTAGGAAGATTCACGTCGCCCTTCCACAAAATAAAACCTCAAAGTTTATCTATGACATAGTTAAATCGGCAGAAAGGCAGAGCCAGACGAACGCCTCAAGGCATGTAGCCAAGAAGGTTAATGGCTTCGTAAAACAGTTTGTTGGTGAGCCCGTCCGCGATAACACTCAAGTCGAATCCGGAAATCCATCAATGCCTGTCGAGAGGACTGAGTTTTGAATCCGGAGAAACTGCTAATGGAACTGCGAGAACGATGCTTCAGCGTTCGTCTTGAAGATAGAAAGTTGGTTTGTGTTGGCATACCAGGATCAATGAACACCGAGTTAAAGGAGATGATTCTCAAAGATAAAGTGAGTCTGATCCAACTTCTCGAAACTGAGGAACGGATTGCTGACGAAACCGGATGCGACAGAAAACCTTACATTGACTACAGTAAGTCACCACCGGAACTAAGAGGTCTTCTCGATAGAGCGCATCCTCGCTTTCGATATTGGCAAAAGGGACAATGCCTGTATGCCACGTTGGTGGAGCTGAATGCGCCAAAAGAAATGTTCAAGCGATACGTTCATAACCTGGATCGTCTGACGAGTAAAATCGTAACCATCAACAAAAGGAGCGGATAATGAAGGTGAAACAAAGAGTCTTGAGTTTTTTGTGGCGAAAAGATGTGGAAATCATCGACACACTTGGAAATTGGTTTAAGTGTAAGCGGTGTTCAGAAATCTGGTCTCCAAACTTTTTGACGGGTGGAAGGCAGCCGCGAGGTTACTGGCAGTGTCCGCAGGGTTGCAACAAAGAGGAGGAGCAACTTGAACGGTCAAAGCGAATTCGATTAGTCAGGCCGATTGTTGGAAGATCGTGAATGGAACGAAATACCAGTAACAAACGCTGGCTGGAATGGGTCAAATGCAACTGGAATTGGAAAGAAGGCAGCTATGAAAGGTGAAACGACATGATGTAAACCAAGAATGCTCTGTTTCCGAGCGGAATGTTCAACCGTCCGAAACAGCAGAGACAACTGGACATATTGTTGACATATCTTATAATCCACCAACTCAAGGACGAAATTGCAGCAATTGCGGTCTTTGGAAAAGGTGGAGTTCCTTCGGCCTAAAAGTCGGAGGGCTTAATGGTCGCAACAGCCAGTGCAAGAATTGCCGAAAGAAAAGAGTTGCGAGAATACGGAACGCAATAAAATTGTCGGCAGCAGGAAACCTAAAAAGGAGGAGCCATTTGATTGAATTAGGCACAACAAAAGAATCAGTCGGTATTTCTACCGTTGCTTCGATTGAAAGTCTGCTCCGAGATTTTGCGTTTGAAGTGATTTTGGGTGATTGAAAAATGGGTTCAAAAGAAAAGATTATTAGAATTATTGGACGAACTAGGGTTTCGACGAAGGAGCAAAGCAAAACTCAGCATGGCTCCCTTGAAGCGCAAGAATCTACCCAACTTCGGTGGGCTGAAATGTGGACCGAAGAGACTGGAATCAAGCATGAGATAATTCGGTTTATTAGAGAGGTTAAGAGTGGGAGAAAAGGGAAAAGCCATCTTAGGTCGGCAGATGATGAAATTATCTACGCCTTTCAACACGATCTGTGCGATGGCGTGTCCGTTGAAAGTGTTGCCCGTTTAGGCAGGTATCAGAAAAAAAATATCGAACTAATGGAAGCTGCAGCCAAATACGGCAAGCACGTATTTATTGATGGAAAAAGATATAATCACCTGAACAAGGGTGATCGAATAAAATTTGGCATAGAAAATTTAATGGCCGAAGAAGAATCCAATGATACTTCAGATCGAGTCACAAAAAAGCAACGTGAGGCAATGATCAATTTTGGAAAAGACACATCGACGGTGCCTATCAAAGGCTTGGATGCTCACCCAACGAAAGTTGGAATCTACACTCCGAACTGGCAGGAGCTTAAGGAAGACACTGAGATATTTAACAAATTCTGTGAGTTAAAGTCTTACAAGTTACTTAAGGATTTTTGCTTGTCAAAGGGGTATCGCACTAAGGAGCGTTGGACAAAGGAGTCAACTGATAAAGAAGGAAACCGCATTCCGCCTAAAAGGGTCGGTGGCGAACTCTATGATGAGAAGCGACTCCGTGTTTTGCTCACGAGTCCGAAACTCAGGGGCTTCAATGCCTTCATCGACAAAATGGATCAGTTTCCAAAGTTACAAGATAAGGATGCGCGAGTCGTCTGGGAATACGCCCACCATAGGGAGCATGGCGATCTGATTGACCCTACTCTCATTAGAAAGGTCGATGAAGTGCTTGCTTCGTTTGATCATCACAAGCCGAAGACTAGCAAGTACGGTCATGTTTATTTGTTGACTGGAGTCTTGAGAGATCACCAAGGAAATCCTTTTTACGGTAGCAATGGAAATGGTGGTCGAAATACGTACTACTACAACAGAACTGATGAAAAATCGGCGCGGAAAAACATAAAAAAGGATGAGATCGAGTCGATTGTCTGCAATCGAGTAAAGCAGTATCTGTGTGAGAGCGGAACCTTGGAAAGGGTTATGAAGGCGGCTCTGAAGAATCGAACAGTTGGCCTTCCACTACTCGATGAGGAAATCCCAAAGGTTGAAAAAGAGATTGTAAAAATTGAAAAGGTGATCCAAAGATTTTCTGAGACTATTAGAGATGCGGCACTTCACGGTAATCAGGACCTTGCTAGCGTTTTGACCGAGATCGTGAATGAAAAGAATAAGGCAGAAAGGGATTTGGACGACCTGCGAGAAAATCTCAGACTCCTAAATGAAAAGAAAGCCCAGGTTGAAACCAACCTCCACCATCGAACCCTGAAAGACTACCTTCAGACAGCCCTGGTCAAATTTGAAAAAAAGACGGATCACCAGAAGAAGGCTTTGATTCAAGCAATCGTTCCGGAGGTGGTCATACACGCTGACAATAGCGTGGAATTGAAGATCAATCCCGACCCCAATGGGTCAGTTTTTGGGCAAAAAAAATCCCCTTTCGGGGGTCGTCACAGCACTGGTCACAAAATTGTTTTATCTGGAAAATGGCGGGGTGGACGGGACTCGAACCCGCGGCCTCCTGCGTGACAGGCAGGCGTTATAACCAACTTAACTACCACCCCCGAAGCGAACTCTTCTTCTCTGATGAACTTGGCCAGGGACGGAATTGAACCGCCGACACAAGGATTTTCAGTCCTCCGCTCTACCGACTGAGCTACCTGGCCGTAATGCGAAAATATGCTGGGCAATCCATGGGATGTCAAAGTTTTTTGAACTAAGCCCCTTTGAATGCCTGCTCCAAATCCGAAATCAAATCCTCTTGGGTCTCCACGCCGACACTGAGTCGGATGAGTGAATCATGGATTCCCAGGGATTTTCGAGTTTCTGGTGGAACGCTGGCATGTGTCATGATCGCAGGATGCTCAATCAAAGACTCAACGCCCCCCAAACTCTCTGCAAGTGAAAAAATCTTCACATTTTCAAGAATAGCCCTTGCCGCATCAATGCCTCCCTTCACATAAAAGGTGATCATTCCGCCAAATCCACTCATCTGTCTTTTCGCTAACTCATGCTGAGGGTGGCTCGGCAAACCGGGATAGATCACCCGTTCCACCTTCGAATGACCCTCCAAAAATCGGGCAACTGCGATGCCATTGGATTCATGGGCTCTCATACGCAGTGGCAGTGTCTTTAAACTTCTTAGACAAATGAAGGAATCAAAGGGGGCAGCTATTGCTCCAATGGCATTGCTCAAAAATGCCAGCTTCTCGGCAATCGTAGGATTGTCGGTCACAACCGCACCTCCAACAATATCACTGTGGCCATTGACAAATTTGGTCGTGGAGTGAACCACGATGTCAGCTCCCAATTCCAAGGGTCTTTGAAAGTATGGGCTCATAAAGGTGTTGTCGACGGCAATCCAAATCTTCTTCTGTACTTGATCGGCAATCTTCTTGATGTCGATCAGTTTGAGCATGGGGTTGGTGGGTGTCTCGAGCCAGATTAATTTCGTGTTGGGCTTAAGGTGTTGGGAGAGTCGTGTGGGATCTGTAAGATCCACGTAGCTCACTTCAATCCCGTTGTGGCGAATGACCTTATCAAAAAGTCGAAAGGTCCCTCCATACATGTCGTCACAAGCCAATATGTGATCTCCGGCATGGAGAAGATGAGCTACGGTCGTGGTTGCCGCACAACCCGATGCAAAGGCAAATCCAAAACGACCTCCCTCAAGATTTGCCAGACAATCCTCATACGCTTTTCGTGTCGGATTGCTTGTGCGACTGTATTCGTAGCCCTTATGTTTGCCAGGACTCTCCTGAACGAAGGTCGATGACAAATAGAGGGGGGTCATGATCGCACCTGTCGAGGGATCCGCTGTTTGCCCCGCATGTATGGCTCGCGTTTCAAATCCAAATTCCTTTTGAGACCAACTCATAACTCTTTTCCTTTACAACAATCACTCACCCAAAAAATCAAGAAGATCGATCTTAGTGATGATCTGAAGTTGATTAGACCCATCTCTCACAAGTGCCACATAACCTTCCTGAAAAAGTTCCGAAAGTCTTGCCAAAACTTCATCCGCCCGAACTTCTATAATGGTCCCCTTGACCAAATGGATGATGGGATCATTGGGTTTGAGCTTCTCAGTGGTCAGTGGAATCAACAGATCGCTCTCGTCAAGAAGTCCAACAAGCTTACCGTCAGAATAAACGGGAACTTGAGAGATGTTGTTCTCCTTGAGTTTCTTCACCACACTGGCTACGGATTCGCTGATCTGTGCACTTACCAAGGGGCCTGTTCGCTTTCTTCTCGAAATAAGGTCGCCAATCGTGTGTGAGTGAAGAGGTGATACAACAAAGCCGTTGTCTCTCAGCCAATCCTCGTTGAACGCCTTACTCAAATAGGCTCGTCCACTGTCAGGGAACAGCACCAATATCTTTGATGGTTTCGTCAGCTTCTTGGAGTAGTTGATCGCACCCACAAGGGCCAACGCCGAGGAGGGGCCAACACAAATTCCATCCTTGGCCGCAAGTTCCCTACACTTAATAAAAGAGGATCGATCATCAACCTGCACAAAATCATCGATGTACTCAAAGTGGACATTGCTTGGCAACATGTCCTCACCAACTCCCTCAACCTTATAGGTCTTCGGGGGCTCTTTGACCTCCTTATAATAGTAGAGGTCATGAAGAATGCTTCCATAGGGGTCTGCCGCTACGACCTTGATCTTGGGGTTTTTCTCTTTTAGATATTTTCCAATCCCAGAAATCGTGCCCCCTGTTCCAATTCCAATGACCAAAACATCAAGATCCTTCCCCATTTGCTCCCAAATCTCAGGTCCAGTTCCCACATAATGGGCAAGAGGATTTGCCGGATTGTGATATTGATTTGCGTAAAAACTATCAGGGGTCATCTCAACCATCTTTTTTGCCACGGAGTAGTAGCTTCGTGGATCCTCAGGCTCCACAGCCGTTGGGCAAATGATGACCTTGGCTCCATAAGCACGTAAGATCGCTCTCTTCTCTTCACTGATCTTGTCAGGCATTACAAAAACGGCTTTGTAACCTCGAATGGCCGCCACAATCGCCAGTCCAACTCCCGTATTGCCTGAAGTCGCTTCAATGATCGTTCCACCGGGTTTGAGCAGTCCTCTCTTTTCACCATCTTCGATTATGGAGAGCGCCACTCGATCTTTGATGCTCGTGCCAGGATTGAACGATTCAATCTTCGCCCAAAATTCATGCCCACCTTCTGGAACAGACCTTTTCAAACGTACAATCGGTGTTCTTCCAATCGTTTGAAGTATATTGTCATAAACTGTTGACATTCTCTTACCCTCACAAGATTTCAGATTTGAGCCTCTTTCTTTCTACCCTTTTGACCATGAAGCGCCTGCAGTACCGTATTGAGTCTTTCTATCGGATCCTCCGAATAGCTCAAACCCGACTTTTGCATGAAGGACTTGATGAAAGCCTCTTCCGGCTCATCCTTGATCATCTCCTCAACCAAAAACTCTAAATTTTCTACTTGAGTTGCCTTTAGGATTTTTTCTTTGCGGCGCTCCATTATACCTCCCTATCCTACTTGATGACCCAAGCATCTTATCGTTTTTTCGCCTCCTTTTGCAACAAGTACGCAAGCGGGAAGTTCTTAAGTATCCCCAGTGATACGGTGAGGTCTATTTTTTCGAGCACTTCTGCTCTGGTGGCGGCTTTCATGGTTTTTAGCCCATTTCTAATTTCAGATCCGGGTTAAAAGAAATGGAGGACGATGGTCAAAGCACCCACTAAAAGAAGGTAGGGACTGAATATTTCAAGTCTTCCTCTCTTGACTGCCCGAATGACTAAGGTGAGCCCAATCAATCCTGCCATATAAGAGACCAGAAATCCTGTCAGGCAAGATTGCCAATTCTGATTCCAATTGACATCGCGAAGCTCAAGCAAAGCCGCTCCGCTCACTGCAGGTATCGCCAGGAGAAAACTAAAAAGAGCCGCCGTGCTGCGCTCTACACCCAAAAAAAGAGCAGCTGCAATGGTCATCCCTGATCTACTTATGCCTGGCGCTATCGCACAACCCTGGGCAAAGCCAATCAAAAGAGCCTTTTTGAGTGACAATGTCTCCACCGCTTGCTTCAAATCATAGGAGGTAACTGCACTCTCGGTTCGATTGACCCTTTTCGTTAGGAACAAGAAAATTCCTGTTATCCACAATGATATCCCCACAGAAAGTAGGTTGGAAAATAGGGACTCAAAGAAATCCTTAAGGAGAAGTCCCATAATCGCAGTAGGAATTGAGCCCGCAATGATCCATAGAATCAATTTCGATCTTTCCGTCTTTCTCGTCCCTGCCTTCAATATAAGGAGGCATTCGCCAAGAAGATCGATGAGGGTCTTCCGATAGATTGTGATCACCGACAAAAGCGTACCTAAATGGACGACCACATCAAAAGCAATATCGTGCTGCGTAAGCCCAACCAAGCGCTGAAATAAAACCAAATGGCCAGAACTCGAAATGGGGAGGAACTCGGTCAGACCCTGAATAACACCAAGTAGCACTGCTTCAAGTTGATTCATGCACTCAAGTAGCTCACTTTCATAATTTGTTGTCAATTGGCAACAGCTGAGGGTCCATCAATCCGCTCCATTTTTCGAAAAATTTTATTTCTGGATTGAAGTTCAATCAAATGAGCACAAAATGTTCACTGGACAAAATTCAAATCGGAGAGAAGTTGATCGGAAAACTAGGGTGGGTCTAATCGGGATGAGAAGAGGAGGACTGCATCCTCCTCGGTGTTGCGATAGCGCTCTGTTGCTCGACTTTTCCCTAATTGCGCTTTACATCTGGGGCCCAATTGGATCGATTGATCTGGGCCCTGCACGACGGATTCCTGGAGCATGAGAGTTGATAGACAAATCTCGTCGAGCCAGCGATAGAAGTCTCGCCACTTCTGTATCGAAATGAGACGGAGCCTCTTTTCAAGGTCGAGAAGCTCAAAGCACCCAAAGGGCACCCGCTTCTCTTTGAGTTCCTGAGTACAGAGGTGGCGTATCCTCTGTACCTTTTGAAAAGTCCTCAAATTTGAGATCACCTCCCTCTTAGACTGGGCTGACATAAGTAGCTGCATCTGAGTTCCCAAATCATCCGAGCGGGCGTAACTTTGAGTCAGCGATGTGCAGGTCGCAATTTCAACGATAAGGAGTTGCATACAAAGAAGATAGAGCCAAAGGGCCTGACTCATTGACTGAGCTCCTGAAGAAGTTGCACAAATATTGGTCCCAACAATAGAAGTAAGAACGCTGGAAATTGACAAAAAAGGAGCGGACAAAGCAACTTGAAGGGAAGCAGGTCGAGATCTCTCTGAATCTCCTCTTCACAGGCGGCCACCAACTCCTCCTCAAACTCAATGAGTTTTTGCAAAATGGGATGCCCATTAAGCCCAAGTTCAAATATTTCTAAAAGAGATCGCCGATAGAGACTCCCTGTTGAATCAAGAATTGCTTTCGGATCTCGTTTGTGTTCAATGGTTGCCAGCCAGTGACCCAAGAGAGTGGCAAAGGAACCCTTTCGACTCGAAATATAAGCCAAAAGACTGGTGCGCACGGATTTTCCACTCTCAATTGAGGCCCTAACATCCAATAGACATTGCAGTGGCGGTGCTAAACCCTCCACTCTCTCTTTCTCCCCCCCAAGGCCACCCAGACAAGCCCTGCAATGAACACCAAAGCTGATGTTGTCACAATCCAGAGATTCCTTCTTAGATCAAATTGGAATCCCACAAAGATGAGAGTAGCAAGATAAAGTACAGCCAACATTGCCGATTGAACGCGAATCTGCCGGGTGACCTGACCGGATTTACGTCGGAATTCGTCTTGCTTCTTTAACTTCCTGTGAAACGCTCTCAAATGCTTCAAAGCCGTGTGAGACTCCTGATCGATTCGTTTAAACTCGGATATCACCTCGACAAGAAATTCACTGCTGTGATTTTCATCAAAATGTTGTGAAAAAGTCACAACGTCGACGATTTTATTCAAAATTTGTTGCGTAAAAGCATCGCTTTGACGAGAAAGTTCTCCTAGGGACTGACGAAATGAGCTCCCCATCTGCATTTTGAGAATCAGCTTGGTCATGAAGTCAGAAAACCGTCGCTCAAAGAGCTTTTCTCGATAGTGACGAATGAGAACTTCAGCTCCTTTCATGAGAAGGAATTTGAGAATCACATAGAAGATGAGTGTGACCCAGCCTCTTGGCCAAAACAGAGTTATGATCAGATCACCCATCAATGCAGTGGTGCCAATTTTTGTCATTTGTTGTGACGAGATTAATTTCGAATCAACCCAACTTTTCAAAATTCGAAATCCGCACATCAACTGGAAAGTGAACAAAAGAAAGACAACCACGATCATCAAAAATCACCTCATTAGAAAAAAAAGCAAAAAAAGTGCTAAAGAATAAAAAAAATGTTGACGAATAGAGTCACATCAGTACACTGAGAAACAAGGACGCTTAAAAGTTTTTTATTAACAACATTGAGTACCCATCCTAGGAGGAAATCAATGGCAAAAGCTAGAAAGAAATCAACACGTAAGAAGCGAACAACAAAAAAGTCAGCTGCAAAAGCTACGACTACAAAGAGAAAGACACGTAAGAAAGCTACAAAAAAAGCAGCAAAGAAAACAACACGTAAGACACGAAAACGAAGAGCGAAAAAGGCTAAAGCCTAAGCCCTTTGTCAAATGTAAGCGCCTCAAGGAACCCTCGGCTCTGCCGGGGGTTTTTTTGTTTTATCGCTAATGAACATCAGATCTGGGAACAAGATCAGAAATAGTAGAAAAACCCCAACGTTCCGGTGGGGGCAACCACGAGATCGCCAAGATCCATCAGAATAATGATTTCTGCAAACGCCGCAATTCCAGCCCATCGGCCTGACATCTTCACATACTGTATTCCAATCGACGGAAACAAAAGATCTTCTGAAAACACACCCTCCTTGAGAGCCGATTCACTTAGAAACTTCTCACCCAATATTTCTGGTGAAGTCTTGGTCAACGGTCCTCTAGGGTTTCCAATCGTATACCATCTCGAATATCCAAGACCTAGATAGGGCCAAAAAGATTCTCCGTGCGTGTAACGTCTCACCTGAACCGTAAAGGATTGAAACTCCCCTCCCTGCCCAACTCCAATCTGAAACCCAAAATTCGATACAAAATTAAGCTCCATTTGAACACCTGCCAAGCCGGCCGGACCCATCAGAGAAAATCCAACCCCAGCTCGTCGAGATTTTCGAAGATCTTCTCCTTCTCGATATTTTTCGATTGAGGTCCGACTGGAAGAGGATTTTGAGGGTGCCGACCATCCAATCTGAGAGAAATATGTAAAAGTGAAGAGGACCGCCCAACACCACATGAGTGACCATCCCTGTTTGGTCCCAAACCTTCTCTCTGTCGAATTCCTCATCAAATATTTACCCCCTCAACTCCTACGCGACCAGGTCCGTTGAATGAACGATCCCTTTTCAGGTGCCATTTCAGAAGATTCTGGCGCGAATCCCCTCTTCTTGAAGAAACTTGCGAATCTCCTTCTCATCAAGCCCCTTAAGCCGACTTAAAATCTCATAGACAATCTCATAGCTCTCTTCTGCCCGTTTGCTACGCAACTTTGAGGTAAGTGCAGCTAAGTCCTCTGTGATCAGGATCGAATTATCAAAAAGCTTGGAGATTCTCTTGTTCTTAGAAACCTGGTCTAGAAGGACCAGTGTACGGTTCAGATTATTTACAAGGGACTCTATGCGATCCATCGTCTCAACCACTGTCCCCTCATTTTTCTCGACAAACTCGATCATTCGTCCAGCCAAGCTGTAGCTCTGGGAGATCAGCTGATCGATTCGCGGTGGATCAACACCTCGCATGATCGAACCCGGCTCCACCCGCTCTGCATCGACACTGCCTGGTGTGATCTCTAGAAACTTCTCACCGATCACTCCTGCAAGATTAATAAAAAACTGACTGTCTCGACGAATGGTCGGCCACGCCTTGCGATCAACTGCGATTCGAATGCGCAACTTGACCTCGCGACCCTGATCATCTTTCATGTTGGGATCAAACTCTATGGCACTGACTTTTCCAACCTTAATCCCCATCACGCGAACTGGAGATCCAACTTCAAGACCTCCTGCAAAATTATAGGTCACGTAGAGATCACTGCGATTCGTAAATGGGTTGAACGCACCCAAATAATACGCAAAGAGACCCACCATCGCCAATGTTATCAAAAAAAGAAATCCGACCTTTGTTTCGACCTTCATTGTCCGTCCCTGAAACGAATCCATTACGTAAAATCGCAACTCAAGTTAGCGCCTCTGGCTAGCCCTTCGTCGGCCCGCCTCGGTATAAGAAAAACTTATCAAAATCGATCAAAAAGCGAATTACCGGACAGCCCCTAGATAGGGGCTGTTAGCCGAAACCATCCTATTTGTCTGACCATTTCGCTCCAACCACTCAGTTAGGTTAGGACAATCATCGTAAAGCGTCAGTAAAAATTTGCAAATATCCATGATAAAATAAAGTCCATAACAATAATACAGATCGAGGTTGCAACAACACTGTTCGTGGTCGCAAACCCTACCCCCTCAGCTCCGGCCTTACACCTAAAACCAAAATAGCAACTGAACAGGGGGATCACCGCTCCAAACGCCGCTCCCTTGATCGAAGCAAATGCTAGATCTCTTAAACTCACAAATGTGGCGGCCGCACTGATAAATCCACCTGCTGTAAACCCAAGCCGGAAGGTTGAAACCATCATGGCACCTGCAAAACAGGTTACGTTGGCAATGATCGACAGCAGAAAGAGGCCCACCGTACATGCCACCCACCGGGGGACAACTAAGAACTGAACAGGGTTGATCCCAAGCATCTTTAAAGCATCGATCTGTTCTGTAATTTGCATCGTGCCCACTTCTGCAGCAATCCCCGCTCCTACGCGCGATGTTAAAAGAAGGGCTGCAACCACAGAAGCAAGTTCTCGCAAGATCAACATAGCGGCAAAACCAGGCACCATGGCGTCGTTCTGAATGACCAACTTCATGTGAAACGATGCCTCGATGATGATAACTGCAGCTGCAAAACAGACACAAAAGACAATGATCAACGCACTCTCATTGGCGATCACATAGAGTTGTCGGACGATCTCGCGCATTCGAAAGGGTGGAGAAAAGAGTCCTCGAACGCTCAATGCAATCAGGGTCAAAAATTCAAAAACATTCCTACCCCACAAATGAACGGAGGCCCCCAAGGAGTCGATCAAGATCATACAAACTCCATTACAATCTGCAGAGCTGTCTCCCCTACAAGAGAGGTTAACCAATCTGCCACAACAAGACTCACCATGCTCGCGACCGCCGTATTGATGACCGATCTTCCAACACCCTTAGCCCCGCCAAAGGTATGATATCCTTTGTAGGTACAGATCGAAGCAAGGACCACCGCAAAGACAAAACACTTAAAAACACCGCTTAAGATCGAGGGCAACGTCACGATGGTTGGAATGTGCTTTAAATATTGTTCAGGATTGATTCCAGAAAAGTAGATTCCCAATAACAGCCCACCTGCAATGGACATGATCAGGCCAACCGTCAACAGAAAGAAGCTGGAAATAATGATGGCTATGTATCGAGGTAAGATGATCTCTTGCAATGGATTTGCTCCGAGACAACGAATGGCATCGATCTGCTCGGTAACACGCATCGTTCCCAACTCAGCCGATGTAAATGCACCCACCTTTCCACTTAACATAAACGCAATCAATAGAGGACCAACTTCGCGAATCGTACCACTTGTGGAAAGTCCTCCTAGATATCCAAGAGCACCATACTGAGCCACCTGGAGAGTAAATTGAACCGTCATGATTGCTCCGACAAAAAATCCCGCAAGCGCGGTTGTCGAAAGGCTCTGAAAAGTGACGTGCCAAATCTGATCACAAACAGAATGAAACGAACAAGGAAATCTAAAAAAGGTCCGAAAAATCTCCTTAACAAATATCATGCATGACCCGATGTCATCTAAAATACCCATCACCGCTTTCATTGCACCCCTGCCCCCAAAGTGGATTGATCTCGTGGATCCGCATTCAAAACCTCCCTAAGAAACTCTTTCACAAGAGGCTGATCGCTCGCTTTGAGCTCTTCGGGCGTTCCATCCACCACAACTGAACCTTGGTCCAAAACAATGATGCGATCAGCAATATCAAGAGCGCATTGCATATCATGACTCACAATGATGGAGGTGGTCCGAAGATCTCGAGACAATTCAAGAATCAGTTTATTAACGGCATTGGTTGTCACAGGATCTAATCCCGTGGTTGGTTCATCAAAAAGCAAAATCTTAGGTTCAATGGCCACGGTTCGTGCCAGACTGACCCGTTTTTGCATCCCATAGGAAATATCTGCAGGAAGTTTTTCTTCAATGCCCTCAAGCTTAACCCATTTCAAGCATTGTACCACCTTCTGATGAAGATCCTCATGGGAAAGTCGATAATGGCGGCGAAGTCCAAAGGCCACATTCTCAAAGACCGTCAATGAGTCAAAGAGTGCTGGATGCTGAAAAACCATTCCGCACTTCTTCCTAACGGGAAAAAACTCCTCTTCACTTAATCGAGAGACCTCTTGATGATCAACCCAGATCTCACCTTCATCGGGCCTTAAAAGACCTACTATATTTTTGAGCAAGACCGACTTTCCAGTTCCCGAAGTTCCAAGGATAAAAAGTATGGTTCCCTCCGGAATTTCAAAAGAGATTCCATTGAGCACGGTACGCTCACCAAACCGCTTAACGACATTCTTGAAGACAACCATAGCAAAGAGAATAGCTTGAGTGCATCCACAAGGACAATGACTATTCACAACATTTCGGGTCGGAATTGAAACCCGGATCCGGGTTGAAGCCCTTCCGATCGAGCTGATTCACCCCTTGAGTCCTGTGATCAGCCCGCTCAAATTTGAACCTGCGACATTTGCGCACAATTCAAATGAATCTTCTTCTTCAACACCACTAGAGATTCTGCAATCTGTGGATGATAAATTGAGAAAAGATCTCATCAGGAAGCAAGGTCTTTCCTTGCCAAACATAGTTGAGGTTGGCAAGCCGCTCGACAATCCCCTTTTCAATACCATTTGTAGAGATCAATAGGGGCAACACCAAAGACAAGTGTCCTCGCTGAACTGCGCCCGAGACATTTTCACGCAAAATTTGACTTGCACGATCTCGGACAGGACTCTCTGCATCATCTTGAAGACTCACAACGTGAATCTCCGCAAAACCCAGGTCGGTCAAATCACTGGCATATCTGTGTCCCATCTCCAACCACCTATGGTTGTCCTTGAACGAGACAGGTCCATGCATCACCAGAGTCAACTCCATCTTCGCAGCGGTCTCAGTTCCCAAGCTCTTACCCTGATCGACCAATTCGCCAGCCCTCTTCTTCACGATCTGACTGATGATCTCATCAAAGTTCATGGCCGAAAGAAACTCGATCCTCCCTGAAAATTCAACCTGATCTAACTCCATAGGTAGTGGATTGATCTCAGACTGTTTCAAGATGTATTTCTGTGCGCGAATCACCGTGCTGTGATCAGAAAGAAAGAGAGGTAGAACAACCAGTTCCGTTAACTGCTCGCCCCGATTTGCCATCTTCTCATCCAAACGAGTGATCGCATTGGCTATGCATTGCGTGTCCCACATCCCAAATGCGATCTCCACATCCAACTGCAATGTCTCATTGGCCTTTGCAACCGCCTCAATCACATTTCGATCCCATGGCGCCACATGATCACTTTGACATCCATTGAGGTTGCCTCCGCCATGATGACCTCCACCATGGTGAGCTCCGCCATGGGCAGTGACAAGAACTCCCTGCTTGGCAAATGCCACATTCAATAAAAACAGAGTCCCGACTGCACCCACGCCCAAAAAAATACGGCAAAAAGAAATTAGACCTCTCATTTTATCTCTCCTTTTCAGATTAAGTAGGAGCCGATCGAAATCAGTAAAAATGGAATGGCCGATCAGCCCCTAACCATGAGGCTACTGCAGTTTGAAACTTTCGACCATCAAATAGTCTCGCCTAGGAAATGTTGCGACAAGGATCCGGGTTACAATCCTCGGCGCGTGTACTCTTCTACAAAAAAGGGTGCATATTGCCCCCCAAAGAGCGCAGAGTCGGCAGCGGTAATGTGGTCAAGTGCATCAAGAAAGGTGTCGCTCCCCTTAAAATAGGCGAGGTGAGCAGAAAAGAGTTGATAAAGTGGTGAAGGATCGGTCACCATTTTTTGAACTTCCCACCAGATCGAAGCATAGAGAGAGCCCATCATTGGAGCAAACCCCGACTTACCCTCGCTTTCACAAGCAAGATAGACCTGACTTGCTGTAAACGAACTCAAATCATCGAGATGACGAGAGAGTCCACAAGTTGTAACTCCCTTCGTCTTATTCACCCAAGTTTCTCCTAGAGTCGGAGAATTAGGAAAGACCATGGTCATCTGATAGTCCGCAACTCCTAGAGCCAAGGCCTTTGAACATCCATTTTTGTCTTTGCAGCAACCCTTCTTGAGAGGCAGTACACCATCCACACAATCCACATGATTTGTATCTGAAGAGAGATCATAGATGGCCTTTTCAGTTGCATAAGAGAGATTTGCATGGCCTACGAAGTGAGCAATGATCCCACCATCTAGGGCCATATCGTTACCTAAATCGTTCGTTGCAAGGTCAATCTCATTTCGAGTTGAAGACCATCCCGCAAGGGTCTCGCGCGTATGAACTTTGATCAATTTCTCCTTAGCATAGAGACTCCCCATCTTCTTTTCCATCAGCCGAAGTGATGCTTCCATCCAAAAGTAGGCTGAAATTTGTGAAAGTAATGCGGGATGATCTTTAAAGCTGTACTTGGATAAGGATGACACCACCACAGGCGATCCCGTGGCTGGAACAATGACAAAGGAGGCGTTAGAAAGTCCCCCGCTCGTATCCAAATTCTTAAGTCGAACCCCATAGATCTGCATGGTGCTTAGATTGAAATCCTTGTGAAGAGGCTCACTCAATGCCTTTGCAAGTTGAGCCACGGGATTCTTTGAAAAAAGACATCCATCATATGCACTGGAACTCATACAATTTGTGTCGAGGACTCCGAGGTCCGACTCAGATGGGTCGCCTCCACCACCATCACCTAAGGATGGTTCAGTGACCTTAAAATCGGACTTGGTACAACCAAGAGCCATAATCCACAATAGAACAAGCAGGAAAGGCTGTGATCTCCCCCCTTTCACGGAAGACCTCCATCTGAATCGATCAAGATCTCACGAAAGACTTGCGACATGTTGTGAATGTTCAATAGAGCTCCCCCTCGAAATCGACTCTGGAGAGAGGAGACCGTCTGCGCGGATGTGGCAAGTGTCAACTCAACGGTACTTGGTGTTATTGAGAGTCCTGCTGTCTTACTCATTCCAATCAAAAGTGCAGCAGCGCCTGCCACAATCGGAGATGCCATCGAAGTTCCCTGAAAGTAGGCATATTGGTCGTCCGGATAGGTCGAGAGCACTCCTCCATCAGAAGACTCCGAGCCGGGTGATGCCAATTCTACAAAAGTTGTACTCCAATTGGAAAAGCTGCTGGCAGAATTGGTCTTGGCATCGACCGACCCAACGGTCACGACACCCGCATACAGGGCCCCGTAGGAGGCTGGACTCACAAAATTGCTTTGAGTCAACTCAGCTCCATCATTTCCTGCTGCAACAATGACCGTTACGCCTTGAGTGATGGCTTCAACAAGACCATTTTGGATCGCAACATCGGTTCCTGCAACACCGAGGCTCATGTTGATGACCTCAATCTTGGTCCCCTCTGTGTTGCTCGAGTCGGCAGCGTAATAGATGGCGTTCACAATATCGACGACATCACCTGATCCATCTTGATCTAAAGCCTTCAATGCGACGATCTTTAGGTGAGTTGGCATCACTCCTGCGACTCCAACCGAGTTGTCACCTTTGGCCCCGATCAATCCAGCAACGTGGGTCCCGTGACCTTGATCATCCCTAGGATCGCTGCTGCTAGAGACAAAATTGTAGCCATGATTCCCAGAAGAGTCGCTCCACATGACCTCCACAAGATCTTCATGAAGATAATCGATCCCCGTGTCAATCACTCCCACAACAACATCTTCAATTATACCATGAGATGGACTGTTGAAGAGATCTTGACCCTTAGAGAAGGAGATCGTGGTCAAATGTTTTTCAAAGCTCAACCATGGATCATTGAACTGCCTTGAGATCGTGTAGGTTCGAGGACTTGAAATGCCGATGAGACATGGTTCAGAATCGGCCAAGGCCTCAAGTGCACCAAGAGTAAGACTCTCTCGCAATACGAATGAATAGGCCCGATATCGAGAGGACAATCGGGGATGCTCGAAAAGGGGAAAGTGTTGAGTAAGGCGAAAGCCACGCTGATGGATGCAGCTCTGGTCCACGGTGATCACAACTCGAACACCCTTAAGGGACTTCAACCGGGGACGATCTTTAATCGTAAGAGAAAGAAGGTCTAAGTTCTGAACTGCTTGAGGTACAAACAGCTCGTCAATCCTATTTTGACCTTCTGTCTCATCCAAGATCACCTTTTGAATCGCAAAGGGGGATTGAAGATGGGACTCCGAAAAGTCGCTGACTGCAGATGCTCGACCCGTTGAGATGAGATAGGAAAACAACAGCCCTACCAAGAGAAGAGGAAGTTGTGTTGGCGGCAGAATGTGCAGGTACGACACACTCACGGAGATCATCCAACTTAAAGATATATGACACGATGAATCTTTTTGTCTCATGTGCACTCTCCCACCACTCTAAAAGAATCGGCAAAATCGGCTTTGGATGTGAGTCCTGGAATTTGCCACTGGGATCTGAAATTAGGAATGGGCTAAAAACCATGAAGGTCGCCACCTGAACCGGGTTACAAGTTACTGCAACGCCATGGCCGTCTCTTTCAACCCGGATCTGAAATTAGAAATGGAGATAAAAATCATCAAAGGTTATCCCCAGTGATACGGTGAGGTCTATTTTTTCGAGCACTTCTGCTCTGGTGGCGGCTTTCATGGTTTTTAGCCCATTTCTAATTTCAGATCCGGGTTTCAAACGTGGTTCTTTCTTGACTCGGAGCGAGAGTCTAGTTCACTATCCATTCTATATGTCTGTATCTCCCCTTCCGACACCTGAGTTAAAGTCCCACTGGATCGATTCATTTGCGTTGGAAATAGTTGAAACCCTTAAGAAAAATGGTTTTGTGGCCTACTTGGTTGGTGGTTGCGTTAGAGATCTGCTCCTTGGCATAATCCCTAAGGATTTTGACATTGCAACCGATGCCAAACCAAAGCAGGTGCAGAGGTTGATTCCTCGTTCTTTTGTGATTGGACGAAGGTTTCGTCTTGTTTTGGTAAAAAGAGGAGAGCATCAATACGAGGTTGCAACTTTTCGAAGAAATGTTGGGCCAGATGAGGATCCTGACGCCCAAGAGGTTGGTCCAGACAATCTCTTTGGAACTCCTGAAGAGGACGCCTCTCGAAGGGACTTTACCCTCAACTCCCTCTTTTATGATCCCATCGAAGATAAGATCATCGATTTTTGCAATGGCCTCAAAGACATTCGTGAGGGAGTCATTCGAATGATCGGAGATCCCAACGAACGACTCACGGAAGATCCGATTCGAATCTTAAGAGGACTTCGTCTAGCACACAAACTTGGTTTTACGCTGGAACCTGAGTTGAGGCGTGCATGCTTGACACACTCTAAGGATCTGGCCCGATCAGTCCTTCCCAGACGACGTGAAGAATTTCTAAAGTTGCTTCGACTCAAAGATCCCGTAATGGCATTTCATGAAGCCTCTGATTTTGGAGTTTGGGCTGAGATTTGCCCGACGCTAAACAAGGTCTACCTTGATCCTCAACAGATCAAGGAGTTTGACTCCTATTTTCACCGAATTCACCAGCATGTATCTGACCCGGCAGATCCCATCTATCTTTTTGGATATCTGGTGTTTTGCTATTTTCGCACGCTCAAAGTCCCCTCGATTGAAACCCCTCTCAGGGCCATGGAAATATTGGACGACTCTGAACTTAAGTCTCTTATGCGAGACGAACTTGGCCTCTTCAAGTATGAACAGCAGATCTTTGCCCAAGCATTGCAACTCCAAAGTTCCATTCGCAAAGTGGAAGATTTTCGTAGACGAGGCGAACGAAGACGAATGACGATCATAAACCATCCTGCATTCCCACTGGCGCTGATGATGAGTCAAGCCGACTATTCCCTCTCTCCATCTCAACTCTTTTTTTGGATTGAACAACGTACACTTCTTACACCATCAGAGCCCACTCAACGAGTTCGCAGTCCGCGCCGACGACGACCACGGTCACGAAACTTCAATAAGAACGATTCCCCACAAGATTAGGCTAATGAAACAGCGTGACAGAAATGAACCCCCATGTTAGTCTCACC
Source organism: Pseudomonadota bacterium (assembly GCA_014584465.1). GTDB lineage: Bacteria > Bdellovibrionota > Bdellovibrionia > Bdellovibrionales > JACTMU01 > JACTMU01. The sequence goes on along the minus strand of JACTMU010000014.1, from coordinate 111,766 downwards.
CTAAAATGGGGAGATGTGATCATGAGAAACTTAACCATCTTACTTTGCCTCCTTCTTATGATGGCGGGTTGCTTGAAGGACCCTAAAAAAGCAAAGGTGCAGCCCGGTTTGAAGGGTCGTGATCGGGGCCAACAAAAACCGATTCAGGAACAGGCAGAAGCCGCCTCCGTCAATCTGCTCTATGAGCTTGCAGATATGGCTGATCAGTTTCATTTGGCTTTTCTGATCCAACATCAAAAAGAGTTTGGATGTTTTAATGTGATCTCAAGTTCGGAGAGATCCAACGAACTTGAGTACAAGGTGCGATTCAAAAAATGCCCTCTTCTCAAGGGATTTCTTAATACTGTAAAAACTTTTTCTATGACTAAGGCTGTCGGAAACTCCCCAAAGATCTACTTCAGCAGTGGAGAGATCACCGGATCAGATGAGAAGTTCAAACATCCAAATCATAGAAAGAGAACGGAATGGACGGATGTTCGTTCCAATTTCAAGATCACTCATCAAAATGATCCAGGTTCTTTAGGAGAGACAGAGGAGCGCTTCTTTCTCGATTATGATGTTCACGGGGAAGGATACATTCTGGGAGCCCGGGCAGGTTGGGAGTCTAAAATTCTTGGCTATTTTGTGATCCCGGTTGGCGATCCTCTTGCCTCTTTCCCCCTCTTTGAAACTGACGGCGATCAGCCGATGAGCTTGCACCGCAATGACATTCAGAAGAAGCGCGTTAAAGGGAAAGAGGAAACTCGTGTATCCACCATCAAATGTGATGCCACTCCTACGAGTCCGATTAAGTTCAGCGTGGAACCCTGTACACGCCCCATCGGCACATTTGTGATCTCATGCAGACGAGATGAAAAAAAGGAGAAGCACCAGATAGCACTTTTGGCCACAGAGGAGGGCTACACGATCAAGGGGAACCCGGCGCTGATCCCATGGGTTTGTCCGACCGAAAAACCGGATAAGAAGTAACGCTCGCTCCTCTCTCAGTCAGCCGAAATCAAATGGTGGTGGAGGTGTCTAAAGTTGAGACACCAGAGCTCAGATCAAACGTAGGCGCCATATAGCGCAGGAGAGATCATTTCGCCATATCGTTCGACCCACTATTTTTTTTTAAAACAATTTGTGGTATATTAAACCATTATTGACCTTTTATTGGTTTTAACCAGAGGGTTTTGCTATGAGTGTAGGTCCTTGGCAAATTCTGTTGATTGTGGCAATTGTTTTGATCTTCTTTGGACCAAGTCGAATTCCGGGGCTTGGAAAATCCATTGGCCAGGCCATTCGTGGATTTAAGAAAGGCCTGAGTGAGGATGAAATTGATGTTACCGAATCTGCCCGGAAAGAACAGCTTCATGGAAGCCCATCGGGTGCTGAAAAGACCGCATCCACCGCAGCTCGCTCAAAGAGTGAACAAACTGAAGGTTAGACCTTATCCATCAAAATTTCCTCTGAAATTAAATCGTTTCCCGAATGGGACTTTTCTTCCAACACTTGACTCTTGTTCCGTTCACGAAAAAGTCGGGGGGCTCTTCAGCACGGCACTTTTCAAAGGTAAATTTGCATCGCGGATGAAACTGACACCCTGAGGGACGTTTGGCGAGGTCAGGAACCATCCCGGGAAGCGATGGAAGCGGCTCTCGGAAGGCATTGGCTTTCCCAGGTAAAGATTCCAGAAGGGCTTGTGTGTAGGGGTGTTGGGGATCTTCAATGATCTTTTCTCGATCGCCCATCTCCACAGCCTGTCCAGCATACATGACGATGATTTGATCGGCATTTTCGGCCACCACTCCAATGTCATGAGTGATCAAAATCATCGACATCTCGCGCTCATTCTTTAACTCACGCAGGAGAGAGAGAATCTGGGCCTGAATGGTGACATCCAGTGCTGTGGTCGGTTCATCTGCAATCAACAACTTCGGCCCACATGCGATGGCCATGGCAATCATGGCTCGTTGAGACATCCCCCCAGAAAGTTGATGGGGAAAGCTCTTCATTCTCAATCTCGCATCAGGAATTCCCACCTTGGTCAAAAGCTCTTCAGTTCGACTCTGCCGCTCTCCGGAACTTAATCTTTCGTGCAAGCGGAGAGCCTCCTCAATCTGATAGCCAATCGTGTAACAGGGGTTAAGGCTGGTCATAGGATCCTGAAAAATCATTGCAATCTTTCCACCACGAATCTCCTGTCGACGGCGATCCGTCGTATGCATCAGATCCTCTTCAAAAAAGAAAACCTCCCCCGATGTGATCTCCGCGTTCTTTGCAAGGAGACCTAAGATGGCGAGACTCGTGACGCTTTTGCCAGAACCCGATTCGCCTACAACTCCCAGGGTTTTCCCAACCCCCAGCGAAAAGGAGAGGCGATCCACAGCCTTAATGACTCCTCGTCGAGTTTGAAATGAAACAGTAAGATCTTTTACCTCTAACAATGAAACTCACCTTTTCAATTTAGGGTCGAAGGCATCTCTTAAGCCGTCACCTAATAAATTAAATGCCAAGACCACCACCAATATACATATTCCCGGTAGAGTGACCAACCAAGGGAGCGTCTCTATGTAGGAGCGCGCATCGGACAACATCGTCCCCCATTCTGACTGAGGGGGTTGCGCCCCCAATCCAAGAAATCCCAACGCCGCCGCATTAAGAATTCCGTCACTAAAACCAAGGGTGGATTGAACAATCAGGGGCGCAAGACAGTTTGGCAAAATATTGATAAACGTTTGACGAAGGTGACTTGCTCCGAAACTTCGAGAGGCCGTCACATATTGACGGTCCCTTTCCACAGCGACCGAGGCTCGAACAAGACGAATGAAGCCAGGAAGTGCAACCACACTGACGGCCCAAATCGCATTGACCAAACCTGGACCTAAAACTGCCACCACGACGATGGCCAACAAAATGCTTGGCAGAGACATCAAAATATCGACAAATCTCATAATCACAAGATCGATCCATCCACCCCAATATCCTGCAAGAAGACCTAGGACCGTTCCAATGGAGGCTGAAATGAGAACCACCAAAAATCCTACCCCCAAAGAAACCCTTGAACCCCAGACAAGCCGACTTAAGAGATCTCGTCCTAAATCGTCCGTCCCGAGGAGAAATCGTCCATCACCACCGCTCTCCCAAATCGGAGGGATCTTAAACGCATCTTCGTGAACAAGAGATGGATCATATGGGGCAATCCACGGAGCCAAAAGCGCGATCAGAACGAGAATCGCAATGACCACAAAGCCCGCCACCGCACCACGATTTTCTCGAAACGAGCCCCAAAATTCAGCCACCATCTCTCTCATAATCTCGACCCTCTCACCGCGTCCTCATTCTTGGATTGATCATCACATAGAGAAAATCAACTGAAAGATTCACAAGAACCACGGCTGAAGCAATAAGAAAGACTCCACCTTGAATCACTGGATAGTCACGAGCCTCAACGCTCTTCACGAGCCATTTCCCAATGCCAGGCCATGAAAAAATGGTCTCGGTGAGAATCGCACCTGTGATGATGGAGCCCACCATAAGCCCAAAAACCGTGATGACAGGAATAAGTGCATTTCGAAGTGCATGAATCACGATCACATTCCACGAATTGGCCCCTTTGGCTCGCGCCGTCCGAATGTAATCTTCATCCAAAACTTCCAACAAACTGGAACGAGTCATTCTTGCTAGAACCGCAAGTGGAATGGTCCCCATTGCAACTGATGGAAGGATGAGATGCTTGAATGCATCCCAAAAGGCCGCAATCCCATCTTCACTGAAGAGCGTATCGATCAACATGAATCCTGTGACGGCGTCAACCTCATACATGACGCTCAATCGACCAGAAACCGGAGTCCACCCAAGTTGCACTGAGAAAAAAAGAATAAGAATGAGGCCCCACCAAAAAATGGGCATTGAATATCCCACTAAAGAGGTGCCCATGAAGCAGTAGTCGAAAAATGAATTTCTCTTTACCGCTGCCACAATTCCCAAGGGTACACCCACAAAGAGTGCAAAGAGCAGAGCCACCATCCCAAGTTCCAACGTTGCTGGAAAGCGATCGAAAAATTCCTCAGAGACCGCTCTGCGTGAAACGACCGATTGACCAAGATCGCCCTGGACCGCCCTCCAAAGAAAATTCATATATTGAATTGAGGCCGGTTGATCCAAGCCCAGATTGGCCCTCATCTCGGCCATGGCCTCAGGAGAAGCTCCACGCTCCCCCAACATCATAAGGACGGGATCGCCCGGTATCAGCCGTATCATGATGAATGCAATGAGCGTTACGCCGATCAGTACAGAGATCAGCGAAAACGCTTTACTCAAGAAAAAACGAATCATATCTCAACTACAACACTCTTCATCGATCCAATACGGCCTCTACATCTATAGCTCGTAACGAGTCAACCCTCTATTTTAAGTCCACTCCATAAAATGTGTCAGCCCCAAACGGACTGATCTTATATCCGACGACATTCTTGGACATCGCTCGATACACCTTCGCATGCGCCAACGTCACCCACGGTGCGCTCTTCTTAAAGATCTCTTGGGCTTTAAGATAGTGTATGGCTCTTTGAGATTGAACGGTGATCCGTTTTGCTTGATCGATATGGCTGACAAATTCCTTATCACACCAACGGGCATAGTTGCTCCCACCCTCAATGCTTCCACACCCCAAGAGCACACTTAAAAAATTGTCTGGGTCACCATTGTCCCCGGTCCAACCCATCTGAATCATTTGATGCTCCCCTGTTCGAGCCTTAGAAAGATAGGTGGGCCAATCAAAAGAGATCAGCTTGAGGTTGATCCCAACCTCCTTGAGATCGGCCTGAATCAGCTCTCCCATCTTCTTTCCATTGGGATTGTAGGGACGAGAAACAGGAAGGGTCCACAACTCGAGCTCAAGACCCTTTTCAAATCCTGTTTTCTTCAACAACTCCTTGGCCTTTTGAGGCGAATATTCATAGTCCTTTACTGTGTCGTTGTAACTCCACATTGTGGGAGGAATGGGGTTCTTCGCCACTTCCGCATTGTTCAAATAGATTGCGGCAATGTAACTGCTGCGATTGAGCGCATGGTGAATCGCTTGACGAACAAGTGGGTTGTTCAACGGGGCCTTTTGCACATTCATTGCAATGTACCCAACATTCAGTCCCGCTTCCTCCAACACGGTGATGTTCTTATCCGCTCTCATCTTTTCCAGATCCGTGGGTGCAGGATAGGCCACGAAATTGCATTCACCCGTCTTGAGCTTTTGAAAACGCACACTGGGATCCTGAGTGATCGTAAAGACCAACTTGTCGATGGATGCCTTTCCTTCAAAATATTCGGGATGGGCTTCGTATCGAATGATATTATCTTTTACATACTTTTTGAGAACAAAGGGCCCCGTCCCGATTGGATGAGTATCAATCTCAACCTCTTTCTTCTCTTTGGCCAACTTGGCGCTGTACTCTTCGGACAAGATGCTTGCAAAATCCATCGCCATATTCGCTAAAAAAGGAGCCTCTGGCTTTGCAAGGATAAACTCGATCTCATAATCATTGATCTTCTTGATCTCTTTAACTAACGATCCCATTTCCATGGATTCAAAGTACTCATAATTACCCCCATTGACTTTGTGGTAAGGATGATCCTTGAGTCTCATTCGATTAAATGAAAAGAGAACATCATTGGCATTGAATTCACGGGTCGAAGTAAAGTTTTCATTGGAGTGAAACTTCACTCCTTTACGAAGTTGAAATGTATAGTGAAGTCCATCCCCAGAGACCTTCCAAGTGGTCGCCAGTGAAGGGATGATCTCCGTCGATCCCTGTTTGAAGTCGACCAGCCGATTGTAGATGGTCCGTGAACTGGCGTTGAATGTGGTCCCATCGCTTGCCATCTGTGGATTAAAAGTGCTCGGACTCCCTTCTGAACAATAGACAAATGTTTTCGCATTTCCTAATGAAGCAAAACATAGAATGAGAAAAGCGCTCAATGCTTTCATGGATCATTCCTCCCGACCAAAAATAGCTCCTGATCTCTTTAAAGTTATTTCCCAAATCAACAAACAAAGTGGGACTCAACAGAGAGACATATCAGCTCATTGGGCGCCACGCAAATTCGATTGTATGGTAATGCGTCGTCGCTCTGGAGCAAAAGGGCCAAATGCCTTATCGTAAATTTGAACGCCCCCACATTCGATCTGAGCTTCATGATTTCGAAATCGGCAAAAATAGTCGCCCTTTTGGGTCCGAAAGGATACCACATCTGCCTCTCTAGTCGATCCAACGAATGGGATTTTTTCCCATTTGAATCAAATGTTCATTGATCTTGGAAAAGGGGCGGCTGCCAAAAAAACCTCGATGTGCAGAAAGTGGAGAGGGATGGGGTGCAGAAAGTACCACATGCCGTTTGCGATCGATGATCCCCCCCTTTTTCTGAGCGTAGCTTCCCCACAAGACAAAGATCACCGGATCTTTTCGTTGATTGAGAGCCTCAATGGCCCGATCGGTAAACTCCTCCCATCCCTTCCCGCTGTGCGAATTGGCACACCCCTTTTCAACACTGAGAACTGCATTGAGCAGCAGCACACCTTGCTCCGCCCATCTCTCAAGGGAGCCCTCTCGAGGTGCGGGAACTTTGAGATCCTCACTCAACTCCTGATATATGTTCTTAAGTGATGGTGGAAGAGGCGTCCCTTTGGGCACCGAAAAGCAAAGTCCATGGGCCTGTCCCGGACCGTGATAGGGGTCCTGCCCGAGAATCACCACCTTCACTTTATCATAGGGCGTTCGATTGAAGGCCTCAAAATATTGGGAGGGCTTGGGGTAGATCACCTTCTTATCCCTCAATTCGTCCAAGAGAAATTGACGTAGACCACTCATGTAGGATTTTGCACATTCACCAGAAAGATGTTCCTTCCAGGAGGGTTCCATCTTGAATTGCTCTTGCACTTCCCTTTGAACACCCTCTTCTTGCAAACTTACCCCCTATAAATAGCGCCTGGCACGAAATAGTGTCCGGCACGAAATAGCGTCAAAGTTAGAAAATGTGACAAAATCCGTCAATACATTTCGCTGTTGCACCTCCGAAGGTCCACTCTTGAGAGAGTTGACTACTGGCACATCATTGAATATGGACTTTGAAAAATGAAGTTAATTCGAGATTTTTATCAACGTGATACAATTGAGGTTGCTGAAGAGCTCCTCGGAAAAGTTCTTGTTCGTGATGACGGCCGTCAGCGCCTCTCTGGACTCATTATTGAAACAGAGGCCTATTTAGGATTGGATGATCCGGCCTGCCACACCTTTGGTGGACGAAGGACCCAGCGTGTTCAATCCATGTACCTTCCGGGCGGCCATGCCTACGTCTATTTTGTCTACGGAATGCACTATTGCTTCAACGTTGTAACGACAGAAACGGCCCCTGAGGCGGTCTTGGTGAGAGCGCTCCTCCCTCTCGAAGGTGTCAGGACCATGCAGAATTGGCGCAGAGTGAAAGGAGATCCAGAAGATCTCACCAATGGACCTGGCAAACTTTGTCAAGCCCTTGGAATCGATCGAAGTTTCGATGGAGCATCCTTGGTTGGGGAGCAAATTTACATTGAAGAACCTTCTCAAGCCCGACGCCCTGAGAAATTGAGAATCGAAGCAACTCCCAGGGTTGGCATCAACTACGCTGGAGATGCCGCATTTTGGCCACTCCGATTTCGCCTTTTTTCCGAAATACCGACATAAGGTTGCATTGACATTAACAAAAAAGCACCCAAGATAAAAACATGAAGATGATTGGTCCAAATTCTATTCCATTAGGCTTTTCCCAGAGGGAAGTTAATGCGTACATATATCAACAGGTCTCTGAACTTAAGGCGCTCCTTCCTCAAGACGCCTTTCTTGGCTTTGTGGTCAAGGATGTGGGAAATAAGCGTGGAGAACTCAGTGTGGCACTTGTGTTCGTGTGGAAGGAGCTTCGTTTCGAGTCGATTGGAAAGAGTCGTGATATTTTTGACGCAATAAGTAAAGCGCGAGCGGGCATTCAGGCTCATCTTGCCGCAATTTGCGACCAGATGATCGACGGCCAGGGTCGAGACAGCGCAATCTCCGATCTACTTAAGAGTCGCAACATCCATTAGATAAGTAGTGCCTGACGCGAAGTATTTGGCCATTTCGCGCCAGCCTTAAACTCGTGGCTGGCGATAATGGGCAAAGACGAGGCGCCGATGCTCAAATCGAACGCAGGCGTACTGCTAAGGTACGTTGAAGTGAGATTTGAGCGAGGCAACGAAGTATTTGGCCATTTCGCGCCAGCCACTATTTGAAGCGAATGCTATAGTAGATAGTAGGATAGATGTAAGACCGACGATTGGATTCATTCACGTAGTTATTTCCATCGATCGAACTCTCATTGTACATAGCCATGTAGTAGTTAAGGCGAATTCCAAAATACATAAGATTTGCGATGATTGGATTGTAACCAAACGAGATGATGGCACTGGTGCCTCTCCAATGGGCAGTGCCACTTGCCGTCTTATAGGTCCCTTGAGCGACCAGATTGTAAGTTAGTCCCAAGCCCCAGTGCTTCACACTGTCGAAGAATCCCACAAATTTCAGGCCGTAATCCAACGTGGTCCACTCCGTGGTGTTGGTTCCATCGTTGTCCATCACACTGATCGAGTTGATTCCTGCACCAAGTAAGAGCGTTGCATCCTGATTCAAATTGAGTGCCAATGCAAAATCTCCGACACTTCGCGAAGATGAGGTGTTGGTGGAGGAGGTCAACCCATCACTCAAGTAGAATGCATTAAAATCAAGCAGAAATGCATTTCCTTTAAGTGGTATGCAAAAGGAGAGGAGGATTGCGACAGCAATGATTTTCCATTGTTTGACCATAAGTGATTATTTCACCATCTCACATTTCAAATCAATCCCCCTATTTTGACCAGTTGCGGGTGAAATGGGGCCACTGAATCACTCAAATCCAGTCCTTGGCCTTTCAAACAGCAGTCCACCTCAGAGTGCGTTGAAGTTTGCAAATGTTTGATCTCACAAAAGAATATGTTAAAACTACCCCTATTATGTTGGATCTTATCATCAAGACGATCAACCAGATTCCATGGGACCGAATTCTTGAGGCCTCCTTGAGGATTTCTCTTATTGTTCTGGTCGTCTGGCTAGTTTCGAGGGCCATTCGCTTTGCGATGAATCGGGCGGAAAGTCGTGTTGTTGCAAAGAGCAACCTCCTTGGAGGCTCCCCCGTTGAGGCACAAAAAAGAGTCGAAACACTTTTTCGCCTCCTGAAGCGAGCCATTTTATCGGCCCTATGGGTCGTTGGTGGACTTGTGATTTTAGGCGAAACAGGTTTGGAGATCGGCCCACTTCTCGCCAGTGCCGGGATCGCAGGTTTGGCAATTGGTTTTGGTGCTCAAAATCTTGTACGAGATATCATTTCGGGCTTCTTTATGTTGCTTGAAAATCAAGTTCGCGTTGGGGACGTCGTAGTGATCAATGGCACCGGAGGACTGGTGGAGTCGGTGAATTTTCGTACAGTTTCAATTAGGGATCTCACGGGAACCGTTCACGTTTTCCCTAACGGCACAATCAACACCTTAGCCAACAAGACTTATCAATGGTCCGCCTATGTCTTTGAAATCGGCATTGCCTACAAGGAAGATGTGGACCGAGTGAGCTCGGTCATCCGAGGGGTTGGCGAGCAACTTAGAAAGGATCCTGATTTTGAATCAAGGATTCTTGAAGAGATCGAAATATTTGGTCTGGACAGCTTTGGTGATTCCAGCGTGGTCATTAAGGGACGGATCAAAACTCAACCAAGTGAACAGTGGAATGTGGGTAGAGAGTTCTTAAGAAGAATCAAAAGGACCTTTGATGATGAGGGGATCGAGATTCCGTTTCCCTATCGAACACTTGTTGTGGGATCGACGAGTGAGCCCTTGAAGATTGAATGGCAAAAACAGCCGGAGGGCTCACCTTAATGGGGCAACATGATTAAAGCAGTTACATTTGATTTCTGGGATACCCTTGCAATAGATGATTCAGACGAACCAAAGAGAAAAAATCTCGGCTTACTCTCTAAAAGTGGTGCTCGGGAACAACTCTTTCTCGATGAAATTGGCCGGGTTCACCCCCAACTCTCTCCTGAAAAGGTTCGTGAGGCATTTAAGTTTGCAAATGAAAAGTTCCAAATGCAATGGAAGACTCAACACAAAACACCCACGGTTCAGGATCGGTTCCTCGAACTCTACCTCCACCTAAAGATAAAGCCTACACCGAATTTTGGTAAAATTGTGAATGAAATCGAATCTATGGAGACCGAGATCCCTCCAGATTGTGTCTCCTTTGCCCTGGAAACCCTCGAGATTCTCGCAAAGAGGTACAAGTTGTGTTTGATCTCAGACACGATTCATACCCCAGGGAGAGGGATTCGTAAGCTTCTTGCTCATTGGGGTCTTGATCATCTGTTCTCGGGACTTGTCTTTTCAGATGAAGTCGGCGCATCAAAACCTGACCCTATCGTATTCAGAAGGGCTTCAGAGATCCTCAACGTCCCCTTAAATGAGATGATCCATGTCGGAGATCGGGAGTCCAATGACGTTACTGGCCCCATGGCACTTGGCATGAAGGCTATCTTATTCACGGGAGTGATCGACCGAGGAAGCATGAGCTCCTATGCTTCAGCTCTTTGCAAAGATCTTCGTGACTTACCTAAGATCATAGATAAATTTAACTAGTGGCAGGCGGGACAGAGATTTTTTGAAGCGCAAGTGCTGGGAGTTTCAAGCTTGGATGAATCATCGCAGATTTTACAAACATTTTTGAATCGATTCCCGGTAGGTCGCCCAAAACCTCAGCGAACTATTGGGCGTGAAGCGGAATTTCCCGTAGTCCATCAAAATGGAAAAATGGCAGACATTTCGACCTTGTGGCCCCTGTTGAATGACGGAGCCATTCAATTTCGAACCTGCTTTGACTATGGGTCTACTGAGTTCCTCGTAGGTCTCGAAGGAAAAGATTTTTCGTACTCATCGGAGGTGGGAAAGGGAACGATTGAGATCATCAGTAGACCTTGCAACAACCTCTTTGAACTGCAAAACATTATGAACCAGGCAATCGATCATCTCTTGAAAAGAGTGACCGATGCTGGACTTCGTTTGCTTGGCTTTGGAATTCAACCCAAAAGCGACATGGATCCATCAAACATGGTGTCAAAGCAGAGATACCAACTTCTTCATCGAATCCTTGGAGAGCGATGGCTTCTTTTTACAATGACTGCAAGCGATCAGGTCCATGTCAACCTCTGCCGAGATGAAGTCCTAAATATGATTAACTATGGAAATCTCATTGCCCCTGTGCTGGTTTCGCTTTGCGGGAACTCTTCGGTCATTGGTGGAAAGGAATCCGCCATCTCATCACGCGAGAAGCTGATGAGCGAACAATTTAGAGATGAATCTTTTGGCATGATTCCCACACCCTTCTTTGATCTTACGGAATTCATCAAGAGATTGATGAGCAAGAGATGTTTGATCCTGAGAGATTCACGATCCTACTTCGAGGTAGATCGACCTTTTCAAGATATTGTGAACCAAGCTCCAGACCCCTTTGAGGCTTTTCTTGTTCACGACCACTACCTTTGGAATCACGCACGAGCAAGAGCTCACCATGGCACACTCGAGATTCGCCCCTGTTGTCAACAGCCTCAGCAAAGCTCGATGTCTGTTGCAGCCCTGTCACTTGGTTTGATCGAAGCAGAAGAGGCGGCCCATCGTTTCATTCGGGAATCTCTAGGCGCGAACTACTGGTCTATCATGTATGCCTATCTTAAGGAAGTCGCACTCTATGGACTTAACGCCCCAGAACCCAAAACGAATTTTCTGAGCAATCTCATTGATATGGCCGAAATAGGTCTAAAACAACGAAAAATGGGGGAAGAGATCTTCTTAGAGCCCTGCAAACAGCGTTTACGGAGACTCGAAAATCCTGGTCAAAACGCAGTCAAAGCTTTTGGCAAGGGTTGGGATCATCTTTTGGATACAATCGCGTTCAAACCAACTTCGCACTAACTAGGCCATCCTGAGTCTAAGGAGAAATTTATGATATCCGAATATCAGTTTCCAACAAAGATCACTGCGGGCAAAGGGGCTTCGGAGCAACTTCCCTCTTTTCTAAAAGATCAAGGTCTTCATCGCCCCCTGATTGTCACAGATCGTGGTGTTGCAAAGATGTCTTTTCTAACTCAATTGATTGACTCCCTTAAGAAGGCAGATCTAACCCCAACACTCTTTTCTGAGGTTTGGGGAAATCCTACAAAGAAGCAGGTTGAAGCAGGCGCCGATTCCTATCGCGTTCAGTTTGCCGACTGCATCGTGGGCATTGGAGGTGGGGCTGCCATTGACGTTGCAAAAGCAATTGCGATCCTCATTCACCATAAGGGAGATCTTTTTGACTATGAAGATCGTCCCGGTGCTAAAAGTATTGATCAAACCATACCGCCGATCATTGCGATCCCCACTACGGCAGGAACAGGAAGCGAGGTCGGACGAAGTTCTGTGATCTCAGATGACCAAACCAAGATTAAGAAAATTCTCTTCTCACCCAAACTTATGCCCATCAAAGTCTACCTTGACCCAACTTTGACTTTAGATCTTCCTGCAAGCATAATGGCAACGACCGGCCTCGATGCTTTAACTCACCTCCTTGAGGCCTATCTTGCCAAAGGTGTTCATCCTCTTTGCGACGGAATTGCCCTTGAGGGAATCACTATGGTTGCGCGTTCTTTGGCCATCGCCACTGTCGGCGCCAAGAAACATACAAAAGGCGTCGATGATGATGTCTACCTTGCCGCCCGTATGGATATGCTTCATGCCGCAATGATGGGTGCTGTTGCCTTTCAAAAGGGTTTAGGGGTTACCCACTCCTGTGCTCACGCTCTCTCTACTGTTTGTGACCTTCATCATGGACTTGCCAATGGCATTCTCCTACCCTACACCATGGAGTTTAATTTCAAGGGTCAAGCACAAAAGTTCAAGGCCATCGCGACTCGCATTGGTCTTAAAGATGGACAGAGTTTTATTCGATGGATTCATCAACTCAAGAAACGGATTGAGATTCCAACTTTTCTTTCTGAGGCAAACGTTACAAAAGACCATCTCGATCAACTGGTTGATGTGGCCTTTAGTGATGGATGCCACCAATGCAATCCACGACCGGTTTTGAAAAAAGATCTTCACAAGATTTTTACAATTGCACTTGGCACATCAAGAAACCGAAAGAAGAAATAGCTATGTTTCGAATCGGCCTTCCATGTTGTTTTTTTCACAAGGACTTTACACGGGCTGTTTTTAAGGGAAAGACTCTTTATTATTTGGAAGAGTCCACGGCCCAATGGATCATGAGAGAAGGTGCCCTTCCTGTCTTGATCATTCCATCTCACGGAAAGATCTCATTAGAAAAATTCGTTTCAGAAATCGATGGACTTCTTCTGCAGGGGGGATCTGACGTCGCACCACCGTCGTATGGCCAAACACCTTTGAAACCAGAGTGGTCCGGAGATGCCATTCGCGACCAACTTGAGATCGAATTGATTCAGCTCTGCCTGAAAGAGAACAAACCTGTACTTGGTCTGTGCCGGGGAGCTCAGGTTCTAAACGTAGCTTTCGGTGGAACGCTTTTTCAGGATATTCCAACTCAGAAACCAAAGGCTCTCTGCCATCGGGATTGGAATGTCTATGATCAACTTTTTCATCAGGTGGTGATCGAGCCAGGGGGTCGTTTGGACCAGATCTTTTCTCCGAAAGATCGTGAAGTGAAGGTCAACTCGGTTCACCACCAAGCGATCGATCGTTTGGGGGACCTTTTAAAAATAGAGGCACGTTCGAAGGAAGATGGGATCGTTGAGGCCTTTTCGTCCATTCGACACCCGTTTGTTGTTGGAGTTCAGTGGCACCCAGAATTTCAGGATCCAAACGATCCCTCTCTACTTGATGCGCGACCTCTCTTAAAGGAGTTTTTCAATGAAATCCAAAAACGAAAAGGTTCTTAATGTTTTAAATCCCGCAACCGGAAAGATCTTGAAGAAGCTTAGGGCAGATACTGCCTCCTCCATAGAAAGAAAATTCCGTCTTGCTGAGCAAGCTCAAAAGGCCTGGAGTCTATCGCCTTGGACAGAACGAGTTTCCGTCATTGCAAAATTTCGCGACCTTGTGACCGAAAATCTTGAGCGTTTGGCTCATGTTTTAACTTCGGAAGTGGGTAAACCCATTGTACAGTCTCGAAACGAAATTCGATCGGCCCTTAAGCGAATTGATTTTTTTCTAAAGTCTACTGAAGCTCGCCTTAAACCCGTGGTCATCGACGACCAGCAAAAGATCACCTTTGAGCCCCTCGGGGTTGTTGCGAACATTTCAGCATGGAACTATCCCTATCTTGTGGGTGTGAATGTCTTTGTTCCCGCACTGCTCACGGGCAACGCTGTTCTCTACAAGCCTTCGGAGTGGGCCTCATTAACAGGCGTAGAAATCGAAAAACTCTTTCAAAAATCGGGACTCCCAAAAAATCTCTTTGGTTTGATCTTAGGAGGCGGTCCAATTGGCCAAAAACTCTTGCAGCAACCCATTCATGCCATTTTCTTCACGGGATCCAATGCGACCGGAGCGAAGATTGCTGCTCAATCGGCCCATCGATTGATGAAGGTTCAACTGGAACTGGGAGGGAAAGACCCCATTTATGTTTGTGAAGATGTGGATGTTGAGTCCTCTGCGACGGCTGTTGCTGATGGTGCATTCTACAATACAGGCCAAGGATGTTGCTCTGTTGAACGCATCTACGTTCATAAAGCCATTCACACTCAATTCGTAGAGGCTTTGAAACGAACCATCAGTGGCTTTGTCATCGGTGATCCAAACATGGAGACAACCTACATTGGACCGCTGACGAGAGCCCCACAGATCAAGATCATTGAATCTCAGATTCGAGATGCCCTCAAAAAGGGAGCTCATCTGGAGTTGGGCGGCCATCGAGTCAAGGGCCCCGGAAACTACTTCGAACCGACGCTTCTTACTAAGGTCAACCACAAGATGAGGGTGATGAGGGAGGAGTCCTTTGGCCCCCTCGTTTGCGTCCAAAAAGTTCGAGACGATCAAGAGGCCATATCACTGATGAATGACACCTCTTACGGATTGACCTGTGGGATCTACACAAAAGATGAAAAGCGTGCTGAGCGAGTCCTCTCCCAGCTTAATTCGGGCACGGTGTACTGGAACTGTTGTGACCGTGTGACTCCTGAACTCCCATGGACTGGACGCAAGGGGTCTGGAATTGGCGTCACTCTCTCTTACCTGGGCATCGACACTTTCTTGCAGCCAAAAGCCTGGCATCGAGGTTGACTCCTTTCGTGGAGCTGTCCAGGCACTAATTAGAGCCTGCTTTAATTAGGAAATGCTTTGTGCACGTAAAGATGAGCAAGAAGACGATCTTTCATTTCAAATCGTTTCTGAAGCCAATGAGTAAGTTCACTTTCTTCCGTTGGCAGCTCTGTGATGTCAACTCGATCCACGTGCACATGAATCTCCTTAACTTCTCCTTGAACGATCTGCCATGCCAAGGGAATTCCTTGAGGATAGCCAATCGTCACGTCGTAGACAGCATCTATCTCCTCTCTTAAGGCAGTCACGGAGGCTGCAAATCCTTTGGCCTTCGGGATCATGACATGTCTAGGAATCGACAGACCTTTAGCTCGAGCAAATTTTTGGCTCCTCTTCAGTTTTTCTGATGTAATACGAGTTCCTTCAACGAAGGAGATAATCCAAAAGGGGATCTTAGATCTCCTAAATCGATCAAAGATCTTATAGATGCGCCCCTTGTCTGCAAACCAGTTGCGTTTGACGTAGATGCAACCCAAAAAGAGCATCCCCCAACCTGGCCCAGGAACATACTTAATGATGTCCTTCACAAACCATTTGAGATCACCTAAACGCCTCTTTCTCAAACCAAAACTCATTATGGCCGGCACATCCGTAATTCCTTGATGATTGGCAATCAGTACAACATTCTCACCAGAGGGAACGTTGTCGCCCGTAAAAACCACTTTCATTCCATATAGCTTTTCAAACCAAAAAACGACAAGTCCCCACCAAAAGGCCGCACAACAGCGATTGAGAAACCAAAACAGCTTCCGAGAGAACAACCATACCAGCAAGGTTGAGGTCTGAAAAAGGTTGATGACGACGAGAAGTCCAAAGATCGTTGAAAAGCAGATAACCCCCTTCAAATGGGCCATCCACCTCCTCCACATCTGTTTCGGCGGATCAAGGTACTTGGGCCCCTCCCATAGGTGGGAGGTCACATAATTGGTCTCCTGAAGCATAACACTCTATAGCAATAAAGTGTAACAGGTGCCAGGCGTATTTTTCGGATGCAAAGCATCCGAAAAATACGCCTGGCACCTTAGAAATCTTCGGGAGGCGGATTGAGGAGGGGACCTGTTGTTTGATCTTTGCCACCAAGTTTAAACTCAGAGGATGACAAGTAGTCCTTGGATACCAGTTTCACCGAGTATCCCGTTCGCCCTCCTGCATAGCACATCCCAGGAATGGAGACCTCCTTTTTGGCCCAACCACTGCATTGGCCAAAGGCTGCTTCGTTGAGTTCATAGTCCATCGCTCCCTTCCCGACCCATCCAGTAAGAACATGTTCTGGTCTCTTGACCAGATAGAAGTATTTATTGGCTCTATTGAGAAAATCGGAGTCATTGGCGATTTCGATCTGTCCGCCGATGGTAGGATCGAGCTTCCCCTTTTTCTTACCTAGATTGGCTGCGAGATCACCTCGAATATTGAACGAGGGTGCAAAGATTTGCTTTGCGCTTGATGTGGACAATCCCGCTTTGTAGGATGCGTCCCAATTGGGATCGATGGAGTAGTAGGTAATGTCAAAGAGATCCGGAGAGATGGCTGCCATCTCCACCTTTCCCATTGTCTTTTTCGCCATGATGTTGGCCTTGGGCTCCTTGGCCACATCTTTGACGATGTCTTCAAAATCCTCGATCGCCATTGTTTCGCGATTCCAATTGGCATTGTTCACCCTCACAACCGCCATGGCGGACGCCAACCCCAGTTTGTCTCCAGGAAATCGTGAATGGTTTGGAAAGTAGCGGTACGCTTGATCGTTGGAGAGATGGGCGATATCTCCCTCGTTGGATTTACGTGGAGGAAGAAGAGGGTCGATGTAGTCTGATGGTGGTCCATTGGATTGAAGATCGTTACGCCCCCAGCTCGGAGACATCCAGGGACCCATTCGACCGCCAAAGGGCTTTGCAAAGGCTTTGGCATTTAGATGGACAGAACCTCCAAAGGGAGCAAAGATCTTCCGAGGAGATGCCTGCACCTTCATTCCAACATAGGCCATGGCCCAAGGGTTCTTCTCGACTCCAAGAGAGGAGTGAAGCAGATCTTCTGTGGATGGCTCCATGATCAACGGCTTAAGCCAAAAGTGTTTTCCGAGGTCTTGAGGCTGAGGATTTTTCAAATATACTGGGTTGATGTCACACCCACCACCTTTGGGACTCGTATCTGCCGAGTACTTAAGTGCTGGAGAGATGAGAATCGAGGGGAGCCATCTGCGAGCACGCTCCTTGGCTCCACCTCCCAACGCAGGATGAGCCATGGAATTAAAAATCTCAACCGATCCTAGCGATTCCAGATTAGGAATAGTTAAGTTCTTCTCAAGAGTCTTCATCATACCTTCTCGAACCGATTCACCTTCAATGTCGTAGAACTCACTTGTGCTTTCTGAAAGTTTTTCCGCAAGAGCATAAATCAAAGCCCTTCGGTTGGCTTGATCCATCTTATAGGCATAGAAGATGGCTGCTCCCCACCCAAAATTCAACGGACCAAGGGAGGCGCAGTTGTCATCATAGGCCTTACGTAACTCATCAATCAAAAAGGTTAGGGCTGCATTGAATGGGGTGTGCGGAGCAATCACATCCACCGGAGGAATTTCGACAATGCTCAATTGATCTGTATGACACACATTCTGCTGAGACTTAATGTCACTCCACCCTTTGTGTGAGAGACAAATTGAAGGGACCTTCTTGTTGAGGTAATCTTTATCGTCAGCCTTGATGTTGTCTTTCTTTATGCTTAGAGGGTGATTTGTGTCTGCATACGATCCCGTGACTCGATATCGAAACGCTAGGAGTTTCCAAGATTGGCGAATTTGGTAGTTGGCGTGAGCAATGGCTCCTAACATCTCAGCCTGTCGTTGAGCTCCATAATAGACTGCAAGATCCACAGAGTTTTGCAGATTCACCTTATCGTGGACCACCAAACCCACATTGATCACCATTGCAAAGAACACAAAGAGAATTGGGAATATCAGAGCAACAAAGATGGAGATCTGGCCCCGTTGTTGATGGATCATGTACAAAGTATGACGAATTCCTCTGAAATTGTTAAGAGCCTTCCGGAAAACTCTTTGACAGCACAAGGGCCGCTTCCGATAATGTGTGACTGGAGGGCATGTTCATTAGAACTCTTTTGATCTTAGTTTTGATCCTTTTATCGACTTTGGTCCGTGCGGAGGTCCTCTTTGAAGGGTACTCCAAAGTTATTTTAGGTGGAGTCCATGTGGGCTACGTCATATTGAAGTATGAGTTTGACAGCACGAAGGGTGAGTTTACCTGTACAAGCTTCACCAAAGTTAATAGTACTGGAGGTAACATCACAGAGAGTATAAAGGCCATTGCATCCAAGAGTTTTGTTCCTATTTCCTATCAATTTACTGGAACAAGCACGATCTCCGGAGTGACTCTCATTGATGCAAAATTCAAAAACCAAACCATGAGTGGCACAATCACCAAAGATGGTAAGGTCACTCCTATTCAGCAAAAGATTGGTGATGATGTCTTTCTTTCCTCCTACCTACTTTATGTGATGCTCCAAAGCAAAAATGGCATGAAGACAGGACTTAAGTATGATTACAAAGCCATTGCGGAAGAAGATGGTGCTGTTTCCAATGGCACCGCATTCATTGCAAGCGAGGAGCTCTACAAAGGACAAAAGGTTTTCAAGATTCTCAATGACTTTAAGCAGGCAAAGTTTGTCAGTTATGTGAACCATAAGGGTGAGATTCTTGCGACCCTTTCGCCTGCCCAAAACGTAAGCACGGAACTCACGGTATCATCCCAAGAAGCCGTCAAGAATGTGGGGTTTCCTGAGAAAACCTTGATTTCACTTTTTGGAGAAATTCCTAAAGGGAAACACTCTCTTTTACCGCCCAAAGGTGGTTGATTATTGAGCTATCTAGTTCGCCGGCTCCTTGCAACAATTCCCGTACTGCTTGGTGTCTTTACGCTCACCTTCCTTCTGATTCATTTGATCCCAGGCGATCCGGTGGATCTGATGTTGGGAGATCAAGCATCCCATCTTGATAAAGATCGTGTTCGAAAGGAGCTTGGACTCGATCAACCCCTTTGGGATCAATATACAATTTTTCTGAAAAATTTGGCGAAGGGCCAATTGGGAAATTCTCTTCAAAGTCGAAGACCTATTGTTTCTGAAATCGTCGATCGATTTCCCGCAACGGTGGAGCTGACCGTCGCCGCCATGCTCTTGACCGTGGCAATCGGTGTCCCACTGGGCGTTTTGGCAGCGGTCAAACAGTACAGTTGGGTGGACCACCTTGTCTCAGTTGGAGGGCTTTTCGGAATGTCCATGCCAGGCTTTTGGCTAGGACCTATGTTGATCTTAGTCTTTGCGGTTCAGCTAGACTGGCTTCCGATCAGCGAGCGAGGGGGTGTTGAGCATCTGATTCTGCCCGCCCTAAGCCTTGCTGTCATGCTCTCTGCCATCGTCATGCGTATGACTCGATCTCAAATGCTGGATGTCATCAAAGAAGATTACATCATGGTCGCTCGAGCAAAAGGCCTTAGCCCTCTACCTATCTACTTCAAACATGCACTTATGAATGCCCTTAGCCCCATCATCACCATTTTGGGGCTTCAAGTTGGAGCTCTATTAACTGGAACAGTCATCACAGAGACCATCTTCGACTGGCCAGGAATCGGAACTCTACTTTTTTCTGCCATACAACAACGAGATTATCCACTGGTCCAAGGTTGTGTTCTCTTCATTGCCGTCACCTATGTATTGGTGAACCTTGTAACCGACCTCTCTTATGCGATTGTAAATCCAAGAGTGAGACTCAGTTAGGGGGACAATGAGGGTAGAGCAGAAATGAAAAAGATAGGATCAAAAAGAGCTCTTATGGTTGTGGGTGGTACGCTCATTCTAATTATGATCTTGGTCGCCCTCCTAGCGCCATGGATTTCAATTCATGATCCATTTGCAATGGATTTACCGCATCGACTGGAGTCTCCCTCCCTGTCTCACCCCTTTGGACTGGATCAAAACGGAGGAGACCTTTTTGCCAAGGTTGTTTATGGCGCCAGAATAAGCCTGCTTGTTTCCATGGTGGTCGTTCTCACTGGTGTGCTTTTAGGACTTATCATTGGGTCGCTTGCAGGTTATCTAGGTGGTGCCATTGACATGGCCATCATGCGCATCATCGACATGTTTTACGCCTTTCCTGGTTTTCTTTTGGCTCTTGCGATGGTGGCAGTTTTAGGCCCTTCCATTAAGAACCTGGTCCTCGCCATGACCATTACAAGCTGGACAGGTTTTGCTCGACTCATTCGAGGCGAAATACTGCACTTGAAAACTCGTGACTATGTCGTAGGGGCGCAAGCCATTGGAGCGCGTCCTACCCGCATTGTCGTACGCCACATTTGGCCCAATCTTGTTGGACCCGTCGTCGTCCAAGCTACTTTCTCAATGGCAGGAACGATCATATCAGAATCGGGATTGAGTTTTCTTGGTCTTGGTGCACCTCCTACGACTCCAAGTTGGGGAGCCCTTCTCAATGCAGGAAGAGGGGTCCTTATTGAAGCTCCTCACTTAAGCATCTTCCCCGGTGTGGCCATTTTGATACTAGTCCTAGGATTTAATCTTTTTGGCGATGGGTTACGAGATCTACTTGATCAGCCGCCACCAGAGCAGAAGTGCTCGAAAAAATAGACCTCACCGTATCACTGGGGATACGCCTCGGCCTATTTTCTCTGCGCTTTATGCTCTGGCAGCATCTTTGATGATTTTTATCTCCATTTCTAATTTCAGATCCGGGTTAAAGCTCGCAAATTCCATCTCTCGATTTTCTTTAAAACCTAAACAGTTTGATTTCAAATCTCAATCATGGTCCAATATCATTGTTAAGACCTGCATCATGATAGAATCGATGCTTAATGTTGAAGTGACTGTAAATGTAGATTGATATTCAGGTAACCGGAGGTTTTATTCAATGAGACAAAAATTGGGCCAGCTGTTCATCATCGGTCTAAAGGGTAAAAGTCTTGGCGCAGATGAAAAAGAGTTTATTGTTAAGAACAATATTGGTGGGGTGATCCTCTTTGAAAGAAATCTTGAATCAGCTGAACAGATTCACTCTTTATGCACTTCAATTCAACAACTCCAAAAAGAGCTCCCTGAGAAAGCCCCTCTCTTTGTAGGAGTCGATATGGAGGGAGGCCGCGTTCACCGACTGAAAGCTCCCTTCACTCAGTGGCCCGCTTTGAAGATGTTAGGCAAAGTTGATTCTACAGCCGTCTCGTTTAAATTCAGCCATGCCATGGGAAGCGAACTTGCATCGGTTGGGATCAATCTTAATTTTGCCCCAGTACTTGATACTTTAACTAACGCCAACAACAAGGTGATTGGAGATCGATCTCTTGGAAACGATCCTGAACACGTAGCCAAACATGCCTCAGCGCTCGTTCGCGGGTATATCAAGGCAAATGTGATCCCTTGTGGCAAACATTTTCCTGGCCACGGCAACACAGTTGCAGACAGCCATTTGGAACTCCCTGTTGATGACAGCACCCTGGAGCAACTTGAAGGCGGTCCACTCATTGCATTTAAGAAAGCTTTTCGGGCTCGACTTGATCTGGTGATGACCGCTCATATTAAGTTTCCGAAGATTGATCCTGAATGGCCAGTGACCCTCTCAAAGATTTTTTTAAAAGATATCTTACGTGGCAGGTATCTCGGATATCGAAACATGGTCATTACAGATGACCTTGATATGAAAGCATTAAGAGATCATTACAGCCAAGAGATGATTGCAGTGCAAGCTTTGAAGGCGGGAAATGACATTTTGCTCTATTGCAACGATCCTAGCTCACCAGGAATTGCCTTGGATGCAATCCTGGAAGCCATCGATGGCGGTGATCTGAGTGGCAATGATATAACAGAGAGCTACAATCGAGTTCAACGTCTTAAGAAGACCTATCTTGGCAATGCACCTGAAACAAAGGCTGGGGATATAGCGCGAATCTTGGGCCATCCCGATCACTTGCGACTCTCCAAGGCCATTGAGACGGGCGATGTGCCTGATGATCTTCGTTCTACATAGGGGCTGTCCGGTAATTCGCGGGCTAGCCAGAGGCGCTAACTCGAGGAGGCTCAACGAAGGTATAAGGAAAACTTATAGAAATCGGCAAAAATGGAATTACCGGACAGCCCCTACATAGGGGCTGACGCCATCCACTACATCGTACCAAATCAACTCAACCAATTGCTGTTGACTTCGAAAATCGATTCATTTAAACAACCCTCAGCTTGAAGAGGGAATCTGGTGAAATGCCAGAACTGCCCCGCAGCGGTATTTGGGAACGAAACCCGCAAAACAATAGATTCAAACCTGTTGATTGTGACACTGGCGACGAGCTGGGAAGTCTGGGGAGTAGGAGATGGCTTAAATCAAGCCGAAATGCCCAAGAGTCCGAAAACCTATCAAGTCGCAGATGAATTTGGCTAAAGCAGAAATTGCAAGCCATGACTCTGTCACAGATTGAATGTGACTCTGTGACAGTACTTTGCCAGCGCGGGAGGGCCACCAACATGAAACGATTGGTTGTTTTGAGCTTTTGCTTTTTAGATCCCACTTTCATATTTGCTCGTGAGCAGGATCTTCAACAACAGCCGACGGAAGAGATTGTAGAGACTCCTCTTGTTCCGTTCTTCATCCGCTCCTTTGATTGGCCACATGAGGAGCATGAAGTTCATTCAACTCATCTGCTGCCAGATATCAACAGCACAGCTGGAGTAAGTGCAAGAGGATCTGAGGGCTCTCCGACCATTTCTATACGAGGATCAGTCTCAGCATCAAGAGTCCTTGCTCTCTACAATGGAATTCCTCTGAACATGAATGACGGATTGGGGCCCGCGCTTCTTCTTGTTCCCGAGGAGAACATTCACTTGCTTGATTTTCTCAAAGGCCCTGCCTCACTTTACTACGGATCTCATGCCATGGGTGGCATCGTGCAATACCGCACCAAGCGCCACTCTCGTCCTCAAATAAGATTTGAACAGGCAAGTTTTGGTGAATCAAGTGCACTTTTTGCAACCCCCTTCAGCAACAGTCAGGCGACGCTCTTTCTTAAGGACAGAGAGGGATCATTTCCGTACGAACTCCCTGATGGAACCAGAGGAATCCGTACTGCCAATGAAGATCGCTTGCAAAGATTGAGTTTGGATTCCTTCCAGTCCTTTGGATCAACCGATCTCCGAGAAGATCTCCTCTTGGTTCATCAATTGAGATCGTCTTCAGGATCTTTGAGTTTCCCTTCCGTCAATCGTACGGAACGCCATGGTCTCCTTGCCGGTCTGTCTGGAACGACTCACCTGAACTCTTCAAGTGACCTTAACTTTCAGGGATCTCACCTACTCCACTTGGTCTCATCTGACGATGAGATGTTCGGAGCTTATGAAGGACGATCAAGCCAATGGCACAGCACCTTGGGTCTATCGACACTGTGGAATGAGTCCCTGCAGATGGAATTTTTTGTGGATGCCAATCACGATCAATACATAACTCAGGAGGGCCCCTCGCTCAGCTCAAGCTACGTTGAACCCGGCATTTCATTCTCAGTTGAACTCTTTGAGCAAACTGAGATTCAAGGTGGCGCACGCATGATCGATCGGAGCTCGCAGTGGACGCCTTCCATTCTTGTCTCTAGCAATCTTGGAACACATCAATACTGGTTCTCCTACGCCAGGGGCTATCACCTCCCCTCTCTTTCCGATCTCTGGGGAGAGTCGGCCCAATTTGTGGGAAATCCTAACCTCAAAGCTGAATCTTCATCTCAATTTGAAGTGGGCCACTGTTTTCCAAGCTTAGCGTGCAAGGGGTTTGGCAAGAGCCGTAATGTCTTTGAAGTTTTTCATCGAACTTCACTGTTTTACACTCATTATGATGACCAAATCTTAAGTCAGATCAATGACAAGGGCATTTATACACGAAAGAATCTTGCCAGCAGCCACGCAACAGGAGTGGATTATCAATTTTCAGCCAAGTGGAACCACTGGAAAATAGAAACCACTGCAGGACTTATGGCCACGCGTGACCACTCCAATCTTCGGCCCCTTCCTCTCTCGCCCGAAGGACAACTCTCAGTATCCATCGCTCGGCAATGGCAAACCGCTCAGGCACTTCTTAAGGCCACAACTTGGGGGAAATACTACGATGGTGAATTTGTCTCACTCTCACCGTGGACGACCGTCGATTTGATTTGGAGCGATCAAGGCCATTTGAATGGCGAATGGGAGTGGAGTTTGGGGATTGAAAATCTAATGGATACACCTCGTCAGTTGACCCTTGGCTATCCTGAACCTCAAAGACGATTTTTTGCCTCGATTGCAAGGATGTTTTGATGTCCCTCAGTGTGAACCTTGTTCTGTTTGTAACGCTATCTTGCGGGGCTCTCTTTGGCATAGCGGCTCAAGATTTACCTAACTCTTCCGTGCCCCCAAAGAGGGTGATCTCGCTGGCACCCAATCTTACTGAGATCCTCTTTGCGCTAGGTCTTGGAAAGTTTATGGTGGGAGTGACTCGCTCCTGCAACTACCCCGAGGATGCTTTGAGACTTCCAAAGGTCGGTGATTACAGTCGTCCCAGCATTGAAAAGCTTGTTGAGCTCAAACCAGATCTGGTCCTTGCTCTGAATGAGGGGGGTGATTCTGTAACCGCCTCCCTTGAGCGCGCCCATCTGCCCTTCGTAGTTTTAGAAGGCAAGAAGCTTGAGGACTTTTTTGAAATCACAAGGAGACTTGGCAAGATCTTCTCAGTGGCTTCGGAGTCGGAGAAACTCATTCAGGATTGGAAACACAATTGGAACGAAGTTGCAAAGTCGAAGAGCTCCAACTCCATTCTCATTCAACTGGATGGCAATCCCTTGATCGTCGCAGGCCGAGGAACTTTTCTGAGCGAAGTGATGGAGCGTTGTGGTTTTCATAATGTAATGGAATCGAGTGGTTATCCTCGGATTTCTAAAGAGCATCTTTTCAAACGAAAAATCGATCTGATTTTGTTTCTTGGCAACGAAACACAAAATCTGATGAAAAGTGGAGTTGTTGCCGAGATCGAGGCTTATTGGCAAAGTTCTCCTCTTACCAAGGATTCAGTCATTCACTATACCCACAGTGATGAATTGTCTCGTCTGGGACCTCGTCTACCTAAAGCTGTCAAAATCCTTTGCTCCCAAATAAAAAAGAAACTGCAAATTTCAACTAGGTCCTCATCACGTGGACTATAAAAAGATCGTAACCTCTTCTTATCTTATGGTTCTCGTTCTTTGCGCTCTCTCTGTTCTCTCCATGTCCATTGGAAGCAGCTCTGTCGGATTCACCCATCTTTTGAGTTCCTTTTTTGAGAAGTTGGATCCCACTGTCTCTTATATCATTTGGGAGCTGAGGTTTCCGCGCACCTGTGCGGCTCTTCTTATCGGAGCCTCTTTGGGACTTTCGGGCCTGCTCCTACAGACATTGCTCCAAAATCCTCTCGCCGAACCCTACACACTTGGACTTTCTGGCAGTGCTTCATTGGGTGCTGTCGTCATGTTGACGTTGGGAGTTCAACCCAGTTGGGCTATGCTCCCACTAGGGGCCCTTACAGCTGCCCTTCTTGCAACTCTTCTTATTCTCAAGCTAGCTCGAACCTCCTTCGCCTGGGATCAAAAGCGACTGATTCTTACAGGAATTATGATTTCACTCTTTTGCAGTTCCCTTGTCACTGTTGTGATCGCCTACCTTGATCCCTTCAAGATTCAAACAGCGCTCTATTGGATGATCGGCCACATAGGGACCGAACGAGATCACTGGTGGCCAGCCCTTTTGGGTCTCTTTTTGATGAGTCTCCTCCATTTTCTGCGATTTGCTAAGGACTTGGATCGACTCCATTTAGGCAATGCGGTGGCCGCTTCATTGGGAACGCCAACCACTCGCCTTCAACGCCAAATTGTAAGTTTGACCGCCCTCCTTGTGGCCGTATCGGTCTCAATCGGAGGACTCATCGGTTTCATTGGCCTTCTCTCACCTCACTTTGCCACGTTGATCACTCAGAGCGCCCTTCATCGCCGAAATCTTTTTGTTGCACCCCTAACAGGGGCCTCCCTCTTTCTTCTCTCTGATGTCTTGGCTCGAGTCATCAGCCCTGATCAAGAACTCCCCTCAGGGAGTGTCTCCACACTCATTGGCGCACCCATACTCATCTATCTTTTAATTCGAAGGCGGACCAGATGATTTTTGAAACCACGGCGCTTCAATGTGGATACAAGAATGGTTCTGCCAATGCATTGGTAGTAAAAACCGAACCTATAAAGATCCAACAATCTGAGCTTCTCTTTTTGATTGGCCGAAATGGCTCGGGAAAATCCACCCTACTTCAAACACTTGCAGGGGTTTTGCCCTCTCTTGATGGAGAAATCTTGTTTCATGGATCTTCTATCTTGGAGGGCGCCTCGATCGAACAAAGACCCGCGTTCTTGCCTGCAAACCTCAACATTCACATTGATCTTCTTGGCAGTGATCTTGGTCAGCTCTATGAAATTCATCGATCACGTTGGTACCAAGCTGCGATTCTTGAGGCTCTTGAAGTGGATGATCTCCTTGAACGCAGAATCGGCTCACTCTCCTCAGGTGAACGACAACGCCTCCTTTTGGCGATGACCCTTGCCCACCCCTCAGACCTTGTCTTTATTGATGAACCCTCAAGTCACATGGACATTCACTACCTTTTTCAACTGACGAGAGTTCTTCAGCGCCAGTGCCACAATGGCCGTTCCATTATGATCTCAACTCACGATTTCAACTGGATTCTCCAAAGTCCAAACTCTAAGGCAACCTTGATCCACGATCGGCAATTGGAGGTTTTTCAACCTCCAATTCAACTTCTTGACTCAGAAATCTTTCAGAGTAGTTTTGTTCTCAAGACTCAGATCATTGAAAACCCGTTGGATCAGACCAAAGCGTTCGTCTGCACCTCCAAGGAGGAGTAGCCCCTAGTGTTTGGCTGTCTTGATCTTGAGACTTAACGTAAGAACGAACTCAGCCACAACCTCCTGAGCTCCTGTTGCATTTTGCGCATGAGCAGAGATGGGCCCACTCACACGCTCTCCTGTTGCAATCGCCTCATCCACAAGCTTCTTCACCTCGCCACCCTGATCACATGTAAAGACCACATCATCTTCTGCGCGCTTCAAAAAATTTGCTCGAAAATCTTTGAAGACAAGAGAAATCTCCTTGCCCGATTCCTTAATGAAATGCATTGCAAGAAGTGCAACAACACAATCTGCTCCAATTGCAAGCGTCCCAAAATACATACTTCCCAGATGATTTCTTGTCATTCGATTCAATGGGATTCGCACTGCACTCCCATCACCACTCACTCCCAAAACTCGCGGCGACACCAAAAACAGAAGTGGAATCTTGGTCAGTCCAAAATAACGAAGAAGAACGGTGTCTTGGAAACGATCTCCTAAGAGATCTCCAAGATATTCTTCTGAGATGGAGGTTGCTTTATGAACCGTAGTGCTCATTCGATCGGCAACCGTTGCTATTAACTGATTCTTCAAATCACTCACATTCTTTGTCCATTCCATGTTCGTACCCCTGATCTGTTTGATTTAGCTTAAGTGATATCTTCTCATCGCTTACAAAGTGAGTAAATCCTGGCGGATGCCCCCGGCGTTTAACCCGACTTTCGTCGCGCGCGAGAAAGACCATCCTCCACTGTCATTTCGGACCGAGTTTAGGATGCGCCCAGAACCCCTAAAAGGGCTTTCATAACTGCACCGAGGGGTCTTCGTCGATGATGAAGCGCTGCGATTTGAAAGGATGCCTTCCATGAGTCTGGGTGCACAATCTCCTTAAGAGCACTCTTTTTGGAATGAATTAGGTAATCTGGAAAGAGACCCCAGGAGTCCGACTTTGCAACCTTGTGAAGACCGACCTCGGCCGACCTTAAGGTATAAATCTCAGATTGAATTTTGGGATGAATCTTTTGAACTTTAAGCCAAGCAGGAAGCAAATTCTCTGTGCAAAGAAGATGACTTGCTGCCAATCGAAAAGTTCCTGACAACTCAATACTGTCCGATGAGATCTCCTCCTTGATCGACTGAGCAAGTTGCAATAGTTCCTCGGCACGCTCCAACAGACACTTGCCATGTGGTGTAAGAAAAATGGACTTCCCCTTTTTCTCAAATAATTTTTGGCCCAACTCCTCTTCAAGTGAAGAGATGCTATGGCTAATCGCACTTGGGCTGATCGCCAATATACGAGAGGCCTTTCCGATATGCTCTTGCTTTGCAGTCTCTACAAAATAACTCAATTGATCCAATTTCACTTTGACCCCTTGGTCCATTTCCAGTTTTGGACCCGGGCTAAGAATATCTCATTTTTTTCTCTACATGCAACTCGACACTTGCCAACTCCCCACTACCTGTGAAATTCTTCTTTAGAGTCATTTTTTGTAGTACATGCCCGTGGTGAATTCTAAAGGAGGTCTTATGAAGCTGTTTTCGCTTTTGATCATTTCTGTAATGTTTTTAGGTTGTGGAAATGGTGGCGCTGATCACTCTGACGACGATCATGGTCAAAGGAAATTGGCAACCTTGAATGGAGAAGGGGTCACACTTTCTGGCGTTCCAAGTGTGCGATTTCACAAATGCATTAAGCCCGATGAGGCCCCTGCTGCACTGGTGGAGTGTCAAGAAAAAATCTCTAACATAGTCAAAGATCTTGAAGCTAAGAACATCCCGATTTTGCGTATAGTGGATTGCTCTGCTGGGCAGCATGTGGGAAGCTGCACAGACAACGAGCCTTTGGATGTCCCGACCACCGTTGCGGGGTGGGTCTATTTTCAGGGTGGAGAATGTGTAAAGTCTGACCAGGCCTCTCTTCTGGAAGACCATGAATAGGAACCGGTATTGAATTTAAAAAAGGGCGCACATTTGTGAGATTGGGAAATCCAAAATATCCTCTTTACGGTGTATGATGAGTTTTTTTCACTAAAATGCGTGAATTTATATCATTTTACTTAACATTCGTCTTTGCGTTAAGGTGCGCCATCTAGTAAGGCGCTAGGGTTTCTTGCTTCAGCAAAGTTCATTCAAATTTGGTCATTAGAGACTCTGCCTTTGAAAAGGAGGAGCTCGGATGACCACACTCATTCTTAGAGATGAAACCAAACCAAATGAGAGACGAACTCTGTCAAAAAACCAGCCCCACCGAGAGCTCACCATGAGAAGAGTTCACTGGCTCGGTTGTGGTCTCTCTTCATCCGTAGGAGTAAGGCGATTGATCTCTCGCAACGTGCCTCTTACGCTCTGGAATCGAAATCTGGAAAAAGCCTACAACATGGTCCAAGGTCTTCCCAATTCCCATGTCTGTATAGAACGCTTTGATCTCGATCGCCTCCAGTCCCTTATCAATGCAGATGACGCTGTTGTTTCCATGTTGCCCGCTTCCATTCTTGGAGCCGGGCTTTATGAGTTGGAGCGCTGGTGCTGCTTGAATAGCGGCTGGCGCGAATTAGGACTGAGTTCACATTAACAGCCTGGTACGTAAGAAAGTCCTCGCTTTATCAGTAATATCTCCTGAATATCATCAACTACGGCCATCAATTCACTCATCTTCTTTTGAGCATATCGGTAATCTGCGTCCGTCAAAATCAATCGACGTAGATAACTTGTTCCAAGCTGGTGATGATGAAGTTCATCAATTTGAATCGTTTTATAGATCTCAACAGTTGCCTTGTCTCCTACATGATCACAGTAATCCAAAAAGACCCTGTTTCTGGCAACGGCAAGAGCCTCTCGACAGAAGGGACCCGTAATCGTTCGATCCAATGTCGTCTTTTGATTTAAAAGATAGTCTGTTAAAGGTGACCTTTGATTGAGCTGACCCTGATCCACCTTTTCACCTAAAGCGCTCAGACGTTTCTGAATCAATTCAAAATGTTTTGCCTCATCGCCTGCGAGCCTGGCCAATGAAATCCTAAAATCACTATCGACCTCATCAATCACCCAGTGACTCGTTACCAGCACTGTTTCCCACTCATTTTTAAGCGCAGCCTTCAACAAAACAGACATTTGAGGTGCATTCCCCTCCTTGCTGTTCGCCATTCTCTCTGACGTTTTGATGACTGTGTGGTTCAACTCATTGCTTAGAGAATCAACATAATCCATATCACACCTCCTAAAATCAAACTCTCAACCTGGAGCCGAAACTAAAATTCATTTTTTTCAAATTAGTTTAAAAATACAAAGCAGTGTTAAAGAAATTGTGAATCTATTCCCACAGTCAAATGATTTCACCCACGTCAAAATTGACACCCTTCTGAAGTGGCCGGGCCAACAAGAAACTTGCCGAGACACACAGGATTTCCTCAAGAGGTGAACCTGAAACTCGGCCTTAAGGCAAGGCGAGATCGTCCTCAGGTCCCTCAAATCGGCTCGCTCATCTCAAATGGCAGTCAACATTCTTGGTGACACCTCAGGCCAATTGTGGCAAAAGATGGCGTTCATTGACAAAATAGACAAGGCAGACGAGGTAACAGTGAGTTCCCCTCTTGGGAACAGAGGCGCTCTCTTAATGGCGCCCATTTAACATTAGATTTAGAGGAGACGAGGAACGGACGATGGCTAAAGAATGGGATCAGGAGAAGGTACGTAATATTGGAATTTCGGCTCATATCGACTCAGGAAAGACGACGTTGACGGAGCGCGTCCTTTTTTATGGGGGGCGCATTCATCAGATCCATGAGGTCCGAGGAAAAGATGGTGTCGGGGCCAAAATGGACTCTATGGATTTGGAGAGAGAAAAGGGAATCACAATTCAATCGGCAGCAACCCAGGTGAAGTGGAAAGACACCATTGTGAACATCATTGACACTCCCGGACACGTGGACTTCACGATCGAAGTGGAGCGTGCTCTTCGTGTTCTTGATGGCGCGATTCTTGTGCTTTGTGGGGTAGCTGGTGTGCAGTCCCAATCCATCACTGTAGATCGCCAGATGAGGCGCTACAATGTCCCTCGGATTGCCTTTATCAACAAGCTCGACCGCTCTGGAGCTAACCCCAAACGTGTGGTTGAGGGTTTGCGTGAAAAGCTAAGACTTAATGCAGTTCCACTTCAATATCCCATCGGACTTGAAGATCGACATGAAGGTATCGTCGATCTTATAAAAATGAGAGCCTTTGTCTTTTCTGGTGACGATGGTGAGATTGTAACGGAAAAGGATATCCCCGCAGAGATCATGGACGAAGTTAAAATTGCCCGCCAGGAACTTGTGGCTGCGGCGGCCGACTTTGATGAAGAGCTTGGTGAAAAATTCTTAATGGAAGAGGAACCTACAGAAGATGAACTCCGCAGAGCGATCCGAAAGGGGACACTCTCTCTTAAGTTTGTTCCGGTGATGATGGGTTCAGCCTACAAGAACAAAGGTGTGCAGACACTCCTTGATGGAGTTACCAGTTACTTACCCTGCCCTTTTGAGGTGAAGAACGAAGCGCTTGACCTTGATAAGAGTGAGGAGAAAATCGCACTTGAGTCCAATCCAGACAAACCCCTTGTGGCCTTAGCCTTTAAGCTTGAAGATGGGCGATTTGGCCAATTGACTTACATGAGGATCTACCAAGGAACCATGAGGAAGGGAGACTTCATCATCAATTCGACCAACGGAAAAAAGGTGAAAATACCTCGAGTTGTGCGAATGCATTCAGATGAAATGGAAGATGTTGAAGTGGCCTATGCAGGTGACATTGTAGCGCTCTTTGGGGTGGAGTGTGCCTCTGGAGACACCTTTACCGATGGAAGCGTGAACGTTGCCATGACCTCAATGCATGTTCCTGATCCGGTGATTTCGCTGGCGGTTGCTCCAAAGGAGAAGGCTACTTCAGCCAATTTTTCAAAGGCGCTCGATAAGTTTCGCCGCGAAGATCCTACCTTCCGAGTCCATCGAGATGAAGAGTCCAACGAGACCATCATTTCAGGGATGGGGGAGCTTCACCTTGAAGTCTACATCGAACGGATGAAGCGAGAATTTAAAGCTGAGGTCATTGCTGGGAAACCTCAAGTTGCTTTTCGTGAAACCATCAGCTGTAAGGGCGAATATGACTACACTCACAAAAAACAGACTGGTGGTGCGGGTCAATTTGCCAAGGTCATTGGCTGGATTGAGCCTATCCCTCAGGGAATCGAACAAAACTATGAGTTTCACAACAAGGTTGTTGGGGGACGAATTCCTAAGGAGTACATTCCTGCCGTGGATAAGGGCTTTCGTGAATGTATGGACAAAGGAACCCTTATTGGGTACCCCATCGTTGGGGTTAGCTGTGTCCTGACCGATGGCGCCTACCATGATGTGGACTCAAGTGAGATGGCGTTTCGTATTTGTGGAATCGCAGCCTTTCGACAGGCCTACGATCGCGCGAACCCCATTGGTCTTGAACCACTCATGAAACTTGAAACCTCGGCTCCTGAAGAGTTTCAAGGAAACGTTATGGGGCAGATCAACCAAAGACGTGGAATGATCCAAGGCACTCAGACGGCCGAAGGTTTTGTCACGGTCGAAGCTGAGGTTCCCTTGACCGAGATGTTCGGTTACTCAACGGACCTGCGCTCTGCGACTCAAGGAAAAGGTGAGTTCACTATGGAGTTTGCCCGATATGCTCCTATGCCACGACAGCTTCAAGATGAGTTGGTCAAGAAGCTTCAGGAAAAACGTGCCGCTGATAAGAAATAATTTTGGGTTATTTTCACAGTGACTGAAGCGCGGATCATTTATGTGACAACGAAGGATGAGAGCGAGGCGATGCACCTCGCTCAAATTCTTATCGACGATCAACGGATTGCCTGTGCAAATGTCTTTCCAAAAATGACCTCCCTCTATCGATGGAAAGGCGAAGTACAAAAGGATTCTGAAACCGTTCTTATTCTTAAGACTGTGAAGAGCCAGGTCGAAGCCATCATTGAGACTCTTCGTAAGAACCACTCCTACGAAGTCCCATGCATTCTGACTCTCCCTATTTTAGAGGGAGATCCTCAATATTTGACTTGGATCACCCAACAGTGCAAGGAAGAGAACGAGCCCAGTTAAGACCCCTAATATGATTAGGATGGTCTTCAAGGAATAGAAATTTTTGGTTCGGAATGAATTTACTCCCTCGGTACGACTCACGACGACCTCTCCATAAGAGACAAATTGACCTCATAGCCAAATATTTGCATGAAATATGCCATCCAATGAGTCCCAGTTTGACTTCAAAACTCCTTCATGACAGCGTAGAGTCCGTGAAAAAGGAGCCTTGAGAAATTGAACTTGGAGCCACGCGCCGTGAGCCGAATCGAATTGGCCAAAGAGATTTACAACGTATCTTATTTGAGAGGAAAATTTCTGCTCCGCTCAGGTTCCTATTCGGATGAATATTTTGATAAATATCGCTTTGAGTCGCGTCCCCATCTTTTACGAGAGATCGCCAAACTCATGGCACCACTTGTCCCAAAAGGCACCCAATACTTGGCCGGTTTGGAAATGGGAGGAATCCCGATTGCCACCGCTCTCTCGTTGGAGACAGAAATCCCCGTGATCTTTGTGAGAAAGAGGGCAAAGGAGTATGGGACAACTCAGTTTGCTGAGGGTGGAGATATTTTGGGAAAAAGGCTTTGCATCATCGAAGATGTGATCACCACAGGGGGCCAAGTGGTCTTGAGCACGAAAGATCTTCGAACAAGTGGAGCGATCGTTCAAGATGTTCTGTGTGTAATTTATCGTGGTGCAGGCGAAGAGCCTCGTCTCAAAGAGATCGGACTTTCCCACCACTCTCTTTTTACAATGAACGAACTCAAGGACTCCGTCTCTAAATGAAAATCTTGGGTTACCTCCTTATTTGTCTTGGTTTATTGAACCTCACAGTGGATCAACCCACGAGCCATGCTCAAGAAGAGGAGATCCCCTCAATTAAAAGTTCTCTTGCTCAAAAGGTCTTTGAACAGGTCCAACGTTCTGTCTTTCAAATCAAGACCTCATTTGGACCCAACACTCCGAAAGCCTCTTACGGAACGGGATTTGCGATTGCATCCTCAGGTCTTGTGATCACCAACTACCATGTTGTTGCCTCTGCCATACAGGAAGAGAAGGGTTACCACCTCTACCTCATGGATGGTGAGCAAAGTCACGAGGCCCACATCGTCTCCATTGACCTCATTCACGATCTTGCCCTTTTGCGAGTCGACCGTGAGTTTTCAGACCACTTGAAACTGGCCCCCTCCATGCCTGCACAGGGAGCAAAGATCTTTTCAATTGGCATGCCTCTTGACCTCAATATGTCGATCACAGAGGGAAATTACAATGGCATCCTCAAAGAGGGTCCCTACAGCCAAGTCCATATGGCCTCTCCGCTCAATTCGGGCATGAGTGGCGGCCCCACCGTCAATGAGAAGGGAGAGGTCGTCGGAGTCAACGTTTCGGTCCTTTTTTTGTCTCAAAGCGTCTCCTTTTCTGTTCCTGTCGACCATGTGAAAAGACTTAAAGAGAGTTATAATCCTTCTGACTCCGTGGCCATGAGCAATGATTCAATTCACCTGAAGATCCAAGAGCAAATTGAACTTATTCAAAATGAACTTGTCATGGAACTTTCAAAGGGTTTTCAAGACCGTCAAACCATCGGCGATTGGATTGTCCCCAAGCCCCACCAGTTTGCGAAATGTTGGGGCAACAATGATGATGATGATGACGGATTTTATCAAAGCCTGTCCGAACAGTGTTATTTAAACTCTTCGGCCTTTCTCAACCATGGAATCTCAACGGGCACCTTTGAGTTCTCCTATCAGACTTTCAGTTCCAGTCGCCTTACCTATTGGCAGCTCCTGAACGTCGCAAAACAGGGCTTGAATTCAAACTACTCCTCGAACATCCTCTTTAGCACCTTCAGCCATAAAAATGAGATTCTCACCAAGTTCGACTGCAATGAAGGTAAGATCATGAACAGATCCAACACACCATTTTTTGTTCGTTATTGCCTTCGAGGTTATGTGAAATATCCCAAACTCTACAACTTTGAAATTCGTCTCTTGTCATTGAACACCGAACGGCCCATCCTGAGTGCCTCTGCAACATTGACTGGTTTTACTCTAGAAAATATCACCAACTTCTTTTCGCAATTCATCGAGGGAATACGTCTTAATGAGCCTGGTCGTCCTTAAGATCTACACACCGCAGTCCAAATCCCCTCAAATCGTCAAGATTCGCGATTTTCCATGCTCCATTGGGCGTGCCATCAAAAATGACATCATTTTACATGATGACGCCATATCGGGCCATCACGCCATCATAGAACGTGAAGGAAATCGCTTCATCATACGCGATCAAGACAGTCGAAATGGTCTCTTTATGGGAGGATTAAAACGAAATCACATTGTTCTTGAAAACAATCTCGAAGTCTTATTGGGCCACTGTCGCATCCAATTTTTCTTGGAAGAGTGGGATTCCGATTTAACTCAAGAGATTGATTATTCCAAGCTCATTCAAGAATACCAGCGCCACGATCGATGGCGGGCCATCCTTAACTATCTTCTTCAGGTTCTTGCCTTGACCTCACTTGCAGGCCTTAATTTTTACCTCAATTATGGACTTCAACACCAGATCATCACCCACTTTGCGGGAGCTCTCGTCTCATCGATTTTGCTCGGACTTCTTGTTTCCTCGGTCCTTTCTGGATTTTCAAAGCTTCAAAACCGCAAATACTTTTTTGGAAACATCGTCGTGGTGGTCAATTCCGCCATTATCATCCTTTACACACTCCAGGTCTTTGGTGAAACCATTGATTTTATGTTCGGTGACAGCTGGTTTCGAGAGGTTTTAAGCTGGGTCGTCTTCTTTTCTCTCTTCTTTTGGTTCCTCTTTTCGATTGGGAAGATTTTGTTCCCCCATTCTAAGAGGTCCATCATCTCAATGTGGGTGGGCGGTTTTTTAGGAATCTGCACCTTTGGTTTGTTGGGCCTGCAGTACTTTGATGAAGAGACAGGGATTCGCTATGCGCCACAGGCTGCTGTCGGCTATCCGTTGATCCCTGTGTGGTCTGAACCCGGAGATTACAAAGAAATCCTTACAAAAATCGAGGGTTCTGTGCGCAACATTGAGAAAAATCGTGGTAAGATTCTCCAGAGAAAATTACAGATAAAAGATGAAAAGCAATAAGAAACCTCTCTCTTCTAAGGCGACCCTCAAATACGTTGGCGCTCACGTGAGCGCCTCCGGGGGGGTCCAAAATGCGCCGATCCATGCTCATGAAATCGGTGGCAAAGCCTTTGCTTTTTTTACCAAAAACCAAAGACAGTGGAAGTCGGCCCCCTTGAAAGAGAGTGAAATCTCTGAGTTCAAAGAAAAGTGTAAGGAGTTTAAGTTCACTCCCGATCACATTTTACCTCATGACAGCTACCTCATCAATCTGGGAACGCCTATTGAGGAAGATCGTAAAAAATCCCTTGATGCCTTTGTCGATGAGATGGATCGATGTGAAGCGCTTGGCCTTACACTTCTAAATTTTCATCCAGGATCCCACAAGAAACTCATCTCTGAAGGTGACTGTGTTAAACTTGTGGCCCAATCTCTCAACGAAGCCCACAAGCGAAATGGAACGGTCACTCTGGTCATCGAAAACACTGCTGGACAAGGAGGTTCCGTAGGATATCGTTTTGAACAAATTCGAGACATCATTGACCTGGTAAAAGATAAGAGACGAGTTGGAGTTTGTCTAGATACCTGTCATACCTTTGCGTCGGGTTATGACCTGCGAACTCAACAGAACTACGAAGAGACCATGGCCCTCTTTGAAAAAACCATCGGTTTTGAATTTCTACGGGGAGTTCATCTCAACGATTCAAAGTCTCTCTTCTCGAGCCGGGTGGATCGTCATCACTCCCTGGGTGAAGGCGAACTGGGATGGCCTCTATTTGAGCGCATGATGAACGATGACCGCTTCAACAACATTCCTCTGATTCTGGAGACGATTGACGAAACTCTTTGGCCCAAGGAAATCGAGACCCTCTACTCCTTCATCACGAAGTAAAAAATTTTGTCGGCACGCCTTGGCATAAGGAAAACTTATGGTGAATTCGCCGAAATAAGGTTTACCAGGCGCTAACTAAGGGCTGTTCCGGACTTTCCACTTTTGCCGATTTCGATAGGTTGTGTTTCTAACTGTTGAAAATATTACATGGTCATTTTTTGTCGAGGTCCGTGTAATCTTTTCCAAATGCTTGATGCTATAAAATGTTCCTGGTACGTTGCGTCCGGATTTGGGGAGGAACTATGAAAAGTTTATTGATCTATCTTGTGCTGGTCGCAGCCCTATCAACTCGTGCGTCTGCCAGCTATAAATTGGACGTGCATCAATATGATGGCCAAGGGAAGTTAACCAGATCTCATTGGAACAGACAGTGCTCCACAGAAGATCTCACTCGAATCATCCTGGAGTCTCAGAAAAGATCATCGAGGTATCAAGGAAAGGTCATCGAGGACTACTTCAAAGAATGTGAAGATGTCTTGACGAAGGGGCACTCCAAGGGAAGCCTCACCTCTCTTTTATCGATTGCCTTCCTTGAGTATGAAATTTCCGAAAACCGATTTGCTAAAGAGCTTCAAATCAATCTCGAAGATGGGACCATATCACGAGCTGTTCTTTTGATGAAAGAGGATCGTCGACCGAGACCTCTTGTGATTGCCAAGTGTGGGAGCCTTTGCAACCTCGGCTCCGGTTTTGGAGTGAACATGCTTTTGGCCCATCTCTTTGATGAATCACCCTTTCATGTTCTCTTGGTTGGCAACATCACCGGAAGTGAATATCAGATTGACAACGGATCCATCTTTTTCGGCGGAATTGCCGAGGGTCGTCAAGTGATTCGCCTAGCACAATTTCTAAGATCTTCAAGATTTGAATTCGCAGACAGAATATCTTCAGTGCACGCAGTCGGAGTCAGCTTGGGTGGCCACGCTCAACTCTTTGCTTCAATCTACAACAATTACAACCTTACCGAGCGAGGAGAGAGACCTTTAGATAGTTTTGTGGCCATGTGCCCCCCTGTCAACCTTGAAGCTTCAACACAAGAGATGTTCAGCGATTGGCTGCTAGGACCTCGACTTCGACGAGGATCTCTCATCACCATCAATGAAATCCTAACTGCCAATCCAGAGATGAGGTCTTACTTTGCGCACAGCAATCTCAAAAAGGACAATCTTGCCGAATTGACTGCGGTGATTTCACTTCAAACGGAGTGGAAACGTGCTCAAGCCTCTGAGTGGTTGATGAAACCCTTTATGCAATCCTTTGAAAACACAGATGTTTTTTGGCGTGAATCCAATTTCCTCAATCAGAACCTGAGCGAGATTCAAACTCCAACTCTTGTGCTCTACTCCAAGAATGATCCAGGTATAAAAGCTGAATCCAATGGTGATCAACTTGCGGCAAAACTTGAAAACTCCGAATCAGAACAGCTTGGAGTGAGTTCATTTCGATATGGGAGCCATTGCGCCCTTAGCGCAAGCTACGATTGGGCCCATGTATCAGCCCTTTTGCGCTCATACATTATCTCTCACAGTGAACACTATGAACGCGAGATTACGACAAGGTCGGCAGTCATTCCATGGCCAGCCAGCACCTCTCTTTCTAAAGACTCGATGTATTTGAATTTTAGCTGGTCAGCTCAAGTCAACAGCGCAGAGCTCACGCTCCATCTCAGCTACCTCAATGGCAACTATGTGGAAAACACTGGGTATAGTGAAACCATCTGTCGCAACTACATTGATCAGGATGCCGTCCCAGCCTCTTGTATCTTTTCACAAGAGATCCAAGTTCCACTTACCCAGTTGATCGATTCCAACGTCTTCATTCCCGCTACGGAAACAGAGGCTCGCATGCTTGAACGATGGGCCAATGCCAATCTTCTCATCAAAGAAAAAGATGGCTCCCCGCTTAAGCGGAACCCGGCCCTCATCACATGGCAGGGAGAACCATGAAGGTGCCAGGTTCCGATTGCTGGACGCGTTGAGCCGCACCAACGTTGAGCCGCACCAACAAAGAGCTGTTTTGAATTCAACTTGGTGTGACCAACAATCGGAACCTGGCACCTGCTACCGTCGCACCTCTCTCTGTCCCTATCGGAGGCTCTTTTCTACGTAGGGGCTGTCCGGTAATTCGCTTTTTGATACGAAGGGCTAGCCAAAGGCGCTAACTCGAGGAGGCTCAACGAAGGTATAAGGAAAACTTATAGAAATCGGCAAAAATGGAATTACCGGACAGCCCCTACGTACTTGGTCCACTGGCGAGCTTGCTCGCTGTCCTTGCCCAACTCCCTTTCGGCAACCTGAAAATAATCAAGCGCCTTCTTATTCTGGTTCAAATAGAAGTGCGCTATGCCGAGGGCAAGTTCGGCTCGCCCCTTTTCTTTGAGACCACCCCTTTTGAGTGCCTTTTCCAGGGCCTGGATCGCTTTGGTCCACTCATTTTGGTCGAGGTAGATCTGGCCAAGCTGAGCATAGAGCCTGCCTGATGAGGAGAGCTCTGCGGCTCGATGAAGTGCCACGGTTGCCTTTTCGAACTCCTCAGCATCAAGCCAGCTTTGAGAGAGCAAGGACCAACTCTTTTCTGAAGCAGCCACCTTCTGAGAGGCCATCGAGCGCTCGATCAGCTTTGCAGCCTCATGAGGAATGCCCGCATTGAGATACAAAGATGCAAGGGCCAGGATCTCGGACTCTTCGGTGACATGCCCCCACTTGTTGGCCATTTCATTGATCGCCAATGCTTGATTTTGTAGCTCAAGATCGCTGTGAAGCGATGAAAATTGCTTCCAATACTGACTCTTTTCAGGGTGCTGAGCTGTCAGCTGTTTCAAATAGGGAACAGCTTTGGCATATCTCTTCTCCTCAATGTGGAGTGCTGCCGCAAACTGGAGCCAGTTCTCTTCGGGATGGTCACTCAAAGAGATCGCCTTCTCAACATGAAAAAGCGCATCCCTCTTCTTACCCTCCTCAGCTAGAAGCATCGCTCTAAGAATGTACGCTTGGGGGGAGGGATTTTCAACGTACCCAAACCATTCAAGGAGGGTCTGACTTGCCAATCCATTCTGACCCGTAGACAAGTAGAGCTGTGACAAGAGATAAAGCAAACTCAACGTAGCCGCTTCAGGTAAACTCTCTTGATCCAGAGCCTTCTTTGCGTATCGAATGGCCTGCGGACCCTCTCCCTTCTGCGCTAAAGCAAATGCCAGAGTTTGCTCAATTTGAGAGAGCTCTGAAGGTCTCTCCCCATATTTGCTGAGAAGCTCTTTGAGAAGTTGAACCGATTGAGCATACTCTCCCTTAGCCAAATATCCGTGGGCCCTTGAAAGATGTTTGTGAAGAGCCTGTGGCAAAAGACCAGAAGATCGCCCTCGAAGAGAGTCGCGTTTTTCTCTACTATGAAGTTTTGGAAAGATCGCTGCAACGCTCCCGTCGTTCTGATCACCATAAGAGTTGGTCAGAAAAGCCAAGACTAGCAACAGAACAGAGAAGATTTTCACTTGTGGTTTCACACGATCATCCTTTCAACGAAAACTCGATCTTGACTCGATTGTTTGGTTGAGAAATGGGCTTTCCCTCCTCGATCTTGGGCTTGTACTTCCACTTTATGAGCGCATTTTTTGCTGCGGTGTCAAAGAGTCTCACAGGTTGAGATTGTAGAACACGAACGTTTTCAACTGTTCCTAGCTCGGTAATATCAAACTCCAAAAGAACCCATCCCTCTTTCCCATCCATTGCAGCCTTGCGTGGATATTGGGGTTCAATTCGCACAAGAGGCATCACTTCACCGTTAGGTCCGCCCTCCATAACCTGACCCAGATAGGGGCCATTTCCTCCGCCCAGTGAGAGCGAAAGATCCAGTTTCGGCACTTTCATAGAGGCCATCTCATTCGTCGGCTTTGAGTTTACGATCTCTGAGCGCGGAATAGGGGGCCTCTTTTCTGGAACCTCGACCTTTTTCGGTAGCTCCCGCTTACGCACCTGCGTGATCGACTCGCTCTTCATACGAATGAACTCGATCAATGGTTCGC
Source organism: Pseudomonadota bacterium (assembly GCA_014584465.1). Classification (GTDB taxonomy): domain Bacteria; phylum Bdellovibrionota; class Bdellovibrionia; order Bdellovibrionales; family JACTMU01; genus JACTMU01. Next base: position 70,323 of record JACTMU010000014.1, on the reverse strand, counting down.
TTGAGGCATTTCGTGGACGAGCTGCATTGCCATAGATGAGTTGGGCCATAATGTAGGCCAAAAGCATCGTGACCACACCACCTATTGCAAAAGCATACACAACTCTCTGATTCATTCTGAGTCCTCGATGCGTGCTGCAATGGATATGTTGTTCACTCCGGCCAATCGGATCTGATCCATCACTTGAACAAGAAGACCATTTTTTGATGATCTATCCGCCTGAATCACCACAGAACCTTCGGGGCTTTCGGCATGAAGTCGCTCCACGTTGGCTCTTACAGAGCGAATATCCACCTGCCTTTTGTCAATCCAGATCTCCCCATTCTCTGAGATCCCGATCATGATATGGCCGCTCTCTTTCTTTTGCGCACTCTTGGCTGAAGGTCTTTGGACCGTCAATCCTGACTCCTTCAGAAAAGAGGTGCTCACAATAAAAAAGATCAACATAATGAAAACAACATCCAACATGGGTGTAAGATCTATGCTCGCCTCTTCATCTTGAATGGATCGACTTCTTCTCTTCATCTCTTCTCTCCTAAAACTTCATCTCATCGGAAAGTCTGTCGACTTCCTGTTGGGCTCGCTCTTCCAGGCGTGAGCCAAAATAGAGACCCGAAATTGAGGCCACCATCCCCGCCATCGTGGGAATGGTCGCCATCGAGATCCCTGAAGCCATCATTCGCGCATTCCCTGTTCCCACAATTGCTAGAGAATCAAACACCGCGATCATGCCTGTCACTGTTCCCAACAATCCTAGCAACGGACACAAGAGAACCAGCGTCTTGATGGTCGATATAGAATGGAAAAAGATCTCTTTGGCCTGAGAAATCTTAGCCTCTCGAATCTTATGTGCTCTCCAAGAACTGTGGCTCTTCTGCTGGTTCCACAGATCGACCGCTTCCCCTATAATTCTCCGAACAGGCTTACGAAAAAAGAGAAGCCTTTCCACAATGAGAGTCCATAGAACAAGGGTTGTCATCAAGATCACAACCAAAACCCATCCACCTGCCTGAATGAAGTTTCGTATGAGTTCCTCAAATCCGAGAATCATTGACCACTCCCTGTACAGACTCTCTCGGCAATCAATCCCGCACTCTGCTCCTCGAGGATCTGAATGATTCGTTTGCTCTTACCCTGAATGAAGTTGTGCAACAAAAGTAAAGGTATTGCGCATACGAGGCCAAGAACGGTCGTCACCAATGCCTGTGAGATACCTCCTGCCATGATTTTAGGATCACCTGTCCCAAAAAGTGTGATGGACTGAAAAGTCACGATCATACCGGTCACTGTTCCCAAAAGACCCAAAAGAGGAGCCACTCCTGAGAGGAGTTTGATTGTACTGATCCCTCGATTCAATTCTGGAACTTTCTTCAAGATCACCTCATCGAGCTTTAACTCGAGAGACTCTAAATCATCATCTTGAGATTTTCGAAATACCGAGATCAACTCTCCTAATGGATTGGTCTCAGAAATGGTCTCCGAAGTTAACTGTCGAAGAATCTGATCTGACTCTCTTTTAAGGACAATGTATCTTTCTGCAACAAGGGCAAGTCCTAAAGCTAAGAGCACCATGATGACGTAGCCAATCAATCCTCCTTGCTCTATTTTTTCCCAAAGGGTCGGGGTCTCAACCAAGAGAGCAAGAATGGATCCTCGTGAGGGATCAACGCCAAACGATTTCAAATGATCGGTCTCTACCTGTTCAGCAAGTTCTTCAGCCAAATTCAAAAATTGCCCTTCGGGCTGTCGAGCTAGCTCCACGGTCTGCCCCGTATCGCCGTGATAACTCAAATAGAGTCCTTCAGAGATCAAATTGAACGCTCCAACTCGAATGATCTTTTGCTCCTTTTGCTCTCCGCTCATCTTAATGACTTTAGAGGTGAACTGAACCGTCTTTCCCGACTCGGTCATCTCTTCCTGAAGAAGAAACCAAAGATGCTCCAGGTCCTTAGAGTTTGGCAGAGCCTTTGCATCTGCAAGCTTCTGAAGAAACTCAGATCGATCCTTGATCTCTGCAGAAATGACCGAGTTCGTGATTTCACTTTGAAAATCCCCTGCAACTTGGCGGACAACACCGAACATCTCCCCTAAAGTTCCTATTGCAAGATCAAGCTTCTCCTGGTGTTGCTGCAACTCCTTCTCTTGCTTCTCAAATTCCTGAGTCAACTTGTGGGTCACCTCTTCCTCTTGTCGAAGTTCTCTCTGAGCATCGCTCAGCAACTTTTTTTGATCATCCCGTTTTTCGCGAAAGGTCTGTTCACGTTTTGCATTTTCTTGATTCAATATCTCTTGATCGCCCTTGACTCTTTGAAGCAACTCATCAAGACTCCCAATGGCGTTGGCGTAATTTGCCCCAACCACGAAACTCATGACCGCCATCCCAAATAAAATAAGAATTCCAAATCGATGTTTCATTTCCTCACCTCAATTTGCGCAATCGGAAGTTGGATCAGATCCGGTGCCTTCTGTTTTTTTGCCATTTGAATCCCCTTTCGAACTTCGTTTCGAAAGGAGGAGTCAAGATCACTCCAAGTACGATCCTTTTGAGACCAAAGCCCCATTTGGCTTCCATCCAAAGTTTGGTAAATCAAGATCAATCGTCCAATACGAAGAAAGTCCACGGTCAACGCTTGACCATTGGCCTCCTGAATCCCTTGATACGTCTCAATGCTCTTGCCGTATTGATTTTCAATTTGAAAGGCTTCAAGAACTCTACGGAATTTCTCAGAGGTTGTCACATCGGCTCGCTTCAACAACTCCTTGATCTGAGAAACTCTGCTTTTTCGTTCTTCTCCAAGAAAGGGGACATCAAGTTCTACGAATTTTTCCAACGTTTCCACCATGCGCGTGACAAGTGGTAGGATGTTCTTGTTTGTTTCTTTAAGATTTTCAATATCCTCTGTGATCTTGGTCATCTCCTTTGATTGGGACTCAATGATCTCCTTGAGTTGCTTGTTGTAGATCTGTGTTGTCTCTACTTTCTTGAGGGTCGTACGATACTCATGGATGAGATCACGAGTCTCTTCCGCGATCTTTTCGATCTTCTTTTGAGACGCTCTTCCCTGTTCATTGGTTTGGGTTTGCTCTTGAGTGATTTGGTCCAGCTTCTCTATCGACTTACTCTCATTTTCAGCATGGCCTTCACATACCAGAAAGAGAAAGAGAAAGAGAAAGAGACCCCGTGCTTTGTTTGGAAAGAGGATCTTGTCACGCTTTTTCATAATTAAAACCTATGTTTGTAGTTAATGTACACCTGCCGACCAATTTCATCATAGAGAGTCGTGTCCAGTTGACCGTTAATGTTGCTGTCATCCAGCGGTGGCGTTGATGCCAAAAGATTTTTGATCCCAACGGTCACAGTTCCACTCTTTTGAGTATGATAACTCGTTTGAAGATCGTACTCTGTGTATTGTTTTATGAATCCATTGGCTTCAACCGATTTCTTGTGATTGGAGATCGTTCTGGCAATGAGGCCTGCCTCTAAACTCTCAAAGGGCTCATAGAGGAGGCTCGTGGTGTTTCTCCAATTTGGACGTCCATTCTCTCCTAGGACATTCTCAAGACCTAACCCAGGGAACCCCTCCTCCTTGAAGTAGAAGAGATGTGAGTGTTCCGTCTGAAACTTAAGATTTCCCTTTGGAAGCGCAATCTTATCTTCAAAATGAAGATCGATTCCAAGAATTTCTCGAGCCGATAGATTTTGAAGTGGAGCCGTGATTTAGTTGATGCTTCCATCTTGGTCTCGGTCAATAATGACTCCGGTGGCGGCAAGATTATGCCCCGCCAACTCGGCCTGCATGATGTCATTGTAGTCTATATCGACCACGTTGGTAAGCTTCGTGCCCCAAAAGTCAAAACCCATGTTGAGCGATCCAACTGGAGTCTTTCCTGAAGGTTCAAACATGACACCGATGTTTGCTGACACCGATTTTTCCTCTTTGAGATTGGGATTACCCCCAGACTGAACAAGATACTGTTGGGGTAAGCAGTAGAGCGAGTCAGGATTGGTCGACTTGACCTTTTCACACATGACCGCATCGGTGAAGGTGGGGTATCCAAAGCTGTCGGCTGCGTACATGTCCACAAGCAGTGGGGCTTTGAAGCCGGTACCTACTGAAGTTCGAATTAAAGTTGTGGGATGAGGTTGTATGCGAACTGCAAGCTTAGGATTTGTTGTTGATCCAAAATCACTAAATTGGTCATGTCTCCCCGCTATTTGAACCTCCACGATCGAAGATGCCGGAATTGAAACCTCTCCAAATAGAGATTGAGTTTTGCGCCCACCTCCACCGCTGCTTCCTGCGCTTCCAAGAACATTCTGTTTTTCGGTCTCCTCATCAAATTCATCTTTGTAGTTTTCTGAGGTTGCACCTACCCCAAGAGCCACACCAGCCATCCCTATTTCACCACTGATTTTGGCATCCATGCTGAAGACATCCGATGTCGATTTCTGCCACGGCTCATAAGAAACTCCAGAAAGATCTCCTCTCTGCCCTTCGGGGGCTAAAAGATTGACGCTCCCAGAAATGATTGCGTCCTTCAGTTTGTCTTCTAGAGCGTACCCACTGACACCCATGTCATCTCTCTTCACAACATTGTAGTTGGTTCCAAATTCAACCTCCCAAAGCCCAAATCCGCTTTTGGCCCCAACTCCGACACTTGCCGCGTGGGTTTTGATCTCACTCACGCGATTGCCGAGCTCCACCGTTCGGTATCGAATGTCGGCCGCACTTCCTGAGGGCACACCTGCGATGTTGCTTGCAACATCGCTTGGAACACGAAGCGGTGGCGCTGGCGAAGGAGCGTATTGCCACTGATTGTTCTTTTCTACGAGACTCAACCTCCCATTGAGCGTCCAGTCAGGGCCCACTTCGACGTTCCCCTCTGTCATGAGGCTGATCTGCTCCAGTCCTGGTAGGTCCGTTGAATATTGTGGATAGTTGAATTTGCAAAATGAGTTTCCATCACTGACGATGATGTCGCTGGCAGGGCATTGAGGGTCCGCCATCCACGCACTTTTGGATCCGTCGGGATTTACGATCCGATAGCTCCCTGGGCTTCCAGTTAAACTGTAACCCTCTCTTGACCACTCTCGATCTCGAGAAAAAATGGTGTCGTTTTTTCGATAGTGAACTACGTTGACAATGTTGAAACGAGAGCTGGAAATGCCGTTGACCGCACTGACCTCGAGTTTTTTACCCCCAGGCATCTCTGTGAGCGACTGCTGTACACTCATCTCTGTTCCTGAGAAATCCTTATAAGTTACAATGTTGACCACTCCACCAAGCGCATCAGAACCGTAAAGTGCTGAGGCTCCGTCCTTAAGAATCTCGATTCGTTGAACCGCTGCCATGGGAATAAGATTCAAATCCACAGCCCCCGTAACCGCATCTGAGGAAAGCCTCTTCCCATTGAGAAGAACCAATGTTCGACCGGAGCCAAGCCCTCGAAGATTGACATGGGCAACACCTGCGGCATTGCTTCCCGACGCCTCTTTGGTCGAACCAAATGAGTTCACGGTGGTGTCCCGCAAGACATCCGAGACCGAGTTGTAACCACTTCGATTGAGATCCTCCCGATCTAAGATCATAACTGGAGATGGACCCTCAATGTTGATTCGCTTGATATGAGATCCTATCACCTCAAGTTTTTCCACATCCTTTCCAGAATCCACCTCTTTGATTGGATCCATTGCCTTAGTTTCAATCGCCTCATCGATTGGCATTTCCAGCTGACCTGGTTCACCTTCAACAGGCTCCTTTTCGGAGCTGTTTTGTCCCCAAACCCCTTGAACCAAGAAGATCATCGTAATAGTTGTGATACATTTTAGAATCGAGTCTCTCATCCGGCCCCCTTTCGCGCCCCCTCTTGGAGCACAACTGGACTAAAAGCAAGAGCCGTACCGTAGTGCCTGGCACGAAACCTCATTTCGGTGAATTTGTCATAAGTATTCCTTATACCTTTGTTGAACCTCCTCGAGTTAGCGCCTCTGGCTAGCCTTTCGTCCGTTCGCCTCGATATAAGAAAAACTTATGGAAATTCACTCGAAAACAGGTTCCCCGCCGGGCACACCGTAACACCCCATCCAAGGTCTTATTTGATAATATATTGCTTACCGCCCTTTTAGATGATCTGCTAGTGGTTGAACCACTGGGATGATGAAGACATTATTGGCGGCTGGTGAGAATGTGTGATTCATACCAATGAATTCTTAAGGATATCTATGGACTCAGATATGATAGGTGAAAAGGATCTCTTCGTCAGTGTTCACGATCTCTCCAACGCCTTTGTCAAAGCACAAAGGCAGGTGCAAAAGCTTAAGAAGAATGACACTACGAAGGAACTCTCTGAAGTTACTCACCTGGACCAATCTTTAGAAGAGTGTGCGCTTTTGATCAGTAAGCTCAAACGGCAGTTGATGGCGATCTACCAAAGAGATTTATGAATATCTCCGAGGTCTCTGCAGCCGTCGTTGAGCACAGTGCTTGAGATCCGTAAGATTGATCTGACCATAGGTTTTCTTTCGATACATCTGCCCGACCTCCTCTCGGAGATCCTCTTTGAGATGGTTTAAAACCCTCTCAGGAATGTGCCCAAAAGAGGAGAGATGCACGATAAAATCTCTGACAACCCTATCGATGAACGAATCGGGTGACTCCTCTGCGACCGTGCAGTTAAGAAAATGGTGTTCAAAGATAGCAAAAAGCCGATCTTTCTCTGAATCATCATCAATGGCTTCACGTATTTTGTCCATTTAGATTCCTCGTTTCAGCCGGCCCGTCATTTTCAAAGACATCACCGGGAAATACCAATCGAACTTGGGTCTCTCACCTTTGGCCGGAACTTCCCATCCTTTGAGTTCCTCTGTAGGCCAATCACGAAAATCGCAGATTACATAACAAAGCTGACTCTATCCTATCGGGGGGTTATTGTAAGAATTTAGAAGTCAGGATAAAATTGGACCTTATGAAGCCCTTGACCATATCAGAATTAGACAAAATTGTGAACCACCTCCAAGGACTATTGGGCGGTACGGTTCAGGAGGTTAGAACCTCAGGAGGCGGAGTAGGTCTTAAGATCTGGAAGAGGGGGGCTTTCTGGATCTGGGTAGAGATGAACCCAAAGCTTCCCCTCCTTTTCCCTTTACCTGAGGCTCCCACGAAGAAGTCCATTGTGAAGCCTACGGGACTTTTTTTAAGAAGCCATGCTGTGGGGAAGATCGTGAACTCAATTCAACGGCTCGAAAATTTAGGCAGAGTGGTAGAAATAGACTTACTTCAAAACAACGGCGATGAATGCAAAATTGAGATCCGACTGCTCCCAGGCGGTCAAAATCTTATCGCCAAAAGTTCTGGAAAACAGATCAGTTGGTTCAAGGTTAAGGATCTCGGAGATCTGCGAGATGACTACTTTCAACCTAAGAATCGACCTTCGACGGAACGATCGATCGAAGAGATTCGATCCGAATGGACCTCTCTAAAGGCGCGAACAAAAGGAGTCGTGTCTGGAATATCTCATCGACAGATGACCATTGAAAAGAAATGTAAAGTTCTCCAACGGGTGAAAGAGGAGCTCTCACTTAAGGACAGTTCCAAGTGGCGTGAAGCTGGAGAATGGCTCAAGTGTCACGGCCTTAAGAGCATTCCTCATGAATTGTCCGATTTTGTGGACTCTTCTCAAACTCTAGCTTGGAATATTGAGTTCGTCTTCAAAAAGGCAAAGGAGATTGAACAGAAGCGACTTCGAACAATTGAACGCATCCGTCAACTTGAAAGCGAATTGGCAGATTTACAATCACAAGAAGAGGTGCCTTCCAAGGATGATGAGACCGTTGGGAACATTGCTGGAAGATCCAAAAGTTGGTATGAAAAACTGGGAATTAAGACCCGTAAGCTTATGGTTGGATCATATGTTGTTTTTATGGGAAAGAACGCAAAAGACAACCTTCAACTCCTTCGAAAATCTCAACCGTGGGATCTGTGGATTCACCTGAAAGACTATCCTTCGGCTCACGCCATTCTTCACAAAAAGAGAGGTGATACCCCAGGTCCAGAAGATCTAAAGAAAGTTGCTCAATGGATCATCAAGGAGTCCTTTCATAATCGAGAGACTCTGAGATCGATGGGACAATTTGAAGTCATTGCCACCGAATGCCGTTTCGTCACTCCCATTAAGGGAGATCGATTGGGGCGTGTGACATTTCGAAACGAATCCACTTTCAAAGTTGGGTCATAGAACCTTTATCTCCATTAGTGTTTCCCACCACCATAGTCTTATTTCGATACACACCAGTGTTTGAGGTGTGGTCAACTGGCTGTTTCTCCTACAAACGTTATAACCCCAATACTTTTAGGCGATTGACTGCACTTTTGAGGGGTACCTACAGATTCCTGTTTGTTAAAATTACATGGTGCTTGGCGCGAAACCTGCTTTCGAGTGAATTTCCATAAGTTTTTCTTATACCGAGGCGGGCCGACGAAGGGCTAGCCAGAGGCGCTAACTCGAGGAGGCTCAACGAAGGTATATAGATCACTTTAGCGGTAACTGCCTTCCGGACCAGCTCAATTCACACATCAAGATGCGTTAAGTCTATGGTTATAGTCTATTGACAGTCCTGCTCAAAGGTATAGAAATTATATGGTGGCTGTTGCAAAGTGGTCAGCCACTTAATTGTTTTAATTGTTTCAGATCACAGACGATGGGAGTGCCCAATGATTGAAGTCACGAATTTAACAAAGAGATATGGCCCTCACCTGGCAATTGATGGACTTAATTTCACTGTGGCAAAGGGAGAGGTTGTGGGTTTTTTAGGCCCTAATGGCGCCGGCAAGACCACCACAATGAAGATCATCACAGGCTACATGGCTCCGTCCGATGGATCTGTTAAGGTTGCAGGGTTTGATGTTTTTGAGAATCCTGTTGAGGTCAAGCAGCGCATTGGCTATCTCCCTGAAGTTCCGCCCGTCTACACCGACATGTACGTCAATGAATATCTAACCTTTGTTGCAAAACTCAAAGGGGTCCCTTCAGAGAAGATCGCCTCCATGGTGGATTCCTCACTACAAAAGACAAATCTTCAAGAGGTTCACAAACGCCTTATTAAGAATCTCTCGAAAGGATTTCGACAACGCGTTGGAATAGCCCAGGCCCTCGTCTCCGACCCAGAAATCTTGATTCTTGATGAACCGACCGTGGGTCTTGATCCCAAACAGGTGGCTGAAATCCGACACTTGATTCAAGAGCTGAGAAAGAGCCATACGATCATATTGTCCACTCATATTCTCCCCGAAGTTCAAGCCAGTTGTGAACGCATCATTATCATCAACCGAGGAAGAATTGTGGCTGAAGACTCCCTTGAGGGACTCAGTCGAAAGATGTCGCGAGGCCAAAGAATTTTCCTGAAGATTCGCAGAAACTCCAAGGAGCTTGTGGACTCCATCGCTTCCCTCGATGGTGTTCGAAAGGTCGAGTCTGTGGATGGCAATGGCGTCCTTCATGTGGACACCGACGAAACAGAGGATCTCTTGGAACGACTTTCAGACCATGTGGTCAAAAAGGGGGTTGGACTGTTGGAGATGCGTTCATCAACCTTCAATCTTGAAGATATATTCTTAAAACTGACTGGTTCAGAGTCACACATTGCAAAACATTGAGGAGGTAGCTCCATGAGAGGTTTTTTGACAATAGGGTGGAAGGATCTCAAGGGAATCTTATTTAATCCCATTTTCTTTGTGGTGGGCGGATGCTGCACAACTGTATGGGGATTTTCGTTTTGGACTGGCTTGAGACGGTTCATTGGTAGCATGCAGATGGCGGCAATGATGGGGCAGGGTCGGGGCGGTATGGACATCCATGGTGGCTTCTTTGTCCAGCACATATCTCTAGTGAATCTGATTCTTCTGCTTGCAGTGCCCGCATTGACCATGCGTCTGATTGCTGAAGAAAAGAAACTTCGCACCTACGATCTTCTTTTGACAAGTCCCGTAACCGCAACACAGATTGTGGCTGGAAAACTCTTTGCGGGAATTGGTGCCGCCTTTGCATTGGTGGCCCTTTCATTTCTCTATCCGGTCTCAATGGCCTTCTTCACCGATTTTGACTGGGGACCGTTGATCTCCTCCTACCTGGGCCTACTCTTCTTGGCAGCCGGATACGTGGCCATCGGGATCTTTTGCTCCTCTCTCACGGAATCGGTGGTCCTGGCCGTCGTTGCTGCTCTCATTTTAAATGTTGGCCTCTGGTTTTTAGGAACCGGAACCGACATTGTCGAGGGCACCTTCTCTACAGCGCTCTTTGAACACCTTTCGATTGGAACCCACCTTGTGGGTTTTGTGAAGGGGACTGTTCGGGTTTCATCGATTGTCTTTTTTGTGAGTCTCGTAGCTCTCTATGGATTCTTAACTCAACGTGTAATTGAGTCTTCACGCTGGAGGTAACCTCAATGAGTCGACCAGGTAGCATTTTACTCTTTTTGTCGGGTCTTTCCCTCTTCATCGGTGGCGCTTTACGTGCCATTTTTGGAGATTGGCAAGATTTTTTATTGATCCCACTCGGTCTCTTTCTTGCCTTCTTTGTGGGCGCCATCGTCAAGGACTTCGCTTATTTTAAAGATCTGTTGACCATGCGAACCACCAAACATGGGATGAACATGGGAGTTTTGATTCTACTCACCATTGTTCTTCTTGGGGTATTCAATTATGCCGCCATTCGTAAGGACAAAAGTTTTGATTTGACCGAGAATCAGTTGAATTCGCTCTCAGAGCAATCCAGAGATATCCTTAAGAAGCTTGATTCTGAGATGATGGTCACCATCTTTTACAGCGGTAAAGAGGGAAAGGATCAGAAGGGCCTGATAGGTGACTTTGTGCGCCGATATCAAGACGAAAGCTCCTTTGTGAAAGTCAGATACATCGACGCGCGAAAACGACCCGATCTTGCCAATGAGTACAAGGTTGAAAAAGAGGGTCTTGCTCCTTTTATTGAATATAAAGAGAAGAAGATTCGTGTTGATCTCGATAAAATCGACGAGGAGGGCATTACCAATGCAATGGTCAAAGCCACTCGTTCTGGACAAAAGAGCATCTTCTTCATTGCGGGACATGGAGAGCGAGATGATGGCTCTGAAAAGGCTGAGCAGTTAGGCTTCTTCAGAAAGGCTCTTGGTGATGCCAGTTACGAAGTAAAGACATGGAACCTTCTTCAAGACGGACCGATCCCAGAAAATGCAGATTTAGTGACAATCATAGGTCCGCAGAGCTATTTGGCTGATCCTGAGATCAAAGCCCTTCAAGGTTATGTGGAAAAGGGTGGCCATCTTTTTGTGGCCGCAGACCCAGAGATGAATCACAACATGGGTGAGCTCTCGAAACTTTTCGGTATCGAAATGGCTCACAACTTCATCTATGACGACAGCGGAATCCTCCTTGGACAAAGCATCGGCATGGTTCCCGTCTTTAACTACTCCGCCACTGAGGAGATTACGAAAAAGATTCCAAGGGGACCTAATGGACTGACCATCTTTGATCGAGCCTCCTCACTGAAAAAACTTGAAGGCACTCCTTTTAAGGTTGAAAAACTGGCATGGACTCACGAAAAGACCTATGCAGCAAAAGATCTCACTCCCGACCAACAGGGCGGAGACCCTGGCCCTCACACCATCATGATGATCTCAACGGGTAAGGCAAAGAGCTCGGGTTCTGGCGATGCGCCCCCCACTGAACCAAAGAACTTCTCAGCTGTTTTTGTGGGCGACAGTGACTTCATGACCAATGTGGGGATGAGATATGGGATGAATCGCGACCTCGCACTCAATGTTGTTGCCTCTCTTTTGAAGGAGAGTGAACTTGTTACCATTCGTCCCAAAGAGCCCACGGGATCGATCGTTAATATGACTCAAACTCAGTTTATGATTCTCTTGTTCTCGTTTATCATTCCTTTGCCCATTGTTATGTTTTCCCTGGGTGGATGGATATGGTGGAGAAGGAGAGCGGCGTGAAGCGTTTTCGTTCAACCCTTGTCTTTACAGCCCTTGTTTTCGGAGCACTCTTTTGGGCCTTTTGGGATTATGATGCAACCGAGTCAGAAAAGGAGCTCAAGAAGGAGCAGTCCAAACTCTTCTCCCTTGATAAATCAAAGGTGGTGGAGTTCTCAATCAATACAGGGGATCAACGAGTCGTCATAAAGAAGGCGAAGGACCTCTGGAGACTCAGTGCGCCTGTGGATGATCTGGCTGACAAGAGCAGCGTAGATCAATATCTCAACACTCTCTTTGATCAGACAAGTGAAGAGTCCATTGAAGAGGAGGGTGGAATTGACGAGAAGATCTACGGGCTTCATACCCCACTTGGTACCATTGACCTCAAGCAGGAGGACGGACAAACCCAGTCCTTGGCCATTGGCTCAGTTAAGGCCTTTGATGGAAAGCACTATGTAAAAAGGTCCACTGAATCTAAGATCTATTCGGCCTCATCAATATGGTCTTCACAGCTTGAAAAGAGCGCAAAGGATTTTCGCGAAAAAAGAGTTTTTGAGGGCTCCAAATCCTCTGTGGAAAAAGTAGAAATTGTGAGCCCGAAGGGTCAACTTACTCTCTTTAAAGAGAACGATCTATGGAAGATGAAAGGATCTGATTTCAAGCTTGACTCAAATTCTATCACCCGATTTTTAGATAAAATTGAAACTCTTCACGCCTCTGAGTTTGTCTCAGAAGACAAAGAAAACCTCTCGGATCTTAAGAAATTTCTTCTTCATGATCCTAAGAAGGTCTCCACCATTAAGATCATTTCCTCACCCAAGGAGGGGAATGCGGCATCTTCTGAATGGACACTCCTTTTTGGTCCAACAACAGATTCAAAGGTCTATTTTTTCGTCTCCAATCGAAAACCCATTATGCAGTTGGCAGAGGCTACGGCTCAAGGTTTTGCGGTTTCTGCTGATGACTTTAGAGATAAGAAGGAACCTTTTCGCTTTCACTCCGACTATGACCAGAAAATCGTTGAAACGATTGAACTTAAGGGATCTGCAGGCACGATCACCCTTAAGAAGGATAAAGATCTTTGGAGCGTTGGGGTCGATGACAAAGAGGTCAATGTGAACGCAGTCAATGATCTCTTCAATAAAGTAAAGAACCTGGAGGTTTCTAAGTTTGACCTTCCCGTAAAACCTAAGGCGCCACGAAAGAGCGATTCTTCAAAAGAGTATCGCCTCGTATTTCGAGGTGGTGACGGAGGAGAAACTCCACTTCTTGATATCCACTGGGGAAATTCGTTTAAAGACTCTAAATCCAACAAAGAGCTCTATGAAGTTGAGTCCAATCTGTTCAAAGATAAAATTGGAGTTACTCTCTCCTCTCTTGATTCTCTTTCCAGGTTGGAGCTTGTGAAGCAAAAGGGATCAAAAAAACAACCCGATGACGTTACCGAAGATGGTGGTGTTGAAGTTGATGATGACTCTTCTCACGAAGGCGATGACCATCACGACGACGACCACGGACATTGACCTCTCATGGATGAAGTTGAAGTTCGCTCACCAACGCGAATTGATCTTGCTGGGGGCACGCTTGATCTTTGGCCCCTCTATGCTTTTTTAGGAAAGTCGGTCACCGTCAACATCGCCATCAACATCTACACCACCGTCAAGTTGCAGAGAAGGCTTGATTCAAAGATTGAATATGTCAGCAGCGACTTGAAGCTGCACAAAAGTTATGACTCACTTGAAGAGGTTTTGCACGACGCTGATCCTGGACTCAAATGGCTGAGAGTGCATCTCAACTACTGGAGACCAAAATCGGGCCTGACTTTAACCACCTCCTCAGAGAGTCCGATTGGTGGAGGTATTGGTGGGAGCTCAAGCCTCACAGTTGGTTTAATACAAGCTTTTCTAAAATTCGAAAACCTCAGAAAATCAGAATCTGAAATTATAACTCTAGCTTCAAATCTTGAGGCCCAGGCATTAAATACCCCCACAGGCACACAGGACTACTACCCTGCCCTTTTAGGTGGTCTCAACATGATCACCTATGAGATGTCTCAAGTTTATTGTGAAACCTTGGAGTTCCCAACGACTCTTTTTGAAAAATGTGCCCTGCTCGTCTATAGCGGACACTCCCACCACTCTGGTTTGAACAACTGGCAGGTTCTTCAGAGCATGGTTCAAGGCGATCTCAAGGTCCAAGGCGCATTAGAAGAAATACGCACGATCTCCTTCGAATTGGCCCACTCCATTCAACACAATGAATGGAGCCAACTTGGTGATCTCTTTTCGCGAGAATACGACGCACGCATTCAACTCTCCAAAGCCATTCTAAGTCCCGAAATTGAAAAACTGTCTGAAATCGCTTTGAACGCGGGTGCTCAGTCGGTTAAGATTTGTGGAGCAGGCGGTGGAGGATGCATTCTTGTTTGGTCCCCCCCTGACAGGAAAGAAGAGGTGAAGATCCAATGCGAAAAGGCGGGGTTCCTAGTTCTAAAAGCCAAACCCGTAAAGCCGCTCGCAAGAAACTAGATTCTCTTCGTTTTGTCGGGCTCGCACTAGGTGGGGGCAAATCCGATCGTACGGCCCTGGCTGTTTTAGAATACTTTCCATCGCAAAATAAGATCTTCTTTTCACGACTCTACACTCGACTAAAGACAAGGGATTCCCTATCGGCGGACCAACAGCTCGTTTCAATTCTTACGAAAGAGGAGAAAAAAAGCACTCTCATTGCAGTGAATGCACCACTGTCGCTTCCAAAGTGTTTGAGGTGTAAACTGAAATGCCCGGGGTACGAACGTTGCCAGGAAAGTGAAATCAAATGGATGCGAAAGATATTTCAAGAGCGTGCGAGAAGGAAAAAGCCAAATCGGCTCTTTACCCCCTACACTGAACGATGCATTGAAATCTATCTCACGGATCAACTTGAGGAGGCCCATCAGATCTCTCACGCCATGGGTGCCAACGCAGCTCCACTTTTGGCTAGAATCTTCTTTTTAAAACGACGCCTTCCCAAAACCAAATGGGTTGAAGCCTTCCCACCACTTTCGGTCCATCGGATCGGGAAGGCCTTGAAAGTTCCTCGAAAGTTCCTGAAGGACTATCGTCACTCCGTTCTTGGGCAGGAAGCACGTTCCCATATTCTTAAACACCTTATGTATGAGAACCTTATCTTTATCTACGACCAAGATCAGGCCCAAGTTGTCTACGATATAAAGCTTTTTGAGGCCTTCATGTTGGCCCTTACGGCCCTCCTTCATTGGAAGGGCCTGTCTGAACCTAAACCAAAGCACTTCCCACGTGGAGCCGCCTGGATCACGTTCCCCAAACACTCCTGTTTTTGATTGCAGAAATCATTTGAACTGCGATATTCTGTCGAGATGAAATCTTTCGTCACGATGCTGTTGCTCCTTCTTTTACCCCATGGTCTGACTAGGGCCAACACGGAACAAGCAAAACACAGTTTCATTCGACGTCTGGTTGTTTTCCCTCTACTTGTTCCGGACAGTCCGGAGAAGGAGAGCGAAGATGCTTGGTGGAAGATCCGCGAAGAGTTAACCAAAAGTCGCCGTTTCTTCATTGCAAGTCGAAACTTCATGATCAAAAAGGATGTTTTTCAACCACGTGGAGCACTTGTCCCCGCAGATTGCATCATTCTCGGTCGTCTATTGGATGCGCAGGCACTCATCGTCACCTATCTTGACAAACGAACTTTGACCATGACCGTCTATGAGGGAACTGAGGGGCTCACGCTGTGGACCCAGTCAGTCGATTTGCACCAAGGCCTGCCCATTGGTCCTCAAATTGTGGCCTCCTCAATGAATCTGATTCGTGATTTCATTGCCTCCTTCCCTTACCAAGGTTTTCACATTCTCGCACCACTTAAGACGACACCACTTTATCGAGACAAAGACAATGATTATGGTCACATCTATGTGGGGGTCAACTCTAAGATTCAGGTGAATGACAAATGTGAGTGGATTGAGCTTAAGAGGTCCAATTTTGATCCCCTATTTCAAGGTGGAAGTGAGGTTCGAGTCGCAGCTGAAGGCATTGTGACCGAAGTCTTTGAAGAGTCCGTGGTTGTGCGACTCGACAAGATTCAACCAGAACATCAGATTCAAGAGTTGGATTTAGTACGATTTCCTAATGAATTTCGACGCGTTCAGGATGAACTCGCCATAAAGGATGACCTGGCAAAAAGAGCTCATAGCCATTGGGTTTCGATGAATTTGGATCCTAACCAGAAAGCCCCCGATGAAAAGCGAGCCCTCATCACATCTGGCGCGTTTCTTGGGAGCCTTGCCGCCTTCCTCCTGCTTGCCTTTTAGGTGCCAGGCGTATTTTTCGGATGCTGCGCATCCGAAAAATACGCCTGGCACCTGTCAACTACAATACGAGCGGATCATAATTAAGTAGATCCGTATTGCTCTGGATGGTTTGAAAGATCATCTCTTCAACATCTTCTGCAGACGAGATTCCTTCTGGCAAGGAGATGTCTGAGCGAAGCGTTATTACCACCTCTTTGGCAAGTCCTCCCATAAGCATCATGGCATCCTTATGAAAATTAAGATCGTCCTTGTTGTGAGCCTCTACCGCAAAAACATGACTGTTGATTTCAGCTTGAATGTCAAAGGCGGCCTGCAGAATTTCTCCCTTTCTGTTGCAAACACCTTTGAGAGTTGTTTTTTTCATAAAAAGAGTTTCTGATCGAACCGTCAGGGATGTAGCATCCTTAAGCTCCTCGCTTTGCTTTTTAATCGATTCAAGATTTTGATTTAAGCTCTCTTCAAGTGTTTTAATTTGAAGCTCAGCAGAATTGTCCCCTCGAACAACATCTAATGCTTCGTTCATCTCAATTTCTGTAGAACTTCCAAAGAGACATAGAAATTCCGAGCCGTTCTTATAGGTTGCACCAGCTTCCATCTGCACCATCAATTTGAGTCTTTCAGAGACCATGCCGTGAACCTTTTCAACCATCCCATTGATTTTCTCGTCATTGGGTGGCTCCTTTGAGATCTCTCCTTGAGAAATCGGTGTCGAAAAGGCATAGCGTACCTTTTCACCTTCAACTGTTCGGGTGACCTCTTGGGTCTGGGCATCTTCAGTTCCACCGGTGTCGGTCTGACCACCTGACTTAGAATCTCCCCCTTCTTCTGGTACCTTTGGTTTGTCCTCAATCTTCTGAGTCGAGTCGTTACTGCTTACGATTTGAAGTGGTTTGCCTTTTTGGCAGCTAACGACAAATGAGATCAATGTGAGCATTGCAATTAAAGATCGTGTCTGTTTTTGATTTGGTTTCATGATACCCCCCCGTCAAAGTGAATGTTGATTCCCCCGGGCAACCAACCTACCGCCTCTGGTACGGTTGCTCTACGAAACAGATGCCTTTCAGAATTCGTGCCAACTGAGACGATCACCCACTTTACGTAGGTGCTCCATTTCACTCCCTCATGATGAAAGATTTACCTTGTAGCGACCCAAATTTGGGCCAAAAATGAAATTTCTTGAAGTTTCTTAGTTTTTTTACAGCGAGGTTATTGCTGTTCTAAAGAGGCGATGACCTCTTCAATCTGATGTCGAATCCAGAGGCTCTGTCCTTTACGAAAATTTCTTGGATGGCTCAACTCCTTGCGAAGAAGTGGAAGGTTGGAATGATCTCCAATTTCACCGATGACCGACACTGCCTGTGATCGTACCACAAGAGCCGAATCACGAAGAAGCTGTTCGGCCCATTGAAGAGCGTCCGTTCTACTGGTACGACTTAAAGCCAATAGCGCAGAACTACGGTAGTACCATTCTTTTCGCTTCAAGCAAATTAATAAGATCTCTCTACTTTCGTCTTTGCGCAGATAGGGCAAGATCGTGATCGCATTCCATTTTGCCGTGTAGGGTGCTTGCGATGAGAAGATGATCTCCTTTAAATTTGACCACCCAACTTCTCCTTGAGTGCGCAGCACTTCCAAACGATTCAGGAAGGGAAGATTGAGCGCATCTAGAGTAAGTTGAACTTTGGGTTCAAAAGCAATCTCATTGAGAGACGAGGCAAAGCTGGGTTTGGCAACAATGAGCATGGATAAAACAAGCATAGACAATTTGATCCATGACCGTGCTTTGCCAGAGAACAGTATTCTTTGAGACAGATCGAGGATGTAAGCACTATGATTCATCGGTGCCACCAGTCGAAAGAGCATTAAGAGCATCAACTTCGCTCAGCATCTTATCTGTATTAAGTTCTTCGTTCAATGCCGACCCCCCTATGTTGTCATCCATAACTTCAAGATTGGCAACCTCACTGATCATCTTTTCAGTGTCCAACTGATAATCCATGGGATCTCCAGAAACCTTAGCAACCGGTTTGCTTTCTACAATGTTGATCTTTATCTTTCTTTCAGGAAGTTTCTTGCGTTTTTTCCCAACGATTATAGATCGAAATTCTTCCATAAGCTCATCGGTGATCGAATCATTGTCGGTAACTGCAGGATCTTCATACATAGAGCTCTTGAGTTGATCTAAGAGTCCTTGTGATATTTCGCTCGTACTTCCGTCTATGCTAATGACCACAGAACCATCTTTGTCAACTTCCTCTTTGACATCTTGAGCTTCTGCTTCCTGTACAGGGGCAGGTGTGCCTGATTCAGGAGATTGGACCATGTCTACAGATACTTCTTTCAAAGATTCTGAGTTCTCATCGCTAAAGTCTGTCTCTAGATTTGCTGTCGGCACAATGGAGTCGGATTCTAACATTTCAGATTCAACATCAAAAGAGGTCTCCTCTACAAGAAACTCTTCGAAGATGTCATCTCCACTACGATATTTGGACCGGGCATCTGCTTGTAGCGCCGGGGTAGGTGGTGGTGGACTCTTTGTTTGTACGACCTGTGGTTTTGGAACCTCCACCTCCTCAATCACCTCTTCCAAGGCTTCCGCAGCCACTTCAACTGGTTCCTCTACCGCGTCAGATGAAATTGAGGGTTCAACCTCCTGAACGACCACTTCCTCAATCGCTGTTTCAATCGGTGTTGATTCTGTCTCATCTTTCAATGTCCCGGCCTTTTGCTCTGCGACCGCCGCAGCAAACTCAGCCATCAGGTCTTCGTCCACCTCATCACTGCCAGATTCAGATGCAACTGCTTCCTCTTTCTTTTCTGAATCGAGCGTGCCTGCTTTCTGATCTGCCACCGCTGCAGCAAACTCGGCCATCAGATCATCGTCAACATCTCCCGCACTCATATCAGCGACTTTCACGTTCTTGTTGGAATCGAGTGTGCCTGCTTTCTGATCTGCCACCGCCGCAGCAAACTCGGCCATCAGATCATCGTCAACATCTCCTTCAGAGGCATTCTGAGGCCCTGTGGTTACAGCATCTGGCTTAGAAGGTGGCGGTGGGGTCGAAGCCGTGGATGCGGGCTGCAAAGAGGGTCCTGCTTTCTTAAGGGCTTCGATTTCGGCTTTGAGTCTCTGGTTTTCATCCTTGTACAAGGTAAGGTCGGCGATATCATCTTCAATGATCTCATAGTCTGCCAACTTGGCCTCAAGATCCTTGACCTTTTTATCGAGCTCCTCTCTTGAGGGCCCCTCAACCTTCTTTTGGGAGGCTTCTTGAAATTTTTTAACCTCCTCCTCTAGAGACTTAATTTTGTTTTCCTTGCTTGAAATCTCAGTCTCCAATTGACGGACCACCTCATTGCTTGCAGAACCTTCACCGCCAGTGGCGCCCAAAGTCCCCTCATTGCCGACGGCTCCTCTCTTGGTGGAACCCTGATCAAAACTAAATCCCCCCTTGGTCTCAGTAGCTGCAAGAATTTTCTTTAGGGATCGCTCGATGTCGTCAAGGTCCCCGCTGCCGCCACCCTGGGTTCGATTCTTTAACAAAACCACGTTGACATAAATGACACCAATCAAAATAAGAACAACGAGGGCTTCGATGATGACAGGAAGGTGTTGAAACCAGAAGGATAGGGCGGTGTCCATAGTCCTATTTTCCCCTCTCCATCCTATGGCGTCAAATAGATCACCTTGAAAGATGAAATGTCTGGTGCTTTGTCCAAAAGAATTTCATGGTGACTCCCCTAGACTTTTGATAAGCAGAAATTATGAAAAAAGAATCTTACGATTTAGTTATCAAAGGCGCCCATTGCCTCATCTCTTCGAAAGATGGGGAGACTCCAACCAAGGTCTTAACCGACGTCGGTATTCAGGGACGGCGAATCGCAAAGATCGGATCCATCCCTTCGTCCCAATCCAAGTGCACTTTGGATGGTCAACATCTTCATGTACTTCCTGGAGCTGTCGACACACAAGTTCACTTTCGAGAACCCGGCCTGGAGGCAAAAGAGGATCTGACGACAGGTTCAGCGGCGGCTGTGGTAGGTGGCATCACTTCGGTCTTTGAAATGCCCAATACGAAGCCACCTACTACGACAGAGGCGGATCTTAACGACAAACTTCGGCGAGCGCATGGGAGAATGTGGTGCAATTACGCGTTTTTTGTGGGCGCCTGCCGTGAGAATGTGACACAGCTGTCAACTCTTGAGCGACTTCCAGGTTGCTGCGGGGTTAAGATCTTCATGGGGAGTTCAACAGGATCTCTTTTGGTTGATGACGATGCTTCTCTAAGAAGAACTCTTGATGGGTTGAGTCGTCGTACCGCAGTCCACTGTGAAGATCAATCACTGCTTCTGGAGAGGGAACCCCTCCGCACTTCTGACGTCAAAAGTCATACTGATTGGCGAAACGTTGAGGTTGCGTTAAGGGCAACTCAAAGGCTCCTCAGATTTGCCCGTGAGCTCAAGAAGGATGTTCATGTCTTGCACGTCTCTACGGGAGAGGAAATCGAATTGCTCTCCACCTATCGAGATGTGGCCACTGCGGAATGCACACCTCAACACCTCACCCTTACTTCCCCTGAGATCTATGAAAGACTTGGGACTTTAGGGCAAATGAATCCTCCCATTCGCGATCGATCCCATCTTGAAAAACTTTGGTCAGGGGTTCAACGAAAGATCGTCTCTGTGATTGGCTCTGATCACGCCCCACACACACTTGAAGAAAAACAGCGCCCCTATCCAAACTCACCGTCGGGCATGCCTGGCGTGCAAACTCTCCTCCCAATCATGCTCAACCATGTTCACCTGCAACGCCTTTCCATTGAAGAGCTTACTCTCCTTATCTGTCAAAATCCGTGCGACATTTATGGGATCCACAACAAGGGCTACATTCGCGAGGGATTTGATGCCGATCTTACCGTTGTGGATCTCAAACGTGAAATGACCATCTCAAACTCATGGATTCGCAGTAAGTGCAAATGGACACCATTTGATCAACTGCGCGTTCACGGTTGGCCTCAAGCCACTGTGGTCGGTGGCAAATTGGTCATGCAAGATGGAGAATTACTGGGAGCCCCACAAGGGAATACTGTCGAATTTGAAAATTTTTCATAGTTGAGGAGATTGAGGTTGACGTTTTATGTCACTCCTTGTTAGACGCGTTCTAGGTTTTCCAACCATTATGGGTGTTCAGAGACTATTTAACTAGAATTTTTGGGGGGTAGTATGAATCTTAAGAGTATCCTGTTTCATTCGATCATGGGTGGCTTCATTGCTTTTGCGTCTGTTTTGGCCAATGCCGATGAAAAATCTGCGCAAGAAAAATATGAATCTCGAGACTATTCTGAAGCAGGAATTGGCAACGCTGAATCCGCCGCTCAGATTTACGCTGAACTTGCCCAATCATCCACTGTCACCACAGAAAAACATCGCCTCCTAGTGAAGCAATCTGAAGCTCTCTACTTCATCAACGATGCGAAATCCTATATCCTTCGATTGAAGTGGCGCTCACAAGGTGAAGATGCTGAAGATATCTCCGGAGCCAAAGGCGCAGACAAGGCCATTCGAGATGCTGTGATCGCAGGACATGACCACGGAATGAATGTGGCTCGTGACGTTCTTAAACACTATGGGGTCGAAGATCTCATGGTGGAGGATGACCTGGAAATCCCTGGAAACCTTCAAAGCCTTCCCGCTCTTGAAAAGGGAATCCTCGCGCAGGCCGCCTATTTCGAGGGAATCAACCTTGCTGGAAAAGCGCTGGCCACAGGAAAAATGGAATTTCTTCCAAAATGGAAAACTCTTAAAAGCAAAATGTTTCTTATTCTAGCCCTTGGCCAAGAGTCCTTCTCAGCCTATGGTGCCTACAGGGTTTTGGGACGTGGCTATCATAAAATCCCAGCACTTTTTGGCGGATCGATGGAAAAGGCCGAGGCCTATCTTCGCAAATCTTATGATTTAGGAATGGTGACTTCGCAGAGAACAGCGCTTTCCGGGGTGACTACATTCTATTTAACAGATCTTCTTTTGGCGCTAGGAAAGAGTACAGAAGCCGAAGACATCGCGATAGCCCTGACGCAAGCCGATGTTTCTGCGCTAGATTCATCTCTTAAATTAGAAAACAAGCGCGCTCAAAAAGAAGTTGAGCATTTATTTGAATAATTTATTGGGGAGTTTTATGAAGAAGCTTTTCTTTCATCTCATAGGATTGAGTTTGAACCTTGCATTACTTGGATCTTTTGCAAATGCGAGCGATCTCACTGGACCCTTTCGTTTTCCCACAGCTGGAAATCTTCCCTCCGGTGTTCGCAATGTTCAGATACAGGGATTTTCGACTCAGATCTTTAGCCAGTATGACGAAAACGGAGAAAAGCTTCCCTTAGAAAAATCTTTTGAGGTCCCAATCACACCGAGAAACGTGATTGATGCCCTGGACAATCCCTCGGACAAGGCTGAGGCAACAGCATTCTTTCAACAGTCCATGGATTTAGACGATTCTCTCGGTAGCACCACTGGGGCTCTCAACATTCGAGCAGCTGTGACCGTCCCTATCTTTGCCTATGGGATGACGGATCGATGGACATTGGGCGTCGCCATTCCCGTTATCTACTCCGCAATCAACGTGGACACAGGCTTTGTCCCATCAAATCAAGGGCAGAACGTCAGCGCACAGCTCTATCGCCAGGGCCAGGGAAAAAAGGCCAAAGAGATGAGTGGTGGTTTCGCCCACGCACTCTCTCGCTCGATTCAATCCTATGGATACAAACCACTTGAGGATCGTCGTTCCACCGAAATGGGCGACATTGTGATTGCCAACAAACTTCAGCTCCATAAGAGCGAAACTTTGGTTGTGGCAGTCCAACCTGAACTCACGATGCCCTCGGGAAGAACTGAAGATGTAACTGAACTCATTGATGTTGCTCCTGGAGATGGTCAAGTCGACGTTGGAATCTCTGGTTTGGCGGATTTTGAGGTGACAAGTTGGTTTGGACTGAGCGGACAACTTGGAGTCACAACCCAACTTCCTGGCCAACGTGCGATGCGCATCCCACAAAGTGAAGACTCGGTAACGACTCCAGATGTGGATCCATTCACTACTCATGATTTGGGTGACAAAGTGGTCACTTCACTGGTTGCGCGATGGACTCTTTATGAGGGCCTTACCGCTCTAACTGGTTACAACTATCAGTACAAGGGATCTGATAAATTCAGCGGAACTCTTTATGAGGAGAAAAGATACGATTGGCTTTCCAAGAACACCGATCAAGAGATGCATGCAGCACAATTGGGGCTGGGTTACAGCACTATTCCTCTCTTTCGCCAACAGAAGTTCGCGGTCCCCTTCGATACGAAAATTAGCTATACAATGATTTTGAAGGGAAAAAATGTTCCTGCTGACAACTTGGGTTCGTTTGAACTGTCGATGTACTTTTAAAGGAGTTTTCGAATGAAAATGATTTTCGTTTTGGCAGTCTCCCTGACTTTTCTCTCGTGTGGAGTTGATCAACGAGAAGCTCCGAAAAAGGAGTTTGCCCCTGATAGGCCTTCTCAATTTCCCGAGGACAAGGAAAGTGGAAAGATCTATCTTCAGGGATCCATCTCAATCTTTCAATGGCCCGAAGGACTCTCTTTTAAAGAAGAGGTCGCCGTTAAGAGCGAAGTAATGAAAATTGGCTATGAGTATGATCTCTATGTTGATTCGATGTTAAAAAAGGGGAATGACCTCATTGCGATAAAAAATGAGTTGTCGACTTTGTGCCAAGACAAAGAAAAACAGGAAGAGAACGCCTCCCATTGTTCGAAGTTGGAAGAAGATCGTAAATCTTTTCCAGACAACAGCACAGTTCTTCCCGAGCTTTTTGAATTCAAGACGCGAGTTAAATCTGTTGTGGGAGAGGACAATTGGATCGAAATCGCCGACTCGAATTTCTCTGAAACCAAAGGTGCAAAGAATGTTTCGTACGTTGAAATTTTTCCTGCCAATGTGCCAGAGACTCCACGCTGTCAAATCTTTTTATGGGGAATTGGAAAGAATGCCGATTTCGCATATTCAAACATTTCGGAAGATTCAGGCGATACCTCGAAAGTCGAAACCGCTAACACCGGACAAAATGATCAGCCAGAGTGCTTGAAGGCATTTAAACACCAGGGATCAGTTGCCCTCTGCAACTATGATTCTCAAGATGACACCCTCCGGTTCGAACTGAAAGAGGCAGAATACAACAAAACTAAATGCGTGAGCAAAAAGGATTGTTCTGCCATCGATGTTGGAGCATCACCATTCAAATGCAGACGCAACGGTGGTGTCCCTGCTTATTATATTGTGGAAGAGACCGGTGGAACTTACACGTTTGAACTTAACCGAACGAAGTTCGTGGAGGGCTCGAATCGATTTCTCGGCAAATTCACCTACACAGCTCCCGATGGCACTGTACGGAAAGGCGCTGCAAAGTTTGATGAAAAGGGGGCTTATGACCTTTTTCAAATCTACGAAGACAAAAAAGACTACAAAGAAGATGAAGCGTCGTCACCAAAGTCTCCGTAACAGTCGCGACTGATGGTGGCGCTCCCCTGCTCTCCAACACCTAACTGTACGGAAACAGTGTAGGATTTATCGCAGTGAAGATCGTCGCCAGCCAGGACTTCCAGGTGAAAACCACCAAGGTCACAACGAACATGGCCCTCATCGATGACGGCTCCCTCTGGGTCGCTGAGAGTCCATTTCAAAATGGCTCCTGATTGCTCTTTAAAACAAAGACCGTTGAGAGAAAAACTCTCTGCGGATTCACTGATCACGAGATCCTTTTCAAGGATCTGCACGTTGGTTGAGAGATTGACATCATCGATGGTCGAAATGGGAGGAGCCCCCTCATTAAGAGATTCATCATATTGAGACGGTGGCGCGCAGTTTTGATACTGAGTCAAAAGAATCAGCATCGACACCAGCACGACCATCAAGGAAGGATTTAAAGCGTTTCTCATATGTAATGGTGATCATGCACAATATGGGCCAGCCCCAGTCAAATCAGAGCGACTCTCTAGCAGTGACCTATGTCCACGATCTATTCGTAAGGATGTTCTAGTGGCGAGACCGCTCTCTGTTTCTTTGTCTTTTCAAGACATTACACTCATGCTCTAAGAATGTTGATCTTTTGATGAATGGCCAAAAGTTCAACGACTCAAAACGAGACTGAGCCTATATCCCTCCTGGAGGGTCGACCCAGCCACCGGATCGGTCTCCTTAACAATCCCTGCGCCTGTTACGTTGATTGCCATCGATGTGCCTGAGAGCCTTTTCACAGCCTCTCGAAGAGAAAGACCTATGAGATCAGGCATCTTGTCTCCAACTTGAAAACCATAACCCTCTAAGAGTTCATTTCTCTTAGGAATTGCGGTTCCCGTGCCGTGAGAACCTGTTCTCCCAATAAGTCCCTTTTGGAATTGAGTCTTGGAGAGCATCGTAGGGATAAGTCTCTCCTTTTGGGCAATATATTCGGCCACTCTGGAAAAAACGGGCGCCGCCACCACAGATCCGTAGTAATGTTTTTTGGGATTATCAATGACCACATAGATGAGAAAACGTGGGTCACTCACTGGAAAGAATCCTGCAAAACTTGAAAGATAGGCTCCCTCCATGTACCCAAACCCTTGTGGCTTGACCTTTTGTGCAGTTCCGGTCTTTCCCGCCACGGGAAATCCCTTGATTCGTGCACTTGCCCCGGTTCCTGTCGGGCTGGTTGCCAAAGTCAACATCATCTTCAGTTTTTCGGAAACCTCTCTTGATAATATTCTCTGAGGTGTCTCCTTTGGAGCGCTCTTCCCATCTCTTTGTCTGAGTATCTTTGGCTTTAAGAGGAGTCCGCCATTTGCGATGGCCCCATAGGCGACCGCCATCTGAAGAGCCGTGACCCCAATACCATGTCCAAAGGAGATATTGCTCAACAGATGTCTTCGCCACGGCAAATCTTGCAGCAATCCAGATGTCTCCCCAGGCAAATCAACACCCGTCTTCTTCCCGAAGCCAAATGCGGAAAGTGTCTTAGAGTAGCGTTTATCTCCAACATCAAACGCTATTTTCGAAGAACCTACGTTCGAAGACAATGCCAGAATTTCGCTGACGGTGAGAAATTTAAAGGCATGGTGGGAATCTGCCTCTCGGATGACTTTCTTACCAATCCGCATCTTTCCACCCTCACAATCATATTTTGAATTGGGCTCTATGATGCGATTCTCAAGACCCGATGCAACTGCAAACGTCTTTAAGGTGCTTCCTGGCTCGAAGAAATCAGTGATGGCACGATTGCGTCGAATTTGTGGAGGGACCCTATAGGGATGGTTCAGATCGTAGGTCGGGACATTTGCCATGGCAATGATTTCGAAATTCTTGGGGTTCAATATGATTCCCGTTGCAGAATCTGCTTCATTTTCAGAAACCGCCCGAATGAGTTCCTCTTCAAGCTTATATTGAACCTCTGCATCCAGGGTGAGCCAAATATCTGAACCATCCTTACGTTGTTCCAAGAAACTTCCATCTTCCAAGAGTGGTCGACCACGAGCATCTCGATCCAAATAGATTGTCTGAGTCTCCCCCGAAAGAGTGTTCTCAAGCTGCAACTCCAGTCCTTCGAGACCATGACCGTCAGATCCTACGAACCCAATAAGTTGAGACATCAAACTCTCATTGGGATAGATTCTACGTGATTCTTTGATAAAACCAAGGCCCTCGATCTGAGCTCGCTCTATCTCTAGCTTTGTTTCCCGATCCAATCTACGCCTGATCCAAACAAATCTCTTCTGTTTTTGACCGATTTTCAGATGGATCTCCTTGCGGGTCATCTTCAGTTTCTTTGAGAGATAGGTCGACACCTCTTTTGCATCACCAATCAGTGAGGGATCTGCAAAGAGTGAATAGGCCTCGATCGAAGTGGCAAGCTCCTTGCCCCCACGATCAAAGATGTTCCCGCGGCGAGATTCAATGACTATTTTTTTTTCAAACAATCTTTTCCGTAAATGGCCCAGTTTTTCATTCGGAAGAACTTGGAGATAGGCAGCTCGCACTAGCAACATTGACCACAACAGAGTCGTTCCTATAAAAATCAATATGAGACGGGACTTCACTGACGACGTCTTTCCTGCATACCCTTAATGTTCTCGATGGAGGACAGCAGCGCAACATGAATGTACTGGTCTGACCTCCCCTCCTTGAGAGTTAAACGAGACTTAGCAACCGACTGAATCAGTGAAGGGCGAGTGAGCTTTGCAAGTTTCATCTTCTGACTGCGAAGATCATCTTGAACCTTCTCAAGTTCTCGAGACAATTTTAGTACTGTGTAACCGAGTCGTCGCACTTCCATCTTAACCAATACAATAGTGAATAAAGATAAGAACAATATGGTTAAAGCCAGGTATGGCCTAAATTTAGTAAGGTGTTTTTTTGCCATAGGACTCTCCTTCGTTATGTCTTTCAAAAACTCTCAGTTTCGCACTTCGAGATCTAGGATTAGAATTAACTTCATTCGAACTCGGTCGAATCACCTTTTTATTAACCGGAGACCCCATCTCCAGGTGAGAACGAAACTCAAACTTGACAATGCGATCTTCGAGCGAATGAAACGTGAGCACCACGATTCGCCCCAAGTCATTAAGACCTTCAATAAGATTGGTAACGGACTCCTTCAACACCGCCAGCTCTTGATTGACTGCAAGTCTGAGAGCCAAAAAATACTTGGTGGCTGGATGATGACCTCTTCGCCCCCAACCCTCAACTCTTTCAATCAATGAAGCCAACTGTCGTGTGGTTGAAAATGGCATTGTTTTTCGATCATGCACTATAGCTGAAATGACTCTTTGAGGCCTAAAGACCTCGCCCAACTCAAAAAAGAGAGTTCGAAGTTGTTCCACACTCCATTCATTAATAATGATCGCAGCCGTAGTTGAATTTCTTTGATCCATTCTCATATCCAAGGGACCATCAAGATAGAAGCTGAAACCACGGAGGGCTTCATCCAATTGAGGAGAACTGACACCCAAGTCCAATATGATTGCATCGTAGAGACCACCACCTTCGATCTCCGAAAGTCCTCGATGGTATGTTCCAAAACTTCGATGAAGTATCACCAATCGTCCATCTTCGATTTCTTGAGAAAATTGGGATCGTCCAAATTCCACGGCCGCCATATCATGATCAAAAGCGACGACACGAGCATCAGAAAATTCTTCGAGAATGGCCCTGGTGTGCCCGCCCCGTCCAAATGTGCCATCTAGAATTCGACGCAATGGTCTCCTCGTTTCTCGAAGAAACTGCAGGATTTCGTCTTTCATGACAGGTTGATGGTGACTCATACCAGACTCTCCTGGAGCTGTGATATGCAGGCAAGTGTCGACTCAAAATTCTCTGCCAAGCGATGATAAAGTCCTTGCCATGTTGGGAGAGACCAGAGCTCCATCTTTTCACCCATACCCACAATCACTAGCTGAGAATCAATGTCTGCGTACCGCCGCAGACTTTGAGGAAGTAGAACCCTCCCTTGTCCATCGACATCTACGAGTTGCCCGCCAGCCAAGTAAAATCTCTGAAACGACTGAACCTCAAGCTTCAGTGGTGATAAGCGAGCAACTTTCTCCTCAAGCACCTGCCAGTGATGATAATCATAGAGATCCAGACACCGATGCCCCAAATATTGACCATTTGTAATGACACATCTATTGAAGGTCTGGCGGAATGCACTCGGAAGAGAAAGCCTCCCCTTTGAATCAATCTTAGTTTCGTAGCGCCCACGAAAAACTTCCATCCTAGAAATTCATCCTTACTCCACAAATTCCCACTATTTCCCACTTCATTCCACATTAAGTCTCTATGTGTTATGCGTCAAGTCCCGTTATTCCACTTTGGGTATAGATCTTCAATGTGTTACCCTGCAACAAAGGTACGAAGGTAGAGAAGATTGTCGATCGTGTAACTTGGATCTGGTGCGTGATTACTTGTCCTAAGTGTGGGTTCCTACAACCTGAAGATCAGTTTTGTGCTAAGTGTGGCATTGACATGCTGGCATTTCAGCCAAAGAGAAAACCTCTTCTCCATCGCCTCTTCGTAAGTCCATCGTTTCATGCCTTTATCATCATCGTATGTGTTCTCGCGGTCATCTATTACATCTTTCAAACTGAGCAGAGAAAGATCAGACGCCAAAGATCCCAGTTTGCCCAATTGACAGAGACTCATTCGGTTGAGTCTAGAGATGAGGTGGTGGAATCGGCGCGCTCCACATCAACACCAGTAACGACCTCCAAACGTTCGCGACCTGAATCCAGTATAGAAAAAAGGAACATGATGGCCGCCGACACCTCTGACAGTGGACCCTCATCAGACCCAGGCACTGCTCCCCCTCTGAAGCCCTCATTTGAGGTCATCTTTGTAGAGATGAAAAAAAATTATCTTGATGAACTTCTGGAGAGCATAGAAACCAAGATGATCTACACAACCTCTTCGGCCGGACTTATACCTCAATTTCAAGAAGTTATTCAAGATGGAAGGGCCCGTCAATTTCTTACAATTTTGCAGCAATCGGTTGAAAAATGGACCAGCTCAAAGGAATATTTGGAGTTTTCTAAAGGAGCTCGCGACTCTGTTTTAGAAAAGGATGTCGGATTTCAATTTCATATAGAGTCCGCTTTTTCCCAGGCCGATGCACTTCTTTTGTCATTAAAGATCGTTATGGAGTTGAAGGAGTATCAATCGGGCGAACCTATGATTGCAACACAGACTTTCCAGGAGGAGTTTGAGATACCTAAGGGCGCAGCTCTTTTCTTTGCAGGTTTTCTTCCCCACCGCCCTCTTTACAAGGATGAAGAGAGCTCTTTTCGTTCATCATTTCTACGAATTTTGGGCTCTTCCGATTTTCAAGTCGCTTTTTGATCGATTTTGATAAGTTTTTCTTATACCGAGGCGGGCCGACGAAGGGCTAGCCAGAGGCGCTAACTCGAGGAGGCTCAACGAAGGTATACGGAAAACTTATAGAAATCGGCAAAAATGAAATTACTGGACAGCCCCTAAGTAGGGGCTGGCGCGAAACCTGCTTTCGAGTATAGAATTCCACTTCGATCTGGACGAAGTCCAATTTGATTGATATAGGGAAAAGATGCCGACGACGATTCAGGAAATCGACCATAGATATGGAGACCACATCCATGTTTTAAATCATCCCTTTGCGGCCTCTCTGTTGACTGAGCTGAGTCAAGCCCGTTGCATTCAACCTACTCTGGGTCAGCTGGTGACCTACTGTTACTCAAGTCTGCTGGCCCACGTCATCAATCGTGAATTTCCTCTTTGCACCCTAAAGGTTGAGACTCGAATGGGTAAATTGCACCCGAACTCCCCTCTGACCGACATTGTATGTAGAAAAGATCAGAGAGTGGTGGTGGTCAATCTCGCCAGAGCAGGCACATTACCGAGCCATATCTGCTACAGCACATTGAATTACATACTAAATCCTGAAGGTGTTCGCCAAGATCACATCATGGCGGCCCGTCAGGTGGATCCTTTAGATCGTGTGACCGGATCTACATTGGGTGCTTCCAAAATTGGCGGAACGATAGATCAATCGATTCTCCTTTTTCCAGATCCCATGGGAGCAACGGGCGCAACAATTGTGACCGCCATTGACCACTATAAAAATGCAAATCTTGGAACTCCGCTTAAGTGGATTGCGCTTCACCTTATCGTAACTCCGGAGTACCTTCGAAAAGTATCAGATCGAACTCCCGGGTTGCAGGTTTATGCGTTTCGTGTGGATCGTGGTCTGTCCCCAAAGGAGGTTCTTCAAACCATCCCCGGATCTCAATGGCCTCACGAAAGAGGTTTAAATGAAAAAGGATACATTGTGCCTGGGGCGGGCGGACTGGGTGAGGTACTCAACAACTCATTTGTTTAGTGGCCATTTTACGGAGGGGCGTTTCATGGAATCTATGGTTCTTACACAGCTGATCAGCGAGGAAGAGATTGCCGATAAAGTCGCCCAGCTTGGGAAAGAGATTACTGAAAGGTATTTGAACAAGGACCTCATTACCCTCTGTGTCTTAAAGGGATCATTTATTTTTTATTCCGACCTCATCCGGCAAATCGAAACAGATCTGGTTTGTGAATTCTTGGGCGTCTCAAGCTATCTCAACTCAGCGCACTCCTCTGGCGAAGTTAAGTTTACACTGGATCTTACTCGACCCATTGAGAACAAACATATCCTTCTGGTCGAGGATATTGTCGATTCCGGCCTCACCATGAACTACCTAACAAAGAATTTACTTGCCAGAAACCCCGCATCATTGGCGAAAGTGAGTCTGCTGTACAAACCGGAGGCCATTAAAACTCCCTGCGCTCTTGACTATATTGGATTTGAGATTGGTAACGAGTATGTTGTCGGTTACGGCTTAGACTATCAGGGCCATTATAGAAATTTGCCATACATTGCACGAGTTGATAGCATCAATTAGCGCAAACTTTAACTTGGATTTGATGGATTTTCGGCATGAAGAGCTTACTCGGTTACCTCATCCTATTTTGGAGTTCTCTGGCTTTTGCAGAGGTTGATCTTTCGACTCGACTGCAATCGATCATCAGTAAGAACCATTTTTCAAAAGAGAATCTGGGAATTTGGATCGCTTCGACCAATGAGGGCAAAGTTCGAGTCCTCTTTGAGCTGAACAGTGAAAAAAAATTCGTCCCAGCCTCCCTCACAAAGATACTGACCGCTGGAGCTGTTCTTGAGAAACTTAAGCCAGGCTTTCAGTTTGTGACACGTCTTGCATCGGAATCTCGCCACGAAAATGGGGTACTTCAAGGATCGATCTACCTTAAAGGTGGAGGCGATCCTTCATTTGTTTCAGAAACAATGTGGTTTTTGGTCAATGAGTTTGTTCGGCAAGATATTCGTGTCATTAAGGGTGACATTATTGTAGATGAGAGTCGATTCGATGCATTACGTATTGACCCCAGTCGCGATCCTGCCCGAGTCGACCGCGCCTATGATGCCCCTATTGGCGCCATGTCTTTCAATTGGAACTCCGTCAGTGTCTATGTTCGCCCAGGCTCCAAGATAGGCGAACCACTTCACATTCATCTCGACCCAAAGAATGATTATGTTACGCTGGTCAATCGCGCCACAACCTCAAAACCGAACAGCGGAAAATCCCTGACTGTACATCGAAAATTCGTTCAAACCGGTGATGAAATCGTAGTTACTGGTACAATGGCTTTAGACCAAAAGGAGACTGTCTACTATCGTCCCATTTCAGATCCCGCACTCTGGACTGGTTCAAATCTGAAAGAATTTTTCAATCAGCGTGGCATCAAAGTTGAGGGTGAAATAAAAAAGGGAACCGCCCCCGAATCGACCGTGATTCTTGCAGAGGCACCCAGCCGACGGCTTGAAAGCATCATCGACGACATGAACAAGCACTCAAACAACTATATTGCCGAAATGCTTACAAAAAATCTTGCTGTAGAGACCGGAAGTTCAACGGGTACCATTGAAAAGGGAGTAGATCAAATTTCGAATTTTATTCGCAATTTTGGATTTTCTGAGAAGGATTTTGCGATTGTGAACCCTTCTGGTCTTACCCGAAAAAATGCAGTCTCTCCGAAAATGCTAGGGCACATATTAGTTCATCTTCGCGAAAAATTCATTCTTGCACCTGAATTCATTAGCTCCCTTCCCATTGCAGGTGTCGGCGGTACTCTTAAATCAAGAGCTCTACCCATACGACAAATTCGAGCAAAAACTGGTATGCTCAATGGCGTATCGGGCTTGGCCGGTTACGCAGAAGGAACAAAGGGGGCCCCGCTTGTTTTCGTCTTTCTTTTCAATGGCCCCGGTTCCAAGACCTATGCAGCGCGAGACCTTCTGGATCAAATGGCCCAAGTTCTGGTTGACTGATGTTGGCAAGTTGTGTCGCAAAATATTCGAAATGAACTATCGCAGTACCAGGGTGTAACAATTTAGGACAGTGGTCTAACCTTTTTTCATGGTCCAACATCCCTCTAGGCAGACCTGTTGAAATAGGGTATGCTTGAATTGATGCCATATCCTCACAACATCTCTTATCTCAATCGCGCTATGATCATGATCTCCATCATATTGATCTTACCATTCCTTCTTAGTAGCCATGCTTTGGGTGAGAGCGAATTCTATAGCGAATTTCTGGATGAAGAGACTCCAGTTGTGCTTCAAGAGATGCCTGCACGTCAGCCCTCCTCCATCGATCGTGTTTGGGTTGCTCCGGACTACTCCAATCAGGAAGCTTCCCTTGGCTGGGCTTCCGATGCATTTAAAGTCCCTGCCGGCCTCGAAGAGCGCGTTAAATTCTGGATCGACATCTATTCCAAGTTTTCAACTGATCAAGGGTTACTTCACGACAGCGAGCACACGAGTTTGATCTATGAAGTGGTGGATTTTACCGACATCATGAAAAATGAAAGCCTTAATAAGTATCAGAAAGTAAAGGAACGAGAAAGGCGTGTAAAATCACTTAAGCAGAGTATCGCCGATCGCTTAAATAGGCTCAATAAGATCTCCTCCGCCGAGGGCCTTGAAGGCGATGATCTTCGCTATTGGAATCTCTTTCAAAACATTGAAGAAAAGAATAAGTTTTCTGCTGCGGCTGTTAAGGGCCGACTTCGATTTCAATTGGGTCAACGAGATCGCTTCATTGAAGGAATCTATTTCTCAGGGTCGTACATACGGGAGATGGAGGCTATTTTTCGCTCAGAGAAACTTCCTATTGAGTTGACACGAATTCCATTTGTGGAGAGTTCCTTCAACTTGAGGGCCCGTTCACGAGTAGGAGCAAGTGGAATCTGGCAGTTTATGCGTCGTACTGGCCGCAGCTATATGACCATCAGTCGAGCCATTGACGAACGAAATGATCCAATTATTTCAACAAAAGCTTCGGCGCGATTGTTGCGACACTACTTCGAGATGCTGAACTCCTGGCCGCTGGCCGTAACTGGTTACAACCACGGTGCTTACGGAGTACGTCGATTGGTACAAAAAATGGGGACTTCAGATATCGCAAAGTTGGTTAATGAGGGAGAAAAGGCCCGTTTTGGATTTGCATCCCAGAATTTTTATGCTTCCTTTTTGGCGGCCCTTACCGTTGAACGAGAAGCCAACCAGTATCTTCAAGAAAATCTTCCCTATGGTCCTAAGATCTCTGCTTCGATCATCAAAGCACCACGCACACTACCTTACAAAATGCTTCTTTCCTGGTTTGATGGAGACAGTGAAAAGGCTCAGTTTTACAACCCAACGCTCACCTCTCTTGTAGTAAAAGGTCGAATTTTAATTCCACAGGGAACCCCGGTGAGCGTTCCGGAAAGTAAAGAGACTACTGTTTCCGAGTTTTTTAAGACTCCCAATTCGCGCCCTACCGCCAAGCCAAAGGATCTTGAAATCGGCACGAGGCAGACCTATCGAGTCCGCTCAGGGGATACACTCAGTGGTATCGCTCGAGATTTTGGAATATCGATCCTCCTCATTCAAGAGGCTAATGAACTTGAACATCCAAGAAATCTTCGTGCTGGACAGACTCTATTTATCCCCTCGCCGAATTGATTGTGGTCCTATGCTAGGGGCTGTCCGGTAATTCCATTTTTACCAATTTCTATAAGTTTTTCTTATACCTTCGTTGAGCCTCCTCGAGTTAGCGCCTCTGGCCAGCCCTTCGTCGGCCCGCCTCGGTATAAGAAAAACTTATCAAAATCGATCAAAAAGCGAATTACCAGACAGCTTCTATGCTATTTTTTTCTTTGTCCGCCCTTCTTTGGATAACAAGTCGTACAGGTCTTTCTTTGAAAAGGGTTTCAAAATATAACCGTCGATGAGGTTGGTAAGTTCATCTTGATTCTCTTCTGACCATGCAGTTTTTAGGCTCGCAGTCACTACAAATATTTTTAGGTCCTTAAGTTTAAAATCATTCACCCGTTTAACCAACTCATAACCTGTCATTTGAGGCATTTTAAGGTCTGTGACAAGAATATCGAATTCATCTCCAACGATATGCCTCATGGCGTTGTTTCCATTTTCGGCCTCAACGACACAAAATCCAAACGATTCAAGATACTCTCGCAATAGCTCTCGAACATCCTGTTCGTCCTCCACAATCAACACACGGCCTTCAAGGGGTGAGAACTCCTCTCGGTCACTCAAAGAGCGTTTTTCGACTTCTTGGCATACGGTTGGTAGTGTAATCTTAAATGTTGAACCTTCTCCTGTCTTGGAATCTACCTCGATCTTTCCCTTAATTTCTGAAATAATTCTGAAAGAGATAGAGAGACCAAGACCAGTCCCCTTCCCAACTTCTTTAGTCGTAAAAAAAGAGTCAAAGATTCGATGTAAGTTTTCCTGCCCAATGCCACAACCATTGTCAGTGATCTTGACCAGAAGAAAACTTCCTATGTTCGCAGTCGTCACGACGATCTTACCATGTTCCTTAGACGCAATGGCATCTCTCGCATTTGATAGAAGATTAATAATGACCTGTTGGAATTTTCCTCTGTTGCCCAATATTTGATGGTTTGTTGCGTCATAACTTGACTCAATCACGATTCGATCATGCTCATAAATCCCTCTTACAAGCTCAACCGACTCCTCAATGGTCTCTTTGATGTCCACAACAGAAAAATCTCCCTCATCTTTTCGTGCATAAGCCGCAAGACCCTTCACAATCTTTGCAATTCGATTGGCAGCCTTTTCTGCAATCTGAATCGACTTGAAAAATTTTTCATCTGAAATCTGATTGCGTTTGGCAAAACTGACGATTCGATAAAGCTGACCTAGAATCACCGTCAACGGGTTGTTGATCTCATGGCCAACACCTGCTGCCAATTCTCCAATTGATGCCAGCTTTGCCGCTTGAATGTTCTGAGCTTGAGCCTCTTTAAGTTTCTGCAGCAATCGCCGATGCTCCACCACTCTTTGAACCGCGGCAAAGAGCTCCTCATCTTCGAATGGCTTTTCAATGAAGTCAAAGGCTCCCGCTCGAATAGCCTCAATGGTAAGGTTCTTATCTCCGTGGCCCGTTATGAGAATGACCGGAAGATCTTGGTACATTGATTGCGCGTAGGTGATCAACTTGAGGCCACTCTCTCCCGGCATTCTTATATCAGAAAGTACGAGATCGGGACGTTCTGCTTTCATTACTTGAACCGCTTGGGCTGTGGATTCTGCGCTTAATGTAAGATAGTTTTTGGATTCAAGAATATCTGCAATGAGTCTTCTCGCGGCATCTTCATCATCCACAATGAGAATCTTAAATGGTGTGTCCGAACCAAACTGAACTTGTTCCATAATTAAAATTGCAAATCCCTCTTCAACCAGATATTCGAATTACCACGAGTCATTACCATGAAGTCTTATTCCACAATCAAAACTCAATTTATCTATCGGATGCATTGAGCTTTTGTGAAACAGACTTTGAGCCAGGAGTGTTCAGTCTCGTAACATCATTTGGCTTCGTGATGGAAAAGTGTGTCCCTGAAAAAGATTAAGTTGTCTTAGCACAAAAAACGACGCGTCGCATTTTTGGGCCGCCAGCCGAGTTTCGAGGATGATAAACTCATTTCCCTAAACTTGAGTATTGATGCTACGATTGGCTCACATGCCCAAAACTCTTCGCACTCAAAACGCAGACGCACTCGTGGATATCCTCATCCGCCATGTGGGTAAGAGGATCATCGTAGGATCTCCACTTGGCATTGGTAAAGCCAATCTGTTGCTCAATGCCCTTTATGCTAGAGCCTTGAAAGATCCAGAGATCCATCTTGAACTCCTTACTGGATTGACCTTAGAACGTCCCAAGGGAAAGAGTCTTTTGGAACGACGATTCATTGATCTTTTCTCAAATCGACTTTTCGGTAACTATCCAGATCTGCAAATCGAACTGGATCGTGTTCAACGCAAACTCCCTCCAAATGTGAAGTTCATAGAATTCTTTTTTGCTCCAGGGAAATTCCTACACAATCCCTATGCTCAGAAGCATTACATCAGCAGCAATTATACGCACGCCGCCAGAGACATGTTTGATCGTGGAGTGAACGTCGTGGTTCAAATGATCAGCGAAAAAGAAGGCACCTACAGTCTGAGCTCCAACCCCGACGTGACCATGATCTTGGCGTCTTTCATGAAGGCCTCTTTAGTGCTACAGAGATGCTCGTAGAAGGACTCATCCCGCTTCTTAAAGATGGAATTCTAAAGCGTCGCACCTATGAAGATATCTCCATTCAAAGACTCCTCAATCAGAAGAAGATCACGGAGTTGGTGAGTCCTAAGACTATTATAGCACTTCAGAGCGTAGGCGCCATCAGTAACCCCTTAACTCTTGTTGATATCGCTTATCTTAAACGATTTGGAATTCTTCAAAAAGATGCCCCAGATGAAATTGGATTGGACTGGGCAAATTGGCTAGGAACTCGATTGACGGGTGGAGTTGTCATTCAAGGCGCATTTTATCTCGGATCTCCCTCATTCTATAGTTTACTGCGCAAGATGGACGAGGAGACCAAGAAGCTCATCAATATGACCAGTGTCCTGCGCATCAATCAACTTTATGGCCACGAAGCTCTTGATCGTCTGCATCGAAAAGAGGCTCGATTCATCAACAGCTGCCTCATGGTGACTCTCTCTGGAGCAGCTGTCTCCGATGGAGTTCATGGAAATCGAGTCTTAAGTGGCGTGGGCGGTCAATACAATTTTGTGTCCATGGCTCAAGCTCTGCCTGATGGTTATTCCTGTCTGTGCCTTCGCAGCACCAGAGTTCTCAATGGACGTCTCGTCTCTAACATTGTGTGGGAATATCCCCACGTGACCATTCCGAGACATCTTCGTGACATAGTGATCACTGAGTACGGCATTGCGGATGTTCGTGGGAAGACCGATGAAGAGATCATTATGGAGATCTTAAAAATCACAGATTCTCGCTTTCAAGCAGATCTTCTGTTGAAAGCCAAAAAAGCCGGAAAGATTTCTGTCTCGTATGAGATTCCTCATGAATTTCAGAACAATTTCCCTGAGAAGATTCAATACGATTGGAATGAATTCCGAAAGAATTTTCCTGATCTATTCCCAGCTTTTCCATTTGGTTCTGATTTGACTGAAGACGAGGTTCACATCGCCAGAGCCCTTAAGGGCCTTAAAGCCAAGACTGCAAACAGGCTCTCAATGATCTTCACCATAGCAAAAGCATTCATGCCTCTAGAACCTTCTTCGACCGCTTCCATAGAAAAACACATGGCGATGATGAAGCTTGATCGTCCTATCACATTGAAAGAACGTCTCTTTGCCCGCCTTCTTCGATGGGCCCTTGCGACCCTGGTCAAAACA
This sequence comes from Pseudomonadota bacterium, assembly GCA_014584465.1. Classification (GTDB taxonomy): domain Bacteria; phylum Bdellovibrionota; class Bdellovibrionia; order Bdellovibrionales; family JACTMU01; genus JACTMU01. Next base: position 31,658 of record JACTMU010000014.1, on the reverse strand, counting down.
CGGATCTGAAAATCACAGCAAACACTCGCTGATGATAGGGGTTGTGACTAAGTTTTTGACACTCGATTTGGTCTTCGACATACTGTTTTGATCTACCACTCGCTTTTTAATGGAAGTCGCCCCTCACTTGATTTAGAATCTTAGTAAGGAGTTTTGATTTAAAAAAATATACTTATGTTTATGCGATCTGTTCAACAAGGTGGAACGCTACACATGGCTGGGTTGCTTCAGTTATCGCTATTCTTTGCTTTCGGTTTGTGCATTCTATCGGGTTGCAACTCCTCGGACTACAGTTGGGAGGCTGATCCAAAATTAACAATGGATGAAAGAAGTTCCGATTTTGAAGGGTTCAACGACGATCCAGAAATGAACAACACCCAGAATAGTTCTCAAAACGAAAATTCCGCAATTGATTTGAACCAAGGATCTCCGACCTCTCAGAAGGACTGTTCGGGGTTTTCGGGGATCAATGTGCACAAAACAAAAGGCAAGCTGCTAGACAAAGTTGCCGATGGAAATTTTCATTGGATTCGTGTTGATTTCAATTGGAGTGAGATTCAGCCAAAGAAAAATGGTGGTTATAAATGGAAGTCTTTGGATGAGACCATTTCACAAGCTCGAAGTCTCAACCTCACAGTGTTTGCGACCCTTGCTTACTCTCCAAGTTGGGCTTCACAGGACGGAAATAGAGCCTCTCCTCCGAGCAAAAAGGCTTGGGAGGATTTCGTCTCTACTGCCGTTGCTCGATACAAAGACTCAATTCAACATTGGGGCATGTGGAATGAACCCAACTTGGAGTTCTTTTGGAAAGGATCCAAAGAGGATTATGTCAAACGAATTCTTAAGCCTGGGTACAATGCTGTAAAGTCGGTGGATCCCTCGGCCCAGGTGGTGGCTCCAGACCTCGCATTTGGTAAAGACCATCACTGGGAGGAGTGGGTCCGGACCATCTCTAAAAATGCACGCGCCTCCTTTGACATCTTCAGTTTTCACATCTATCCCGAAGAAGATGATGGTGAATCTGAGGGGAGCGAGCCGGTCCTCAATCGGCTGGATTCGGAAGTAAAAACATTGCTGAGGAAGGAAAAACTCCTTGACCGCCCCGTTTGGTTAACAGAAATAGGCTGGCGAACCTACTACGTCAGCGAAGAGGAGCAAGCGCAACATCTCGTCGCCTCCCTGAAGGGTGTAAAAAATCGCAACTGGATCAGCAAGGCATTCATTTACAATATTCGTGATGGAAACGAGAAGCGAAACAAATGGGGACTCTTCGACAGTGCACTCAAACCGAAATCCGCATACAAAAAAATTCAATCATTCTTGGCAGAGACTCAATCTAATAAAGATGAATCCTGTCGATAACAGGGATCAACAATGGTGAAAAAATGGCGAAAAAATACTGCTATCATTCTTGTTTTGTGACCATTTGAATAATCTTTTAAAGATCGAGAGGCAACTATTATCGATGCCACAATATCCATCTCGACTGGCGGTTTGTCTGTTATTTTTTAATTGGCTATTCCAAGAGAAATAGGTTAATAGTAGGCTAGTGCATTCATTCACACCAAAGTACATCAAATCCATCAGCCCTCTCATAGGAACCCTGTATCAAAGGCCTAGAGGGAAGAAGGGCTTTGATATGAATTTCATGCAGGTTGTGGGGTTTACTTAATGATAAATTTGAGGAAAACCTTAGAAATAGCTCGCTCTCAACTGGAGAGCGCTCAAATTAGTTTTGCCCTAATTGGAGGTTTTGCTCTGAGCGCTCATGGCATTCATCGGGCAACCAAAGATATTGATTTTCTTGTGGATGGTTCAAAAAAAGAAGAGATTAAGAAAATTTTTCTTTCGCAAGGTTTTAATCTTTCTTATGAATCAGCAGAAGTTTTGCAATTTTGTGGGCCGGGTTATTTGGATATACTTTTAGCAAACAGACCTTTGTCACTTGAAATGTTAAGAACCTCTTCAAATTATAAATTATTTAATATTCCCGTCGTTTCGCCTGAGGGAATAATTGGCTTAAAAATCCAAGCCTATAAAAATGACCCTTCTAGAAAATTACAGGACTTAGCGGATATTCAGGGACTCTTGAATATTCCGAAAATTAATTTAAATAAAGTAAAGGAATATGCTGATTTGTTTAATGAGTGGACAGAAATTGAAAAGTTAATATTGAAGGATTAACAATATGACCTTAGATGAATATTTGGAATTCTTAGAACAATACTGGGAAATTTTTGGCCCACCTCCTCCCCAAAAACCCATTGTGGAATATAAAATCCTTTTATTATAGGACCGCCTCAACTCTTCTAGAAAAGTGCCAGCTTCCGATTGCAGGATTCATCCTGGTACTACTAATCGATCTCTTGATAGGATTCCACGTAAACTCTGGGAAGCCTATTAACAAGTTCCGACTTATGAACGATGTCCGCACGAATGTCCGCACGAAATCTCTCCATCACTTGAGGTAACTCCTCAAGTAACTTTACCACATTTCTATTGGTGAGAATCAAATTGGTAGGGAAGGCGAGCACGCCCCTCAACCATCGAGCTACATCCTTTGTGGGGCCAAAATCGGTCAGATACTTCTGCGCAAACGAGCTCTCAACAGAAAACGGGACATATTCGATAGCTTCAAATTCACCCACTTTCTTATTGCCAAAATAGTAGGCGCTCAAAACTTCCCTGATTGAAATTGCAACGGCACGTATGGGCAACTGCACAAATTGTTCTTCTGTGTTCCCTGAAAAAAGGGAGTTATCCGTATGGGTGGTCCATTGATCTCCCCTTGAATTTCCCACCCGAAGTCCTAACTCATTTCGGTCCCACGAAAAGCCCTCTGAATCGTGAAACATCAACCCTAGAAGATCTCCCTTCCCTTTACCTGCAATGCCATAGTTCTGATCAGCCCAATCTTTCAGTTGGCGGCGTGGCACTCGAATGTGTCCAGCCGAAAATGCGTCGGTCAAGAAGTGGTCTGCAAATCCGTTGTAGATGAGAGCCTGCGCAAAAAGATCTTCGCTTGCATCTTGAGGTCCCCTTCGACGTGCAAGATGGGCTTCAAATGCAAGCTCGATGGCCTTTTGGTGATATTCAACATAGGCCCTCATGTTGTTCCAACCAAAGTGGTCGTAGTTGTTTCGAACAAGTTTCAGTTGGTTTCCCGAAAGACCATAAACCCATTTGCAATTGGGGAGATCCAAATGGGGAAATTCTTTTTGCTTTAGTAGAATCTTCCCCTGTTCATCTATACATGAAAAAATCTGATCCAATTCATACGCAGTAAGGTCTTTCCCTTGATCGTTGTAGATCTCTTCAGCTGACATATAGAAGTCACCAAGAGCCACGAGCAAACCATACTCAAAATAGTACTTTTTGTCTTTTCGAGGAATTCGCGCGATCGGACACGGATCCAAAGATAACTCACGACAAACCTGCAAAACGGCTTCATCTCCCAAATACTTGTGCTCACTTCCACTCCAAAGAGGATCAAAGTGAGTAACCGCCTGTTTACTTACAAGCATGTCTCCGTGAGAGACACTCAAAGTAATTTGAGTCACAAAAAAGAAAAGGGAAAACTTTAAAGTCGGAAAGCATCTATTGGCCATCTGTGACCTCCACAATCATCGATCATTGTCATCCCACGCATGGGAGCTGTCCATAGCACAAAACCATCTATACATATGGTGAAATCAAAGTGGTAGTTCGAGCAACAAAAAAACAACAAGGGGTATTAACGGTTAGACAAAAATCCACCGCTTTCCATTTTGAGTACCGTCTCAATCAGGAATTCACGTTCGACCCCCTGAACTCTCTCTTGAAGAGACTCAGGAGAATCTCCTGAAATTACAGGTACTTCGGTCTTTCTTACAACATCGCCATGATCATAAATTTCGTCAACGTAATGAATCGTCACCTCTGTGGTGGCTCTTTGTGATTTAAGCACCGCACGATGAACGTGAAGGCCATACATCCCCTTCCCTCCAAATTCAGGAAGTGGACCCGGATGAGTGTTGATGATTCGCCCACGATATTGAGAGACAATCTGAGATCCAAGACGCTTTAAGTAACCAATCAGTATAATAAGGTCAGGTTGCGCTCGATTTAAAGCGGTCAATATCTGCTCTTCACACTTCGCCTCTGAACCACACTCTTTGGAATGTGCGATCTCCACGGCCACACCGTGAGCTCGCGCAAACTCCACGGCCCCACAATTGGGTCGATTGCTCACAAGCAAAACGATTTCTGAACGAAGTCTTCCTTGAGAACAAGCTCTCCAAAGAGCTTCAAAATTAGAACCTCGACCTGAGGCAAAACAGGCAATTCTCACAATTTCATTCGCTTTAATCGAAGGGCGTTCATAATCACAGAAATCGAACTTAATGACATCGTAAGGCTTGCAATCATCGGGTTAAGTAAAATCTGAAAAAAGGGATAAAGCAACCCAGCAGCAACAGGGACCGCGAGGCCATTGTAGAAGAACGCAAAGAAGAGATTTTGACGAATGTTGGCCATCGTTGCCCGACTCAATTCAATCGCCCCAACAACTCCACCAAGATCCCCACGCAGCAGCGTTATAGATGAGCTTTCTGAAGCAATGTCTGTTCCCGTGCCCATCGCAATGCCCACATCTGCTTGAGAAAGGGCTGGCGCATCATTGATCCCATCGCCTGCCATTGCAACAACATACCCCTTCTCTTGCCATCTCTTTACAATTTGCGCTTTCTCATGAGGCATAAGACCTGCCACAACTTCTTTGATTCCAACTCGTTGCGCGATCGCTCTTGCGGTACCTTCATTATCCCCACTCAATATGATGAGCTGAAGCCCTCTCTTTTGAAGTCTCTTCACTGCTTCCCTTGCAGAATCACGGATTGGATCAGAGACACCAAAAATGGCAACAACTCTCTTTTCAAATGCCACAAAAAGGACGGTGGCACCATCTCTTCGAAGATGTTCAGCTTCAGTTTCGATATTTCCAATTTCGATTCCACGATTTTTCATGTGGCTGAGGTTCCCTAGATGGATCTGTTGACCGTCCACAACTCCCGAAACGCCCTCTCCCGTATGACTTGCAAAGGAGTCCACTTCCAAGAGTTCGACCCCCCTCTTTTTGGTCTCTTCAACAATGGCGTGAGCCACGGGATGCTCACTCATCTTTTCCACACTTGCAGCCAATTGCAAAATCCGTTTCTCGTCCTGAGCTTCCTCCACCCTGTGCAAAGTGGTCAACGTCGGCTTTCCTTCAGTGAGCGTTCCGGTCTTATCAAAAAAGAGAACTTGAACTTTCCCCATCACTTCAAGTGTCTCAGCCCTTTTGATCAAGATACCGACCATGGCACCCTTTCCAATGCCCACAACGATCGACATCGGTGTGGCAAGCCCCAATGCACAAGGACAAGCGATGATGAGCACAGCTATTGAATTGATCAAAGCAAAGGCCAACCGAGGTTCCGGTCCAAAAAAAGCCCATACAACAAATGAGATGAGTGCAGTCAACAACACAAAAGGAATGAAGTAATTTGAAACCCGGTCGACCACCTTTTGAATTGGAGCTCGACTCTTTTGTGCCTCTGCAACAAGTTTGATCACCTGGGACAACAGAGTCTCTCCCCCAACCTTTTCGGCCAACATCTTCAACGTCCCTGCCTGATTGACCGTGCCGCTCAAAAGACGATCTCCACTTCTCTTTGCAACCGCAATCGGTTCTCCTGTCATCATGGATTCATCGACATAGCTCTCACCATAAGTAACATGGCCATCCACAGGAATCTTCTCTCCAGGTCGAACCAAAAGAGTATCACCAACTGCAATGTCGTCCCACTTGATCTCCTGCTCAACTCCATTTTCACCCAGCTTCCTCGCAGTTTTGGGTCGACGTTCAAAAAGAAGTGCCAATGCTTTTTGGGTTCGATTTCGCGCTAGAGTCTCCATCACCTGACCTAAAAGAACGAGTGTCGTGATCACGGCTGCAGATTCAAAATAGACTTCAATGGCGCCACCATGTCCTCGAAAAGAGGGTGGAAAAATGTGTGGAAAAAGTGTGGCAACAACACTAAATCCAAAGGCAACACCGGTTCCCATGGCAATCAAGGTAAACATATTCAAGTTACGGGTCTTCAGGGAGGTCCACGCTCTGGTGAAAAATGGAAATCCTCCCCACAAGACGACGGGTGAGGCTAGAATCAACTGGATCCACTGGAATAGGTGCGGGGATAGCCCCCAGTGCACTGGCACGGCAAATACCATCTTTCCCATAGACAAAACAAAGAGAGGGAGGGTCAAAGCTAGGGAGATCCAAAATCGCCCCCGAAATTCAAGGTACTCCGCAGATGGTTTATCCGATGGGGGCAAAATCCCACTGGCCTCCAGAGCCATCCCGCATTTGGGACAGCTCCCTGGCTCATCATTTTCAACCCCGGGGCACATGGGGCAGTAGTAGGCTTTGGTAGGACGGATGTCGGGATTGATCGTGTGCTCGCCAGCATGAGCCCCACCCTTATGATGACAACACTCTTTGCCTTCCATCAACCAACTCCTCGCTTATTCCCAAAAAGGGGCTCCAGTTTTGGACGCATCCACTTCGTCTCACTCAGTACCACAAAAAATGCTGTCAGAAAAATAGACATCGGAATCAGCGCAAAGAGAGTCTCTTGAATCCAAATTCCACCTTCAATATTTCTTTGAACAGGGATGGTCGCTAGCACAGCGCACGCCAATCCACGAGGACCCATCGCTACAGTGATCATCGCATCGAGTGTCGGTCGATCCTTGATTCGAAACAAAAAACGCACAACTAAAAACCGAGTCAAAAAGATACCAAAACAGAGAAACGCCGCAAAAAGAACCTTCTTCCAATCGCTAAATTGAACAAGAACTCCAAGATAGATAAAGAAGAACGTTTTGAGCAAAAAAGTCAGTTCGTTTAAGAGCGATAGCGCCTCACTCGAGACAGGTTTATTGGATAGGTACGGCTTCATCCACTCTGGCACCAAGTCCAAGTTGGCCAACGTAAAACCCAACGCCAAAACAGCCATGGCCCCATTATGACCCGTCCATTCGATCAACCCATAAACCAGAAGAGCCGAGGCCTCATTGGCGAAATGAATCTCCACCATGGAGCTCCATCTCTTTTTCACAAATGCCCAGAAGATTCCAAACAGGCATCCATAAAGAATCGATAGCATGGTCTTCGGACCAATCCCCACAAAGATATCTTTCATACTGAAGTGGCCACCAACAAGCCCATCGGCCACAACGAGAAAAAGGACAATGGCCAACACATCTGTGAATGCCGATTCAAGAGACAACACTGTCTTGGTCTTCTCGGTGATCGAGAGATGCTTAACCATAGGGATCACAATGGCTGACGACGTGCTGCCAAGGGCCAAACCAAGAAGCACCGCGAGGGGCCAACTCTGAAAACCAATGGTGACCGCAGCAACAGTTGCAAAGGTCGCCATCAGAAAAAAACCTGCAACCGCAAGCCCAGAAGCTGGAAGCATAGAAGTTAAAAGATCGCGAGCGCTGAGATGAAGTCCACCTTCATAAAGGATGACAATCAATGCCAGAGTTGAAATAACCCCTCCAACTTTACCGAAATCAGAAACCGTGATCCATCCCATAATGGGGCCAAAAAGGTAACCCAGAACAACCAACACCAGCAGATCGGGGACCTTGGTCTTAATGAAAACCCACTTAAGAATGTGTCCAAGAAAAAAAAGTGCAGAAAGTGCAATGATGACTAATGACATCGACCCAAACTCCTTTTCGATGAATGAATTTCACTCAATGGCCAAACACATCGCAGCTCAATTTCGCATCCACCACGATCAGGTTTCGATCTACTCGAGGTCTTCCAAATAGGTATATCCCGTAAGCCCCGCTTCAAAATTCTTCATCAACAGTTTTACCTCTGGCTGACTGATGTTTCCTTCGATCAAACTCTTTTCGCAGGATCTTCTCATCGAGTCTATGATTTCCGACTTTCGATACTCCACATAGCTTAAAACCTCTTCCACAGAGTCTCCCTCAACCAAGTGGTCCACCTGATATCCATTTGGAAGAAGTGTGACATGAACGGCATCTGTATCTCCAAAAAGGTTGTGAAGATCGCCTAAGATCTCTTGATATGCTCCTAAGAGAAAGATCCCTATGAAATAGGGCTCCTTTCCGTTGAGATTGTGCAGGGGAAGAGTCTTTCGAGGCTCACTGCTTGCCATATCAATAAAGGACTCGATCACACCGTCAGAGTCACAGGTGATGTCAGCGATCTTTCCCTGACAATCTGGCTGTTCCGTCAAACGATGGATGGGCATGACAGGAAAAATCTGTTCAATGGCCCAAAAGTCTGGAGCTGATTGAAAAACAGAAAAATTACAGAAATAGGTCTCAGATAGAAGTTGTTGAAGGCTTAAGTAAATCTCCTCATTCTCTGAGAGATCCTTCACGATATCCTTAATACGATAAGCCGTTCTCCAAAAGAGCTCCTCGACCTTGGCTCTCTCTTCAAGGCTCAAGACTCCATAAGTAAAGAGTTGAATGCAGTCATTTCTTACCTCTAAAAGATCATGATAGAACTCATTGACGTTGCTTGTGCTTACATTTTCGAAAATGTCCTTAATCTGGTGCAAGATTTTATGGTCCTTTTTCGACACAGGAGGAAACTCCCCAAATTGAGCCATCGAGTTCTTACCAACGACATCGAAAATCAGTACGGAGTGATGAGCCACCAAAGATCGGCCAGCTTCTGTCACAATGTGCGGATGAGATAGCCCCTTTTCATCACAAATTGCTTGAACCATAGCCACCACATCGTTTGCATATTCCTGTTCATCATAGTTGGTCGAACTGTAGGTGGTCCCTGATCCATCATAATCAACCCCGAGTCCCCCGCCAACATCGATGTATTTGATTTTTGCCCCCATGAGATTGAGTTCAGAGAAAAACCTTGCCCCCTCCTTAAGAGCTGACTTGATCACCTGAATATCAGGGATCTGAGAACCTATGTGAAAATGAAAAAGTTCCAAACAATCTAAAAGCTCATTGGATTTGAGAATATTCACGCATTTAACGATTTCCGATGGCGTGAGCCCAAATTTAGAGGCCGAACCCGACGAGTCTTTCCATTTTCCGCTCGATTTGGTTCCAAGTTTAGATCGAAAACCAATTTTAGGCCGAGCATTAAACTTCTTGGCAGCTTCAAGAATGATCGGTAGCTCCTCCATCCTTTCCACAACGACAATGGTATTGCGGCCCAATTTCTGAGACAACATCGCCGTTTCAATATATTCATGATCCTTAAATCCGTTACAAATGATGAGCGCATTCGAATTGCTCATCAAGGAAAGTACGATGAGAAGCTCAGGTTTGCTCCCGCATTCTAAACCTAAAGAGTGATCCATTCCCAACCGAATGATGTCCTCAACCAGATGTCGTTGCTGATTGACTTTAATTGGATACACTCCCAAATAACGCCCTTGATATCCACAGTCACTGATCGCCTTCGCGAAACAATTGGACAGGAGCTCAATTCGAGACTGAATGATGTCGGGAAATCTTATCAACATTGGAGATCGTACGCCACGTGCGATCAACTCGTTGGTAAGCTGATGCAAATCAATCCCCGGGCCATTGCCTCTACGGGGATAGACACTCATGTGACCCTTTTTATTGATCGCAAAGTACCCACTGCCCCACTTCTCAATGCCATAAAGCTCGCTGCTTTTTTGCACGGACCACTCTTCCACTCAGCTCCTCCCAGGGTTCCTGTCGAAAACCCTCCAACACCAAGGCACATACGGCCACTCGTATCACTTGCTCCTTAATGAATCACGCAAAACCGATCCTTGCGGGTCGGGGCAATCAGGGCCAAACCTGACAGCAATATTCTCATTTTGCAATAAGATTTAAAATACGCCCGGGTCGATAGATAACTTTTTTGATACTTACTCCATTGAGCGCGTTTTGAACACTGGTGAGCTTAAGGGCTTCCTCCTGAGCGTTGGTTTCACTTGCCTCCGGAGAGATCCGAATGGTTCCCCGCATCTTGCCGTTGACCTGAACGCCCATCTCGACAAGCTCATCGGACACCAAGAGGTCATCATAGACCGGCCATGGCTGTTGGCAGACCAAACCCTGCCCTTCTAGCCTCTCCCAGAGCTCCTCTGCAAAATGAGGGGCAAAGGGCACCAACAGCTGGGCAAGGCTCTTCAGAAGGGACCTGGGACAGGCCTTCTCCTTGTAGACCTCATTGACCAAAATCATCATGGCGCTGATCGCCGTATTGAGATTCATAAGCTCAATGTCGTCAGTGACCTTTTTGATGGTCTTATGGAGAACACGATTGAGCGCTTCTGAAATCTCTCGATCTTCACAGAGGAGCTCTCCCTTTTCATCGAAGGCGGCCCTCCAGATTCGCTCCAGGAACCTACGAACCCCCTCGATTCCAGTTTCTGACCAAGGTTTGTCTCTTTCAACCGGACCCAAAAAGATGATGTAAAGTCGAATGACATCTGCCCCATATTTCTCGTAGATCTCATCCAAATCGACCGTATTGCCTCTTGATTTCGACATCTTTTCGCCATCAGCTCCAAGAACCATTCCTTGATGTATGAGTTTCCGAAAGGGTTCATCATGGGACACCAATCCAGCATCAAAGAGCACCTTTTGCCAAAAGCGCGCATAAAGGAGATGTCCAACGGTGTGCTCTGGACCACCTACATAACAATCCACCGGCATCCAATATTTTTGAGCCTCAAAGTCACAAAATATGTTGTCATTGTTTGGATCCGTAAACCTCAAGAAGTACCATGAAGAACCGGCTGATCCCGGCATGGTGTCGGTCTCCCTCTGACCCACCTCCCCTGTCTCTCCATCTTTGTAGGTGACCCACTCGTGGTTTCTTGCCAGAGGTGGTTTTCCATCTTCGGAAGGTTCATAATTGGCAACCTCAGGCAAAAGTACGGGGAGTTCATCCAACGGCACCGTCTTAAGACCCCTCTTTGGAAAGTGAACGACCGGAAAGGGCTCTCCCCAATATCGTTGTCGACTGAAGAGCCAATCCCTTAACTTGTACTGCACCTGCTTTTTCCCAAGATTTTGACTTTCGAGATATTCCACCATCTTGTCCGTGGCTGCCTCCTTACTTAAGCCATCAAGAAATTGAGAATTGACATGAGGTCCGTCGCCTACAAAGGGTAATGGTTCTTCACCGTCTAAAACCCTGACGATAGGAAGTTTAAATCGAGTGGCAAAGGCAAAGTCTCTTTCATCATGTCCAGGAACTGCCATAATGGCACCCGTCCCGTAATCCATCAAAACATAGTCCGCAATCCAAATGGGAATCTTTCCCTTCGTTATTGGGTGGAAAACGTAGGCTCCCGTAAATACTCCTGTCTTCTCCCCCTCGGCCTTTCGATCAACCTCACTCCTTCTCAAAGAACTCTCCACATATTCCCTTACCGTTTTTTGAGAATCTTTGGTTGTCACAATCGATACCAAGGGATGCTCTGGCGCCAACACCATGAAGGTCACCCCAAAAAGTGTGTCTGGCCGAGTCGTAAAAACTTCGATCTTCTCTCGATGATCCTCAACTGAAAACGCAAGTTGAGCACCGACACTGCGACCAATCCAATTTCTTTGCCCCTCAACTGTCCGTTCAGGCCAATCCAACTTTTCGAGATCATTTAAAAGTCGCTCCGCATAGTCAGTGATCTTGAGCATCCACTGCTTCATCGGAACTCGAACAACAGGATGCCCCCCTCGTTCACTCTTTCCATCCACCACCTCTTCGTTTGCCAAAACTGTCTTAAGAGCTGGGCACCAATTCACCGGAACTTCCTTCTGATAAGCCAATCCCTTTTCAAAAAGTTGAATAAATATGTACTGGGTCCATTTAAAATATTTGGGATCACAGGTCGAAATTTCACGACTCCAATCAAACCCAAACCCGAAGAGCTTGAGTTGTCTCCTAAAGTTATCGATGGCCTTTTGGGTGGTGTGGGCCGGATGGACACCGGTCGCAATTGCATGCTGCTCAGCAGGCAACCCAAATGCATCAAACCCCATTGGATTTAGAACATTGAACCCTCGAGATCTCTTGTATCGAGCCAACACATCTGTGGGTGTGTAAGAGGCGATGTGACCGACGTGCAGCCCCGTTCCCGAAGGATATGGGAACATGTTAAGAGCATAATACTTTGGTCGAGACGGATCTTTTTTAACCTCAAAAGGGCGCTCCTGTTCCCAACGTCTTTGCCATTTTTTTTCCACCAAAGAAAAATCGTAACTCATTTGACCCCTTTACATTTCAACAGTGCATAGAAAAATTAACACTCCAAGCTAGAAATTGCAATCTGTTACCTCTTCCCTATCGTGAAAAGGGAATTTCGCACCCAAAGCAACCAGTTTGCCAAACAAAAAATAGCCACTCCCCCACCCACTAAATAAGGCTTTCCCTTTCTCTCTCCCCACGCTATAGTTATAAACGGAGGCTTTTGTTGCTATGATTGTAGATCCAACTCAAAAACCACCCTCTTCTTCGCGCCCTACCGAAACCCAAAGCAAGGGAGTTTCGCGTATTTTGGTCATTGACGACGACCCTGACAACCGTCTTCTAGTATCTAAGGTTCTTGAATGGGATGGATATGAGGTGATTACAACCTCAAGTGGAAATGATGCTTTGAAGTTGGTTGAGTCTTTCTCTCCAGATCTGGTTTTTCTCGATATCAGCATGCCGGATCTCAATGCGCTCGAAACAGTCACCACTTTGAGAAATCGAGAAAGCTATACAGCTCTGATCTTTTTGTCCGCCCACTGCAACGTCAACGACGTGATCAAAGGCCTTGATCTCGGTGCAGATGACTTTATTTCTAAACCGTTTGACCCACGAGAGCTCCTGGCGCGGGCTCGCTCTCAGATCAGAATTAAAAAGCTTCATGATGATCTGAAACGAGCCAATGATCGACTGCGAGAATTGGTGAACATTGACGATCTTACGGGGCTTTTTAATATGCGCTCTCTTTATGGACGTCTTGACAATGAGCTGGATCGAGCTCGACGGTTTCACCGTTGTGTGACTGTGGTGATGATGGATATGGACTACTTCAAGAACGTCAATGATGAGCATGACCATCTCTTTGGAAGCTTTGTTCTTTCTGAGCTGGGTCAGATCATTCGTCAAGATGTCCGAAGCATTGATTTTGCGGCTCGCTATGGCGGTGATGAATTTTTAATTGTCCTTCCAGAGTCTGATTTAAAAGGATCTCAGCTCTTTGTGGAACGACTTCGAGAGAAGATCGCCAATCACATATTTTCCAATGGGACAGATTCGATTCGACTCACAGCCAGCTTGGGTTTTGCAATCGTAGGTCCGAACAGTCCCGATATCGATGCTCGAGAGCTTGTTCGACGCGCAGACCGGGCCCTCTATCGCGCTAAAGAGGCCGGACGAAATTGTGTCTATTACGATGACATTTCTGGAAACAGCCCAAATCTGAGAGGTCGAACGAAAAAACGCGGGCACCTTAAGTCGGTCTAATCCAGATCAGAAAGCCCAGGGAAAACAGGCCGAGGCGTATCCCCGGCGATACGGTGAGGTCCATTTTTTCAAGCACTTCGGCTCTGGACACAAAGCCTCCTTTGGAGTAGGTTCGTCCCGTCATGATGAAGAAAAATGTTCAGGAGCTCTCCGAAGATCGACTGCGATTTCGAGCTGCGGTTGTTTCAGTAACCGTAAGCACCGTGGTCATGTCGATTAAGTTTTGGGGTGTCAACTTAACCCACTCTCAGGCTCTCTTTTCAGATGCGATGGAGAGCATCGTCAATGTGGTGGCTTCACTTCTTGCTCTATTTTTGGTTTATGCCGCCGCCAAACCTGCCGACAAAGACCACCCCTATGGTCATGGAAAGTTAGAATACTTCTCTGCTGCGTTCGAAGGAGGACTCATCACCTTTGCTGCAATGATCATCATTGTAGAGGCGATACAAAAACTCTGGGCCAAAAGTCTTGTGGAAAAGATCGATCTTGGTTTGTGGATTGTGCTCATCACTGGTGGCGTTAACTTGCTCCTTGGGCTCTATTTGAAACACATGGCTCGAAAATTCAAATCTGATGTCCTCTTTGCCAGCGCCCATCATGTTCTTTCTGATGTTTGGACCAGCGTGGGTGTTTTGGGTGGCCTGGGACTTGTTCTGCTCACGGGTTGGTGGTGGCTTGACGGCGTAACCGCTCTCTGTATTGGTCTTTTTCTTGGGAGAACCGGATTTTCCTTGGTTCGAAAATCTGGGGGGGCCCTTATGGAGGAGCGTGATCATGACCTTCTTGCTCATCTCGTAGATATTTTTAACCGCCATAAGAGACCCTACATCATTCAGATTCACCACGTGCGCATTGTGAGATCGGGACGTTTTCATCACATCGACGCGCATGTTGTTTGTCCCGAGTTCTGGAATATCGCCGATGCGCATAACAGGACCAACGATTTTGAACATAAAGTCCTTAACGATTATAGGTTTGGTGGCGAAATTGTCTTTCATGTCGACCCCTGCCGAAGAGCCTATTGTAAGAAGTGTGAGGTTGAGCCCTGCCCGATTCGAAGAGATCCCTTGACTCTCAGAGAGCCCTATAAGCTGTCTGAACTGCTTGACCCTGAAGAACCTATTGAACCAAAAGATGGCCAGGAGCCTGTCCCATGAGCAACTCAATCACGATAAGTAAAACATGCAACATCCCAGCACCAAATCAATATGTTCAAATGCTAAGCCAGGAGTATTGGAATTGGGCCTATGATGAAGAGCGAGCTCCTCATCATCGTGGCAAATGGCGAGAGCATCTGGATCGTGCAAATGAAACCCCCATAGATCTCGAAATTGGGACGGGAAACGGCTTTCATTTTGCTCATCGTTCTTGGTCCCATCCAGAACGAATCCTTCTGGGGATTGAGATTAAGTACAAACCATTGATTCAAACGATACGTCGATCCTTAGGTGGTGGGGCACTCAACAGCAGGGTCATTCGATATCGTGCAGAACGAATCGAAGATCTTTTTGCTCATGAAGAGCTCAACGATGTTTACATTCACTTTCCAGATCCGTGGAAAAAACGACGGCAACAGAGAAAGAGATATCTTTCTGCAGATTTCTTTGCGGCACTATTTGCTCTTCAGCGCAATCATTCCATCGTTGAAATCAAAACCGATGATCGAAGCTATTTTCAGTGGATTTATAATCAGATTCAAAACGGACCACATAAACTCATGGACCTCTCAGAGAATCTCCACGGAGAGAGGGAGGGACTTTTCAAAACCCATTTTGAAAAAATCTTCATCCGCCAAGGACTCCCTATCCACTACCTGAAATTGAAAAAAGAGGAGACATCCGAAAGTGCTATCTGCACTACCTAGTGCCAGGCACTACCTAATTTCGTGTTGAGAAAGAATTTCTAGAAAACTTCTCATCGTCAAAAACTTATCACGATCGGTCTGTTCGAGACCAGACGCCGTCAGGCCGTGAAGAAGATCAAATTGTTTCTCATTTGGTCGATAAACAAGTGCCAATTGAGTCTTAAAAAACTCCTTATCCTCATCTTTGGAAAAAATTCCCTTCGCCCGAACTGAGTGAATGAGGATGGCCACTTGGCCACAACCCCGATCCCGGCAAGCCGTCTTAACTTCGAGCATTACTCCGTTGTCACCGGCAGCACTTCGATTGGTCAACTGACCGCAGTCACTGTACATCACTGGAATGGTCGTGTCTTCTGGTTTGATTTGATTCTCTTTGCTCCAATCCAAGCCATGGAGACTCAACTGAAGTTCAACTGCACCACCAACTGAATCCTCTTCGGCAGTAGGTTTTTGAGTCACCCCATCACCCTGTTTTCGAGTCGTCTTGCACTCATTGATGATCTTACCCAGCTCTTCGCTGGATTCATTCTCTGTCGTCTTAAGAGTCACCGTGTTTTCCAAGGCCACCATTTTGGTAATTTCAGTTCGAAACGGCTTCTTGCCCTGGCTTATGGAAAGAGCTTCCCTGCCCTCGTAACAACCCGTGAACGAAAAAATCACCGCTCCAAACATCAGGCCTAGTACTACGTCTTTTGGATTCTTCATGCTTCCAATCCTAATTCAAAGCGCCCATCAGCTGCGTCTGATCGGCGTTCCTGCATCCAGTCCACCTCAAAGCACAGGAAACCATTTTAACTCAATGTCGATTCTATGCAAGGGTAATGCCATCTATTAAATTTTTTTCATCATTGATGACATTATTTGCTCTTATCTCTCTGGTTTTGAATCCAGAAAAACTGATTCAACAAGGCCAGGCGGTAATTCGCTTTTTGATCGATTTTGATAAGTTTTTCTTATACCGAGGCGGGCCGACGAAGGGCTAGCCAGAGGCGCTAACTCGAGGAGGCTCAACGACGGTATAAGGAAAACTTATAGAAATCGGCAAAAATGGAATTACCGGACAGCCCCTATCTAGTGATCAATGTCGGCAATTTTGAGATCCTTAGACACGGGCTCCGAACCCACTCTGAAGTTTATCACAGATTCGGACCAGAACGTGGGGACAGAAGTAGAAGCCACCCTATGCCTACCCCCGTGCAAACCGTAAAGTCATCTGGGGAGGGCTGCCACCACTCCAACCAGGACTGGACAACGCAAGCGAACCATGATAATACGGTGAGTTATCGCGTGGTACCTCTTTGAACCCGGGATCTGAAACCTGAAATGGGCTAAAAAACAGAAAGCCGCCACCAAATCGTTTAAACTTAAAAAGGAACCTTTCTATGACTCGAATGTGGGTTTTTTTTCTTCTTTCTCTGCTTTGCAACTCTTATGTTGGGAGCGCATTCTCCTCTGAAATCGTCCTTGAAGATCCCGAAGACTATGATCGAGTCACGATTGACTTTGACAAGATCATATCAATTTCATTTGAGGTAGATTGGCATGAGACTGTGGTCGATCCTGAACTCAACCTTGAGAGTTGGAAGGATCAACCGTTGAAACTTAAAGACGAAACAGGTGAGCTGCGAAACTATCTTTTGTACTGTGACCTGCAGACAGAGTTAACGAAGGTTCGCGACAATTATTTGAATGACAAGAACTCCGGATATCCCTGGTTAGTTTTTGAAGTTTTAGAGAAGTTTCAAAAAGCCTATGACGGTCGGATCACTTTTCATGGAAAGGGAAGCAGTCTCCCTCTTACAATTCTAAGTTATGATGTTCGATCCCGGATGAAATCCCCAGGTGGTCGAATCCCGACTGTTATACCCCATGGCAGACCCATTCCGATTGACGTTTTGTTTGGTGCGCTGGTAAACACCTGGTTTACTAAGAACCTTAATGGCCGCATTGTGATAAATATTGGAACTTCTTAAATCCTTTGCGACACATTATTCATCATGGATCCAATTTGGATATGATCACGCAAGCTTCAGAGAGAGTGGCCCTACTTGGAGCAAGCCGAGGCTTGGGTGCCGCATTTTTCGCCGAACTCGTTCAAAGCTCTCCAAAGGGTGAGGCTCTTCTTTTCTCTAGAAATGAGCTCCTCCTCCAGAGATTGTCAGAAACTGAAGAGTTGGCCACCAATTCCGAATTCAAAGTTTCATTCAAGACCGCAGACTTCTCCCAAACGCCGGACCAAGAAGGCGTCTTTGAACGACTTCGTCAGTTTCGCCCCAACCGAATCTTCTACTTTGCTGGAGGGGGACCCTTTGGGCCCTTTGAACAAAAATCGTGGAAGGACCATCAATGGGCTCTTGAGGTCACATTTCTCTTTCCTGCTCGGCTGCTTCATTTGTGGATGAGGGGCGAAATCTTGCCACCTGAGGGCCCCCCTCGTCAGTTTGTCATCGCAGGCTCTCATGTCGCTGAGGCCCAACCTGATCCATTGGCTGCAAGCTACGCAGCAGCAAAACATGCTTTGAGGGGGCTCATTCAGTCCATTCAAGAGGAGGCTCCCAATTTGGATCTCCGCCTCTTCAGCCCCACCTACCTCGACACCAAAATGCTCCCTAAAAACGCTGCACCGCGACTCAATGGCACCCCAATCATTCCTGTAGGACAGGCAGCGAAATCTCTCCACCAGTGGGCCTATTATGAGACCGGCCCGCGCCACCAAATATTTAACCCTCGGTAAATAGGGGCTGTCCCTTCGTTGAGCCTCCTCGAGTTAGCGCCTCTGGCTAGCCCTTCGTCGGCCCGCCTCGGTATAAGAAAAACTTATCAAAATCGATCAAAAAGCGAATTACTGGACAGCCCCTAAATAGTGCTTGGCACTAAATAGTGCCGGGCACTAAATGTGGCACCCTATTTTCTTCTGGTGACTCGAGCTCTCATTGGCTACACTGTCTTGGTAACTCATGAAGGAGACGAGATGTCCTCACAATCCCCCATTGAAAAAGTGACCATCATTGGTTCGGGCCCAGCCGGGCTCACAGCAGCCATCTACACCTCGCGAGCCGGCCTCAACCCTCTTATGTTTGAAGGTGAAGAGGTTGGCGGTCAACTTATGACCACGACCGAGGTGGAAAACTACCCAGGATTTCCAGATGGTATCACTGGCCCAGAACTTGTGGAGGTGGTACGAAAGCAGGCTGAACGCTTTGGAACGCGTTTTAAGGCCTCCAATGTAAGCGGCTTGGATCTTTCTGCACGTCCCTTTTCTCTTTGGGTGGGCGATCAAAAATTTTTGTCCCATTCGATTATTATCTCCACCGGAGCCAGTGCGAAATATCTTGGGCTGGATTCTGAAAAGAAGTTTCTTAACAAGGGAGTCTCCTCCTGTGCAACCTGTGACGGGGCCTTCTTTAAGGGCATGGAAGTGGCCATTGTGGGGGGTGGTGACACCGCCATGGAAGAGGCTCTTTTTCTTACTCGATTTGCCACCCAAGTTCACTTGCTCCACCGCAGAGACTCTTTTAGAGCCTCAAAATATATGATCAATAAAGTCGTGGAACATCCTAAGATCAAAATACATTGGAACACAGTGGTTGAAGAGGTTAAGGGGACCAAATTTGTGGAATCTCTCGTTCTTAAGGATGCCGTGTCCAATCAAACCCGCGAACTCTCGGTTGGTGGACTTTTTGTTGCCATTGGCCATCAACCCAATACAGCAATTTTTAAGGGGCACATAGAGTTGCACGAAAATGGTTACATTAAAACTCAATTGGGACGAACGATGACCTCTGTGGAAGGGGTATTTGCTGCCGGCGACGTTGCGGACCATATCTATCGACAAGCCATAACGGCAGCAGGAACTGGATGTATGGCCGCAATGGATGCTGAACGATGGCTTGAAGGTCAGGGGTTATAACATGTCACGATCACGACTCAACACCCAAGATTTAATCAAAAAAATTGAGAAAATCACTCGTGATAAGATCATCCAAGAAAATGTGGTTTCACTCACAGACTTTCGCGATCTTACTCAAAAGCAGACCATCCCAAAAGTCATTCTCATCATTGAAGATGATGAAACCATGCGAGTAGCCCTTAAACGCATCTTTGAAGATGAGAAGTATCTGGTCAAAACGGCAGCTGATGGAACTCAGCTCTCTGTGGTCTTGGACGATACGCCCATTGATCTGATCATATTGGACATAGGGTTACCTTGGATCAACGGATTTGAGCTTGCCAAACTTCTGAAAGAGCACAAAGATCTAAAGAAAATCCCTCTCATCTTTGTTTCGGGCAAGACGAGCGAACTTGATGTCAAACGAGGATTTGATGTGGGTGCGGATGATTACATAAAAAAACCGTTTGATATCGATAATATTAAGAAAACCGTAAAAACTTTGCTGACTCTTGCTGAACCACCAAAAAAGTCGTGAGTGGTTGCAAGAGTTGAGGGCCAATCTTCTAACAGGGAGCTGCAGGGATCATGATTTTTCTCAGTGAATTTGTAAAAGATCAAAAGGCGATTACCGTACCCAAAGAGATGACGGTGTCTGATGCTGCCAAAGCGATGTGTGACGGGCGGGTTGGCTCTGCCTTGGTCACCGAAAATGGTCGGCTCATTGGAATTGTGACTGAGAGAGATTTTATGAAGAAAGTCGTTGCGGAGGGAAAGGACCCAAAAGTTGTCATCATCAAAGATGTCATGACGACAGATGTTAAAACTGTGGATGCCTCTGCAACCATTGAATCTTGTTTTCAACCGATGAAAGACTATAAGTGCCGTCATCTTCCCGTTCTCAAAGAGGGAAAACTTGTTGGGATCATTTCCATACGTGACGTCTTGGAAAATCTCGTCGATCTCCTTAAATTTGAACGCGATCAGTTAAAGCAATACATTCAATCTTAAGTTTTCAATTTGAACTCAAAGATTCCCCAAGTGACTCGTTGCTGTTCAGAATTATCTTGATTTAATAGCTTGCAGAGACTTTCTTTCTCATATAAAAAATGGGTCACACACAATTGGTGTTGTTGCGCTTGCCCCTCCTCTTGAAGCTTGGCAATTTGTAGGAGTTGTTTATGCATCGTCTGTTGTTGGCCCTGGCACTTCTTGTCTCCTCTGTGGGTTGCTCGCCTTTTGGCACCATTCCTGCTGTCGGCCTCGACAGTACAGGAAAAGAGATGAGTTGGACTTTTCAGGAAAATCTCTTCAATGAAAATTTCCTCACCTATTTGAACGAAGTTAACACTTCAGTTCTTCCGATTTTAGAAGAGAAGAGTCGAAAGGCTTCACCATGGCATCTTGGCGAAGTTGGTGTTGGTCTTGGACTACGTGCCGGTGCATCGGTTGGCCCTCTCTCCTTAAAGGGGCAGCTTGGTGTTACGGTCATTTTTGCACCTGGAGTTAGACAATGAATCGAAAAAAGTGGCTCCTCCTCTCAGTTCTCATGGGGATTCTCGCATTGGGAATCTTTGATCGATACAATGTCCTGGCAGATTTTGATGATGAGACTCTTCCCGTTGATTGGTATCAACTGCCCGAAGATCAATCCGTCTCTCAAGAAACAGAAGGCCTGCGCCTTGGACGACAACCCAAAACTCCTGTCAGCAACCTCTTTCGTTCCATTGGCACCTCTCTTGATAACTACAGTGAATTGTCTGCGCCCAATGCGAACAAGTGGCACTTTGATCGTCTCGTGACAAAGTTTGCAGTTAGCGCCCGGGGTTTCATCGGTCTCTTGTTGGGTGGGGGATCGTTCTCCACTGAAATCGATTGGCGGCAAAAGTCTGCCCCCTCTTTGGTCGATGACAAGAAATTGTCAGAAAGTAGAGAGGGTCAAATCACGCTTTCAACCAATTTCAATGAGGATGAAGTCTTAACTCAGATCGAACCTGTTATGCAGGCTCTTGTTGCAACTGGAAAAATTGAGAATGTTCCCCTCTTTCGCTCCAACTATAAGGAGCAAGTCCTGGCTCATCATAGACTTTTCCAGGGGTTTAGAGCTGTTGGAAGTCAACAGTGGAGACCTCGCCACTTCTATCTGTTTCTAAGGTTCAGTGCAGCTGGAAATGTTCACACCAATGTGACCGTTGGCGGCGGCATTGTCTCTTTGCTCACATGGAGCATTGACAATCGAAATAACGATTTGCCTCATGAAAATGAGGATCGATACCAAAAGCAACTTGCGCTCCAGAAATTCACAAACGACCTTGGATTTTTCTTGGATGGAACAGATGAAGTTCAACTTCTTGCGCAGAAGTTCACCCTTAAATCTGTAGGATTTTCTGTTGGCTTGACCGGAAGTGGACTTATTGGAATGGTCTTTGCCTCAGGTGGAGTTTCCGCTGGAATATCGTTTTCCAAGCGCCCCGCAAGGCTTGATCACATTCAACCTCCAAGGTCTCTAGACTCTTTCTATCTGATTGAAAGCGCCCCGAAATCCCATCATGTTGAGTATGCTCGAAGCAACAACATTGAACATCGATGGGACGGTGAAAATACAATGATTTACAAGATCCCTTTTGAAAAATTCCGCAAGGGAATGGAAAAGGCTCTTGATATCAGTTCGTTTTTTGCTAAGAAATCTCGTCAAGTCACTTTGAAAAAATGGTATGTAAGTGAAATTGAATCTCTCTTCTCTCTTTCCATTTCGGGCTTTACATCCATCGTGAATTTAGGCGTTACCGCGAGTGTTAAGGTCAATATCATCGGCACTGAACAGGGGCATTCACTTTAGAGGAGTCACTATGTTTCGAACTACGATTCTTGCACTTTTTGCGCTGTTCTTGTTTTCTAATCCCACCGTTGCAGTTGACAACTTCGGATCTCTTTTGGAAAGAGAGCTTGATCCCATTTTTGTAGAACTTGCCAAAGACTCTTCCCCACTTTCGCCTGATTTTGGCTTTTTTACGATCAGCTTCGAGGCCGGTTTTGGCTTCAATGTCCCTGCTTTAACTTCTGCGGAGATCGTTCCTGAAATCGAGCTCACTTGGCTCAAACTTCCTCCACACGCGGAATGATCCTCCTCGTGGTCTCACGTTGCCTTTGACCCTCTTTTTCTTGCTGCAATAAGATAGGTTAGAGCACCACCTGCACTATGATAGGTCTGCTTCTCTATTGCTGAAATCATCTCCTTAGAATCTTGAACACAAATGTCAAAATAGTGGTCAAACTCCTTTTCCTCGCCTCCGCCCGCAAGAAAATACTCTCGCAGCTCTTGACGAGACCATCCAATAAATCCACGACTTGCCCACTCCCGAGCCTGCCTTATATTTACTTGTTGCTCCTGACTTGCATAAGGTGGGAAAAATGGTGTCGCCTTATCCGATATGAAAACATCAATCTCGACTGCTCCCAATTCATTTAAATAACCAGGTATCAAATCCCCGACCGAATTGAATCCCAAGCCCAGGGCCTGCTTTCCTCGCTCAACCGTAAGATTGAATTTCAATCGCTCGATGACTTCATCCACAGACCATCCTTCCGTCAAACTGCTCATAACGGTATGACTCGCGAAGTTGTTCGGCTCTGCAATGAACAGAACCCCCTCGGGCCTTAGGACTCGAAGCATCTCTCTAAGAGCTACCATTGGTTCCTTCATGTGAATCAAAACAGTTTGACAAGTCACCAAATCAAATTGATTTTCCTCAAACTTCAATTTTGTAACATCGCCCAATTCATAGCGACAGCGTTCGCCCAACCCAATGCTCTTTGCTCGTTCTCTTGCCTTTGTGATCCAATCCGACTCAAGATCTACACCTGTAATCAGTGAGTCCTTATCAAGAACTGATGCTAAGAGTTGACCCCAATGGCCAATCCCACAACCCACATCCAAGACATTTCTGACATGACCCAAGCGCAATCTTTGAGCCATTAGATCCAAGAAATCTCTGTTCCACCAATAATCTCGATATTCACCAAAATATTCAGCAGAGTGAGCTTTCTGCTCATCACTCTTCAAACTCATAAAATCTCCTCTACAATCTCGTGCCCCCTGAAACCTTCATATAAAGATGCTTTCGATTGGTGCTATGGGTGAATTTTCTTCCCAAGAAGCCCCTTATAGTAATCCTTAACTCTGTTGGCCTTGCTGCTATCGACACACCCAAGCCGGCATGAAATTTCGACTGCAAAATCGATGTGCGCCTCTGGTCTTGCGGTTATGATGTTTTCATCACATGAAACTGGCATCTCGGTCAAAGTCACTCCTTCAAAGTAGGCCTGAAGAAGTTCCAAGCGCTCTTCATCGTAACCATGTGCAATCTTCTTTCCCTTTAGAACACCTGCTTTGGCCAGAACAAAGGGACCAGCGCAGATCGCAGCGATCAAGACTCCACGATCATGAGCTTCCTGAATGATTTGTTCAATCCTGAGATTGTCCTTGATGGAACCTGGATCCCCTCCTGGGATAACAATAGCCCTTAACCCCCAAGGATCAATACTTTCATAAGATTTGACTCCTGTTATGATGCTCCCGTTGCTTGTCCGGTGATCCTCGCCCTCTGGTGTAGCATAGGTGATCGTATATTTTTCACTTAATATTTCGACCACCAATGCGATTTCATAAAATATACATCCAGGATAGAGCACCACCAAAATTTCCGAAAGTTCCAAATCTTACATCCCTTCAACCACTTTAATTCGTTCTTTAATGTGGTCTTGGTCAGAAGAGGGCAGGTTTCTGGTTTCGCCCAGTCTTAGACTTGTTCGATAGGCTGCCAACGACAACTCTCTGTTCCTGGAATAATTCTGATGGTTCTCTTTGAGATATTTGGTCCACTGTTCATAGACGTCACCAATTCCATAGTGCGCCCATACAACCTTAAACTCAGAAGTCCCAACGATCTGTTCATATTTTTCCCAATAATCCAAAGCGAGCTTAATGGACGACTCAGACTCACTAAACCTCTTTAAACCATAGAGACTCCCAGCCAGATTGTTGTAGGTCGTACCCAAGGCCATGAATCGATTCTTAGGTTCTTCTATGGCTTCCCCATAGAGGATACTCTCTTTAAGAATCTTTACTGACAATTGAAGATCTTCAAGAAGATAGGCATCAACATCCAAACTGATCAACGCATCATGAACTTCATGGCTGGATCCATGAGCCACAACGTAATGGTAACGAAGATTATGATATGCATAGGCGATCAAATACTCTTTCTTCGATCGATAAGACCATCCGATCTTTTTTAAGCACATCCCTGAAATTCTAAAATCTTCAGATGTTGCATTAAGATCCCTCTTGATAGCTTCATAGCATCTCTTAAGGGGAACAATTCCCTTTTCAAGATTCTTTTCTCCAAAATGAGAAATTCCCAAAAGATAGTCCTTCCAATGAGTCTCTTGGTGAGTCTTCGCTTTATAGTGAGTTAAAGAAGAGATTGCTTCTCCAAACTTTCCATCTTCAATCAAACCCTGCACTGAGACCAAAACAGCGTCCGACGGCCTAGGAAAACCCTCGGGTCGATCTTCAATCGGAAACAATGACTTTTGCATATTTGCACACCCCACAGAAAGAACCGTAAAGAAAAGGTAAAGAGTCCCCCTAATTCTATCCACCCTTCTCCTTGTAGATTCTCCATTCAGACTCCAAGGTTATCAGGGACTGGTTCAAGTTCTCATGCATCTCCTTTGCACTCTTTCGCAGCGTCTGCTCCTCTTCGGAGGTCACAACTCCATCACTGGCAAATTGAATGATCTGATTGATCAGCAGCAAGTAAGACTCACACTCTTTTCCAACGGCCACGCAGTCAACAACTCGGGATCGTTGAATGGAGAGGGCTCGTTCATGCATTTCACTTGCGATCTTTTCGCTCAAAAGTTTATAGGCTACCCCCACAAGAACTTTCCTCTGTTTCTCGAACTCCTCCATCGACATCTTGGGTTTGGATGAAGTCACTTTCTGACAAGACAGAATGAGAAGAAGTATTCCCACAATTGATCGGTACCACATTGGTCGAATCTAACATGAGACCAACTCGAGAACACTCTTTTCTAAATCCGAGGACTCTTAGGGAACGTGAAGTTTTGAGCCAGCTTCCGCCGAGTCGACTCAATTCGATGTGCTGCTTTGTGTTGTTCTCTAAGATATTGAAATAATTCGTTTTTATTTGATTATTTTATGCCGTATTAAGTTACAACTAGCACCTTTCTTTACCGGGCACTGTGTGTTGCACCGTTCAACGAAATCGAGGAGGCCTTCATGAATAAAGAGGTGGTTGCAACGAAAACAGATGTCCGCTCCTATTTCAAAAGGAGCGTTTTTGATTGAGTCCAAGGAAGATCCTCCCCGCAAATACTACCGCCTCACTAAGTTGGGCCAGGATGTTCAAGAACAACTTCTCGGACAGTGGGAAGATTTCTATAATTAGAAATGGAGATAAGAAACATCTTGTTTGAATGCTTTATGTGCACCATGCTATTTATTGAAGGCTGTCATTGTTTCAAACGGAGTTCTTATGAAGATTGCGACTTTTCTGTTCTATTCTTTCCTTACCTCTCAACTTTTTGCCGCCGCATTACCAAATCCGTGGGACCTTTGGTCTAGGGGCCAAATGAAAGCGACCGAAACCGTTGCGCGTTCTATGCTCAAAGCAAAACCAAATGAGGCCCGGCATTTGCTCACCCTTGCATCCTTTGTTCAAGGTAAATTTGAAGCCACTATCAAACATCAGGCCCATATCACGCCATCTTACTTCAGATATAACGAAACAATTGTCCCCGTCGTGAATGCTTTACTGCACCTCAATCAATTTCAAAAGGCCTACCAGTTTGCCCTTGAAAAGAATTTAGATCAAAGTGGTCTCCTTGAGAGCTTGCGCCAAATGTCAATGAACTCGCCGAAATTCGAGCTGAGCTCAACCAGCAGGATTAATTTCAAGAAGAGCGATGATCTTAATGACTTTCTTCCGGCTTTTGACATTGAGATCTCTGGTAGAAAATTGACTGCCCATTTGGACACGGGCGGACCGTTTCTTGTAATGTCGACCCACTTGGCAAAGGATATGGGATTGACTCTTTTTAGTTATGGCAAAGGGCATTGCAATAATAGAGAGGCAGATGTTTGGTTCACTCAGACAGAAATCCTTTTGGGTCATCTCAGGGCCCGCAACCTTCCCACCATGGTGTCGGACTGTATCGACAACACCGACATGAAAGATCGAGTGATTTTTGGAACAAATCTGCTACAGCGCTTTTTAACAACCATAGACTATCCGAACAGTATGTTGGTATTGACGCCATTTGGCCAGAGATTGCAACATCTCAATCGGCGACAACACCACCATCCTGCGATCAAAGTTCCCTTTTATATTTGGGGTGACCACTTTATGTTTGCAAAGGGTTCAATTGGCATTGTTTCGAATTTACTCTTTTTTGTGGACACAGGCCTTGTCACCTTTCATGAAGATGGTCGCCAAGCAGCTTTTCTTACCTCAACACAGAACCTGGAGAGTTGGGGCTATAACAAAGATGAACTCGATCGACACAAAGTTGTAGATATTGTAGGAAGTCTGAACCTTGGTCCCCTCACACAAAAAGGTCCCCCCGTAAAACATCAAAAGGAAATTACATTCGGTCATTTAGGAGGCATCGGAATTGCCGGTCTCATTGGTCACGCCTTCTTTAAGAACTATAAATGGACCATCGATTTTAGATCCATGACCTACGAGTTTGGGCTGCCTGCTCACAATCCATAGTTTCCCTTAAACCTAGATCTGAAATTCGATATCGACGTCCTAGATCATCTACAATTCATAGTTTTCACCTATGTTATCTATAGATTTTGTATGCTTTTATTAATATCTAAATTGGGCTATCTTCTTTTTATGAATCAGCAATTCAAATAAGGAGATGCAAATGAAAAAGAGAAAAGTAGTCGGCGGTGGCCTCATCGGATTGGTGGCCGTCATTGCTGCCCAAGCCCAAGATGATTCTGAAATAGCCAAACTTTAAAGTAGACTCACGATTCATAAAGAGAAACAGTGTGTGCAGATATTCGATTCAACTCTATCAATACCGTGTGATTGGAGATGTTATTCAAGAGGAACCTCACTTTGTGCTGTATGCAGAATCTCGGGATCAGTTAACTTGCGAAGAGGTCACATCTTTGATTGCGGACATCTTGTTCTATGAAGATGCAGATCCATTTGAAAGAATGGGCGACATTCTTAAGAGACGTAATGTAAGTCCGCAGGTTTTTATCACTACTTGGTTCGAACAGCTTGCAGTCGATCCCCGGTTTCGTATGAACGGCGTCGGTTCTCGCTTACTTGATGAAGTTGAAAGAATCTCTCGTGAAATGAAGATTCAGTCATAAACTTCGAGTTCCTTGTGCCGGTTGGATGACAACATCCTGGTAAAGAGTTGGTGAAAAGATGGTACAAAAATCGCGGGTACGAAGTGTATGGAGAGAAACCCGTCGAAGCTCTTTGCCTCGACCAGGAGCGATTTTTACTTTCACCCGCTACATTCCTTCTTTGGCAGAAATGCCTTCCATGATGATCCTGTTTGGACGAAGGGCCCACCTGAGGCGCTAACTAGTGGCTGGCCCTACTCATCTCCAGCACACGCTATTTTTTGAGTGCCTTTTGGATTCGCTCCTCCTCACTTGCATCAAAACTGCGCAAAGAATTAACCCCCTTGCTTTTCTTTTCAGGCCTATAGAGTGCATAGACCTTTGCTATAATGCCCGATGGAAGAAAAGGAGTTGACCCCTTCATTTTGATTTGAAATTTCTTGTCTACATTGAGGATGATTTTGTTGCCTTCCGCAACTCCCATTTCTCGAGCCCCCTCAAAAGGCAGGTAGCTGACCACAATGGTGCCTCTATGCGAGGTTACACCTGCATATTTTCCGTTCAATTCCACGCCTTCAGCCCACAAGTAACCGTTATTGTCTGAAATAGAAATTTCAGTCCCGGCCACAGGGAGACTCTCTACAGAGATCGGCGCTGATATCTCTCTCAAGGATGGGATAAAACGGACCACAACATTCCGATTCTTGATGTTCTTTACCTTCCAGACCACGGGTTCGAGATTCTCTAAGACAAATTCTTTCTTGTCCAACAGGCCCTCAAACCTTGATTCTCCTTCTTTGTCAGTTCGACTGTACTCTTCAATTGAAACCTTAATAGTTCCATCATCTTCTACTTTCCAATTGTAGCGCAATGCAATTAAGTCATCTTTAAAATTTGAAGACCATCCCCCTGAAATCGTGCCTTTTTCAGAATTAGACCTCCAGTAGTTGGTGCTTTCAGGGCCATTGAGAATTTTCTTCCCTGATGGATCAAGATGATAGATATCCGCATGGACCTGTAGACGCTCCCGGATATCCTGAGTCGAAAATTCTTTGGCTGACACAAGAGATGCCAACGCTATGACTATGATTAGAGTCGATTTTTGAAACATGTTGTCCTCCTTCAGATTAAATGTTCTTCTAATCTAGGTTGTCATGAGACCTTTCAAAGGTTGCGTCTTGCATTGAAATTTGTGCAACAAAGTCAGATTCCTGGATTGAAGTGTCGTGCTTCTTAAAACCAATGAGTCCAATCACGATTCCAAAAAACATAGCTGCCACCAATTGGAACGCCCATTTTGTTCGAGACATATGGATTCGACTTCTGTCTCTAATATGTGTTTGAATAGCTGATTCCCACATCTTCATCTGCAAATCACTTGCGCTAGAATTTCTTATTGGAGTTGACCAATCGCCCAGCGCAAATGGGCAACTTGATCCGTGTGATTTGAATGATCTGCTGAGGAGACTTCAAGCTGCGAATCATTTTCCACCAGATCGAAGTCAACCTTTTTCTTTAGTGCTTCCAGGCGAACATATCTAGCTATCCCAAAGGCGTAGCTTTTGATGGCACCCTTGGAAGAGTCAAAATCACCGTTACGATGCTTTTGAACTAAACGGATCAGGGTTTCCTGAACAAGGTCTGATGCCAAATGGGCAGGAAAAGATACCAAAAAGAACCTATAAAGATCAGGTCCCACCCTTTGCACTGTTTCTGTCCAATCGTGTTCGGTCTCAGTCATCATCACTCTATTGGCAACAACCGGCTTAAAAGTTGCAGATCTCTAAAAATTCCTGTTGCCCTATCTCCACGAACCGGTTCATTTTCACTTCATTCCCGTTTGGTTACCTACAATTGGTAAATCTCAATGCCATTGTAAACGGTCGCTTAGATAGGGGCTGTTTGGTAATTCCTTTTTTGCCGATTTCTATAGGTTTTCCTTATACGTTCGTTGAGCCTCGGTTCAGTAACATTAGACACTTGCAGGAGATCCTACAACACTTTTCGACCCACCCGTGGTCAAGACGTCCCAAGGTGATACGGGCAACCTCTATCTGTGATCATATTGATGACGATGTTTTCTATCTATTTGATTTTACTTTGGAAAGTCAGTCTAGGAGGAAGTGATCGTTCAAGAAATCGACATGTGCAAACCTACTGGATCATCCCTATTTTCATTGGCTTGGTCCAAGTTGTGCAGCTCCAAGAGATGGGGGGCAAAGTGAATTTTACTCAAGGCTCAATCAAAATGATACTGCTGTCCTGTTTTGTGCTTTTCGGTGTCAACGGCTGCACTGGCGATGGCTTTTTGGGCGCTAGCGGACATTCGACTGGTAATTCCAATGACGGCGGAAACGGCGCAAGTCCCGACGATGGCGAACATTGGCAGGCGCTTCCCCTTCGGTCACCTTCGCAAATGGATCAGGGGCTTGAGGGTGGCGAGGGATTTCAGATGATTCAAAGTATGGCCTATGCGCCGTCCAATCCACAAACCGTCTATCTATTGGTCGACACTTCTCAAGTATGGAAATCGACCGACGGTGGAAATTCATGGGTTTCTAAACGAAAGGGTTTTCAATCCTATGGTGGCGTAGCGATTTCCGTTGATCCCAAAAATGAGAACGTCGTCTTTGCAAGTGGATCCTTGCCAACCGGGTCTTCACCCGTGGATGGCATCTATCGAACAGTGGATGGCGGTGAAAATTGGAGTCTTGTGAAGCAGACCTACTTTTCAAAACTCGAAGATGGCTTTGATTACTGCCAGGGCCAACACTATGTCTTCGATCCGACCTCCTTTGATGGCACTCGTCACACCACAATCTTCGCTGCTTCCCATAAGGAGGGACTCTTACGCACACTTGATGGTGGAGAGTCGTGGGAATCGATCGGTCTCGCAAATGTTCGAATTGTGGATCTTGATTCTGCATGGATCGATCAGAAGATGGTTCTCTATGCAGCAACCGGAAGTGGACTCTACAAAATTGAAAATCTTCAGAATGCACCTGCCAGCTTAACGAAGATTGGAAATGGATTGAATCTAGACTCAAACTATCCGCGTTCCATTGCAGTAGATTCATCAAATGATTCAACCAGCCCTACCATCTACGTTGCGATGGGAAAGGATAAAGTCTATCGATCCACAGATGGAGGTCTTAATTTTGTTCAGACTTCCAACCTGGGACTGCCTGACAATGTCATCTACCAAATCATTGAGATTTCGACCTCTTCCACTCCAAAGAGACTCTATCTTCGAGCCCATCTCTATGGTGGATTCAACCCATATTACAGCACGGCTGGGGGTGAAACGTGGTCGGCTCCCAAGGATCTAGATCTGGACCTGCTCTCGACAAAGTCTACTGGAACAGGACGGGGCAACACCTACCATGGGACGCCTGTAGTGCCTCATCCATCCCAACCAAATGTGGCGTTGGCCAACCTCAACAACACAATCATGAGGACCTCAGACGGTGGTGTGAATTGGAGCTACTCCGGCAACGGTTACAAGGGTGGTCGACGAGCCATCAACAAGACCGCCGCATTCTTCGATCGCAACAATCCTCTTCATAAGATCTTCTTTCTCATCGATCACGGGCCCATTGAAACACTTGATGGAGGTCTGAGCTGGAGACTCATCGATGTTCCTCGAAATGGCTCTCAGACAACTCCTGTAGCGGCTGTTGATCCAGAAAATTCTCAGTTGATCATTACCGCTGTGGGTGAATGGGAATCTCAATTTCTGATTCGCTCGGAAGATGGAGGAAAGAGCTGGACTCAGTTTCCGACCTATTCCGAGAACTTTCAATATATGGCTTTTGATTTGGTTGATCCTCACACAGTTGTTGCTGCAGGAAAAACGATTAGTTACACTAATTGGATCCCCCGGCAAAGCCGGGGGGTTTGAAAGACGTGAGCCGCTCAAAGCGGCTTAAATTGGGGCCGCTCCCAAGCGGCCATACCGCCTAAA
>JACTMU010000023.1 GCA_014584465.1 Pseudomonadota bacterium | reverse complement strand
CCCCAATAACTGCAGGTCTTTCACGTGTTCATAAACTGGAAAACCTTGTCAGAAATGGTGTTCATCAGATTTTTCGAAAATTCACGCAAGATTCAAGTAATATTCGTTTTCTGAACAAACCAGCCGCAGTTATCAAAATGAACCAAAAGTCGGGTCTAACCTGGATTTTCGACGCAACCGCGTCATGCGGAACGAATGATTCGGACATTCATTATTATCAGTGGGATTTCAATTTCAAAAATCGTTTCGCGCCTTCGACGAAGCCAAATTTCAAGTCTGACCAAGACGGTGACGGAAATCCGCTAAACGATCATAAACGCATTGAATATACCTTCCCTGGCGAGGGTGAGTACAGAGTCGCCTTGCGAGTATTTGACAAGTCTGGTGCAGAAGCTACTGGCTATGTAACGGTTTCTGTGATCCATAAGTCGAAGAAAGCGTCATAAGCCATGGCCGAATTTCTGACTTCAAAGAAATGGGAAGCCATCCACGGAGAGAAATACGAAAAGTGGCGATCTTCTCGATGGATCGATTCATGTCGGGAAACTCAGGTATTGTTGAATCATCTCTTTCCGCTTGGAACAATGGATGGCGAGAAACGATTGCTGCCCCATCAAGGCGAGACGCTTCAGCGAGTCATCTATAGCCAAGAAATATTGAATATCAATCCCGTATTGGCAACTCTGGCAACGGGTACAGGAAAAACGCTGGTCATGGCTTCGGTTATGGCTTGGCTATTCTGTTCCAAGAGAGCAGACACTTTTCTTGTCTTCTGCCCAAACACGATTGTTCGAGATCGGTTGAAGCGAGACTTTGAAAGCGGCGCCGTCTTCGATGAGTTCAACTTGATTCCACCAGAGTTTGCGTCCGTTCGGAAATCGATCCGCCCATCGATAATCGATGGATTTCAGAATCTCGCTAATCTCAGGGGGTTCAATCTGATCGTCGCAAATCGGCATCAATTTCAGCAGGGCTACTCGGGCGGTCAGGACCATCTCAAGTTCCTTATCGATAACGGCGGAGCAATCGCAATTTTTAACGACGAAGCGCACAACACTCGCGGCCCGGAATACAAGCGAACTCTGGATATTCTGAAGTCAAAGTCGCCGTTCAGGTTTGACGTCACCGCAACTCCTGACCGGGCTGACAATCTCCGCCCAGAGTCGCATGAGATTTATAGCTTGTCGGTCGTCGAAGCGATCACCGGTAGCTATAAGAACAATTCCCATATCGATAGGCGATTTCCTTACTATCCTCGATTAATCAAGGACGTGGTCGTTCAGAGACCATCTGTGCGTCGCTATGGCGCGATCAGTCTCGGCGATGTAACATTTAAAGATGAATCGTCTGGTCAAATACTGCGTGTGCGAGAGATAGACTGGGACGACCTTCCTAGAAAAAAGAATCTTCAACTCGTGATGGATCCGGGCTGTATGAAAATGCAGCTTCATCTCGCAGTTGAATCGTGGAAGCGGAAGATTGAAGTGGCATCCGGCAGATATAAGCCCCTTCTGTTTGTCATCACTCCGAGCATTGCCGGCGCAAAGCAGGCAGTCGACATGATGAAGAAGGAATTTAAGCTCAATCCTCTTTTGGTTGTCGACGACGAAACTGAATATGAAAAGTCAGAGCTTCGCGATGCAGCTTCTAACTTGGGAAGCATGGAGTCTCCCTACGACAGTGTCGTTTCAGTTTATATGCTTCGAGAGGGCTGGGATGTGCCCGAAGTTTCCGTTATCTGCTTGCTTCGCGGATTTGGCTCACCGCTGTTTGCTCATCAAGTTTTAGGGCGAGGACTTCGTCTGATCCGCCGAAATGGATGCGAGAAGGATCGGAGCGTTCAAGAGTTAACCATTATTGACCACGAAGCACTTGGGCTTGATTACCTATGGGCAGAAATTGATGCATTGGTTCTTGAAGGTGACCAAGTTGTACGTGAGCGTGAAATCGAACGCGATGACGGAGGTGCGCCTGGCGAAGGTGAAGAGAAGGTGTATCGTGAGCAGGTTGTCGTTAGAGAAGACCTATTGCGATTGCTAGAGGTGCCGGAGCCGCAGCCAATTGAAATCCTTTCGTTTGAGAGGTCACTGGAACTATTGGATCAAGCCTTAGACTGCATTGCTGACTATCGACCAGAGAATTTGATCTTTGTCGAAGTTGAAATTGAAGGGGTTAAGCGCTTTCGACCTCAGCGGCCAGAAGAGTCTTCGTCACGCGGCCTAAAATTGAGCGCGATCCCGGCGCAAGCACAAGCGGGCGAACTTTTCGAACAAACTAAGAACATGATTCTGGAATGGGCTCGAGATCTGTCCCAGAGATATGATCCGTTCGCCACGAAGACCAACTACCTCTATGCGATCATTCTGGAAAAGATTGAGGACATTCTCGGCGGCAAAACGTCGCTTCCAGATATGGATCCACATATTTTATATGCAATCTCATTGAGTATACCGCAAATCAAAGAGGCTGTGGCATACGAACTCAATCAGCGCATCTACGCCGAGGAGCTTCTATACAATGGCTGAAAAAATCTATTACGAAGGAAAGAAGAGCCCGTACAATTTTGAGGTATGCCATTCTTCTGATGAAAAGAGGTACGCGGAGTCACTTGATGCCGACGAAAACGTACTTGCGTGGACTAAAGCGCATAGAATCGTGATTCGATATCGCAATAAAAAAGGTACGCTTGGGCGTTATTATCCCGATTTTCTCGTGCGCCGGAAAAATCAGAATGAACTCGAACTTGTAGAGATCAAAGGCGCTCATCTAAACAATGATCCGAACGTCGATCTTAAGCGAAAGGCAGCCGAAGACTGGTGCATTCAGCGCGGAATGAAGTACATCAAAATTGTGCGCTGACTAGGTCAAGGGGAATGGAAACGACTTTCGTGAACTTGATTCCGCGTTTGGGTGGCGCGGGAATCTCTTTCGAGAATTGTTTTACTGACAAAATTGGCCATCCCCATTTGGGTTTATCGCTTTGCCATTTCCAAGGAGAGCTTGGCGAGACGCAATGGCGCTTTTCGTCGAGATAAAAGTCTCTTCGGCTTTCATAAGCGAAACTCGGACCAAATTTCACTAAACCAACGATTCGTGCCTTGAATTCGCCATCCTTTCCCGGCGTCTCGATGATCAACATCTCTTTGCCGATATACTCGGTGGGGATGGGGTATGTTCGAGTCTCAATTTTTTTTGAACCTTCGAGAATCAACCTAGAAATAGGAAACTGGATGTTGAGACCCGGATATGACTTACTCTTGCGGGTCATACCTGGGCCTCCGGCTCAAGCGTTACCTTTTTCTTTGAGGAGGGTCTTGTTGATTTCCCAAGAGGGACATGTAGAAGCTCTGGATTGATCGGTGCATAGCACTCTTTCCCGCCGACTTTGACACGCTCCTGGAATGGAACCTGGCGGGAGTCAGTTTTAAAGGAAGCTACTTTTCCTTTGATATTACAGCAGTCCTTTTTGTTGGACCAGAGATCCTGCGTGTTCCAAAACTGATCTTCTCCATTCCCGATGTAGCAAACTGTGAACT
This sequence comes from Pseudomonadota bacterium, assembly GCA_014584465.1. Taxonomy (GTDB): domain Bacteria; phylum Bdellovibrionota; class Bdellovibrionia; order Bdellovibrionales; family JACTMU01; genus JACTMU01. Next base: position 3,165 of record JACTMU010000023.1, on the reverse strand, counting down.
CCATCGCACGCTTTACGGTCCTGCGTTTGACCTCTTCATAGTAGTAGCGAATTTCTCGGTCGCTATAGTGCCAATCCCGACTGGACTTATTGACCTGTTGGCGGTTGAAAAACTGGCGGAAGTCGATTCCTGTTGCACGTTCAATGTTGTTCATTGAAAACGAGCTAAATCGGCCAAAGCCGCAGATGATTGCAGGAACTCCCGCGTCCGCAATCTCGTCTACCATATCAAACGAGCTATACTCGAACTTGGGCACGGGGCCATCCCATTTGAAATTCGGATCTGTATAGTAACCGTCTGGAAAAATTGGAAACATAGGATTGATACGAACCGCGGTCCATAGCGATGCCTTATTAAGCTTCTCAAGAGCTTTTAGGCGTCTTTTTGCAGAAGGCGCCCCTGGTTCGATTTTTCTGTTCAGCTCGTCATTGGTGGATGCGATGCTAAACTGAATCGAGCAAAGATCTTTGCGAAGGAGCTGGATGTAATCATCGTGCGCCACAAGGTCTGAACGAGTGATGATGGTGTAAGGGTATTCATAATGGTTGAGGATTTTCAGAAATTCCTGCGTTACCTTGTACTTTGCATCCATCCACATGAACGAATCACTCATGCAGCCTACACGCAGTGGAATTCGGCTCTCCATCACGTTTCGCCATTTGGACTTCTTGTCTGTCTCGAAGACGGTATAAAAAACCTTCCTGACTTCATTCAAGTCGATAGGAACAGGAATCGGATTGTTCCAATAGCCGTGTACAGTCAACTCCGCTTTGGCGTAGCAATAGGTGCAATTATGGGAACAGCCCCTGCCATAAGTATCTACTTGTAATAGTTGATTCTTAAAGCACTTATTTGAGATCTTCCTAGACTTGTGGGGAGATCAAGTGACTCTCAGTTATGTGACTCCCTGTAGTTCGGCTGTTACATCTAGAACTTTAGATATTTTTTCAAAATCATGAGAAAATTCCAATTGCACCGAGCGAATATATGTTTCAATCTCATAAAGCTTCCTTAAAATCCGTTCTCGGTGTTTGACGGATACTTGCTTTGCCTTTTTAACCCTCAAAGCAAGATGGCCACGCAGGTTCAGAGCTACTTCTAATGACCGACCGCTAATAAAGGCCATAAGACTTTTCAATGATTGCATCACCAAAGTTCCTTGTGCAGGGATTTTTGCGTTTAAACACTCATCAATCATGTTTTCTGTTTTTTTCAATAAAGTGTTGGAGTTTAAACTATGCTTCAAAACATCATCTTGCATCTTTTTCCAAAAAGGTTGATAGAGTGCTTCTAGATGCATCTGTAGAGATTCAAGGTTTTGCTGATCCGCCAAATTTCTTAAAATACCCCCAAAGTACGTATGATCATAGCTCTTTTCAGGATGCTTCTGCCTTTGTGTTTGAAATATGCCAAGAGCCTGGAGTATAAGGTCCGCTGTAAAATAGGAAGGATTTAATCGTTTCCGAAAAACCTCTTCAGAAGGTGGCTTCAGCAACTCAATTGCTTTTTGCAGAGCGAGTTCTTTGGCCTTAGTCATGACAGGACTGGCAAGTTCATTCTTAAAGCGATGAGCAAGAGCTTTAATCTGCGCTCTAATCAAATCCCTTTCTTCGCCTGAAGGTTCCCGATAAGTGGCACTTGTTTCCAAAGCGGACTTACCATGCAACTTTTTTCTAGGCGCTACATTTCTTAACTGCGTGAATATCTCCGTTAAAAGCTGAGCAAGAGCCTTGGAAAGCTCCTTAGGCGAAGAGGCATTAATAACAATCTTCCCACCACGAGATAAAATCCACTGTTCGAAAACGCGAAAGTTATTCTCAATAATACCGTTGCTCTTTGAATTTTTTGGGAAAATCTTAATAATCTCAATCCCCATGGAATCAAGATACTCTCTGATCGAAGGTAAATTCTCACTCAATCGATTGTCCATGACTATTGCCATGGGTGATATTCCCGTTCTTTCCTTGGCCTGAACCATCGCTTTAAATAGATTTTCGGTCGTCTCCGCAGCCTCTACCACTCCGCCAACCAGTACTGTCGTTTTATAGTCTATCAAACACTGCCAGACCCAAGAGAAACTCTCGCCATTGATGACGATCGTCATGTTTTTGCCATCCGTACCCCAAATCATATTAGGACTAAATCGCTTGATACAATCTAGGCCCGTGTTATTTAAAAATATACCCTTCGGATTTGTAAACCCCATGTAAAGAAGAAGTTTGGAAAATTCCCTATACTCAATTTTGAGCTCAGAAAGGACTTCTGGGTTCTTATCGCAAAAACCTTTGACTGTCGCCTTGCCTGAACGTCCCTTAAAAAACTCACTGAGCTTCTCCACGATGTGCTCTGGCAAATCTCTCAGAGCGCTTCCGCCGGGGCCATCCTTTCGATCCTCATTGTTTTGACGTTTAAACTTCTTTAAGGTGTCCTCAGGGATATCAAGAAGACGACTCACCGTAGACCAATCCAGCCCATATTCGTCTTTCTTGCTTAGAATCAAGATCTTGAAGTCCTCACTCAGCTTGTGGCGCTCACACTTAACCCAACAATCTGGATGTTCGCTCTTGTAATGATAAATATCCTTCAAAAAGAGACTCTCTTTGAGCTGCCCCTGAAGTTCTGCAATTTTCTTAGCATCCTGATGAGGTGACGTCGAAAGTCTTCGTTCAAACTGCCGAGCCTGCTCCAGCATACAAAGATGATCCACCTTAAGCTCTTGGCAAACATCTTTCATCTTGTAATCAATTCCCATCCTTGTCAGAGTAGGACGGGCGATGTAGGCACATGCTGCCTGAATTGCAGAGGGTATTTTATCAAGAATCATAACTCTATCGTTATACTCTCCTCACTCAAGAGCAACTCTTTTTTTATTTTATCTTCCCAATAGCCACTTTCAAAACTTCCTCCCACACGGGATTCTCAGACCTCTGCTTCTTGGGATGCTTATTCCAGCCATAGAGAAAACGATCCGCTGGAACTTCGCCTTGAGGAAGACCCATGTGGGTTCTCTCGAAGTTGTAAAATTCAATCCACTCTCCAACCCCCATATCAGCTTCTTCAAGGCTTGAAAACTCTTTGACTTGAAGCAACTCTTTTTCGATTTGTTTGTTCACCGACTCGATCTTCCCGTTGGAGCGAGGAGATTTTGCTTTGATGTGATCTATG
>JACTMU010000105.1 GCA_014584465.1 Pseudomonadota bacterium | reverse complement strand
GCAATCCCGGCCGTCTTCTGAGCCTTCGTTCTTTTGGGCACCTGGATCCACTGATTTTCAGAGGGTGGCTGATTACCATCATCGCCAGGAGGGGGTACTTCGGGAGACACCACAGGGACAGCACCGCCATCGGGAGGAAGTGAATCATCAGCAACCTCAATCGGATCATTGTCACTCTCATCACCTTCATTACCATCAAAGGGACGAGGTGCCTCGCCACCATCGCCGTCAACCGAAGAGCACTCTCCTTCACAAAGAGAACTGCTTGTGCTGTCGGCGGAATCCAATGCGGAATTCTGATACGTTGTTAAGAGTAGAAGTAATGAGGAAATTGTAGAGAATGCCACAACGAAAGATCGTTCTTTTTTCATTTTATGAAACATAAACTCTCCTTCGTATGGTGGACCCCAATGTCTAGACAAAATTTAGCTCATTATAAGATGCACTTCAGATTTGAACCGACAGTGGCTTTCAGGATCCATCTTTATTTTTTTAAGAACAGCCGTGAAGTAGATGATCAAACGACCAGACGATGACTACTTATTAATAAGGCTAACTTAAGAATGGATGCAGTTCAAGTTTCATCGTTGAACCTGTTTCAAATTGAAACACGGAACATTCAACTATAGCTTTTAAGCCAAATGTTTTGGGCATGAAGGGGATGTCGACCGCTTTATCTTTTAACCAGAATCAGAAACTAGAAATGGAGTGACCGAACTGCCCCTAGTAGTACTTTTTGCGTTTGCTTGAAGGGAGTATCTTGAGGACATCTCGATACTTTGCCACAGTACGCCGGGCAATTTCAATTCCCTCGCCTTTGAGAAGTTCCACAATCTTTTGGTCTGAAATAGGGCGTTTTGGATCCTCTTTGGTTACGAGCTCCTTAATGCGCATCTTGACCGACTCACTGGCAAGTGAGTCACCATCAGACTTTGAGATGCCTGAGTTAAAGAAGTACTTGAGCTCAAAGATTCCTCGTGGCGTGTGAACATATTTATTGGAAGTCACACGGCTGACGGTCGATTCATGCATTCCGATGTCTTCTGCAATATCTTTGAGAATCATGGGCTTAATGAAGGCAGATCCCTTCTCAAAAAAATCGAGTTGATGACGAATGATGCTTTCAGTTACGCGGTAGATGCTTCTCTGGCGTTGATGAATCGATTTGATCAACCAAACGGCCGACCTCAACTTTCCTTGAATGTACTCCTGTGTATCAGAACTTACATCACCGCCCTTCAAGATGTTCTTGTAGAAGTTGTTGATTTTTAGACGCGGCAATCCCTCTTCATTGAGTGACACCACGTACTTGTCACCAACCTTGTAGACATAAACATCGGGGGTTACAAACTGGGTGTCTTGGGCTAGAAAAATCTTTCCTGGTTTGGGGTCCATATCAAGGACAATCTTACACATATCTACGACATCCTCGATGTCTCGGCCCATGGCCTTTGCAATCCCCTCATAGTTCTTTCTTTCCAGGTCACCCAGGTGATTTTGGATCAGATCCACAATGTCGTGGGTGTCTTCTTGAATGTGCTTCGCCTGAATCAAGAGGCATTCCCGAAGGTTTCTTGCACAAACTCCTGGGGGATCAAACTCTTGAATGTAGGGAAGGATCTCTTCAAGATCCTTAACGGACACACCTTCTTCTTTCGCTATTTCGTCAAATGGAACTTGAATGTATCCGTCGTCATTGACGTAGCTAAGTAAAATGAGTGCCACCTCCATCTCCTCATCATTGAACCCGGACAACCCCGCCTGCCACTGCAGATGCTCATGGAGTGTCTGGCTCGTGGAGATGACATTCTCATAATTCATGATCTCATCGGTGCCTCCGGAGGCCATTCCGGAAGGAGGCTTGTAGTTGCTCTCCATGTAACTGTCCCAATCAAACTCATCCTGAGTTCTTGGGTCTTGACTTGGCGTTGGCTCGTCAGGTTGTGCTGCTGCCCCTCCCTCAGCGGCCGTGCTTGCCTGCTCGTCCTCCCGATGCTCTAGACTTTCGTCGAGAATTGGATTTTCATCCATCTCCTTTCTTACTGCGGTCTCAAGATCCATTCGAGACAGCTGCAGAAGCTTGATGGCCTGCTGAAGCTGTGGAGTCATTCTCAACTGTTGAGACAACTTCATCGACATTTTTAATTCAAAAGCCATGCTTACCTGCCTCTACAATCGAAAGTTTTCGCCAAGATAAAATTTTCGTGCAAGTTCAGAATTGGCAACACTTTCTGAAGTCCCCTCAACCTGAATTTCTCCATCCTTTAAAATGTAGGCGTAATCACAAATACCCAATGTTTCTCGAACATTATGGTCCGTAATTAAAACGCCAATTCCACTATTCTTCAGATCCAGTATGATCTGCTGAATGTCATTGACTGCTATCGGGTCGATCCCAGCAAATGGCTCGTCCAATAATAAGAACTTGGGCGCCACCGCCAATGCTCGTGCGATCTCGACTCGGCGTCGCTCACCCCCCGACAAAGCATATCCATAAGAATCGGCGATGCGTTCAATCTTCAAATCTGAAAGAAGACTCTTGAGACGATCCTGCTTTTGACTGCCTCCCACACCGTGAGCCTCAAGTGCAATGAGAATATTTTCCGCAACCGTCAGTTTCCGAAACACACTCGCCTCTTGGGGCAAATAACTCAATCCAATCCTTGCCCTCTGATACATCGGCAAATCCCCGATGCTGGTCTCATCCAAAGTGACCTCACCCGCATCAGGCCATATCAGACCTACCACAATGTAAAAGCTGGTCGTCTTCCCCGCGCCATTAGGGCCCAACAATCCCACGACCTGCCCCGATGAAACTCCAAAGGAGACATCTTTCACAACTTGCCGCTTTTTAAAACTCTTCGAAATTCGTTCAATTGTCAGTTGACTCAATCTGCTTCTCCACCTCTTCTGGTGTTATATTGGCCTTAACATCTTTAACTTGAACCTGTTTCCCGCCATTAAAAAACTCTATGACGTCGCCTCTCAACTCATCCTTTCCCTGCACAACAAGAGGATGACCCGTAAAGAGATACCGCTTTTCCTTAAAGAAAAAAGTAACCTTGTCTGCCGTAGCCCATTTTTCCAAATCACTCACCTTCGCACCACCTCTCACAGTGAGCTCCTTCACACGACTTTCGCCTGATTCATAGATAAGCTCGGCATCAGGACCTGTGATCCGGGTTTCATCCACATCAATGATGACGTTGCCAAAGAATCTCGCAAACCTAGACTTCGCACTGAACTCGGCACGCTCACTGACAATATCTGCAGCCCGATTCTCATCCAAAATCTGTTTTGCCTTAACGTTGTGGTCCACACTGATCTTTCCAGAGTCCATGTAGGTGACCATATCTGTTCCAGTTAACTGAAGTTGCTCCCCGCTTCTCTCCTTTGGACCAAAGAGGCTAACTGGACCATGACTTCTAAGTTCGCGTCCGTTGGAATCGTACTCAACGTTGTCCGCGAGATAGAGATAACCATTGGAACTTCGCGTCTTCACGTTCCCAGAGACAAACACATTTCTCTTCTCAGCTCGAATTTCACCCTGGTCCCCCACGACCCGAAACTTCATCCCATCATCTCCAAAAAAAACCATTTCGACCCTCTTAAGCTTCCAGGTCTCTTGCCTCTCATCCCCCTGGGCCTGTTCTGCGCGCAACTCCCACTCCTGTTTGCCCTCCTTCGCCTCAACAAGGTGGATTCCTTCAAGTGTCTGGTTGCCAAACAAGAACTCCTGATCTCCAACGCTCTGCTCAGACACTTTCACACCCTCAGGAGGGCCAACAGACTCTGGAGAAAAAATCACCACTTCCAGCAATAATATAACAAAAAGGAGTGATACAATGATGGGGCCTATCTTGAGCATCGACACAAGAATTGCTCCCGGTCATCATCTGTTATGCTAACATACATCTTGGCACGATATTAGCATATTCTCCAAATTGGTTCACGATTTCCGTTTCATCACCGCATCATGCACAGACTTTCGTAATTCAACAGGATCATTGTCTCACTTCGAGACAGCCTAACTCGGCTCTGAAGTTTGAAATGGAGATTCAATCCCTCCGGCTTCGAACAGATAAAGTCCAGAGAGAGAACGTCCGATAAAGTTGGATGAGAAGAGGTGAACACTCATCTCTCCTAGTGCTGCAACTTTTTTATTTTCTTGGATGTGGCACACTCATTTTGACTCCGAGGAGGTCTTTACGGAAATGGATCGAATCTGGTTTGTCCACTCGAACAACGAGACCAAAGGCCCACTGACAACCTCGGAGGTGAAAGACTCCCTGGCTGAGAACAAGAGCTCCGTCATTTGGTGCAGATCACTCCCCCACTGGATCACTTCGATCCAATGGACTGAACGGCATTCTGAAATTCTCAGCGGACTCTCACCAGAAACAGGCGAAAGATCGTGGTACTATCTGAAGGGTCGAGATGTGGCTGGGCCAATGTACCTCTATTCCCTCCTGGACGAACTAAAGAAACTGCCAACTTTGGCTCGCATTCGTGCGTGGACCTTTGGGATGGGTGAATGGCGAAGTCTCTTTGAAATCCCGCAGGTCATTCAGGGTCTAGGACTCGATCAACGTAAGTTTGCACGAGTGCTCACCACTGGAATGGTGACCATTACCAAATTTGATCAAGACCACATTCGCCCCATTTCAACGCTTGGTGAGGGCGGAGTGGGTGTAAGAAATGCTGTGTTTCTTATCCGGGGCGAAAAGGTCCGCCTGTCCATTCAATGCGAAGATCTTGACCACACGATTCATACACTTGCAGAAGTGCGCTATGTCGATACACAAGGAAATGCCGGATTTCAATTCATCAATCTGGAGAGCAAAGATCAGGCCTCCATCCGCCAGATGATCAAGAACATCATTTCCACTGATCAAGAACGCCTCGCTGCTTAAGGCCCTGTCACTCCCACGCCAGCCGTGGATGATGGGGGCATTGCTGCTCCTGGCAAAAACGAGGCCACCTGCGCCCCCTCTTTGTCGACCATCACCTTCCAACGACGATAGGAGTTCAAACCTGTGCCTGCTGGTATCAGACGCCCCATAATGATGTTCTCTTTGAGGCCTCTTAAGTAGTCTGTTCGAGACTGAATGGCTGCCTCGGTCAAAACCTTCGTGGTCTCCTGGAAGGAGGCCGCAGAGATCCAACTCTCCGTACTCAATGAGACCTTCGTGATTCCAAGGAGAAGCGGCTCGGCTGTTGCAGGTTGCCCCCCCTCTTGAGTGATCTTCACATTCTCATCTTCATAGAGATACTTCTCAACCTGTTCGCCAGTTAAGAACCCCGTATCACCAGGATCAACGATCTTCACCTTTCTCATCATCTGTCGAACAACAAGTTCAATGTGCTTGTCGTTGATGCCCACACCTTGGAGTCGATAAACCTCTTGAATCTCATTGACCAAATAGGCTGCAAGCTCCTTATCTCCCAACACTCGCAAAATATCATGCGGATTGGTTGGACCATCCATCAGAGCCTCTCCCGCCCGCACAAATTCACCTTCACGAACGGCCACATGTTTTCCTTTAGGAATCAAATACTCTCGTTGATCCCCAATTTCAGGAGTTACAATGATCCTCTGCTTGCCCTTGACATCCTTTCCAAAGGTTACATAGCCATCAATCTCAGAGATGATCGCCGCTTCCTTCGGATTTCGAGCTTCAAAGAGTTCGGCCACTCGAGGAAGACCCCCAGTGATGTCTCTTGTTTTGGTGGTCTCTCGATGAATCTTGGCAACCACGTCACCAGCATGGATCTCCTCTCCCTCACTCACCAACAGTTGGGCCCCAAGGGGAATCACATATCGAGCTGGAAGATCCTTCCCTGGCAATTTCTGAACTTCTCCACTCTGATCAAGCAACAAGATTGTAGGTTTTACGTCGGTCTGTTTGCTATCAGTAATCACCTTGGTCGCAAAACCTGTGACCACATCCACCTGTTCCGAAACGGTCACGCCCTCTTCAATGTCTTTAAAACCAACCACCGCAGAAAGCTCTGCAATGATCGGATTGGAGTAGGGATCCCATTCCGACAAGGTGTTACCCTTTGAAATCTTATCTCCATCTCTAAAATTGAGGATCGCCCCGTAAATCAGTTTAAAAGATTCACGCTTTCGGCCATTCTCATCCACAATCGCCGCTTCACCGTTTCGGTTCATAACGGTCAATTTACCTTTACGATTCTCCACAGTGACCACATCGGAGAGCTTCACCGTTCCTTCAAATCGCGCCGTGTGAACCGACTGCTCCACAGATCGCGACGCTGTCCCCCCCAAGTGGAAGGTTCTCATCGTAAGCTGTGTTCCCGGTTCACCAATCGATTGAGCCGCAATGATCCCAACCGCCTCACCAAGATTGACAATGTTCCCTCGACCCAAGTCACGCCCATAACACTTGACACAGGTGCCTCGTCGGGTCCTGCAAGTAAGAACCGATCGGATCTTGACACTCTCAATTCCTAAATTATCAATTCGATCAATATCACTCTCAGTAATCTCCTCATTGGCCTGAACCACGACTTCATCTGTAAAGGGATCAAGAATGTCCTCAAGGGCAATCCTTCCCAAGATTCGCTCCCCAAGAGGCTGTATCACCTCTCCTCCCTCAAGAAGCGGGGTCACGATCATTCCATCCTTCGTACCACAATCGATCTCGGTCACAATGACATCTTGAGCAACGTCCACCAAACGACGAGTTAGGTAACCCGAGTTGGCGGTCTTAAGAGCTGTGTCTGCCGATCCCTTTCGTGCTCCATGTGTTGAGATGAAGTATTGAAGAACTGAGAGCCCCTCTCGAAAGTTTGCAGTGATGGGTGTTTCAATGATCTCTCCCGATGGCTTTGCCATCAAACCTCTCATACCCGCAAGCTGTCGAATCTGTGCAGCCGATCCTCTGGCACCCGAATCGGCCATCACAAAAATGGGATTGAAACTGAGATCTTCCATCTCCTTTCCACCGTCAACGACAAACTTCTGCTTCTCCAAACGAGACATCATCTCCTTTGCAACCGCATCCCCTGCTTGGGCCCAAATGTCGACCACCTTATTGTAACGTTCACCATCGGTGATGAGACCCTCATCATATTGGGCTTGAATCTCTTGAACCTGATTTTCAGCCTGCTTCAGAACCTGCTCTTTCGATGGTGGAACCTCCATATCATCCAAACAGATCGAAATCCCAGCCTTGGTCGAATAGTTAAATCCCAACTGCATCAGTCGATCAGCTGCAATGCATGTGGCCTTCACCCCGGCAACGCGGAAACAGCGATCGATGATCTTCGCCAACTGCTTTTTGGTCATGATTGTGTTCACAAGATCGTACGGGAAATCCGGTGGTAAGATGTCGCTCAAAATGGCTCGCCCTACACTCGTCTGTTCCAACTTTCCCTGAACTCTTACTTTGACCGCAGCTTGCAAATCCACCTCATCGGTGTCACATGCGTAGATCACTTCTGACACATCGGCAAAGGTGCGTCCTGTTCCTTTTGCTCCAGGACGAATGCGAGTCATCCAATAGAGCCCCAACACCACATCTTGAGTTGGATTGATGATCGGCTTACCGTTGGCCGGACTTAAAATGTTGTTCGTCGACATCATGAGGACACGCGCTTCGACCTGAGCCTCAATGGAGAGAGGCACGTGAACGGCCATCTGATCTCCATCAAAATCTGCATTGAACGCTGTGCACACGAGCGGGTGAAGTTGAATCGCCTTTCCTTCGTGAAGTACTGGCTCAAAAGCCTGAATTCCCAATCTGTGCAGAGTCGGAGCACGGTTCAGCATCACAGGGTGCTCTTTGACCACATCTGATAAAATATCCCAAACTTCGACGGTCTCGACTTCCACAAGACGCTTGGCCTGTTTGATCGTGCTGGCAAGCCCCTGCTCTTCCAAACGGTTATAAACAAAAGGCTTAAAGAGTTCCAATGCCATCTTCTTAGGTATTCCACACTGGTGAAGGCGAAGGTCCGGCCCCACCACGATGACGGATCGACCCGAGTAGTCCACCCGTTTACCCAATAGATTTTGTCGAAATCTCCCCTGCTTTCCCTTCAACATGTCACTGAGAGAACGCAAAGGACGTTTGTTGGGCCCGGTGAATGTCTTTCCTCGTCTTCCATTGTCAAGCAATGCATCCACAGCCTCTTGCAACATTCGCTTCTCATTTCGAATGATGATGCTTGGAGCATTGAGCTCTTGAAGCCGCTTAAGACGATTGTTTCGATTGATCACACGACGATAGAGATCATTCAGATCGGACGTGGCAAATCGACCCCCATCAAGAGGAACCAGTGGACGCAAATCAGGTGGCAAAACGGGCACCACTTCCAGCATCATCCACTCAGGCTTATTGATTGAGTCTCGAAATGCCTCCACAACTTTAAGCCGCTTGGTGAGCTTCTTGATTTGTGCTTCTGAGCGAGTCTCCTTCACCTCCATACGGAGCTTTCGAGAGAGATACTCGGGATCAATTTTTCTCAATAGATCACGAACCGCTTCACCACCCATGGCTGCTTTAAAGTTAGGTCCATAGTCGTTCAGCGCATTCTGGTAGGCCTCTTCTGACAAAACCGCCCCCTCAACCAAATCGGTCTCCATGGGGTCGGTCACAATGTAGGCTTCACAGTAGAGCACCTTTTCCACATTCTTAAGACTCAAATCAAGGAGATTTCCAATTCTGCTTGGAAGGGATCGCAAAAACCAAATGTGGGCAACCGGAGTGGCAAGCTCGATGTGACCCATACGCTCACGTCGAACCTTCGACTGAATCACCTCGACGCCACACTTTTCGCAAACGACTCCACGATGCTTCATTCGTTTGTATTTGCCACAAAGACACTCATAGTCCTTGATTGGGCCGAAGATCTTTGCACAAAAGAGTCCATCTCTTTCCGGCTTGAAGGTACGATAGTTGATCGTCTCAGGCTTCTTAACTTCCCCATGTGACCACTCACGGATCATCTCCGGAGAAGCAAGTGAAAGTCGAACAGAGTCAAATGAAAGTGGATCTTTAGGTTTGTCAAAAAAATTCAATAGGTCCTTCAAATCTACCTCTCCTTTTTTTCGAAAAAATGAGCTCTACTGCTCTAGCGGCTCAACTTCTTCTGTCAAAATATCAGATTCCACAAGTTCTACGTTAAGAGCCAAGCTCTGCAACTCCTTGACCAAAACGTTGAATGACTCGGGCAGGCCTGGTTCCAAAACATTCTCACCCTTTACAATGCTCTCATACATCCGAGTTCGTCCGGCGACATCATCGGACTTCACCGTCAAAAACTCCTGGAGTGAATAAGCGGCACCGTACGCCTCAATGGCCCAAACCTCCATCTCCCCGAGACGCTGTCCTCCAAATTGGGCTTTACCACCCAATGGCTGTTGAGAGACAAGCGAATAGGGACCAATGGATCGAGCGTGAATCTTCTCTTCGACCAAATGGTGAAGCTTGAGCATGTACATAACTCCCACGGTCACCATATTCTCAAATGGATCCCCCGTACGACCATCAAACAAGATGCACTGACCAGAAAGAGGTACCCCTCCCTCCTTCAGCAGATTCTTCACGTCGACTTCGCGGGCACCATCAAACACGGGCGTTGCAACATGGATTCCATCGGACATGCGTTCAGCTACCCTTTTCAAGGAAGCATCATCAGCCTCTTCAATTCGCTTTCGGTCCTCTCCATCAAAGAGTGAGCTGAGCTTCTGTCTCATTTTGCTTGCATCATAATGCCGCAACATCTCTTCGATCTGCCGACCAACATTGTAGGCAGCCCATCCAAGATGAACCTCTAAAATCTGACCAATGTTCATCCGCGAAGGTACACCCAAAGGATTTAACACCATGTCCACAGGCGTTCCATCTGGAAGGTAAGGCATGTCCTCCATAGGCAACACCTTAGAAACGACCCCTTTGTTTCCATGTCGACCCGCAAACTTGTCCCCGACTTGAAGTTCTCGTTTGATGGCGACATAGACCTTCACCATCTTAATGACTCCCGGAGGCAGCTCATCTCCCTTTTGAAGACGTTCCAACTTCTCGTCGTAAACGACCTTAAGTGCATCCAGCTGATTTCGAGCTCCTTCCACAAGCTTTGAAGTCTGAAACTCAAGTTGGCTCTCAAGAGGAATGTAGGCCAAGAGTTCAAATGGAATCGTCTCAAGATCCTCCCCAGAAATGGATTGCCCCTTTTCCAAGAGTTTCTTTGATCCATCCTCACTCAAAAGAACACCCGTCGTTTTGTGGTTCACTAAGAGCTTCTTCAATTTGTCGATGGCATTGTTGCGAATGACGTTCTGCTCAACTTTGAGATCCTTCTCAATCTTCTTCTTCTTTTCAGAGAGGATCTCTGCAAGGCGATCATCACGCTCTGCCCCTTCACGACTGTAAACTTGAGCTTCAATGACTGTTCCGTAAACGCCTGATGGAACTCGCAATGAAGTGTCACGAACGTCCCCAGCTTTTTCGCCAAAGATGGCTCGCAAGAGCTTCTCTTCTGGTGACAACTGGGTCTCTCCCTTTGGAGTGACCTTTCCTACAAGAACGTCACCAGGTCGAACCTCTGCTCCAATTCGAATAATCCCACTTGTATCAAGCTCCTTAAGAGCTTCTTCTCCCACGTTGGCAATGTCTCGCGTGATCTCCTCTTTTCCAAGCTTCGTATCACGTGCAACGCACTCAAACTCCTCAACGTGGATGGAAGTGTAGACATCCTCTTTCAACAGACGATCTGAAATCAAAATGGAGTCCTCAAAGTTGTACCCCATCCAAGGAGTAAAGGCCACCACCACATTCTTTCCTAAAGCAAGCTCACCCAGTTCGGTTGAGGGGCCATCGGCAACGACATCGCCTCTTCGGACCACATCCCCATACCCCACAATGGGCTTCTGATTGAAACAGGTGTTCTGATTGGTCCTCTGATATTTTGTAAGATTGTAGATATCAACGTTGGCTCCAAGTTCACCCTTCTTCGCAAATCGGCGAATCACAATTCGGTGGGCATCCACATCTTCCACAATCCCATCATTTACGGCCACAACACTTGTCCCCGAATCTCTTGCGACCAAGGCCTCAACTCCTGTTCCCACAAGCGGAGCCTTGGACTGCAACAAAGGTACAGCTTGGCGTTGCATGTTGGAACCCATCAAAGCCCGGTTTGCATCGTCATGTTCCAAAAAGGGAATCAGGGATGCTGCAACAGAGACCAACTGGCTTGGTGAGACGTCAATCAAACTCACCTTATCACGGTCCACTCTCGTGTACTCACCGTTAAATCGACAAGTCACATTTGCACCTTGAACTGCGCCCTTGTCTCCCACAGAGGCTTGCGCAATGAAATGTCCCTGCTCTTCAAGGGCAGATAGATACTTCACATCCCCAGAAATCGAACCTGCATCCACACCACGGTAGGGGGTCTCAATAAAACCATATTGATTGATCCGTGCGTAAGTCGCAAGCGAAGCAATCAAACCGATGTTCGGTCCCTCCGGAGTTTCAATGGGACAAATTCGCCCATAGTGGGTCGCATGAACGTCACGCACTTCAAAACCCGCCCGATCGCGAGTAAGCCCACCAGGTCCCAGCGCCGACAATCTTCTTTTATGAGTGATCTCTGAGAGTGGATTGGTCTGATCCATAAATTGGGAAAGCTGAGAGGAGCCAAAAAATTCCTTGACCACCGCATTGACAGGCTTTGCATTCACCAAATCATGAGGCATCATCGTGTCAATGTCCTGAAGGCTCATCCTCTCCTTTATGGCCCTCTCCATTCGAACAAGTCCAATTCGATACTGGTTCTCAAGAAGTTCTCCAACAGAACGCACTCGACGGTTCCCCAAGTGATCGATATCATCAACCTGTCCAATTCCATTTTTCAAATCAATCAAAGTTTTGACCACCAACATGATATCTTTTTTGGTCAATGTCTTCATATCAACCGGACACTCTTCAAGGGAGATGTTGAATCGATGGTTGATCTTAAGACGTCCCACCTCACTCAACACATAGGTTTCCGGATCAAAAAAGAGTCGATGAAAGAAATTTGTGGCAGCCTCATTGGTTGGTGGTTCCCCAGGTCTGAGTCTTTTGTAGATCTCCACCAAGGCCTCATCTTTGGAGCCAATCTTGTCGACCAAAAGAGTGTTCCTCAAATAGGGTCCCACTGAGAGCCCATCAAAGAAGATCAGATGAAATTCACTGATCCCTGAAGTCATCGCTGACTCAAAAATCGCATGACTCATTTCACTGTTGGCATCGGCAATGATCTCACCCGTTGAATCGTCAATGAGTGGACGGGCAATCACCTTTCCGATCAAATCTTCGCGTGAAAGTTCAATCTCTGTAACACCAATCTCCTTCACCCTCTTTGCCACCGCTCGAGTGATCCTTCGTCCTGCCTTGACCAACACCTCTCCACTCTTTGGATCCGCAATGTCGGCAAGGGCCCGCTGCCCTGTCATCTTGTCAATGTCGATCTGACGATAGATCTTGCCCTTTTTGACCAAAACGTGGTCCAAATCATAATAATAGTCGAGAAGCTCCTCAACCCCAAATCCAAGAGCCTTAAGTAGCACCGTCACCGGAAACTTACGCCTCCGATCGATTCGGACGTAGAGAAGATCCTTCTGATCAAATTCAAAATCAAGCCAAGAACCTCGATACGGAATGATTCGAGCTGAATAGATGAGCTTGCCGCTGATGTTGCTCTTGCCTCCATCGTGATCAAAGAAGACCCCTGGTGATCGATGAAGCTGACTGACCACAACCCGCTCTGTTCCATTGATGATGAACGAGCCCGTATTGGTCATAAGAGGAATCTCTCCCAAATAGACCTCCTGCTCTTTCACATCACGTACGCTCTTCGCCTCAGTGGACTCATCCACATCAAAAACAATCAACCGTAAAGTCACCTTGATGGGAGCTGCATAGCTCATTCCACGTTGACGACATTCATCAACATCGTACTTCGAAGGCTCCAAGACATAACTTACAAACTCAAGACTTGCAGTCCCGTTAAAGTCCGAAATGGGGAAAACTGAGCGAAACACACCATTAAGACCCAGATCACCACGTTTGTCAGGATCCATGTCCTTCAAGAGGAAAGCCTCATAAGAGGTCTTCTGTAACTCGATCAGATTCGGTATTTCAACTTTAGAGTGAAACTGTGCATAACTTTTACGAACGCGCAGGTTGGAGGCCGCTATTGGAGTCGAACTCATTCTTGCTCCTTATGATACAAAAGTCCAAAAACTCAAAAAACAAGACTCTCACTAAGAGCCACTCATGCTCAATCATGGCAACTTAAGTGGAGATTCCCTTCTCTCTGAAGCTCTTCAAAGCGGCTCTCTCCTAAGAGAACCGCTCATAAACTCACAGCTCAGTTCTATTTTAACTCAACCTTGGCGCCTGCCTTCTCGAGAGTCACCTTCATCTTCTCAGCCTCTTCCTTAGAGACACCCTCTTTCACGGTCTTTGGAGCTCCCTCAACAAGATCCTTGGCGTCTTTTAGACCCAAACCTGTGATCGCACGAACTTCCTTAATCACATTGATCTTGTTGCTGCCACCATCCGTTAAGACCACGATGAACTCTGTCTTCTCTTCTGCAGGAGCTGCAGCACCCGCCGCAGGCATCGCAACAGCTGCAACCGGTGCCGCAGCGCTCACGCCCCACTTCTCCTCAAGCTCTGAAATCATCTTGGCCAACTCAATAACTGGCATTCCAGACAAAAACTCAATAACCTCTTCTTTATTTAATCCCATGAATTCCTCCAAAAAAACTAAAAAATAAAATAAACCTAAACAAAACGAACATCATCCCTTATCAACTCGAGCTTGAAGCACCCTAACAAACTTGCTTGGCACCTCATTAAGAAGTCGAACAAACTTCGAAGCAGGAGCACTCAACAGACCAAGAAATTGAGCTCTCAACACATCGATGGACGGCAGTGTTGCTAGGTACTCGATGTTCTCCCTCCCTAACATCTGACCATCCAAAAATCCCGCTTTGAGAACCAACTGCTCCACCTCTTTCGAAAACTCTGACAAAAGCTTTGCCGATGCACTCGGATCACCATAAGAAAAGACAACAGCATTGGTCCCTGCCAACTGCCCCTCATAGGCACTTCCCTCTGGTCGATCTTTAATGGCAATTTGTGTCAGACGGTTTCGCACAACGCGAAGCTCGGACTGAGTGGGATGCAACTCCCTCCTCAATCGTGTGATCTGCTCGACATTCATACCCTTGTAATCAACCAAAAAGGTTGCATTTGCCTTTTGGAATCGCTCGGATATGGACGAGATCTCCTGCGCTTTTTGCGCTCGATCCAACATTGAAAAACCTCCCTTCCCTCATCGCAATGATTAATTCTTACCCTCAACGATTCAGAAAGGTCTCGACCCTTTTCGTCTCGGCGGGCACTCATTCAAGAGAATTAAGACTGCATCACCCACTGTCTCTGACCGTCATCAGGTTCCTTAAACAATCACCTCATCAGGCCCACGGAAACGCAGACCCAGAAATCTATTTCCTAACCAACATGGTCCTGAATACCTGCAAGATCCAACTTAATTCCAGGGCCCATGGTCGAACAAATACTTACACCCTTGAGATAGATCCCCTTACTCGTCGGTGGCTTAGCCTTAATGACTGCACTCATAAACGCAAGGAAGTTCTCTTTAACTCCATCTTTACCCAACGACTTCTTCCCAATGCCGCTATGAACAATGCCTGCCTTATCCACTCGATAATCGAGCTTACCCTTTTTCTCCGCCTCCACCGCGGACTTGATATTCATGGTCACCGTACCCAATTTGGGGTTTGGCATAAGCCCACGGGGTCCCAAAATCTTGGCAACCTTAGATACCGCAACCATCATGTCGGGTGTTGCAAGAGCCTTATCAAACTCCAACCAACCTGACTTGATCTTCTCCACCAAATCATCAGATCCTACATAGTCCGCTCCGGCTGATTTTGCCTCTTCCTCTTTGGGCCCTTTAGCAAAGACCAACACTCGAACAGATTTGCCAAGCCCTCGAGGCAGAGCCACTGCCCCCCGAACCTGTTGATCCGACTGCTTTGGATCAATGCCCAACTTCACCGCCACTTCCACGGTCTCATCAAATTTTGCACTACAGGTTTTAAGTATCAAATCAATACCCTCATCAACCGTGTAGAACTTTTCTCGATGGATCTCTTTATTAGCCTTTTGCAGGCGTTTACCCAATTTTGCCATATTCTGTTTGCCCTCTATTTACTATTGGACTTCCAAGCCCATACTTTTTGCAGTTCCGATCACCTGCTCCATTGCCTTTTCAACGTTCAAACAGTTGAGGTCGGGCATCTTGGTCTGCGCGATCTCACGGACTTGCGCCATCGTTACAGTTCCAACCTTATCCTTTTGGGGCATTTTGGATCCGCTTTGGATATTTGCCGCCTTCTTCAATAAGATCGAAACCGGTGGTGACTTAGTGATAAAAGAAAATGAACGATCTTGGTAGACCGTAATAATGATAGGAATGATCGTATCACCCATCTTCTGAGTCTTCGCATTGAACTGCTTACAAAACTCCATGATATTTACGCCATGTTGTCCAAGCGCGGGTCCCACCGGAGGCGCGGGGTTTGCTTTCCCTGCGGGGATCTGCAACTTTATAAAACCTGTAATCTTCTTTGCCATCGCAATCTACTCCTCCTCATACTGAGGCACTAAAAACTGAGAACCTAAGCCTTTTCTACCTGAACAAAGTCGAGCTCCACCGGAGTGGGACGTCCAAATATACTTACAGAGACCTTAACCTTCCCCTTCTCTTCATTGATCTCTTCCACGGTGCCATTAAAGTTACTAAATGGCCCGTCGATGACCACAACACTCTCGCCAATCGAAAAACGTATGCGAGGTTTTGGTTTTTCCGCACCATGAGCCATCTGCTTTGTCACTCGCGCAACTTCATCTTCTGAGACTGGACTTGGTTTGTCTCCAACTCCTACAAAACCGCTCACCTTGGATGAGCCCTTCACAAGATGCCAGGTTTCATTGTTCATGGTCATCTTCACAAAAAGATATCCAGGGAAGAACTTTTTCGCTCGCTCCTTCTTCTTTCCCTTTACAAGCTCCACTACATTTTCACTGGGAATCAAAATTTCCCCAAACTGCTCTTCACAATGCAGATCCCGGATTCTTTGTTCAATGGCCGCCTTCGCTGTGTGCTCACAACATGACTGCGTATTCACAATGTACCATTTCTTTTCCACTCAAATCACCCTTACCACTTGGTCGCCAAAAGGCAACCCTCTCAGTCGCCCCCAGCACCTCAATCGGTTCAAACCTCTGTCAACCAACCTGCACCATGAGATTCACTACGAAACTGGAGACCATATCAAAGAGCCCAAGAACAAGACCTGAGATCAACACCATAACACAAACAACAACGGTCATGGCGGTCGTGTCCTTTCGAGAGGGCCAAACCACCTTTCCAATCTCGATGACAACTTCATCCGCCCACTTCACTACCTTCGCATTAAATTGAAGCGCCAAAAAGAGCCCTAGCCCTACAACAACAGGCACACCGTGACGTATAGCGTCAGATGAAAAGGCCCGTGCCAAAATCCCAAATGAAGCCGACAGTAGGTCCATCAAAATTCCAACGACAAACCACGCAAGAACCCCTGCAAAAACAAAACATAAGGTTATGATCTTCTTATTCTTTCTTTCCATACACAACCCTTCGAGCGCAATCACCACCATACTGCCAAATCTCTGGCAGGGTAGGAGGGATTCGAACCCACAACCTACGGATTTGGAGTCCGTTGCTCTACCAATTAGAGCTACTACCCTATGCTCTTAATAACTTGAGGCCCGCAAAAAAACGAGCCTCAATTCTTAGCCACTCAACACGTACACTTACGACTTAATCGTTGATCTCCACAACAACTCCCGCACCAACGGTTCGTCCGCCCTCTCGAATCGCAAATCTCAACTCTTTCTCCATCGCGATGGGCGAAATAAGCTCAACGGCAACTTCAACTCGGTCACCGGGCATAACCATCTCTGTTCCCTCTTTCAATGTCACAACACCCGTCACATCCGTTGTTCGGAAGTAAAACTGAGGTCGATACCCATTAAAGAATGGAGTGTGGCGACCACCCTCCTCTTTAGTAAGAATGTAGGCCTCGGCCTTAAACTTCTTATGGGGGGTAATCGTACCAGGCGCTGCAAGAACTTGCCCGCGCTCAACGTCCTCTTTTTTGGTACCTCGAAGAAGGCATCCTGCGTTGTCTCCAGCAACCCCTTCATCAAGAATTTTGCGGAACATCTCAATCCCAGTCACGGTGGTCTTCTCTGTTGGACGAATACCTACGATCTCCACCTCTTGGCCAACCTTAACAATTCCACGCTCAATTCTTCCAGTCACCACAGTACCACGACCCGAGATGGAAAAGACATCCTCAACCGGCATCAAGAATGGCTTGTCGGTGACGCGCTGAGGTTCTGGGATGTAACTGTCCACAGCGTCCATCAGTTTTAGAATTGCCTGCGTTCCAATCTCTGAAGCGTCTCCCTCAAGAGCCTTAAGAGCAGAACCCCTCACAATGGGAATATCGTCGCCAGGAAACTCATACTTTGAGAGAAGTTCCCGAACCTCAAGTTCCACAAGATCCAAAAGCTCATCGTCATCAACTTGATCCACTTTGTTCATAAAAACCACAATCGCTGGTACACCCACTTGGCGCGCAAGTAGAATGTGCTCACGAGTTTGAGGCATTGGACCGTCAGCGGCAGACACCACCAAAATCGCTCCGTCCATCTGCGCGGCACCTGTAATCATGTTCTTCACATAGTCCGCATGTCCGGGACAGTCCACGTGCGCATAGTGACGCTTGTCCGTCTGATATTCAACGTGAGTTGTTGCAATCGTAATCCCTCGTTCTCTCTCTTCTGGAGATTTATCAATCTGATCGTACGCAAGTGCCTGCGCATAACCCTTTGCCGCCAACGTTTTAGTAATCGCTGCTGTCAAAGTTGTCTTACCGTGGTCTACGTGCCCGATCGTTCCAATGTTGACATGAGGTTTGTTACGATCAAATTTCTCCTTAGCCATTGTGGTCTCTCCTCCTAATTTTTAGTCGATCCTTACTCAATCAGTTTTATACTTTTTTATCTTTAACTCTCTATCTCTCTTTTTAGACTCTAGCCTTACAATATCTCCAAGAGCATGTCACGGCCATTTGCAAAGCCCATGGCGAGAATCGAACTCGCGACCTCACCCTTACCAAGGGTGTGCTCTACCCCTGAGCCACATGGGCACAATTTAAGTTGGAGCGGGAAACGAGACTCGAACTCGCGACCCTCAGCTTGGAAGGCTGATGCTCTAGCCAACTGAGCTATTCCCGCCTTGAACACACACAAAGAGCAAATTTTAACCATACTACCCAAAGGGACCTATGCCTAGTTCTATTCCAGGAATAAGTCAAATAATCTTGCGCTCCCGGTTTCACCCGTAGCTCGGTTCCCTCCAGGTTCACTCGCCGCGCCATAAGCCAATAGGCGAAGTTTCAAAAAAACTTGGAGAGGGTAGGATTCGAACCTACGTAGGCAAAAGCCAGCAGATTTACAGTCTGCCCCCTTTAGCCACTCGGGCACCTCTCCACACAAAAACCAATTTGCCGAAATCTCTACAAACGAAGCTGGCTAAGGGACTTGAACCCCCAACCTGCTGATTACAAATCAGCTGCTCTACCAATTGAGCTAAGCCAGCAAAAGCCCAGTTTCTCAAATCATTCAAATTTCTACAGAAAAGGCCAAAACCAGTCAAAGAATATTTCGGTATCCGTTCGATCACTTTTTAGAGTTTCTCTGACGAAATGTTTCGGCAAGAGCAATGGCCGTTGCCACAGAGAGATTGAAACTCAACCCTGGAGCGCCACTGTGAGGAATTGTAACGAGCTCATCACACTCATTTGCAACATTTTTACGCAGACCATGCTGCTCTCCGCCAACAACCCAAACCACCCTCTCAGGGATCTTGAGATCCCATAGCGATGCTGCCCCTCCCTCGGCCAAACCGTAGACCCAAAAGCCCATTTTCTTTAAACGCTTCAACGGATCTACAAGTTGGGTGTGGACATCAAGGGGGACATGCTCACCTCCACCTCGAGACACCTTTGAAACGGTTGCGGTCAAAAGACTCTGTCTTCGGCTTGGAACAAGGACCCCTTTGACACCAAGAAGCCACGCCGAACGCAGAAGGGCCCCGAGATTCTGAGGATCCTCCACCGAATCGGCGGTGATCAACACGATCGGCCCAGGGTCTTGAAGCTCACTCCAGTTGAGCTCGGGTGCCCCATCAACGAAGAGCGCCACACCCTGATGAGCAGAACAAAGACCTTCAAGGTGAGAACGCCCTTTCTCAACAACAGGAATTGAGAGCTCCTTGAATCTACTTCTTAAACTCTCAAGTTCCTTGGAGTCCTGCCATCCACTCCTGATCCAAGCCTCTCTCACTACCCTTGGACGAACCTTGAGAACCTCCTTGACCGCATGAACTCCTACGACAACACGAAGATGATGACGACTGGAACCTTGGGATCCCCGACCTCTTGACTGTCTCATAAACCCGAATGAACACGAGCAACGTCATTGCGAAATGCCCGGATGGCCTGAAGAGGATCTTGAGCCTCCACAACTGGACGCCCCACAACCAAAAGAGAAGCTCCCTCTCGCAGAGCCTCACCAGGGGTCATGACTCGTTTTTGATCCCCCTTCTCATCGCTCAAAAGGCGAATCCCCGGAGTTACAAGTAGGCTCTTGGGATAGAGGCGATGAATCTTGCCCACCTCATGGGCCGAACAGACCACAGATGATAGCCCTCCCTCATGAGCCAGCTTGACCAAACTCATCACCCGTTCTTCCAACGGCCGTCCGCCCAACTCCAAGGGGAGTGTGGCTTGAGAAAAACTCGTCAGAATCGTCACTGCCAAGATATGGAAGGGACGAATCTTTGAGAGTTCTCTCTCCAAAGCAGCGAGTTCTCTCATCGCCTCCAAACCACTCAGCGCATGCACGGTCGTCCACGTTGCCCCACAATCAAATGTTGCCCGAACCGCCGCCGCCATCACAGAAGGAATGTCAAAATATTTATTGTCGACAAAGAGCGGCCCACACTCTGAAATTCGTCGCAATAGCTCAGGATCGCAACGAAGAACGATCCTAGGGCCAACCTTAAACCCGCCGACTTCGCCCTTGAGACGTTCGGCGAGCTTCAGAGCCTCCTTGGGGCTATCCACGTCTAGCGCCACAATGAAAGGATTGATTTCAGACAAACTACACCTCAATTCCATAAAGTTTCATCTTACGATGAAGATAACTTCGTTCCAGACCAATCACTTCGGCTGTCTTAGTGATGTTGCCATTGTTCTCCAGTATCTTTTTAACCAGAAACTCCCGCTCAAATTGGGCTTTGGCTTCTCGAAAATTGGGCAAAGACTCAAATTCATCACTCAACCTCAAAGCTGAAAGTCCCGCAAAATGAAGATCCGGTGCATCCACAAAATCACCCGACGTCAAAATGTAGATGCGCTCCACAAAGTTCCTCAACTCTCGTACATTTCCCAGCCATTCATGCTGGCAGAGTCGACTCATTGCCTCGTCTGAAAAGATTTTCTTACGATATCCACCCTCTCGACAAAATTGATCGCTGAAATGGTCCACTAAGGCCGGAATATCCTCCCTTCGCTCTCTTAGAGCTGGAACTCGAAAGGGGATGACATTCAAACGGTAGTAAAGATCTTCTCGAAAGCGTCCCTCCCGAATCTCAGTCAAAAGGTCTTTGTTGGTCGCGGCCAAGACTCGAACATCCACCTCGATCACTTCCGACCCTCCAACACGCTCAAACCGGCGCTCCTGCAAAATGCGCAGAATCTTGGCTTGAGTCTTAAGGCTCATATCACCGATCTCATCAAGAAATAGGGTTCCTCCATTGGCCAGATCAAACTTTCCTCTCTTTGTCTTGATTGCCCCAGTGAAGGCCCCCTTTTCATGTCCAAAGAGTTCGCTCTCAATGAGGTCTTCGGGGATCGCTGCACAGTTAACCTCAACAAACGATCGCCCTGCGCGCGAACTTAGATAGTGAATGTTTTGTGCAACAAGCTCCTTACCTGTACCATTTTCCCCCCCGATTAAGACCCAAGAGTGCGAAGGTGCTACACGAGAGATCATCATCTTGAGATCCACCATAGGCTTGCTCTCTCCCACCAGCGCAATGTTCTTACGAAGTTTATTCAAAAGTGTCCGTTTCTCTCCCTTCTCCTTTTGAAAGGAGAGAATGTTCGAAATCAAAATCAAAATCTTATCCATAGAGAGTGGCTTTTCAACGAAATCCCACGCACCCAGTTTTGTGGCTTTCACCGCCGTTTCAATGGTCCCGTGACCTGACATAATGATGAACTCCACATGAGGAAACTTAGCACGCCCCTCTTGAAGAACTTGAAGGCCATCCATCGATCCCGGCATCCAAATGTCCAGAAGCACGATGTGAGGATGTCTCTCCTCGATCTGCTTCAAACCGCTCAACCCATCCTGAGCGACGTGAACCTCATGCCCCTCATCTTCAAGTGAAGCTGCAAGCACGTTACGTATGGCAAGCTCATCGTCAATCACAACGATTCGAATCTTATCCTGTTTCATATCTCTGCCCTCTGTTGTGTGGAGAAAGTCTCCATTCGAGCGGTCCTCTGCTCCTCCACCAAAACCGGTAGCTCCACCACCACTCGAGTGCCCACATTGGGAGCCGAGAAGAACCTCACAAACCCATTATGGTCCTCAATGATTCTTTTGACAATGGCGAGACCCAAGCCGGTTCCACCCTCCTTCGTGCTGAAATAGGGTTCAAAGATACGCTCCTGATCTTCCTGCTTGACCCCACTGCCATTGTCCCGAATGGTGATTCGTACCATCTTAAGAAGTTTATCGTATTCCGTCCAAACTTCAACTTCGCCGCTCGAGCGATGGCCAACAGCCCCAACAGCGTTGTCCAATAGATTTACGAGCACCCGTTTGATCTGACTGGCATCAAACTTGAACTCAGGAAGCTCTCGATCGGCCTTAAACTGAAATTTGCACCCCTTATGGCCTGTCTGATAGAGAACCATCGTTGAGTCGATGATCTGATTGAGCGACCCCATCTCGGGCTGAGCCTCAGGAAGCCTGGCAAAGTGTGTAAACTCATCCACCAACTTCTTCATCTCATCCACCTGCTCAATGATCGTCTCTGTGCAAACACGAAAGGCTTGATCCTTGATCTGATGAGAAAACTTCTTTTGCAACCTTTGGGCCGAAAGTTTGATGGGAGTCAGTGGGTTCTTGATTTCATGAGCAATACGACGAGCCACCTCCGTCCAAGCTGCTGCTCTCTGAGCGTTGACGACGTGAGTGAGATCATCAAGAACCAACACCTTTCCGATTTCAGACCGGTTCTCATCAAACAAGAGCGACAATGTGACCTGCAAGGGGACTGCTCTACCCTGAATCTCAACACGAATCTCTTTTTTGAGATGAACGGCCTTGTAATGCTTCATCGTTTGAACGAGTTCATCAAAGTCACGATAATAGTGTCCACCCAAAATTTCTCTTACTCTCTTACCAATGTAATCCTCAGGCTTGATGTTGAGGAGTTTACCTGCATAGGGATTCAAAGTTGTTATACGATCCTCTTGATCCACGGCCACGACCCCCGTCGAGACATTCGAAAGCACAACTTCAATGTAGCGACTTCTCTCATCGAGCTGACTCAATGTCGCTTCAAGAGCGCTTCGAGAGTGTTCGAGGTCCAAAATCATCGCATTGAAGTTGTCCACGAGTTGATTGATCTCAACGCTCCCCGAAATGACATCGACTTCTTGATAACGACCGCGAGTCACCTGCTGCGTAGCTTCTCCGACAAGTTCCAAGGGTCCAGAGAGCTGTTTGGCCAGATGAATTCCAAACCATGTCCCCCCTAAAATGATCACCAATGTCATCAAAATAAGAATCGTCAGAAAAATGGATTTGATCGGGTATTCAAGTGGATTCACATCACGAAAATCTTCATAGACGATGGCAATGTCATCCATTCGAGAAGTCAACGACAGCGGCAGAAAGGTCGACACGACGACAACCCCCCGACTCTCTCTCTTATTGACCGGAACGACGACCTGGACAAGATTTCCTTCACGAATCGGTTCAATTCGACTCAATTCGGCCTTCTTTGAAATCCCTTTTTCCAAAAAAGTGCTGTCAACCTTCGGGATCTTCGGAATGGCCTCGTCTTGAGAAAGAACAATCAGTCGCTCACTTTTCAGATCAGGGTAGTACTCAACTGCATGAAGACCATACTTTTCACGAAGTGATTCCATCGCCGAAAGCAGACGCGTTCGGTCCAAACCATCGCGATCCTCACTTGAGACCTTCTCATCAATGGTCTCTGCCACTTTCCGTCCAAAATGGTAATTTCGTCGTTTGGCAGAGACATAATAGGCATTGGTGACCTCAAGAGCATCTTTCAACACACGAGACATCTTCACACTGAACCACTTGTCAAAACTCCCGTTGACGTAATACATCGAAATGGCAAATATCAAGACCGTGGGAATGAAGCTAAAGGCACAAAAGGCGGCCATCAATTTCTGCTTGAGAGAACGTGCCCCCCACCTTCCCTTTCCCTCTGCAAAAGCTTTAACGACATTTCGAAAAATTAAGAATAGAAGCAACAACAAAAGGACGATGTTGAAATTAACAAGGCCTAAGAAAAAAATGGAGTGAACAATGGGCAATTCTTGGCTGATCGAAAAGAGGCGGAATTCAACCCATGTAAGGACCAGAAAGATGACCAGCAGAGCGATTCCGATGACGATCTCTCTGCGCCTCTTACGGACCTCCTCGGGTTCGAGACCTTCTCCAAGCCCCAAGCTAGTAACCTCCCCTCAAATTCATCCAGTGGCTGGCGCGAAACCTCAGACCGGCTCGAGCACCTAAATTCGTCGGTACATCGCTTGGCCCACTTGAAATGCAGGGCCACCCTTTTTGATCAACGCCAAACAGAGATTTTTTGCCTCCTCCTTCTTCAACGTTGCACCCTCTTCGAGTCCTAAGTCAACCATGGCCGATTCCAATAAAAGATTGGCCGAATACTGGCTTACTCGCTCCTGCAATCCACGAAGAATGTCATGAACTGTGATTTTCGCATCTTCCTCGGACCCTGAAATTTCTTCAGACATACTGTGACTCCTTATATTGCTTTTGTTCTCTCTCACCACTCATCTAAAAGCTGCGCACACTTCAGCTTCAAATACCTAGATTGCTCTCCATTTTCTGCAAAAGCCGGACCATCTCAACAACCACTTGCGCCGCCTCAACCCCTTTATTGCCGTGGCGACCACCTGCGCGCTCGAGCGCCTGTGAAAGATTCTCGGTCGTGAGCACCCCAAAAGAGATTGGTCTTCCAAATTCAAGCTGGAGTTTAGAGCATCCCCTCTCCACCGACTCGCAAACATAATCAAAATGTGCAGTTTCACCGCGAATCACACATCCCAGCGCCACCACACCATCAAAACCAAGCTCCAAGAGCTTTTGACAAACAAGAGGAATCTCCACAGCACCTGGAACTCGTAGCACTGTGACTTCATGAGGTTGAAGCCCCAGACGTCGCAACTCTTCCAATGCTCCCGATTCCAGCTGTGATGTCACATCCTGGTTGAATCGAGCCGTCACCACACCAATCTTCAAACCAGACGCCGCAAGATCTCCCTCTATTGCACTCATAGGAAATACATGCTCAGATTGCGAATCGTCCCTCTTCATTGATGAGACTCCTGGTCATCATCATTGGAGTTGCTCCCTGGAGTATCCAAGATATGCCCCATCTTCTCACGTTTTGTCTGTAGATACCGTAAGTTATCCTTATTGGGTGTTACGACAAGGGGAACTCTCTCAACAATTTCCAAACCATACCCTTTCAAACCAGCACGCTTTGAAGGATTGTTGGTCAATAGACGAATCTTTCGCACTCCAATCCTTCGAAGAATCTGAGCGCCGATACCATAATCACGCCGATCTGCCGGAAAACCCAAATGGATGTTTGCCTCCACAGTGTCCATGCCGTGGTCCTGAAGCGAATAGGCCGAAATCTTATTGACGAGGCCAATGCCGCGCCCCTCCTGTCTCAAGTACAAAAGGATTCCTCCCTCTTCACTGATAAGCTCCATGGCTCTTTTTAACTGAGGACCACAATCACATCGCAAACTCCCAAAAACATCTCCCGTCAAACACTCCGAATGAACCCGCACCAAAGTTGGTTTTTCTGGATCAATAGGACCACGCTGAAGAACCAGGTGCTCATTGCCATCCACCAAACTCCGAAACCCTCGAACTTGAAACTCCGAGCCAAATTGGTTAGGGAGTTTGGCCTCGGCAACTTCAACCACCAAGCTTTCGGTCTGAAGGCGGTATTTGATGAGGTCGGCAATGGTCCCAATTTTAAGACCGTGACGTTTGGCAAACTCAATGAGCTGGGGCACTCTGGCCATCGTTCCATCAGGATTCATCACCTCACAAATGGCCGCCGCAGGTGAGTGCTCGGCCATCCTCGCCAAATCCACGCTCGCCTCTGTATGACCTGCCCGTCTCAGCACCCCACCTTCCTGAGCTCGGATGGGAAAGATGTGACCGGGCACCACAACATCAGATGCCGTGGCATCCGCGCGAGAAGCCACTTGGATCGTCCTTGCCCGATCCGCAGCGGATATCCCCGTTGTCACCCCTCTTGCTGCTTCGATGCTCACAGTGAACGCCGTTTTGGTCGGAGTCCCATTGTTTTCATCTCGCACCATCAACGGCAGTCCCAGCCTCTGAATCTGCTCGGGCGCCAACGCCAAGCAGACCAAGCCTCGAGCCTCCCGAACCATAAAATTGATCGTTTCCGGAGTTACCGCATCACCGGCAATGACGAGATCCCCCTCATTCTCGCGATCTTCATCATCAATAAGTATGACCATTCGTCCACCACGAATCTCTTCAATCAACTCTTGCACTGAATTCATCATGACTTGACCGCCCCCACCTGCTTTTTTTGACAATCCTCAAAGTAACGAATCAGACCACGCGCAAAAGAGTCCACCTCAAGGGTCACTCGATCTCCAACCTCAAGGGTCCCAAGATTGGTTCTCTCGAGCGTCTCAGGTATAAGACAGACCTCGATCTCTTGGTCATCCACATGATTGAGCGTCAAACTCACTCCGTTGATGGCTGCACTTCCCTTCGTCCAAAGATAGGATGATAGACCTTTTGGAAAAGAAAACTTAAGAATCCGACTGCCACCCAGAATTTGGACCTCACAAACCTCTGCCATACCATCGACATGTCCAAAAACCAGATGTCCATGGATCCTGTCACCCAAACGAAGGGATCGCTCCAAATTGACCTCTTTTTCAAGCAAATTCTTGCAATCCCAACCTGTCACCTTAAGCGTCTCAGGAGCCAATGAAAACTGAATGAACTCTTGGTTAAAATGTTCAATCGTCAGACAGACACCATTGACGGCAATGCTGTCCCCCCTTTGAATGTCCTCAAAAAAAGAGGGCCTACGACAGGTGACTCGCAAAATGTCTCCAACTGATCGACACTCCTTCATCCACGAACGACACTCAACGATCCCTGAAAACATCACCCTCCCTTGATCGCCTCAATTAAACCCAGATCTGAAATTCGAATATGGCAAAAAACCGCCAAACACACTCGTCGGACGGATCTTTCTACATTTTCTAAATTCAGGTTCGGATCTAACAGATCATGACGCGCTAGTCAAGATCTTGGGTGTTTGAAATTTCATCCCTGATCTGAAAATAGAAATGGGCTACAATGGGCTAGAGTTGATAGTTCCAGATGGCTCCTGCGTGGATCATGGTGGTCTTCGAATCATTGGCAATGTCCCCAACGAGCTCAAGATCTCTCATCAGTAGGTAATTAAATCCAGCCGCAAAAACCGAAGAGCCTCGCTCTCCTCCTGGGGTCACTTCAACCAAAACCTCAGCCCCCTTCCAGAGAATGTAGGAAGCACCTATGTTCCACAGTGGTGAGCTTTTGTCTTCGCCCGTGAGCCGAAGGTAGGGAGTCAAAGGATTGTACTCTTTGCTCACCTCGACGCTGACTCCAATCTGAGTCTCCTCTCCACCCACCTTCACATAGGGGAACAGATAGCAGTCCACCTGCCTCTTGTAGACCTCCATAAGATTTCCGACCCAACCGCTTGTGGACAAGCCATCCCCACCAAAGGGAACCGCCATTGCAGCGACTGGATTAACATAATGCATCCACGAGTACATTGCCGAAACAGTCAGGAGCGAATGACCCTCAAGCGTGTAAAAGTCCCCTTGCCCCGTGATGGAATTCCTTGGGTAGATACTGTAGAGATCCAGCGACCAAACTCTCCATGGGGTCAATGCAATCAAAAAAATGAAAACATGAAAAGTCCTAACGACGTATGATGACATAAATCCTCCCATTTGACTCAATCTTCCCAACTCTCCCTCGTCGAGGGACGTCCATTGGACTGAACCCTTACAGGCTCGATCAGCCAGTTCAGATTCTCTCCCCGATCTGAGTAAAGGTCATGATAAATCTGATAGTTTCGAACCACTTTTTTTACATAACCCCGAGTCTCCAAAAATGGAATGTGCTCAATGAACTCATCGACGTCCATCTGACCAAAAGAGTTAAGCCAACTCTCAACACGATGAGGTCCTGCGTTGTAACCGGCTGCTACCAACGGAATCATATTAGAAAACTTGTTCATCAATCTTCCTAAGTAGCCTGACCCCAACTTGATATTGACCTCAGATTGATCAAGTTGTGTCACGTCAAAATCCCTCTCACCTAAAATCTTCGACATTTGACGAGCTGTGTGTGGCATAAGTTGCATCAACCCCGCAGCTCCCACCGGAGATCTTACGCCCGTACGATAATGACTCTCGGCCCTCATGATGGCCCAAATGAGTTCTTGCGGAATGTTGAAGCGTTGAGAGCTCTCTTTCACATCCACTTCGAAAGCTTTCGGGTAGGAGTACTCCCAAAGGTAGCGTATCCCCTTCATCCCATAGCTTGCCATTTGAGGTCGAAAAAAGATCTCGCTGATGTGCGAAGAGCGATGATAACTCTCGATCTCCTCATAGTGAGCCATGAGGAACTTCAGATGAGCAGGATGAGAAGTCCGGCGCTCAATTTCAAAAAGATCTTGAGTTGCCCATTCGGAAAATCCCAACGACGATAGCATCTGTGCCCGCACCAGTCTCTGTAAGAGCTTTGAATTCTTAAGCCCCGCTGTCGAGAAGCTCCCCTTGTCCACTTCATCAGAGCTCCCATTCTCAAGGGAGGTCACCGCCATGCCAGAAGTTGTGAGTCCCATCTCTCCCTCGGTTGATTCCTCCTCTGCAGTGTTGTCGGAGCTCTCATCCTCCCCCTTGCTGCTTCCAATATTCATATTCTCTTCGCTTTCCTCTTCCTCAGATAGCTCACGTTGACCCTCATCAGAAATCATAACCGAAGAGACATCCACCTCGTCACCTAATGTCACTTCGACTTTCTTAGGTGACTCCGTCACTGAGGCGATCTGCCGCTCGACGTATTGAGCATTGATCGCATCCAACCGATACTTTGCCAATATCGCATAGTACCCCATCTCGGAATCCTGACTCAGAGTAAAGAGCATCTCCTTGGCCCGTTGCCAATTCCCCCTCTTAAGAAATGAGATGGCCATCCAATAGTGAACCTTTTCTGATGAAAAAGACTTCCAGGCACGTGGGGATCGCCGTTTGGATCTTAATAGGTCCTCAAAACGAACTTGGGCTTCACTATAATTTCCTTTTAAGTATTGTATCCACGACAAATACCAACTGGCATCTCGGCTCAATCCCGAACTGGCAAAGTATTTGACAAATTTCTGAAATCGCAATGTGGCCCCGTCATAGTCTTGAGTTTGATAACTCAAGAATGCCGCTGAAAAGAGTGCTTTCCTTCCACTCTTGCCTCGACCCGACAATTCAAAGGCGCGATCATAAGTCCCTACCGCAACATCATGCTCTCCCGCCAGTGCGGCTCCTTGGGCCAAAAGGTTAAGGTACTGAGCGTTTCTCTCCTCATGATCATAGTGGCGAGCTAAAATCGAAAGCGCTTCCTCCACGTAGCCCTCTGAAATGAGAAACTTCGCCATGATCTGATCAACATGAAACTGGGTCGACTTTCTGATTCGCCTTTGCAACTCCTC
Organism: Pseudomonadota bacterium; assembly: GCA_014584465.1. GTDB lineage: Bacteria > Bdellovibrionota > Bdellovibrionia > Bdellovibrionales > JACTMU01 > JACTMU01. Next base: position 33,297 of record JACTMU010000105.1, on the reverse strand, counting down.
AATCTCTCGCCTTGCCCAATCGCTATAACCCGCCCACTGAAGCCTTCGAATCCGACGTTGTTGATCATTGAGTGTCGCAAAACAGGAGAGAGGACTCCCTTCAAACTTAGATTTATGAAGATCGAGAGTCCACTCGGACACAAGAGGATCTGACGGATATTGTGAGTAGAGCTTTCGGGCCCATTGGCAAGCTCTCCAGGAGTTCTTTCCTCTCAACTCGGAGCGGATCAACTCCCAAAGAATTCTTGGATAGTCGACACCCTTTCGCTCTTTCCTTTCCAGGTAGATAAGGTGACTCCTGGCCTTACCCCAGTCCCCGCTGTCCTGATGAATCTGCGCCAATTTAAATCGAATGGCATTTTGAAGTTGGCGAGTAGGATTCAAACGCAGTGCCTTTTCATACTCCCTGCGTGCGTCTGTATATCTCTTCTTTTCAAAGTAGATCTCCCCAATATGAAACCGTGCATAGTCCTCCACATTAAGGACACCGTCGACGGAATAGGACAGCGCCTCAAGTGCTTCATCCCACCTTCCCTGACGAAAGCAGAGGATTCCTAGCCCAAATTCGAGAACTCTTCGAAGCTCCAAAGAGTAGGGTTTTTGAAGTTCCTCATTCAAAAGAGTGATCGCTTGATCATACCTCTTAGCGACCACTGCTCGACGAATTTTCTTGAACCCATTGGACCCAAGAGCACTTGCATCTTGGGCAACCGAAGTTTCTGCAGCCCCCCAATTTGGCGTCATCATGCAAAGGCAAAGCACCGCAAGACTCCATTGAGCCAATTTTCGAACTGATGAAACCAGAGTGACCAAACGAATACCTTGCCTTTCCGTAGGAAGTCCTATTTGAAGATGATGACCAGCGTGAGCCATCCTCTCGTCCTACGAAGTAGGACACTTGATTCTTGCAAAGATTGAAGATCGAAATAAGAAAAAAGATTGGTCCTAGACCTTAATCCAGTTCGGTGTTTCATCTAAGGATCTTTCGGTCGTTTCCTTTGTTTATTTCATAATTTCAATAAACTGCGGAGACACCCCGAACTCAATCTCGACCTTGCCCCTGAAAGGATTTATCTTTTGAGATGCAAAGATTTCGGACCAGGCTTTCCCATGGTGATCTTTGCCGTGATCCCCTCTTGGAACTCCTTCCGTCACTCGAACAACGGATCCACCGTCGACCTTGAAGGTCGCCCTTCCCTTCTTAGGACTCTTTGGATCTTCATCATCCATCCATCCCACATAGAGGGTCTTCAACGATCCCCCAGGGCGCTGAGGAAACTCAAAGAGATAGAGTCCCCCTTTTTCCTCTCTCAGGATCCGAACATCCTTCCACCTTGAGTTCTTAAGCTTTTCCGTTGTCTGGCGGTAGGAATAGAAGGCCAACTTCTTCTGACCATAACCAAGATCTCCCTCGCAGAGACCATCGTAGATGAGTCCCGTGAAATCAAAGTCCGACTTGCAGTCAAAAGGGGGCCAACCTTCCACAAGGGACCAAGCACGAAAAATCTTCTCTACTCCCAAGGCCAACGGATAGACAAATCGGCGCACATGATCCAACGCCTGCCACCGCTCACCTCTCTTATGCGAGGGAGAACCGCTCTCTGTAACCCAAATGGGAACTTGGGACATTCCTGCCTCGTTGAGCTTGAGACGATAACGCTGATACTGCGCCTTGAACTCACTCCACACCCCAAACCAGTGGATGTCAAAGATGTCCACTCGAGGACGCAGTTCGATCACTCGACTCCATAGATTTCTGTAGACAAGATCATTGATACGACCTCCCACATCGACGGTGCCTGGCGCAAGAACCCTCGCCGTACGATCGGCGCTACGAATGGCCTCAACAGTGATCTTCAGAAACTCAAAGAGCTCATCCGGCTTTTGCCACTCGCTGCTCGCGCACTGCGGTCCAGGCGAACAAGCCCCCGTCATCACCGGCTTTGAAGAGGGTTCATTGAGGATCTGCCAATGTCGAACGGGATTGGTAAGCCCGGGCATGTCCTCAATGCCGTCACCATCATATCTTTCAACTGCCTTCTTTACAAAACTGAGATAGGCATTTTGAACCATAGCTCTCATTGCCTCATCTTTGGCTTTGAATTTCCACCCCTTTGGAGTCAGGCGCTCATAACCAGGCCAAAGATTCACCACGAGCTTCAGTGAAACCGGGATGTGCCTTAAAAAATTGTCTGGAATCGACCAATCATAAATCCCCTTCTGAATCTCATTCGGACCTCGTTGAACAAACTGCCAATCGATGAGTGGATGAGTGGTCCTCTCCCAATGAGACCCCAGCTCCAATGCGGTTGAATAGTAGGGTCGATCCGAGGGAAGATCGTGGGCTGGGTCGGGACGTGTCTGATCCTTAACTCGATTCTTCGGATAAAACGAGAAGAGAAACCCAAAAGGAGATTCATCTCCCAAAGTCTTCGCACCGACCATTGTAGAGTGAGCTGCAAAAAGAGTTGTTAAAACAACACACGTTATGATTCGAAAGGGATTGCCTCCTAAAATTCTTGATCGAAATCTTTTATTAAATGATTAACCTAGATCACCCGACAAATTGTCATAGCTGTCAAGTTTGTCGTTGAAGCAGGCCGACTTAGGACTTGCATAGAGACAAACAGCTTTACGCGAGGAGGGGGAATGAAAATCGCAAGACTAGGTCTCTTTTTGACACTTTTGGGTCTATCCGCCTGTCAAAATGAAAATCAACCTATCAAACTAGATCAAGATCTCGATCAAACCAACGTCGATGGCGGGGACACTCCTAATGATGTCGACAACGAAGGTCCTTTCACACCCAAAGTGATCTATGGAGTGGACAATCGCTTGGACCTTTACCAAGTCGACAATGCGAACCTGCTTCAGCTTGCCGACTCCACCGTTGCCCTCTTTCGAAGTGAAAAGATCGAGCCTCGCGGAGATGGCAGTTCCAACATCAAAGGAGACAATTTTGCAACAAGATATGGACTCTGCCCTGAGGAGCCCTTCGGAAATCAAGAGATGGCGGCCTTTTGCTCTGGCTCCCTGATCGGCGAGGATCTGATTCTCACTGCAGGTCATTGCATTACGAGCCAAAGCAGCTGCCTCAACACACGATTTGCATTTGGTTACGCCATTCACGAGGAAGGAACGCTTCCAAAAGTACTCCCGGATGATCAAATTTACCAATGTGCCGAGCTCATCTATCGAGAAGTGAACCAAAATGGCTCTGACTTTGCACTTGTTCGTCTCAGTCAGAAAGTGCTTGATCATCAACCTTTAATGATCCGAACAAGTGGAAAGATCGACCTAGGACAGGAGGTCTTAGTCATCGGCCACCCAGTGGGTCTACCCACCAAGGTCACCACGTCAGGGTTTGTACGATCTCAAACAGCGACTTTCTTCGTCGCAAATCTTGACACATATGGTGGCAACTCAGGTTCGGCCGTTTTCAATGCTGACACTGGTGTCATCGAGGGAATCCTCGTCCGAGGAGAGGTCGACTTTGTAAGTCGTAATGGGTGTATGATCTCAAACGTCTGTGCCGAAGATGGGTGTCGAGGTGAAGATGTCACCAATGTTACAAGAATTCTGGCACATCTTCCTGATGGCGCCGGATCACAAAGTTCAATGGAGTTTTCAAATGACACCGCGGAATCGATCCCTGACAACAGCAAAAAGGGGACCTCCTCAACGATTGCCATCCCTCAGTCTCCAAAGGGTCGTACAGTCAAGATCACCGTCAACATCCAACACACTTGGATTGGAGATCTGGTTCTTACGCTCGCCGCCCCGGACGGTCGAAAGTTTGTTCTTCACAACCGTCAAGGTGGCTCATCGGACAACATCGTAGGGACCTTTGGAACTGAGTTAACTTCTCAAACCGATCTCTCCACACTCAGCCAGATTGAGGAGAGCGGCAATTGGGTGTTAACGGTCCAAGACTTGGCTCGACAAGATGTTGGCACATTACGAAGTTGGTCGATTCGATTGGAATGACTCTCACCGAAAATGCAGTGCCTGGCGTGAAACCCGCTTTCGCAGCTAAGCACACTGTAGGGCTTCGGCGCAAATGCGCCATGCCCTGCGCCCATACACCTACACGAAGAGACGAACGACGAAGAATGCCGACAAGGCCACAAAACCCATGAACACGGGAAAGATCCAACGAAACTTGTGGGAAATCGCGGCCGTGCTATTTTCGTTTAAACCCTTTGCCCACCAAAAGAGACCTGCAATCGCGCTGATGGTAAGTAAAACCTTAAATATGATGAAGCCCAAGATTACGGCCTGAAACTGATTCATAAACCTCTTCCCAAGATCCTTTCAGAAAAAAGGATTTCGTCTGACCACTACATGAATATGATGGACGTTGTCAACAGCCCCTACTTAGGGCTAGCCAGAGGCGCTAACTCGAGGAGGCTCAACGAAGGTATAAGGAAAACTTATAGAAATCGGCAAAAATGGAATTACCGGACAGCCCCTACTTAGATGTGGCCGTGTAGATCCCATCCCACTCGGTCGGTGGATTGTCTACGAGCGCTCGACATCGCTTTACAAAGAGACGGCTCAGAGGATCCACTTGCAATCTACCATGGTCAATCTCTTCATAAATGAGTGCTGCCTGTTGAAACGCGCCTCTTCGATAAGCACTGAAGGCCTCCGTGGTCTTACAGGCAAACTCTTCAAATCCTGAAGCGGCTTCCTCCCCTTTCTGGCACAGGGGTTCAAAGATAGAGACCGGGCGATCCTTCCCTTTGACCCTGACAAGATCGACCGGACGACAAAGGATGGATGTGCGAATGAGTTCATGGCACTCCTCCCCCACAAGCAAAGAAGTTCCATAGTATTTTGTTAAACCCTCAATGCGAGAGGCGAGGTTTACATTATCCCCGATGACGGTGTAGTTGAGCCGCAGCTCAGATCCTATGTTTCCGACAATGACATCACCGGTATTAATTCCAACGCCAATTTCAAGGGGTGGACACCCCAAACTCCTCCAGTTCTGATTCAGTTCATTGAGTTTGAACTTCATCTCCATTGCACACAAAACGGCGTGAAGCGCGTGGTTGGGGTCGGCAATGGGCGCACCCCAAAAGGCCATCACGGCGTCTCCGATGAATTTGTCAAGTGTGCCTGAGTGTTGAAAGACAATGGAGGTCATCTCTCCCAGATATTCATTTAACAGCGCAACGAGACTTCGAACCTCCATCTTTTCAGAAAGCGAAGTGAACCCGCGAATGTCTGAGAAAAGAACCGACAAAGTCTCATGGTGCCCCACTTCTGCGGTGGGATCTTTCCCCTCGCGCACCAACTGATCCGTCATTTGAGGGGAAAGATACCTCGACAATGTACTCTTGATCTTTTTCGTTGCACGTGCCTCTGACAAGGCAAGATAGGAGAGACCATCGCCAAGTGACAACAACCAATAGACGAGTGGCATCGCCATAGGGAGCGCAATGGCGTGCTCTTGAAAGATCCACAACGAGATGGCGATGTAGAAAATCCCAACACCTATAGGTAAGACAACTCGAAGTGCAATGTGATCAATCAAAACCATGCCCAGATAGACACTCAATAGAATCATCACCACGATCAGGTCGCGCTGAAGTTTGGTGAGATCAGTCAGACGCTCCTCTTTTAAGACGTTGGAAATGAGAGTCGTATGGAGATTCACCCCCGGATAGAGGTTGTCGATCGGAGTGTTCTTCAAATCAGACAGACCCACTGCACTTGTCCCAATGATCACAACTTTTTGATTGAAAATCTCTGGATTCACCGCGAGCTTTGAGGGATCGGCCACCTTTCCCGAAAGGACCTTTTGACTTGAGTCCACAATTGCGCTGACCGAGACCACGGTGGGCTCCTCACTGGCTTTGTAGAAGTAGAGGGGAACTCGACCTCGTTCATCCAACCTGATGTGCAGAGGGGCTCGTGATTGGCTTTGAATCTCAAGCTCACCACGATCCAAGGTGATCTTGGGTTGGTCCAATAGAGAAAGAATTCCACGCAGTCCAAGTGAGGGGTACCAGCTCTGATCAAAGTGAAATAGGAGCGGCGAACTTCGAAAGACTCCATCCAAATCTGGAGGAAAATTAACGACATGCACCATAGGGACACGGAAGAGAAACTCCTTTGCCGGTACCGCATGATCTCTAAATCCCTCATGCAAAAAGAGATCCTTCCACGAGATCTCCTCTTGGATGTCAGTTTTCAGACCGTAGAATTCCCGAAACCCAGAGGGAAGCGGATTTTCCTCATCGGAATCGGTGAACTGCATCGCAAATGAGATATTTCCCATCTCTTTGCAAGACAGAGCTAGCTCCTGATCAGAGGTCATCCTTCCCTCGCCAACAACACACTCGCTCCTCTGAGATTCAGTAAAGAGGATGTCAAAGAGAATGGCTCGAGGTTCACCCATGCTGACGAACTCAAGAATTTGTCTTATGACACTTCGAGACCACGGCCATCTTCCAAAGAGAGGCTCCAATGTTTTTAGATCACTCTCTCCAATGTCGACAAGAACCAAGTCCTTTGAAAACGAACCGCCCGGATTGAAATATCGGTACCTAAAGTCCAAGGTTCGCTTCTCAAAAAGGTGAGTCCAACTCATCTGATCCCAAAAGAATAGTGTCACACTCAAAAACGTAATCCCAATGAGGGACCTTAAAATTCGTCGTCTTCTCACTGGTCACCCTGCCATCATATAGATCTTAAACCTCGCAGCGGTCTTACACCCGTCACTGCTGAGCGCGACGCGTGACGCGCATCTTCATTTAAACATCTTTCCACAGATTTGCATTTATTCATATAATCTAATGCTACGTACGAACTGGAAATTGGGAAATTCTTTTTGGGGGTGTCGAGGAATGGTCCATTCAATTTTTGCGATCCTATTGAGTCATCTGCTCTTGGTGTTAGAGCTATCAACTCCTTCTTTAGTATTGGCACAAGATGCTCCATCACAGCCTGATGTGGTCTTTGTTCAGTCCGCCAACGCCGAAATTCGAAAAGAGCCTAAGATGAATGCCGAATCGATTTTGAACCTCAATCGCGGAGATCAATTGACCGTGATCTCAAAGAGCGGAATATGGCTTCAAGTTCAAATGGGCGAGACCAAAGGCTGGATCTCCAAACTCTTCACCTCCCCCAACAGACCCATTGGAAATGCAGAGCTCACCAATCAAGAGGTCCAAGACCAAAGTCGCGTGAGTCGAAAAAGACCGAAGCCAAAGACTGTCTCAGCTGCAACTCGTGGCTTAGTTGCCGGAAAGCGAGGCAAAGAGGAGGAGAAGTACAAACGAGATCCTTCGGCGATCAAGAGGATCGAAAAGCTCAAGGTCAAAGAGACTGAGGTTGACTCTTTCATTAAGGATGGAAATTTGCAGTGACCTATTTAAGGATATGGATTTTCAACATCTCTGTTTTCGCGCTCTTAAACTGCTCGACCCCTCCTCTCACGGAGGAGGAGCACAAAGAGAGGTTGCGAGCCCAGATCGAAGAGGAGGTCCATGTTGGAAAGATGATGGCAGAACGCCTGGCAGGCCACTTTGGCGCATTTTTCAAAAATCCACGGCTGGTCCGCTACGTCAATCTTGTAGGTCAAACGATTCTTCGACATTCAGCCCGACCCGAAATCACCTACTACTTTGCCATTTTGGACACTGAAGAGATCAATGCATTTGCCACTCCGGGAGGTTATGTCTTTGTGACTCGTGGCCTTCTTACAAAAATCCGAAGTGAAGATGAACTTGCAGGTGTATTGGCGCATGAGATTGCCCACATCAATGAAAAGCATATGTATTCTCAGATCAAAAAAGATCGTGAAGTGAGCAGTTCTGAAACTCTGGTTCGCATGATGTCTCGAGGCGGATCACAGATGGGAGAAGCTGTGGCCACGATGGTCAACAAAGGGTTGGACATCCTCGTGGAGGACGGTCTGGGTAAAGAGAAGGAGTTTGAAGCTGATTGGGCAGGGTCCGTTTACGTCTCAGCGGTCGGATATGATCCTTGGGCACTCAAGAGCTACCTTGAACGCATCAAAACCCAATTGAGCACAGTGAAGGTAGCCAAAACCCATCCTCCTTTTGAAGAGAGAATCGCTGCTTTTGAGAAGTTTTTGAAACAGAACGGCCTGAAGGCCGTTGACAATCGACACCTCTTGCATCGCTTTTCGCTGAACATGTCTCAAAGGGAAAGAACCTCTCTCTAAGACGGAAGTTTGAGAAAATGTCCGTTGCGGATGGAAAGGACTTAAAACCAATGAAAACATCTTTGAAAATCATCGCACTATCTATTCTGGTCTCCATCTTTCGGGGAACATCCCATGCAGATCTTTTTCACTACAAAAACGTCCTTATAGGTGAACGCGCATCAGGTATGGGAGGTGCCTTTGTGGCACTCTCTGATGATCCCAGTGGAATCTACTACAACCCGGCTGGCATCGCGTTCAGTGGAGAGGACTACTTTAGCTTGTCGGCCAACGTCTACAACTACAGTATTCAAACTTACAAAGATGTTCTCCCAGGAAAGGACTATTCTTACACCTCCTCAGGTTTGATTCCCGCGCTCTTTGGCTTTACCCAGTCCTACAGCAAATCCAAGTGGGGGTTTGCGGTGGTCGTCACCAACTCGGACCTCAGTGATCAGAACGATGAACTTACCGAACTCTCAACCACACCGGGCCTTCCAGCCACTCTCAAACGTCGCTATTTTCGACAGGATACGACCTACCTTGTAGGCCCTGGCTTTGCCACCGAGATCTTTGATAACTTCACAATAGGCCTGACCCTCTTTGGGGTTGCCCGGTTCAATAATGAGATCGACAATCAAGAGATTCACTACTATCCAGTTGGAACGGGCCAATTCCTTTTTCAAAATGTTCATCAATCGATTCGGAGCTACGGGATTTTACCCAAACTGGGTGTTCAATGGATGCCCATTCCCAAATGGTCTTTCGGTATGGTCCTTGGTAAGTTGATAAATGCCGGTGGAACTTCAGAAGCTCGCCAAGTTGGATCGAGCCTTGATTCCAACAATAACCCGAAACCGCCTACTGGGCAAATGTCCAATGACATAGCCATCGCGACGGCCACTCCAGCACATGAACTTCCGGCTCCCATTCAAGTCTCATTGGGAAGTGCTTACTTTCCATCCAAATCCCTTCTTTTTGCATTTGACCTTGACTACTACCACTCCAGCGGGATCACCGTCCCCTTCACCCTGCAATCGACTCTCAATTGGTCCGGCGGAGTCGAGTACTATCTCTCTGACTCTTCAGCTCTTCGTGCAGGACTCTACACAAACAACTCCAACACACCCCCATTGAGCAAAGCGGGCAAGAATCAACTCCCTCATGTGGACGTTACGACACTTTCGGTGGGGTACTCGTTGGTGAAACCAACCTCTTCACTCACTCTAGGAATATCCTATGGTGTGGGAAATGGCCAGGGGCAAGCCGTTGCCAACTCAACCTCAATTGAATCCATTCAACAATTCCATTTGGCCTTCTACTTGACAGGTTCTTATCAACTTTAAACGTAAGCACTACATCTGGTGCTGTAGCGAGATAGGTTGAATTCAGGTACCGTTGGCCATCAACCAACGAAAGGTTCATATATTCCCGCTTTCAGCGCAATGGGTTTTGGGTCAGATCAAGGCGGAACGACGAGGCGTCAGTTGGACACTGAGGGCTTTTACCAAATTGTGTTTTTGTTTGAGAAAAACGACAAAAACTATCGCGGCAAAGACAAAATACGTGTAGACTGTGAGTGAAGGTTGAGAAGAGAACGTTCTAATTTGATACTTCTCAAAAGCGTTTCGACATGAAACGATGGCTCCATGTGGTGAACAAAACTCAGACATGGAGAGGCGGGCCGACGAAGGGCTAGCCAGAGGCGCTAACTCGAGGAGGCTCAACGAAGGTATAAGGAAAACTTATGGTGAATTCGCCGAAATGAGGTTTCGCACCAGGCACTATGTACCAGACTGAAGGGTTGCAAATGCACGCTTTCATTCAAAATCATCGAGGCACTTCACTTTCCTCATTGATTATGTCCATAGTTGTTTTTTCGATTGCCCTTGCAGTCTCTTTTCGACTTTTCAAGGGAATGATCGATGTAGATCAAAGGCTTCAACTTCACAACAATTTGCTTACGCTTCAATCCACAGTCAAACTTGCCATCTACAGCAACCAATCTTGGAAGTTTTTGATGATGGATGTTCAAGATGCATTAGAATCAAAAGACCCGAACGACCCTGATGCCACTCAAACCTTCTGTTCTGACGACAACACAAAAATGTGTCGAATCTATAAAGGCATAAAAACTTTTTCATTTGACTCTAACGGCTCAGGTGTTTTCATCAATCAGTCACCGTCCAATGGTTTTGATCTGAACGGGCGCCCTTGCACGCAATTTGATGCCTATCTGGGCAACAATCAATGTCCGATTAAAATTGATCTTTATTGGAAAGCCATTTGTCCATTCAACGAAAGATGTACGACCCCCTTAACGTCCCTGGATGTTCAATTTCAATACAAACCACGTGACTATTCGATTCCTATCAACCCCTCAAAATATAGCTTCCAGCTCACGCAATAGAGGGGTCTGGTGCCGCGAAACCACATATAAGAAGAACGACAGTGGCAGAAACAGACTCATTGGAGCATCAACAAACGGTATAAACCCGTACTTCAAGTAGAAACTCTTGGCAGCGTCGTTCTTGGCATCCATTATCACGCAGTAAATACCAATTTCTGTGGATATACGTTTGATTCGCTCTAAAGCGTTTACCATCAACTTCTCCCCAATACCCTGACCTTTCGTGGAAAGGTCTCGGGCTAACCGACCTATCCGAGCAGCAGGAATGGGATGCTTTGGAAGTTTCTTAGCCACTTTGGGAGGTAGCGACGCTTCCATGTTGGAACTCATCACAGAGTAATAACCTAGAATCTTGGTTGGGTTATCCGTGTTGACCAAAACAAAAGTGACGTTGAATCCATGGGACTGCTGCTGGCGAGCTTCCCTTTTCAAAAACTCATTCAGTTCTGGAATGCCACAGTCAAATGATGCCCTATCTAAGGTTCTATCCAGGGTGCGAAACTCTAATGCCAAATTGTTACCTTAAACCTTATTACCGAAGACTTCTTTGTACCGTTTGAAGGCTTGCTTCAATGCCTCGTTTGGTTCAGGAGGATTCAACAGAGCATTCACGAAAATTTCAGAATCCCTACGGGATAGTTTAAAAGTATCCGTCTGAGAGATGGTTCTCTTGGCAGCTTCGATGGAATGATAAAGCATGAAGGTGCTCGTATCCAAACCACTCATCTCGGCGGCTTTTTTTATAAGCTCCTTCTCATTCAGAGCGGCTCTGATATTGATGTTGTTGTCTTTCTTTTTCCTCGCAGCAGTCATAAAAGCTCCCATTAAAACATGACCAGACTAACATTTTGTACGCACAAAAGCAATACATTAAAAATATGTTAGTTATATCAGTATGTTACTTACAATTTGAAATGCTTCCATCGAATCTGCAGCTTGAATTCAAAATGATCTCGCCTCGGCATGATGTTCAAGATCCTAACATCCAGGTGAACCATCGATTTATAAGAGATCTGTTCCCTTTCGAGTCAATTGACCTCGAAGAAAGAAGATATAATAGAAAATCCCTGTAGCAGCACCTCCAAGGTGGGCTCCATGACCAATCGGAAGGGAACCACTCTGAGTTTGAGCCATCAAACCCCAAAGATCCATGGCCCTGAGTAGAACAGCCCCCCCAAATTGCGGGAAGTGGAATTAGCCCAAGGATCAATATCTCTTCTTGTGAGACCAGCAGTGAAAATGGTTGAGAAAGATATGAAAAAACATATTGTGCGAAAAGACCGAGGCAAGACCCTTGCCGTAAAGCTTTTCTAGAGGGTGGCCCCATCCAGCAAGTAATGGACTCTGGCCTCATTGTAGTACTTTGCAAATTCATACAGTTTTCGTTCGTGGTGGAGGTCGCCCTAATCTAGTCGAACGAGAACCCCTCACCGTGAGAACGAATATAATGGCTTCCTGGCAGAAAGACAAGATAGGCCCTGGGGAGCTGGCACGCCTACGTTGGGTCGAGAAACAGAAATTTGAGTAGACTACGAAGGAGGTTCTGTCATGAAATACAAAAGCATCACTCCAGCAAAGCCTTACGTTGAAAAAAAGCTGAAGGATAAGACCATTAAGCTCCTGTACGATGAGGAGAAGATCAGAACAGAGATTGCCAGAGTGGTAAGACTAGCCAGAGAACGTGCTGGGTTTAGCCAGCGGAAGTTAGCTGAAAAGGCCGAGACCACCCAGGCTGTGTTATTGCCTACTTAACAAGAACGGTGATGGTACCCGTCATGTTGTAGTCATGGTGGGGTTTGCAGTGGTAGGGATAAACTCCAGGCTTGTCAAAGGTGACCGAAAACTCCTTTCCAATCTTGATGATGCCTGAGGAGTTGAGCGCTGAATCTTCAAACTGCACCGTGTGGTTGCTGTCGTCATCGTTTCGAAAGACCACCCGATCGCCCACATGAATGGTCAGCTCCTTTGGAGAGAAGATCCAATTTTTCATCCCCACACTGTGGGTGGCACCCTCTTTTTTGGGAACCTTGGTTTGAGGGGCGGCTTGGTCGGCCGCCCTAGAAAAATCAAGATTTGCAAACAAAAGGAATCCAATTCCTATTGCAATTGAGACCATCCATCGATTCATGAATTCACCACTACCACCCGACATTGCGAAGTGTAATGTCCGCAGAACTCGTATGGGGAACCTGTTTGAGAGACCCATCTTCTTCTCGTACAACCTGATATCCGATCAATTTCAACGTGCCGGTCACCTCAAAAGGGGTCCCTTCCAATCCACTCACGACTGGGATTGATCCACATTCAAGAGGGCAATGGCTGGTGTAGTCACCCGGGCTCAACGAGCCAGTTCCGCCACCCAAGAAAGCTGTTAGCGATTGATATGCACCCTTTCCTCCTGTGATTTCACATCGATAGTCCTCGCTCAAGTAGGCTCCACGATGGTAGATCACTTGCAGCATCACAGGATAAAAATCCCCTTCGCCCGTCCATTCGGTCTCAACCACCTCATGGTGAAGTCGTGGTCCAACAACATCAGCGGCAAGGCAATCAACGCCTCGAGATTCAAGATTCCCAGGAAGCAAGAAGCTCGCCGATGGAACAACCTGAACCGTCAACTCCGCCGTGCTCATCGAAGAGACCAACAATGCGATCGCAAAAAATACCGTCCTCATCATCATAAAGGCTCTCTCTGCAACCACAGGATGAAATTGGGTACCATCAAAACAAGGTGCCTGGGAGAAGAAATCGCATCACCAAAGACGAGGATGCTTTCAAACTGTGTGCCCCCCAATTTGTGTGAAACCTTTTTCTCAACCATCTTTGCCACCCCCTGGGATGAGATCAATCCCACCATACCGATCCATGCAATTCTCATCTTCATCACAATCTCCTCCTTCAAACAAAAACCCTTTGAGCCTATCACCGATGAAATCTTTCACAAAGAATTCATTGTTATAGAGAACTTCAAACTCTTTTCATTGATCACCTAGCTGGCTTCTGAGAAGATCAGGCGGAAATCGATCCATCCGTGCTCGTGATAGAAACGTGGTGCCACCTGGCGCGCCCTAATAGATAGGGAGGCGCACCAACTCAATGCTTCCAGATCCAAATGACGGCTTAAGGCGCAGCAAAACCTCAGATCCCACAGCGGGCTCTTTCTCCCATGGAATGGCACTTGAGGTTCGCCCACTGGAAAGGCGCACCAGCTTGCGGCCGTAGACGACCTCCTGCTCCGCATCTACTCGAGTCAATGTCCAACTGAAAAGGGGCGGCCGCTCGTTCATTTCGGGCACATGGTCAAACGGTTGACATTGAAACCTCAAGGTCCCAGCTGAATCCGAATCCAACTTCACCTGATAACTCTCCTTTAAAGCAATGTTGAGATCGACTCCCACAAACGAAGAAAAGCAGGAGATGTAGGGATAGGAAAGATCTCCAGAACTCGCAGGTTCAACCGCAAGCCGATAGATCCCTGCTTTGGACACACTCTGCTCAATGACAAACTCGCCATCTTGAACCTTGGCAAATCCTCGTGCAACCGGTTCCGCAATCTGAACAGCTTCAAGCCAGCCCTCAATTCGATGCCCTACATTTGTGATTTCAATCCCACCACCATTGAGCGGTAGACCCAAAGATTTGATCTCCAACTCCACAGGAGTCACTGTGGACTTCAACGAGTAGAGAACATCCGATCCAAGCGAACGGTAATAGGCTGTTTGATACCATCCTTTTTTCCCATTGAGATTCACAAATACATCACTAAAATCGTCACCCCCGCGAACTCCAGTCACCTTCACACCACTGGGGTCATAGATGTTCAACCCCATCATGGAAAGAAGAGAAAGTGGTCCCTCATGATGAACCCACAGCCCCTTCACTCCACCCGTTACAGACCAATGTCTTCGCACACCATTTTGTGCCTCAAGCTCAACAACTTGTGAAACCACCCCAATTGTGGGCTGATCGTCCACGACGGTCACAGGAAGGATGTGAATCAACTGACCATTTTCACTGTCATAAATGGAAACTTCTCCATGATCCTCTCCTCCACGATCGGACCTCTGAGAACGTAAAAGCGCTACATCCACCTTGAGCATCAAGTGACTCTCTCCAATAGAAATCCAAAGGTGCGAGGGACCTGAAATCCAACTCTTAGAGTACTCGAGCCTTACCGGTTTTAGAAGATTTCCTGCAACCTCCCCTGAAACTCCACCCACCACAATTCCCTTAAGACCTACAAAGAAGTCCATCTGAGCGCTCTCAACTTGAGAATCTAAGAGAAAAAGACCTCTCTGCAAGGTCCCGTCTGGACGTTTTGCACTTGGCACTCGAGCCTCCACCCGCGCAAAAGCCTCTCCTTGAATCAGCGTTCGATAGAGTTCTAGGGCCCGTAATGCGTTAGGAAGGCCATAGCCCTGATCCACAAAGGGAACACCGGGCAAGCGATGTGCACTGAGCCTCAACGCATGGACCACAGCACTTGGTTCAACACGCAATCCTTCGGCTTTGACGGCCGAAATCAAAACCGCGGCAAGCCCTGCCAGTGCGGGCGATGCGGAACTGGTGCCACTGAATCCCTGAAAACCATCGCCAATTTCAGCATGAGTCAACGAAGAAAGTGGAGAGAGCATCAGTGGCCCTCGGCCACCATCAGGACCCGGGCCCCTACTTGAATAGTAAACCACACGCCCTTCAGGAGGAAGCCCTGTCACCCCGTGAACATACTCATCCAATTCACGACTGACAAAGGCACCTGCAACCAGAGAATCTTCAGGATAAATTTCTCGGCGATTGAGACTTCCAAGTCCAGGTCCATTGTTCCCGGCCGAAAATCCCACCACAAATCGATACTTCTGAACCAACTGATCAAGAGCCTCGCGCATAAACCCTTGCGTTTTGGAAGAGACAAAAAAGAGAGAGTAACTGATGTTGATCACCTCTACACCTTCTCCACCCAGCCACTCCAATGCACGCAAAAAAGTTCCAATCGTGTAAGATGCTTCGGATACAACTCTGGAATCCTGACTCAGATCATAGTCATAAAGTTGAGATCCAGGAGCCACTCCATCAAACTTACCACCAATGAGATGACCTGAAAGAACAGAGGCCGTACCCTCGCCATGGCTGTCATCTGCCCGCTCCCCTTGGCTCAAACGCAAAATGGCACTTTGAGGTTCAAACTCGGCCTCCACTGAAACTTTGTGGTCAGAAGTCCAAAAGCCAAACTCTCCTGTTTGAGCAAATGTCCCAAAGCACTCACCTGAATCCATCACACGATTCACATTCTGATCAACGCAGACAAGGAGCCCCTCTTCTCTCTTCACGACGGCAAGCGAGATTTCGGAGACTGTTCCATCTTCATTGAGATCAATAGAACTCATGCCATTCATTGTGCTTAAGGTTCCCTCGTACAAAGCCCCCTGCCAAACATTGAGAAATGATCCTTGCGCATAGGACTTCACAAAATCAGAGTAGAGTTCCGGATCTGCAACAGACTCCAACTTGGAATCCAAAAGAGTTGAACTCCACTGACGAGCCAAAAGTTTTCGATGACCCTCGCTTGTGGTCTGAAGTCCTCCTGCAAGCGGTGAAACCCCATCATCAATCACCGCGACCTTCACTCCCCTGCCATCATAGGTGGGGTGCTCATTCCAAAATTCAATAAGTCCAAAATCCTTCTTTGCCAAATAGTGGATGGTCTCATCGGGCGCAGCAAGGTCATCTCCGGTGGGTCTTGAAATCCCGATCACCTCATCCAAGATCACATTGATCTTTGCACTCTCACCGACCTTCAGCTGATTGAGGCTCTCAACAGACCCAGTCAATCTTACAACCACGTCACCCTCAACCTGAACTCCCAACTTCACCGCTTGTTCTTTAATCTCCTCAAGAGTCGCCTCACTCTGTTCAGAACCCTTTACCAACAACGCAGTTTTAACCTCATTGGAGGCTCCGTCCACCTGAATGAGTGGCACACTCTTTGGCTCCTGAGTGCACGCCGCCAAAAAGCCCAAGGTCATCATGAATAGAAATTGAAATGGTCTAAGTCTCACAAAGCCCCCTCTCTTAAATTATATCCCCGGCTCTCACAGAGGTTCTGCGAACGTGTGGTCATTGCAAGGTGTGATCGCAGAATCACCACAAAGAGGTCCGTCTCATACCACGCAAACCCCGACTTGACCACCAGAATCTGCCCTGCACCCATTCCGACACCACTTCGTGCACATCCATCTTCCACAAATCGTCGTTCTCACGCAAATCACCACCGAACGTGCACTTCACTCATCTCGCACCAAGCCCCAGCTCTGTTCTACTTGGAGCCTTTTTCTACCACTTTCTGGAGATCACCTTGACCAAGGATCGACGAAGGACTAGCCAGAAGCTAATTCGAGGAGATCTTTGTTCAATCTGGTGAAAAAGAACAAGCAAGTTGCGTCGTAGAATTTTCCCAACGGACTATAAGGTCCTGCGCCGCTTATCACCCTTTTCGAACGTTGTTCGAGGTCCTGAAATAATCTTCACGATCCTGGACTCGCCCAACGAAGATGCCCCCTGAAATCCTCATTGATCTCTTCTCATCTACCGATAAATGGAAGTAGGGACGAACCCAAAACTTCACCTTAGAGGAACCATCCATGACTAAAGGAGTTGCACCACTGAAAAACACTCTACGATCACTCAATCTTCTTATTTTGGTTCTAGGTTCACTCGCCCAAGCCGAGGACAAATCCGAAAAACAAACCTACACGGTCGAAGTTCAATTCTTCAATGCCCTCAGCGCCTGCCAACTCAACGGAGCGGAAATGAAGAAATCCTTTGGATGGAAATCAGATTATACTCCAATCTATGGCCCGGACTATTACATCACTTGTGACTGGATGGACGGTCGCGATTCCTACAGCCTCGAAAAGGACATCATTACGTTGCCAAAAGTTGTAAGCGAAAAAGAAGCCGCCGCCAAACTCAAATTTGGCGTAAAGAAATTTTTTACTGACAAGTGCAAATGCACTGTCAAGGACTCCAAAGGGAATTATTTAACTTACCCAATAGTAGGCGAAACGCTTGAGGTCCAAAAAGCAACTCTCAAAAAAGGCCAGAAGAATACGCTGTACCACTTTACACGCACGTTCAACCCAGTAACAAACGTCCACAACACTATGCATTCAGACGAATTAGACAAAATCGAAGACGGTCAAAAGGTCAACAACGGCCGCCAAGACGAATCTAAAAATAAACAGTAAGAACAATCGTCTGATCTCACAAAGAGTCTGTACCGAAAAATCTGCGACACAACTTGTCTCTCGAGCATTTCGAACCTGATAGAAGCTCTCATGATTTTTAATTCACTTCTGATTTCAGATCCGGATTTCTCCCCCAATGCCAAGTCTTGAGGCTTCATGCAGGTTGTGCACCCTACAGAGATGTCTGATGTCAGAGAGCTTTGTGAAACCTCTCAGTGCTAAGGGTTGGATGTGGTCATATTGAAGTTGATAGGTACTTTCACATCTTATCCCCTCAAAACTGACATACTCACAACGTCCCCGAGACCGGTGCCAAACCTCTTGCTTGATCTGGACGGGAATGTAGCGCGATCGAGTTATGTTGCTCTGTTTCTTGGCTGCCATGAAATCCTGCGTTGTACTTGCTGTTGGATCTTTGCGCTGAAACCTTTTCGTGCGTGTTGGGTCGTTCTCTTCTAAATAGGGGCTGTCCGGTAATTCCATGTGGTCCTTACCTGAATGGAGAAATTGAGTATTATGGAGACCAAAACTCGTTCTCAATTGATGGGCAAGGTGACGGGGGCGGCGACAGCTGCACTGGCGATGGCGGCCCAGGTTGGTGGAGCTACTCCTTGAGTGCGAAGTATGACCCTCAGTCCAAGACGGGATCGATCCGCCTTCAGTCTGGAGCGGAGTGAGCTCCTTACTGAATCTTTGAGCGGTCGTCGCCTCCACAATAGAATTCTGCTGCGGTGACCTCTTCAGTTCTCTGAAATTTGATGGGATTGGCAAAAGATGGCTCGAGGATTTCACCTCTTGAAGATTGCAAAGGATCGAGATAGAACGGGGCCCTATGAAGATCTGGCGGCCCTACACACAGATGAAGATTGCCCCTGAGCCTCTAAGAGTTGAGTCCTCCCAGGGCTCCTATCTCTACCTCAAGAGTGGAGCAAAGATTCTCGATGGGATCTCCAGCTGGTGGGTCATCACCCATGGCCATAACCATCCATATTTGAGTGAAGCGATCGCTCGCCAGTGCCGCAAACTGGATCAAGTTGTCTTTGCAAATTTTTCCCATGAACCTGCCGAGAGGCTTACGGAGTTGTTGGGAGAGGTCCTTCCAGAATCACTCAGCCATCTCTTCTTTTCCGACAATGGCTCAACGGCGGTTGAAGTGGCCATCAAAATGGTCTACCAGTACTGGTCTCAAAGTGGTCTTCCTCAAAAGAAACGCTTTCTTATTTTCGAGCACGGTTATCACGGAGACACCTGTGGTGCCATGAGCGTGAGTGGCACCACAGCCTTTTCCAAGGCCTATGGAGATCTCCAATTCGATGTCATCTGCTGCGAACAGGGCGGAACGGAGGAAGAGGGCGGGAAGCTTTGGATTGAGAATTTTCGAAAGAAGATGGATCATCATCGTGGAGAGATCGCTGCGATTCTGATTGAACCTTTGGTTCAGGGAGCAGGTGGCATGATCTTCACTCCGCCAAAGCTTCTCAAAGCCATCTGCGATTTGGCTCGACAAGAGAAGATTTTGGTGATCTTCGATGAGGTTATGACTGGGCTTGGAAGAACAGGATCACTCTTTGCTTTTGAACAGGTGGGCTTTGTTCCCGATATCCTATGTCTTTCAAAAGGGCTAACTGGGGGGCTTCTTCCTCTCTCACTGACCGCTGCAACACAGGAAATTTACAATGCCTTCTATTCTGATGATGTCGATCGGATGCTCTTTCATGGACATAGCTTCACCGGAAACCCAATTTCATGCGCAGCCGCCGTTGCGAGTCTTGAAATATTTAAACGTGAACCAGTCCTTGAAAGAGTTTTAGAGATCGAACGCGCTCACCGAAGGTCCCTTTCTGATTTTGCGATGATGGAGGGTGTTCGAAGTACGCGGTCCCTAGGGGCCATAGGGGTCGTGGAACTCAAAGCCGACCTTCCCTATGGTGCTACTTTTCAGCAGGAGTTGAGTCGATCTGCACTCAATCACGGCCTATTTCTGCGTCCACTGGGCAGCACGATTTATCTCCTGCCACCCTACTGCACAACTCCGGCAGAAGTTGCCAGTGCATGGAAGATCATTGCTTCATTTCTTTAAATATTTGTACCAGATCTCCGATGGAGCTATGGGGGGAACAGCGACTCCAGGTGGCGTCCCAGACGATTACTTCGTCTCCGACGATTGGTGACCATCCATCGACTTTGACATTGATTTTGACACTCTGCATTGTTTTACAATGTAAAATCAAATGAGTTGAAAAGATAAGCCATCTCAATAGAATAGAGTCAAACAGGGAGCCATGAAGATGGCCCCTTCTATTTTCACTTCAACGAATAGAGTCTGGGAGAGTTTGAGGTTTGATGGGGGATCCAGTGCAACGACCTGTGATCAGCGAATATCACGATGTGGTCGACTTTGTTCAAGAGATGATCTCTTACCAAAAACGAGTTGATCCCTCCTATTCGATCAAAGGTGAAACTCAGAGCCTCCGTCGAGTCTCTCCATCCCTTATTTCATTGATTCTCAAACGAAAACGAAAGATCAACCTCGATCGCGTCTCAGAGATCGGCAAACTCCTCCATTTGACTCCTAAGGAGAGACGCTACCTCAGTGATTGGATCAGACAGGCTGAGGGCCACCGACACCGTCAGGATGGAACCTCTGTGAATCCCACTGCAAATGAAAGCCCCTCGCGACAAAGAGAGGTCTCCACCCACATTCTCAAAGATTGGATCAACGTCTACGTCAAGGACTGCTTTCAGATCGAAGATGTCCAGAAGAATCCCGAGCTCTTGTTTCAGATGCTCTCCCATCTTGCTTCACGAAAGAGACTCGAGGGCTCTCTCAGATTTTTGCTACGAGAAGGTTATCTACGCAAAACTCTCGATCATCGAATCGTCGTTGAGACCCAACTTGCGGTCGCAGACCCTGGAATCTCCGATCACAAGATCCGACAATTTCATAAGGGCGCACTCGGGGTTGCCCGAGATGCCATAGATCTTTTTGGACCTCACCGCCGCTACGCCAATGCATTGATCCTTCCTCTGAGTGAAGAGGGGTATGCCCAACTCCTGGAACTGATCGCAGATTTTGCAGAAGAGCTTAAGAAATTTGCCTCTGAAAACCACAATCATGGTCGTCAGCTCTATCAATTCATTCTCAATCTCTCGCCCACAGGAGGTGCGCGTGAAATCTAAGTTTCGATTTGGACTGGAGATCAAGGCCCTTTTGATCCCCCTTCTCATCTTCTTTGCGCCTCAGATGGTGTTTGCTTCAACGTTTGTAGGAAATGGGGGAACGACGACCGATGTGGATCTGCTGATCACCATCAAACAGATCCAAGAGACCCTTCAAAAACTTGATGAAAAGAGTGAATGCTCTTGTCCTGAAGAGCTTGCTCAAGATCCACTCTGTGAACCTCTCCTGCAGCTCAACGACCATGAGCAAGAGTTTTGCAAAGAGATGCTCTGGAACCAACGGAGCCATCTTTCAAGTCTTCTTGATCCACAATCTTCTCTTCAGTTCTTCTGGGCCGAGACCGCCATCACCATCAACACCGAGGGAGATCACAAAGTCGTAGATGCGGTCACCGATGCGGCAAAACAGCAGATCACGATCCATCGCCCTCGATTCTTGGACCTTAAACAAAAAGAGCGCATCTTCCTTTTGACCCATGAACTCTTCCATCTTGTCAAAATTGGTGAAGATGCGATCACAGATACGGGATCCTATGGGCCCTTTAAGAATGCCGGTGGCGGACGAAAGCTTCTCAATTCACTCGGGGCCACAGTGGCCATGAAGGCCGTCGAGCTCAAACAACTGGGGCACTATTCAGATACCTTCAACCTCTCTCGAAGTAACAAACGGCGTTGGGTCGGGCTCAAACTGGGATCTACAGCCGTCTCCTCTGGTGATCGTACCTATCTCTTGAACACGACCGGTGGCTGGGGAGCCCTGTTCGAGTTTCGCTATCAGTGGAGCTGGATTGGTTCTTACGTTGCGGCACGCTCAATCACGTTTTCCAAGAAGCTTGAGGAGAGTCTCGAAGTTAAGGAGACGATTCCAGGTGTTGAATTGGGCGCCTCCTTTTGCTACTCCCCATTCAAAGATCCCCTGACCTTTTGGGGACAGTCTCACCTTCTTGTCAAGGTGGGACTTCACCTCTCTGCCTACACTTATGAGGCCTCCGATCCCTCCGTTTCTATAACGGACGAAGATAAAGAATCACTTCATAAGCCTCAGTTGGCTTTAGGTTTTGACTACTACTTCCCACTGAACTTCGGAATGTGGCTCACGTTGGGAAGCGAACTGTTCTCTGCCAATTACGAATATCGAAGTTTGAACCTCTCTTACAACAAAAATTTATGGACCACACATTTAGGAGTTCACTATGGATTCTAGCATTGTCTTCTTAAAAAAATTGAGTTGGACCTCTTTATGGACTTTCGTTTTAAGCATGGTTCTTGGATGCAATGGCGATCCATTTCAAAACAATATGGATGATCACATCGTCGGGCAGCTCCCCAGTGAGCTCACCGTGGTCGCAAGAGTTGACAGCTCAAGCGATGAGTTTGTCTATATGTACGATAAGAGAGTTCAATTGATTCATAAATTCAACCTCAATCAGATGAAGCATCTCTTTGCTCTGAAGCCACTCTATGCATCTCAATCCCACTTCCTCCTAAATCCCCCAAGTGGCAACTACTTGATTGACATGACTTCGACCAACATCTCTATCTATGACCATTTGGGCCAGGGAGTTCATCAACCTGTGCAGCTGCGAGGAGTGATCAAGTCAATCGCCTATGACTTTGACCAGGGCTACCTCATCGTCCATGACTTCAACTCTGCGACCTCCTTTCTTAAATTAGATCCTAATGGTCACGTGGTCGATTCGTGGACCGCAGGACCTGTTTTGGGTGATTCTCGTTCCCTCCTGGCTGGAGATCTCAACAGTCGTGGCGAGTTGATTCTCGCACTGAGTGATCGAAAAATTGCGATCGTCCAAGTCGAAGAGTCTCTGTCAGAAAAAAAATGGATCTTTACTGAGACAGCTTCTCCCATGGAAAAGGACATTTTGTGGGTCGGCATGACCAACGAGCATCCCGAGTCCGTCTTGATTCGAGGAAGATCCCAAGCGATGCTCTTCAACATAGACACTGGGGAGATCTTAGATCAAATTGAGATTGATCTCTCCACTCAATCTCTCTTGAAGGCCTCCAAAAGCAATGTACCTCATTTCGCCATCCTGGACTCTTCAGAGTCCCATGGAAAACTCACCCTCTACTACGTTAACGGCACCACGATTGGAACTAAATCTCTTGTACGTGAAACGAAGCCCCTGCTCTTTTCTCTGCTTGACGCCACTACGGATCGATGGACCTTCATTGAAGGTCCTCTTCCTGACAACGATGATCAAAGCGTCAAAACAGTGGACGACATCCTCAGTGGACGAAGTTTGCACCGTTACCGATACTCTGACTTTCTATCTCTTGCTGATCTTTCCATCGAAAACGAGACACTTACACGACTTTCATCCGAACACCTTTACCTGCTTTACCCCTCACGACTGGGACTCCTAAAGAGAGTCGGCCTTGAGGGCAGCCCGCCCACCGAAGTTCGGGGTTTTAACTTCCCCTATCTTGAATAAGGGCAAGCATCCGATGCTGGGCGCGCCTATTGGGGCTTGGCTGGTTCAGTCTTGGCCTTCCCCATCTCTGATCCGTGGTGATGATTCGACTTGTGATGAGCGGCGAACTCCTTCTTGTCAACCTTCCCGTCCTTATTGGTGTCCATCATCGAAAAGAGCTCCTCATTGCTCATCCCATTCATCTGAGCACCTCCCTGACAACTGTGCCCCTCCTCTGCACATGAGCCCTCGGACCCACACGCCAACGAATATTCACCATAATAGGAACACACTCCAAATACCAAAAGAAGAAGAAACCCTCGAACCGCCGGCATAGCCTACCTCCCAAATATAAAGTTCTCATTCGCTCTTATGATGGTGCCACAGAACCTGCTGAAGTTGGTAGTACAAATGGCGCCTGGCGCAGAACAGCCATCAACTTCGCCAATTGCTCCGGCAGCCATCCATGAGGACAAAAACAAGCGCGCCATGACCTCAACCAGACCTGTTCCAAAGCCCAGTATCTCTAGACCCCGATTTTACAAAAAAAAACCTGGAAGCAGATAACCTCTTCCAGGTTCTTTTTGAGAAGAATTGCTTCAACTCTTTATCGTCAATGTTTAGAAAAGACCGTCAATCTTGAGTAGCTCTCCGGCATCACCATTGAAAATGCTGATGGTCTCACCAACCATTTCCACTTTCTCTACACACTTTCTGCTTCTGCCTCTAAGATCAAAGACTTTGCTATCTGCAAGGGGTGCAAGCTCATGAACGCCCTCTGGAACGTCAATGGTCTCCAAGAACACTCGCCCATTAAGACGCGTTCCAGATACTGTGATCTTTCTAATGGCCACTGTAAAGCGAGGACCACCTTTAAAAATAAGTGCTCGTACAGCCTTGTTTTTGCGGCCAGGTCCACAATCTCCAAGATAGGCCACGTTGTTTGAGGCATCGTCAGAGATGTAGATTTCACCAATATTCACTCTGTCTGGAGCAGGGGGTGGTGGAACTGGTGGACGCGGGGGCACGATCGGTGGTGGGGGTGGTACCGGTGGATGTGGGGGCACGATCGGTGGTGGGGGTGGTGGTGGCAAAATGTGAGGGTGACGATGAGGACCAGGATGGGCATTCACCGCGAACATTGGCGCGCCAACCACAGCCAACACAAAGAGGGTTGATAACAACTGTTTCATAAATACTCCTTTTAAGGATCTGTGCACAAAGTGCTGAGTCAACAACTGCTCCAAACACGGTTTATGCACTTTTTAATATTCCTAAAGCTCTTGTATCACGTAATGTCAATATACTCCAACGCGGCCAAACCCATTGAAAAGTTTTCCAATGCTGTAAATATATGTCACAGTTCCTAAGACCGTCTCTAGGATAGTGGGATTCGATCATCCCCTTCACTGCTCCATTTCACTGTTCACTGTTCGGCTTCATTGTGGTAGGTTTGACTTCTCTTGGATTTATCTCAATTTGTGTTGTTTGGGAAAAGCGTGTTTCAGATCATCTCTTCATCGAACCTCTCTCAGTTAGAGCCTACGACTCTTCAAAGGTGGGTTGAATTCAACCATTTCCCCCCCATGGCTGCAATACTTCGTACGGGTCTCAATCTTTTTCTTGCAGACAAAGGAGTCCTC
Source organism: Pseudomonadota bacterium (assembly GCA_014584465.1). Classification (GTDB taxonomy): domain Bacteria; phylum Bdellovibrionota; class Bdellovibrionia; order Bdellovibrionales; family JACTMU01; genus JACTMU01. Next base: position 8,209 of record JACTMU010000105.1, on the reverse strand, counting down.
GCCTTTTCCCCGGGCCGAACCTCAAATGTGATTGCCGGGGAACCTTTGACCTTGGTGGGTCGACCCGGTTTCAATCGAGAGCTCCTGGATAGGTTCATCCTGTGGTCTCACTCCCAAAAACGTCCCGTCTGTGGTTATTATCAGTCGGAGAGCCAACCTTCGGACCATTTGACCTCCCATTTGGCTGGCACCTCGACTCTGATCGACCTCACTTGCTTTGATCAGTTGGGCCGTCGGTTCCGCGATGTAAGAAGAGCGATGAACCCCCTTCGAACCGGAAAACTGACAGTTCGTGAAATATCCGATCAAAAGGAGCTCTGGCATCCTAAGATTGAATTGGCCTATCACACCTGGCTGGCCTCAAAGAGAGGCCCCACCATAGGTTTTATCCTGTCCCCGCCGCGGCTTGCTCACCCTTTGTCAAAGCATGAAAGGTGGTTCCTAGCAACAGAGGGACCTCACCAAATTGAGGCCTTTGTTTCGGCTTTGCCCTACTTCAACGAAAATGGAACCTGTTGGTATCTTGACCATATCATTCAAATGCCACGTGCTCACCGCTTCGCTTTGGATCTATTGATCTCACAAACTCTCACACGCTTTCGGATCGAAGGGGCTCGTGAGGCTTCGCTCGGCTTCAATCCATTTGCCTGTTTGCCAAAGGAGCGCATCCTTGGATGCCTTTTCTGGTTTTTGCGTGAAAGCGAATTGATCTATCGCGGGAAAGGACTTCGACGTTATAAGAAAAAATTCGGGGGACACGAGATCCCCCGATATCTCTTTATTGATAAAAAATTTTCGAAGACCACCCAAATGTTGGATCTTTGGCGCGTCACCTATGGACGTCCACTACCAAGTGGATGGCGCGAAACCTATCGAGACTTCGCAATGGTGCCATCAACAGGATTAAAATAGATCTCAACACTCTTTCCATTCTTATCCGTACCATAAATCTCGTAGCAACTGCCGGGTTGTTTGAACTTACGAATCTTGTAGCCTTCGGCCTCAACTTTCTTCTTAAAGTCGGCCTCACTCATCCATTTGCTCTTGGGCTCGTCTGTGCAGTTCTTCTTTGCAAAAGCTGCACCTGACACCCACAGAACCCCCATGATAACGATCATCTTTTTCATCTTTTTCCTCCTCTTTAAAGTCGTTGCATTTCTCACAATGATGCACTCAGTGGATCAAAACTCCCCTTGATCCGTGCCTCATCGTCTCCTAAGATGCCTCTTGTATCACAAAAATTCAATGGGCAAATGCCCCAAATGGATAGGGCAAAGGAGCAATATTTCCAAATGACACATCGTGAGCGACTTCAGATCCTGACGATTTTTACCGCCATTGCCACCATCGTCTTGATCGACCTTGGCATTGATGCACTCGAAGGCGCCAAGAGCTTGCATCTATTGACCGAAGGGATCATTGGACTGATTGCGTTAGGCGGCATCTTTCTGATCATGCGAGAGTCCATCACGCTCAAGAGATCACTTGAAGAACAAAAGAAGAGTTCTGCAATCCTTGCTGCTGAAGCCCAACAATGGAAGAGTCGGTCCAAGAAGTATCTGGAGGGGCTTGGCAATGCCATTGAGGAGCAACTGGATCATTGGAAGTTGACCCCCTCTGAGAAAGAGGTTGCTTTTTTACTCCTTAAAGGGCTCGGGCTCAAAGAGGTTGCCGAAATACGTAAGACCACTGAAAAGACTGCACGTGCGCAGGCCATCTCCATCTATGCCAAGGCTGGTGTTACGGGACGCTCCGAGCTTTCGGCCTTTTTCCTAGAAGATCTACTCACTCCGAGAGAGAGTTCCGCCTCGTCACCGGAATGATGAACGGTTCGAAGTGGAGATAACGATCATCCAAAAGGCAGGCATTGCCCGATCTGGGTCAAAGCGAATGTCCCAACGGCTTCTTGAGCCAGTTTGCGTTGCCACCGGCCATGTGACACCTGACGCATCCCCAGCCCGTCTCCTGAACATGCTGGATGGTACCCCCGTGACATTGCAGGCACGTTTGGTCCCACTCTTTTTCACTTAGACTCCGAAAAGAGTGGTCAGCGTAGTGACAGCCAATACAAAGACGCCCTTTCACAAACGTAGCCTTAGCCCGCTCGAGTGAGGCCTCGACTTTCAACGGCTGTAAAAATGAATTTCCTACATAAGGCACTTTTGATTCTTGGGCTGAGTGAACATGCCCATCACCGCGAGAGCCACCATCTTCTGCCCCATAGATGCGTTGATACTGCTCAAGGTGACAGGCCGAACAGCGCTGGTCCCAATCGGTGATGCGACGAAGAGTCACTGGCAAATGAGACTCCCCTCTCTTCCTATGAATTGGGTCTGCCACCTCAAAAAGGGACTTCTCGCCAGCCAAATGGGAGGGATGGGGTTGATGGCACTGAAGGCATCGCAACTTGATTCGATGATGAGGGTTTTCGTGGTTTCTCGGAAAGTAGTTGGGACTCCCATTCATGTTGTGGCACTCAGTGCAATCCCTTCGATCCTCCCCCCAACCGTCGGTACTGTCATACTCTGGGAGCCAATCTGCCATCGTCGGGACTGCTGCCGAAGGGCTTCGCTCTTCCATCGCTGGTCCCATGGTCTTTCCTGGCAAATCCTTAGACCGATCCTCTTCGTGCCAAAGAAGACGGGGCAGCGAGGCCACAACGATCACAACCAGAATCAGAATGGGCGAAAGATGGTTCTTTATCAAAAGTGATATTCCTAAGGTAAACCTACGACACTCATTCAATGTTATCTCTTCGCGATCAAAATGAAAAGAGTTTTGACACCCAGACTTTGATCTGAATCTTTTGATCTGAATTTATTTCCAACTCGAAACCCTCCCGACCCAACATCCTCCTTTGTTTGCAACTGAGAAGTTTTTTGCTTAACCTATAGCTCTGTCGAACAATCAGAGTCTCTATGAGTTTCAATTTTCAAAGGAGTTCAGTCGGCGGGATTTTCTTAGATTTCTCGCACAACTCTCATTATCCACATCCGCTTTCGCAATCTCACCCTACGGAGCTACAGCCTGGGGAGGCATTGATGATGAACAGTGGAAAAAGCTCAGCGACTTTGTCGAAAAGAGAACGATTGATCAGCCCGATGGCGCAAACCTTGCCGTCTTAAGCCAAGCCGAAGCCCATCTGGTGCGCAACCTAGCACGAGGCCTATTGCCTCAAGAAGTGATTGAGAAGGCAAGCTCCGACCCATCTCGGCGCTTTGATGCCTATCTGAAACGCTTAGGAGCAAAGGCCAGTTCTGATTTCAAGCTCCTGATTCTTGCTATAGAGGGTCACTTTGTCCTCGGCGAGCGCATTTCGCTTAAGAACTCAGATGTTGAATCGTGGAAAGTGAGCAAGGGTCTTCAAAGGTTGCAGATCAATGTAGACAAGGGAACTTCCGGGCTTTTCCGATTTGCAAAGTTCATGGCCACTCAACCCATCTATTCTGATCCCGCCATCTGGAAAGAGATCGGATACTCTGGACCATGGGTTTCCATCGACCAAAACCTTCAACCTATTAAAGAAAAGAAGAGCAGGCTCTACGAGACCGAGTTCAGTGCCTCAAGCCCCCTTAAATTGGACATCGTCAACATCCCAAATATGGACACCATCGTCATTAAAGGAAAGATGGTGGGTGGCTCAGCAACCATCAACCATGCTCTCTGTTTCGAACTTCCCGAACCTATCCGAAGTGAATGGGAGAGACGTTTTGGTTTTGACATCTCAGCAAATGAACTCAACCAACACTATGCCGTCCTAAAGAAGGAGCTTTCGGTCTCCCCTGTTCCACTTTCTCAAATCAACCGAAACAATGCCATGCTTGCCCTGGGCTCCGAAGCGCTGGGATGGCATGAGCACAGTGGCGCTGCCGAACGTAACGTTGTGGAGTGCCGTGGCTGTGGCTATTGCGATACTGGATGTCGCTACAACCGAAAACAGACTCCTCTTCTAGTTCACCTTCCAAATGCAGCCCGCCATGGAGCGCGCATTGTGCCTAATTGTGAAGTCATGAAGATTGAATTTAAGAAGAACAAACAGGGATCTCACAGTCACGCGGTTCAGGCCGTGATCGCCCGAGGTAGCTTTCAAGGTGAAGAGCGCGAAGTTAAAATTCCGACAAGCCTGGTCGTTCTTGCCGGTGGAGCCCTGGATTCCCCGCGCATTTTACAACGCTCAGGAGTAGGCCCCACGGAGTGGTTCAATCCCTTTGGATTTTCCAAGACTGCCCACAATCCCAATGTGGGTCGCCACCTCACCACTCATGCCCCATCCGCCATTTACGGTATATTTGATCATGCAACATTTCCCAATACGGGTGGACCTCCCATGAGCTACTACGTTGGAGAGTTTTCGCCCAGCAACCCCAATTGCGACATTCCAGAGCCCACAGGTCCAAGTCGAACAAAAAACTACTTTAAATTTGAGGGGACCTTCAACCTTCCTGTCTCTCATGCTCAATTGACCCCATTTGGTCATCCAACGGAGATCCAAGAGAGAGCCGATCGCATCTTTGGCGAGAGCTCCTCACTCTCTCGCGAAGAACTTCAAACGCGCACGAAGAGTTCCTCCACCCTTTCCCCGAGCCTAGATGATGAGTCCACCACCACCGTTCACAAAAATCAGTGGATTTCGCAAGAGTGGATTTACAGTCACTGGAATCTCATGAAGAGGTACAACTCCTCGGCACGCATGACACTCATCTTTCGCGATTCACCTAATGGAATGGTGAAGCCCAATAGCTTCACCTACCGACTCCAGGATGAAGACAAAGAGCAATACCTGCGAGGTCTCAAAGCAGCTGCTCAGATCTACTTTGCAGCCGGTGCTCGCCAGGTCTACTTTGCCTTTCAAGAGCCTCTGATCATTGACCGTAAGGAATCACCCGATGCCACGCAAAAGGAGATTGACCGACTGCTCACCATGAAGGTGCTCTCTCATCACAGAGTCTTTCTTGCAACTGCACACCCTATGGGTGGTTGTCGCATGGGCTCAAACGCCAAAGAATCTGTGGTCGATCCTAACGGCGAAAGCTGGAACATCGAGAACCTCTACATCACCGATGCCTCCATCTTTCCAACCTCAACAACGGCCAATCCAACCCTTACCATCTGTGCACTCTCTCGAGCCATCGCCCATCGGCTTCTCCAAAAGCGAGGTCTCCCTACAACCTAGGCACTGTGCCAAAATGACTTGTGCACCTTAGCTTGAGTCTCTAGATTCCTAGTGGTGACCTCCGTAGAAAGTCCCTGCCCTTAGGTTTGAAAAAAATCGATACAGACAGAATAGACCTCTTCGGCTGGAGCTGGCTCTGCTCGATGAAGAAGATCACTGATCGTTTCAATCACCTTCTCACGAATTTCATTAGCTGTCCTTTCGTCCAACGAAAGTAGTGCAGAGTAGTGTACGCTCCTCTCTTTACGTGCCTGAATGGCGCTCAAAGAGCGAATTCGATTGTTCGTCTGAAATGAAAGATCCTGTGCCGAACCCTTAGAAATATGAATCGAATCACCGTTGAAACTCCACCTATGACCACCAAATTTCACCAATGAATATTTCTCCAGCATGGACAGATGAAACTCGACCATCTCCTTTTGTAATCCAAACCGCTGAGCTAATGAACCCACCGTCTGATAAGAGGAACAACTGGTTGCCAAATGAATCGTCGACGGAATCCACGATGAACAATAGTAATGGCTAAGTTCTTCGGAAATTCGATTTGTCTCTTTTGAAATCTTAGCATCGACCTCCGCACCCAGCCTCTTAAGTCTTTTTCTTTGACCCTCGAGATACTGAGTAAGGACTTGGTGTCCGGAGCGTCCGAGACGCAAAATGACCATGAAATAATCAGTCTCCACCTCGTTAAAACCAAGGTAGACGCAAAGTTTGATCCCATGTTCCTCTGTAAGACTCGCTCGACCCTTAAGCACTTGTGAGAAATAGGCTGCTTGGCAACCCATTGCCCTTGCCAAACTGCTCCGCGTGAACTTTCTCGAATCCCGTTGCCCAACAAGAAACTCCAAAAAATCCCGATAATCCTGATACTGAAAGAGCTCTTTCATTGCTGATAACCACCTTTTTGAGAAATCCAAGATAGAACGATCAATTGCTATCTTACAACCCAGATCTTCGCGCCCCTCAGCTTAACTGATCAAAGCCTGATGGTATATACAAATGATATATCAATTCTTTGAATCTTGTATATTAAATATATAGCTACTTGCGCAATATCGTGCTAGGTTTCATGTGAGCTCCAATTGGAAACACATGGATCCATCAAATTCCTGATGAACCATTGGATGACTCATTTGAGATTAAGAACAAATGTTACGTGGAGGAAGGAAAAGATGAAACAAGAAAAACTTAGAATGCGAAGAGTGATTGCAGCTGCAGTTGTTGCTTTTGCCGTTGAAGCACTGGGGGCTGGCCCTACGGTGGGAGGTGGCGGTACAGGACCAATAGGCACGATACTAAAATGCGCCAACAACGAATTAACATTTCAAATCGACCACACCGCAGTCATAACGTTTAAATTTGGTGTGCTCCATGATCGGTCAAACGCCGACATGATCGCAAAGTTCAAATGTGATCAGACACCCGAAACTGAGTTGGAAAGTGATCCATCGGTAATCAAAACCACATGGACCTGCCGAGAGTACCCGCTGCATGATGGAAATTTTATTGTAAGAGTCGAAGAGGGTGGATTTAATCCATTTCCAATGGCTCATCTGTCACAGATGCAAACTCACCCCCTCAAGCCATTGCACATTGCCACTCTGATGTGCGAACTCTCTGCCTCTCTATAAAACCCGTCTACGATCCCTGTCGTTGTTGGATTGAAGCCTTTTACGAGGTTTCAATCCCACTCTCACCATTTGTGCGCTCTCTCGAGCCATCGCCCATCGGCTTCTCCAAAAGCGAGGTCTCCCTAAAACCTAGGCACTGTGCCAAAATGACTTGCGCACTTTGGTTTGGTCATCATGCCCAAGTTGCTGAAGTTATAGTCCGTTCGGAAAATTCTACGACGCAAATTGCGAAGGAATTTTTTATCAGATTGAACAAGGATCGACGAAGGGCTAGCCAGAAGCTAATTCGAGGAGATCTTTGTTCAATCTGGTGAAAAAGAACAAGCAAGTTGTGTCGTAGAATTTTCCGAACGGACTGTAGTTTGGGTTTTTCGAAATCTAAGCAGTAGATCTGTATTTGCGAGGTTTGTAGGGCACAAATCCCATGGCTTCATTGAAATTCTGTTCAACATATTTTTTTACATTCTTAAACTCAGTCCAGGTGAGAAGCACCCTTGTCCAAGGTCTTTGATCCCAAAAGTGAGCAGCTTCCTTTAGCTTTGCCTTTCCCTTTTCTGCTCCCAGTGCAATTCTTGCAATGATTCCTGAAATGGATCTTAAAAAAGAGATAAATCCTTGCCTGTAGCTTGCTTGGACAAGCATATGAAGGTGATTGCCGACATTGGCGTATCTAAAGATCTCCACTCCGAATCTTTTGGCTTGAGTTCGAACTGCAGCTTCGATCCTTTGGATTCGATATTTATTGAATCTAAGAGATTTGTCCCCCTTTGCTCTGGACGATCTTAAAGTTAAGTGCATGGATTTCTTAGTAGGAATAGGCCTAGCTTTCTTGGCATGGGATCTCTTAAGGCGGGCACCGCCGAATTCTTTTTCTATCTTGAACTCATCACCCAAAAGCAGCTGCTGTGGAAATCTCTGTTTTCGACTCACACCCTCTTCTATACTTTTGTAGTAGCGATGTCAATATAGAAACACAACGCACAAGGCCTGCGTGTTTTTTTAAAAAAGAGAAGTCACAAAGACATTGAGATTCCATCAACAATCGACCAAGGAAGAAGCTTGGTTTTGAACTCTCAAAGAATTTTTGGCTGATGAAAACAGTGTAGAAATCGTAGACAACTCCTAAAGATTTTACATCTGGGCCATTAATCTTTTCGATTCGAGACAAGCTTCGTTAATATGATCTTGGTCCCAAAAGTTAAAAGAAAGATAGAAACTTAGGAGTCTTGCAATGTCACGCTGTATTCGAAACACACTCGCCCTTTGTTATTTGATGGCGCAGGTCGCACTATTCCCAATGACCTCATTGGGCGGTGTGAGTGAGTTTGGAATTGAAACCGTGTTGCGCATCGACCATGAGGTGGCTCTTCCACTGGGGCTTCAACATAAGATTCTCTCTGAGGAG
>JACTMU010000085.1:38646-39699 GCA_014584465.1 Pseudomonadota bacterium | reverse complement strand
ATCAACCCTCCTGATGATGTTCAATTGATTATTCCATTTTGAGTCACTGCTGTATGAAAAGATGTTGCAAAAACAATCTCCTTTTTAAAGAAATGCAAATATTTATCGTTTTTGGTCTCACATTGAGATTGAAAGTTTAAAATTGTTGAATGAAGTTTTGGTGCTGATAAACTGTATTTTAGTAGTGCATGAGACAGGCGCTCTACTTAAAATTTTACTCAAATTATCATTGAACGTGAGATGGTGGTGGAGGAACATGAAATTCACTATTAAATCATTGCTCCTGGTATTTATGTTGTCTTCGTGTTCAATTCAGAATGAAATCGAGTACCCCGAGCCGGTCGTTGAGGGAGTCTCATTTGATGGAGTGAAATTTACCTTTAGTGGAAAAAATCTCGATTATATTAAAGAGGTGAAGATCCAAGGTTCATCGGCTCGATTTCAAATACAAGTTCAAACATCCAATGAATTGAGTGCAACCCTGGTGGACACCGTTTCTTTGGTGGTCGGCGAAACCTACACTTTTCTTGTTGGATCAGCCAATGCGACCAACACTTCATCTCATGTGATCGTTGAGCTTCCTCAAATGGGGGCTGGCCACGGGCAAATTATGAGATACAACGCAAGTTTGGGAAAGTGGGCGGCGACAGACTTTGATGGACTAACCTATTTGGGAAGCTGGAATGCTTCATCAAATTCTCCGACTCTCCTGAGCGGATCTTCCTATCCGGCAGACGGGGTACCCTCTCCAGGGGACTTCTATGTTGTATCGAATGCAGGAAGCACATCCATTGATGGCACGAGCACATGGATGTCGGGTGACTGGATCATCTTCGGATCGAATGGTTGGGAACGAGTTCAAAATGCAGGAGGAGTGAACAGTTTTAACGGACGAACAGGATTAGTCGTGCCGCAAGCCAACGACTATGAGCTTAATGATCTGGCCGACGTGGAAATCTCCAGTACGCCAACAGATGGGCAAGTCTTAAAATATCAAAGTGGCAAGTGGGCCCCAGGAACGGACAGCACCGGTGGTGGCGGCGGAGGTGGAGG
>JACTMU010000085.1:0-38634 GCA_014584465.1 Pseudomonadota bacterium | reverse complement strand
TGGTGTGACAGGCGGCCTCATCAATCGAGGTGAGTATGATTACTTTTACAATAAGTCTGATAGCGGGCACACTCATGCCGCAGCCACAACGGGAACTGATGGATTCATGAGTGCAGTGGATAAGACCACGCTCAACACCGTTTCGGGTTGGGGAAATCACGCTTCAGCTGGATATCTTACATCAGAATCAGATCCACAAGTAGGAACGCTTACGGCGTCGAAGTGGTGTACAAGTGATGGTAGCGCCGTGAATTGCGCAACAATGCGCCCGTCACCACCGAGTCAGATCCTTCAGTGACGGCCTCAGTCAAGGATGGCGTTGATGTTTCAGAACTTCTTAATGGTGTAGGTATCTATCTTGCGTACAAGCCAAACAATGCTGCATGTTCAGAGGGGCAAATACTCTCTTGGGATAACAGCAACAGTCGCTGGATCTGCTCAAATCTTGCGGACGGCAGCAAGCTACCTTTGACAGGAGGAACGTTAAGTGGGGCTCTCACTTTACCCACGAACGGACTTGCTGTGGGAACAGATCAGATGGTGGTCAGTGGGGGGAATGTGGGTGTAGGAACAAGCAATCCGACAGCTAAGTTGGATGTTGATGGGGCAATTCACACAACAAGTTCCATTAAAATAGGCTCCTCATCGACATGTGATGGAACGACATTGGGGTCGATTCGTTGGACAGGTACAGTCTTTGAAGGTTGTACTTCAAGCGGGTGGAGAGCCCTTATAATGTCTGATGGGGGCTCTAGTGGATGTCCTGCAGGCTATATTCCTATTCCTTACAATAATGCTGTGGGAACAACTTCGGATTTTTGTGTGGCGAAATATGAGATGAAAAATCTCAGTGGTATAGCTACATCACAGATAGCGGGCATTCCTTGGGTCAGCATCACACATGCTGATGCTGTATCGGAATGCAGTAATTTAGGGACGGGCTATCACCTTATTAACAACGCTGAGTGGATGACGATCGCACGGAACATAGAAATCACGGTTGGCAACTGGAGTGGAGGCGTTCTCAATACGGGTCATTCAGACAATGATCCGAGCAACACATTAGTTGCGAGTACTGATGATGACGGTTGTTTTGGTACGGGGCAAACCTGCTCAGATGTTGTTTGGGATAAACAAAGGCGTACTCACGCACTCTCTAACGGAGAAGTCATTTGGGACTTTGCAGGGAATGCATGGGAGTGGGTGAATTGGTATATTCCAACGGATCGCGCGGCTTCGGGGAATGCAGCTTATTTGGAAAATAATTTGCAAACTGCAACGGCGTCCATGCTTGATGACAGTTTTAAAAGTTTGGATACGTCTTTGAGATCGATTCATGGGATCGGAACCTATTGGCCGGGAACAAATGGTGACAGTGGCGGTCGGGCCGTTCGTGGTGGCCATTACTATGATTATGGTGAAGCGACAGTTGGCGTGTATGGTCTCAATTTAGGATATTCTTCTTCAAGTACACGTGTGTACGGTGGATTTCGGTGCGCCTACTCTCCACAAAATCCATGATGGGAGCGGGCGAGGTCTTCAGTTCGTTGTGTTTTCACACCCCTTAGATTCAAAGTGCGATAGATTCTGTTGATTCAACTTGAGACATGTTCAACGATGATCTTTGAAATACCCCCATTTTTATGGTACTTTGAACTCTGAACAAGTATGCGTCTGTTCGCTTCATTTGCCATTTCACGTTTGTTCTTAGACCTGATGCAGACTCTAACTAAAGCATAGAATTATGGAGATTTGATGTTCCTTAAAGTGAAAAGAGAACGTTCTTTCATGACTGCACTCTCTACCATTTCAACATTGCTCATACTCTTGGTCTCTTATCAAAATTGTGGCAAATCACTGACGTCAATAAATTCCATCGGTCGCACCACAAGTGGTTCTCTTTGCGAAGGAATTTGTCCGCCGTCATCGCCTGATAATGATCATGATGACAATGAGACACTTGCCGATAATGATCATGATGACAATGAGACACTTGCCGATAATGATCATGATGACAATGAGACACTTGCCGATAATGATCATGATGACAATGGGACACTTGCTGACAATGATCACAACGCCAGCCATGAACCATTCATTGGCGACAGCCCATCATCACCTGCTTCTGACAATAATGGCAGTGGAGAAAACGAAGGGGGCGTTGCTGACGATTCAGTCACTGAGGCAGAGAACTACACCCCACCGAATGAGTTGACAATGCTGTCAACCCTGCGCACAGGACATCCGCGATTGATTGTCCCGCCAGAGGCGCTCGTGACGATTCACAATCACATCAAGAATAATGCTATAGCCAAGGCTTACTTTGAAAATTTACGGAAGCAAGCTGATGAACTCCTGAATACCCCCGTTTCAACACAAAAGGTAGTTGGAGGAAAATTACTTGAAGTCAGTCGAACGGTAAAAAACAGAGTCCGCATTTTGAGTCTAATCTATCGAATTACCGAAAACAAAAACTATGCAGATCGAGCCATCAAAGAACTCCTTGCAGCCGCTGCGTTTTCCGATTGGAATCCAAAACATTTTCTCGATGTGGCAGAAATGAGTCACGGTTTTGCCCTCGGATATGACTGGCTTTTCAACATACTTTCGGTTGCGGAACGGAATACCATTAGAACCGCACTGGTTGAAAAAGGGCTTAAAGCCGCAAAAGCAGACTTTGAAAATAACGTCAGCTGGACGAATACCACCAATAATTGGAGCTTGGTTTGTAATGGAGGTATCGCTGCGGGAGCTCTTGCGGTTGCTGACGAAGAACCCGAATTGGCTCGGTGGCTTCTCTATCGAAATATTACTCGTTCCACAAAGGCTTTTGCCACTTATGCTCCCGACGGAGTCTGGCCAGAGGGACCAAACTACTGGAGTTACGCGACGGACTATGCCGTCTTGATGTTGGCCTCACTTAACTCAGCGCTCGGAACAGATTTTGGATTAAGTTCTCTTCCTGGGTTGTCATCCATGGGATTATATTTTATGCACTCTTCGGGTCCTACCGGAAAACATTTCAACTATAGTGATTCATCTGAGTACCCCACTTCTGATATAATGCTCTGGATTGGTCAACGCTACAACCATGCAGTTCTAAGTTGGCTGGGAAGAGTTAGCGCCAGCAAATCCACCGTTGATCATCTGTTTTGGTTTCATACATCAGGAACCTCCCAAGATATGCTCAAACAACCACGTGACGTCTATTTCAAAGGAAAATATCCGGTGGTTTTTTTTCGCTCGAAGTGGCTTGATTCCAATGCCGCCTTTATTGGATTTAAGGGAGGCGATAATCGCACCAGCCATGGCAATCTCGATTTAGGTACTTTCGTATTTGACACCGAAGGACAGCGCTGGGCTATGGAACTGGGGGGTGACAACTATGACTTGAAGAATTATTGGCGATATCCGGAACGAGGTGAGTATTACCGTTGCGGCACACAGGGTCAGAACACTTTGCTCATCAATAATTTAAATCAAGATCATAAGGCCATCGCTCCGATCATCCATTTTGCCTCTAGGGACTCTGGCGGAGAAGCGATTGTGGATTTGTCAGCGGCTTATGCACCTGCAGGCATAAACAAAGTTCAACGAGGCATTGCTCTTCTTGAAGGACGACAACGCTTTCTCGTCGTTGAAATATCGGCCAACACTTCTGTTGATGTGGTGTGGAGTATGCATACTAAGGCTACGATCACCATTGCATCGGGTGCAAAAAAAGCCCCTAGTTAGTGCCTGGCGCGAAACCTCATTTCGGCGAATTCACCATAAGTTTTCCTTATACCTTTGTTGAGCCTCCTCGAGTTAGCGCCTCTGGCTAGCCCTTCGTCGGCTCGCCTCGGTATAAGAAAAACTTATGGGAATTCGCTCGAAAGCAGGTTTCGCGCCAGGCACTACTAGTTAGTGCTTGGAACGGAATCAGCAATGTATCTTCTCCACGTCGTCAGATCCACTGATGGCGATGTTGCAGGATTCACAGACTCCAACGGCATCTGCACCATCAATCCGACAAGCACCTCCCTTATATGTTCATCTGATGAATGACTGAAGAAAGATGTAACGAAATTAGACAGCGTCGCTATGCTGGAAAAATTGACCCAGTTACAAGGAGTAAATTATAAATGGAAACACCAAGTAGATGAGGAAGCAAAATACAGTTTCATTGCTCAAGACGTGGAACAAATATTCTTCCCCGAATTTGTCTCTACCGGTTCTAATGGCTACAAAGCCGTGGCTTATGGTGCCTTTGCGCCGATTCTCGTAGAAGCTACTAAGGAGCTTGTTCATCGATGCCAATCAGAAGAAGCGAAAATAGAATCTTTAGAAGAAGAAAACTCAAGACTAAAAGAAGATCATCTTGTGTTTAGAAAATCGTTGTGTGAATTGGGAGTTCTACGCTTTTGCAACTGAACGTGATGGAGTAGCATTACTGTGATCCGCGAAAGACTTGGTCAGGCAACCAAGTCGCAATCTTTGGTAAAAACGCAACCAAAATCAAGACAAGAATGTGAATGAGGATAAATGGAGAACTCAACGAACTCAGCTCGAATCTTCAGGAAAGGGATCGAACTGGTGACATTTTTCACGCCTTACTTTGAATAATATTCAAATTCGTTTGCGATGATCGACATATTGAATCGTCTCCTATAAAAGGAACTGGCGCGAGGGGTCTGCCACTTGGATCGCAATTCCTGCGGCAGACTCTGTGCATCTCAAACATCGAGGCCTTCAAATGGGCAGGATGGGTGCGCAGAAACAAAAGAATAAAAAGGGGAGGAATGAGTTTATGAGAATCACGACCATGTTTTGCTGTTATCTGTTGGCGTTGGCTTTTTTGTCACCAACGATTGGGCTAGGAGCCGATCTGAAGGTGAAAGTTTCACCAGCTCGAAGCAATAGCGGGCATCTCTTTTATTCTTTGTATGGAGCCGAAGGGGACTACAATGAAGAGAAGAATCCGGTTCGTGAAGAGAGTGTCTGGGAGGCCAGCACAGATTCCACGGAGTGGAGGATCTCGGGTCTGGAGCCAGGAGAGTATTCTCTTACGATCTTTCATGATGAGAACGATGATGGTAAACACAACAAAGGTTGGTTTGGGCGTCCTAAGGAGATGTTTGCAATCAGCAACATCACTGAGACACTTTGGAATCGACCCAGGTGGGAAACGATCAAATTTGTCCTTGAAGAGGGTCAGCAAGAGGTGGAAGTCGACATGCTTCTTAAGTGGCAATAGGCCACATATTTCCATAAGCGAATTACCGAACAGCCCCCAAGTAGGGTCCCCACGAGATGGGCATCTGCTCATTGTGGTAGGCAAACTCTCTCTGGGGAAGCCACCGAGGCTTGTAGGGTCTTGTGAGAAGGGGCATACCGGCCTGGTCGGGCGTGCGGTTTCCCTTCTTGTTGTTGCATGTGCGACAGGCGGTCACAACGTTGTTCCAGTTGTGACCCCCATTGTGGGAAACGGGAACGACGTGGTCCAGAGTGAGTGTGGATAGAGGGACCCGTTGACCGCAGTATTGGCATTGATGACCATCGCGAAGATAGACATTTTCTCTACAGAAGCGAATGGGCCCATCTTTTTGACCTTTTACATATCGATTGAGTTTTAAGACACTGGGAAGTTGAAAACGATGGTAAGCGCTGTGCACCCACATGGAGTGAAACTCGACAACCTCTACTTTATTCGTTAGCCACAGGATGAGAGCTTTTCGCCAACTGACAATCGTAAGAGGCTCATAGCTAGCATTAAGGACCAAGACTCTGGCCATCACTTGGTTGAAGTGGGCGACCTCCTTGTTAAATTCCCTCCTTCTATTATGAGGTTGAATTACGAGCCACGTCAAGACTCATTTGGACCTTTGAGGAGGTGAAAGTCGCTCCAAGAACCATTTTGGTGTGATTCATCTCAAAATGAATCACTTTTCCAAATTCTTTCCTAGTTTTTTTTAGAGGAACGTCTGTGGGTGTTGGGATTTTTGGTGGAAGCAGATTGGGTGGCAGATTTTGAGGGAGGTCCCTTTCGTTTTGCGCGCAAAACCAAAAAGATTCCAAAGGCAATGGCTGGAATGCTGAGGAGTTGTCCCATGTTCAAGGGGAGTGATCGCTCAAAGGCCACCTGGTCCTCTTTAAGAAACTCGACAAAAAAACGAACTCCGAAGACCAAGATAAAAAAGAGTCCTGTCAAACTCCCCTCAGAAGTAAGCTCTTTCTTTCGGTGGTAAAGGAGATACAAGGTCACAAAGATCAAGAAGTAGCAGAAAGATTCATAGAGTTGGGTTGGATGGCGTGGAATCATGTCCACGCGCTTGAAGATGATCGCCCAAGGGAGACTGGTTGGTTTTCCAATGATCTCCGAATTCATGAAATTTCCCAGACGAACGAGGCCACCTCCTAAGGCTACCGCAATGACAATTCGGTCCACCGTCCACAGCCAAGTCGCGTAGGAGGTTTTGCGAGCAAAGATGTAGAGCGCAAAGAGAATTCCTATGGCTGCTCCATGGCTTGCAAGTCCCCCCTTCCAAATTTTCAAGATCTCCAGAGGGTGGCTTAGGTAGTATGCAGGTTCGTAAAAGAGGCAGTGCCCTAAACGAGCTCCTAGGGTGGTTCCCAGAATCATGGCCAAAAAAAGACGATCAAGGTCAGCTGGAGGGCGCGCTTCGAGAATGAAAATTCGCTGAAGAATCTTAAATCCTAAAAGAAACGAAAGGGCAAAGAGAAGGCCGTACCATCGTACTTGAAGTGAACCCAAATTGAAAATTTCAGGTGCAATATCCCAAACCACGTGCAGGCGTCCTCCCCTTCATTATTATCTACTCTCTACTCTCACTCTCCGCGCTCTACTCTCCGCGAAGAGCCGCAACAAGCCCTTCAATGGTGGCCTTGGCATCGCCAAAGATGATGGAAGTGTTGTCATAATAGAAGAGCTCGTTGTCAACACCCGAATAGCCGGGCTTCATGGAACGCTTGAGGATGAAGACCTGTCGAGATCGGTAGGCATCGAGAATGGGCATGCCATAAAGCGGGCTTGCTTTATCTTTTTTTGCGGCAGGGTTGACGACATCATTGGCCCCGATGACCAAACTGATGTCGGTTGAAGCAAACTCCCCATTGATCTCATCCATCTCAAAGACGGCATCGTAAGGTATGTCAGCTTCAGCAAGTAGAACGTTCATGTGACCTGGCATTCGACCAGCGACAGGGTGAATGGCAAATTTGACGTCCACCCCCTTCTCTGACAGGACCTGGTAAAACTCTTTCACAGCATGCTGAGCCTGGGCCACGGCCATCCCATATCCGGGAACAATGATGACTCGCTCGGAGTTTTCAAGCATGTAGGCGGCATCCTCAACAGCCGCAGCTCTTACCCCTTTATGGGCGGTCTGCGAGGTGCTGGCGCTTTCGGAGTCGCCCCCAAAGCCACCCAGGATGACGCTAAAAAAGGAGCGATTCATCGCTTTGCACATGATGTAGGAGAGAATGGCCCCACTGCTTCCCACAAGTGCACCTGTTGCAATGAGAAGGTTGTTTCCGAGCGTAAAACCTGTGGCTGAGGCGGCCCACCCCGAGTAGGAGTTGAGCATGGAGACCACGACCGG
The DNA here is from genome assembly GCA_014584465.1 of Pseudomonadota bacterium. GTDB lineage: Bacteria > Bdellovibrionota > Bdellovibrionia > Bdellovibrionales > JACTMU01 > JACTMU01. The sequence continues at coordinate 31,033 of JACTMU010000085.1, read as the reverse complement.
CATGTCGGCGCCCCCAATCGGCACAATCAACAAAACGCCCAAAAGAAATGAGATGAGAGTGAGAGCCAAGAAGGGGCCAAGTACGGGGTTGGTCGTAAAGTAGATGGCAAGTCCAACGATGGAAAGTCCTAGAAGAAGATTCAAAATGTGTTGCCCACGAAATACGAGTGGATTGGAGCCAATCAACTCTTGAAGTTTTCCAAATGCAATGACCGAACCGGTAAAGGTGATGGCCCCAATTGCACTTCCTAATGAGAGTTCCACGAGCAGCACCGCCGAAATCTCGCCAGTTCCAACATGAGAAAGATAGGTTCCAATGGCTACAAAAACCGCAGAGAGCCCCACGAAGCTGTGGAGAGCTGCCACCAGTTGAGGCATTGCCGTCATCGCAATCTTAAGAGCCAAGAGAGTCCCAATGACGCCACCAACCCCGAGTCCTGCGGCGATCCATCCATAGCTCTGAATCGAGGGGTCGAGCAAAGTCGCAACCACAGCCACCACCATACCGGCCATGGCTGCGCGGTTTCCTCCAAGAGCCGTCTTTGGCGATGCCAGACCCTTCAGCCCAAAGATGAAGAGCACTGTAGCAATAAGGTAAGCAAGCGCAAACACATCTGGATGAAAATTCATTTTGTCAATTCCTCTACTTTTTCTTCTTAAACATGGAAAGCATTCGATTGGTGACGACAAATCCACCAAAGATATTGATCGCTGCAAGAGTTACTGCCAAAAAACCCAGAACCTCCGTACCGGGAATGTCAACTCCAGCAACGAGAATGGCCCCGACCACGACAATGGCACTGATCGCATTGGTGACTGCCATCAACGGTGTGTGAAGTGCCGGTGTCACTCCCCAAATCACATGATATCCTACAAAACAAGAGAGCGTGAAGACATAGACTCCGACCATTGTGTGCGACATAATGAACTCTCCTTCCCCTCACGATCCTTTGATCACGATCCTCTTAACTCTTCTTTTGGGCCTCGCTCAAACGTATCTCACCATTGAGAGTGACCAAAGAGGCTGCGATGATGTCATCTTCAAGGTTGAGATGGAGTTTGATATTTTCATTTTCTTTTTGGGTCAAAATTTCGAGAAGGTTGACCAAATTGTTTCCAAAAAATTGGCTTGAGTCGGTGGGCATCAGAGATGGGTAATTGGTGTGGCCAACCAAAATAACTCCATGGATTCGAGTGACCTCGTCGGCTTTGGTGAGGGGGCAATTGCCGCCGTTGGCTGCGGCCATATCGACGATCACAGAACCTGGTTTCATCCCTTGAACGGCGTCCTCGGTGATCAGGATCGGCGCACGTCGTCCAGGAATGTTGGCTGTGGAAATCACAATGTCGGCGCCCTTAAGGCGTTCCGTGAGGGCTTGCTGTTGGCGGCGCTTTCCCTCTTCGGAAAGCTCCTTGGCATAGCCGCCTGCACCTGAGCCCTCTTCGCCACCCAGATCCAGCTCCATAAACTTGGCTCCAAGAGAGAGAATCTGCTCTTTCACCTCAGGGCGAATATCAAATGCTTCAACTTGTGCGCCAAGCCGCTTGGCAGTCGCAATTGCCTGCAGGCCTGCAACACCCACACCCAGGACCACGACCTTTGCGGGCCGGGCCATTCCTGCTGAGGTCATCATCATTGGAAGATAACGTCCAAAATGTTGGGTGGCTTCAAGTACGGCTCGGTAGCCGGCGATGTTGGCCTGAGAGGAGAGGACATCCATTGACTGGGCTCGTGAGGTTCGTGGAATGAGTTCAAGTGAAATGGAGTTGATCTTGCGTTGAGCGAGCTTTTCAAAAAAACCATCTTTGCGATAGGGCTCTCCTAAACAAATCAGAAGCGAGCCGGCATTCATCCACTGAATCTCTTGTTCTGAGGGGCGATGAATTTTAAAGACAATGTCGCTTTTAAAGGCAGTCTCTTGATCTACAAAATGGACCTCTTTTGGAAATGAGCTTTGTGGGAGATGGGCCGCATTCCCGGCGGCAGCCTCAATCGCAATTGAAAATCCCCTCTTTAGAAGTTTCTTCGCCGGTTCAGGTCCGAGACTGAGGCGTTGGTCAGGAGATGGTTCTCGTGGAACTCCTATTTTCATGTTGGCCGCACCCTTCTACGATCATTTCCGATATGCAAAATCAAGTCGTAAAAAAAGAGTCGTACAAAAGAGCTGGAAAATCAAGGTCCTTTGGGCCAAGGCTGCAATTTCAGATCTGGGTCTTTAACCGCAGGGCACGATTGGCTATGATGGCGGAAGCGCCCCCATCTCGAGGGAGAATTTTTCGCGTGTAGAGTTTCACTCCGAACAGATAGAACATCGCAAGAAGCAAGTAGGCCAGATGGATGATTGGAAAAATGGAAGGTGTAGATCCAGTAAAAGTGAAGAGTGCAACTGTTGTGAAAACGATCAAAAGGCCCAAGATCTCCTCCTCGGATGTCTAAGATGTCCATCCGTCTTATTTGGTAAGATCAAGTTTTATGCCAAGGTCATCAGAACTCATGCCCACCAGATTCAGAAGGGATAGGGGTTTCAAGGGGAGTGCCATGCAATCAAGCGCCATTTTGGCGTCGATTTTAGAAAATAGTTCAAAGCCGGATCTGAAGTGAGAACCCGGATCTGAAATTGGAAATGGGCAAATAATCATGAAAGCCGCCACCAGAGCGCCTTAGTAACACCAGAGTAGAAAATGAGTTTCGAGTTCAATCTGTCTCAGATTGAGTCAGACGCAGAAGAATTTGCTTCTCAAAATTGACTTATCGCATTATAAATCCAATAATAGAAGATGGGGTAGAATCATGGAAAATGTGATCAATTTGAATGCTTGGAAGGCAAGGAGGTCCAGTCGGATTTCTGCAGTTCTTGATTTCCGAAAAGGGCAACATGACCTTAATGAATATTGTCGGATTCACAATCTGAATTGTGACGAGTTTAGGGAGGCCGTGAATGAGATCTCTCAGGAGCTATCTAAGATCCTTAGAGGTGAGGCCACGCCGGGCTCGCGACTTAAGTCCATAAGAGAACTTTTCTTGATTGAAAGCGATGAGTTTTCGTCTCAATTGGGCCTTACCATCTCTCAGCTTGAAGAGATTGAAGCCGATCGACAGCCGATGACGATCGGACTTGGGGTTCAAATGGCCATTGAGTTGAGTGTGGATCCGCTCACTCTGCTCTACCCTGGCCGAGAGGTCGCCCCCGAGGATCGTTATCGGGTGGAGAGGCTCTATTTTCGCATGAGAGATCCTGCTGCTTTTCAAAAAAGAGTTCTCATCAAAATCGGTGGCGCCCTCATTGTGGCCCTCTTTCTCTCCGCTCTCTTCTTCGCGCTCAAATAGTGGCTGGCGCGAAACCTCATTTCGGTGAATTTATCATAAGTTTTCCTTATACCTTTGTTGAGCCTCCTCGAGTTAGCGCCTCTGGCTAGCCCTTCGTCGGCTCGCCTCGGTCTAAGAAAAACTTATGCAAATTCACTCGAAATGAGGTTTCGCGCCAGCCACTCAAATAGTGGCTGGTACTAAATAGTGCTTCACATCTTTTGAACCCACCTGAGCATCGATCTGTAGGGTGGATAGATCAATTTTAAAAGGTTGAATCGTTGTGAGTGCAACACGGCTCTCTCGTGAGAAAAGGTCTTAAACCCAAAATGGCCGTGGTAGTTTCCCATACCACTTCCACCAATTCCGCCAAAGGGAAGGCCGTGATGGCCTAAGTGAATGGTCACATTGTTGATGCAGACGCCGCCGGATGAGGTTCCTTCCAGAAGGAGTTTTGTGGCCTGAGGATCTTGAGAAAAAATGTAGAGAGCCAGTGGCTTGGTCATGGATCGGACGAAGCCAAGAGCTTCACTGTGGTTGCGATAGGGGATGATCGGCAAAATGGGGCCGAAAATCTCCTCCTGCATGATCGGGTGAGAGTTCTCAACTTGTGTGAGGACTGTCGGAGAGATGACCTGTTCGGCAGGGAAGAACTCCCCTCCAAACTCAAGGCGTGCCCCACGTGTCAAAGAGGCTTCAACAAGTCCTTTCAATCTTTGAAAATGAGATTCATTAATGATTTTACAGTATTCCTGACTTTTCTGAAACTGGTTCTTGTAGAAGTGGCCAATATGAAGTTTCAGTAGATCAACGAAATTTCTGAGCTGGCTTTCGTGAATTAAAATGTAATCAGGAGCCACACAGGTTTGTCCCGCATTGACGAATTTTCCCCATGCAATTTTCATTGCGGCATCGGAAAGTGGTGCCGAGGTGTCAATGATCACTGGGGATTTTCCCCCAAGCTCAAGAGTTACAGGAGTCAGGTTCTTCGCAGCACTCTCCATGACCAAGTGCCCGATCCGGGTGCTGCCTGTGAAGAAGATGTGGTCAAATGGAAGTGCTAAGAGTCTTTGCGAGGCTTCCACTCCTCCTTGGAGAGCCCGAATCTCATTTGGATCAAAGGTCGAAGTGATCAATTCAGAGAGAACACTTGAGGTGTTGGGAGAGAGCTCCGATGGTTTTACAACTACGGGATTTCCTGCGGCAATCGCTGAAATGAGAGGGTGGAGGGTCAGCAACAGAGGATAGTTCCAGGGCCCAATGATCAGGGTAACACCCTTGGGTTCATAGTGAAGGTATCCTCGAGAACCCCAAAAATAGAGAGGATTTTTCACCCGCTTGGGTTTCATCCACCGTTTTAAATGGTGCGATGTAAAACCGATCTCATCTCGCAAGGGGAGGAGTTCATTGATCTCCGTCTCTTGTGGGTGGCGACGCAGATCATCACGCAGTGCTTGATAAAACTTCTCTCGATAAGACTTAAGCGCCTTTTTCAAAGTTAAGAGTTTTTGGATCCGAAGATGAGCCGATTGCTCTTTGAGCTTCTGACAATTTTGCTTCATTTGGCCAAAAGTCTGATCCATAGATGTCACAGCACCTCTCCTCCCAATTGGGTCGGTCTGGGGCCAATCACAGCACATGATCGCGCACAATGTCAACAGATGGAGGAGCCAAATGATTTTTATCACCATTTCCAGTTTCAGATCCTGGCTACAGTTGCATTTTGCGACAGAACGACGGGACGCTCGAACGACCGAATGACCGAGCAACAGACTGTAGTCGTGTGAGGAGTGTCGCTCTTTGTGCCGATAGGATAGAGAATGGAAAGGTTATGGGATTGATGTGTTTAGACAAGTGATTTTCAAATACTTTGAGCAACTTTTCACTGTGAAAGAGCGAAGTTTTGGTGTGGGTTTTCTCAAAGAGTGGAGAGGTCGAATCTCCTCTATCTTTTTGATGATTCTCATTGGGATGGATTTGATCTACACGGTCCAGTTTTTCCTTATGGAACAATTCACTTTAGGCGCGACCATTCTTGTTTGGGCAGCACTTGCTTTAGGTTTGGTCAATTTTGCTTCGAGGACAGGGCGTATCCAATGGATTGGTCATTTCCTCATGTTCTGCATCATGGGTGTCCTGACCTTTGCGACCTGGTTTACAGGTGGTCTTAACCCCGGAGGCGCTTGTTGGTTTCTGCTTGTTCCATTGATGGCCATCAATTTTGTGGAGCTGCGGGGAGCGCTTGTCTGGTTTGCCGTGGACTTTCTCGTTGTGGCCCTCTATTTCATATTGGAGTTGACAGGCTATGCTTTTCCTAATGTCTTCTCGAGTCCGCAGAGATTTGATTTTTGGATGGCCTTCGGTTTTGCCCTGATTGCGGTCTCCTTTCTCACGATTTTGGGCCATCGTCTGATTCCCCAACAAAATGAAAAAGTAGAGCATGAAACCAAAAGGCGCGCGGATGCCGAAGTCAACCTTCGGGCACAGAAAAGGATACTTTCAAAAGTTCTTCAAGGCGACACGATGAGGTCCTCTTTGGAGATGCTTATAGAATCCTTTGAGCAGGTTCTCCCAGGTTCTCGCGCTTTTGTTCACTATGTGGATGGAAAGCGCAACAAAATGAAACTTGGAGCTGTGGGTCTGTTGAATCCATCCCTTATTAAAGCCATTGAAGAGATTAGCATGGAAGTGGATGTCAAGGAGCCCTTTCGAACTTTGATCCAGAAGAGAGAGCCTCTCCTTGTTGAGGATATCTACAACCATCCTCAGTGGGAGTTGTTTAGAGAGCTAAACACTGTGGGAGAGTTTCGTTCCATTTGGTTATTCCCTCTCATTTCGTCGCAATCCAAATTCATTGGGTTATTGACCTTTTGTGGTTTTTCCACAGGAAGGCCAACTGCCAAGACGAACATGATTTTACAAAGTATCATTCAGCTTGCAACCCTGATCGTAGAGCGTCGAATGTCGGAGTTGGCCGTGAGTGAAAGCGAGGCAAGATTTCGAGCACTCACAGAGAATACCTCTGAAGTGACGGTGATTCTTTCTGAAGCAGGCAGATGCAAATACATCAGCCCTGCAATTCGAGAGTACACGGGGCAATCGCAATGGCTCTATGTTGGAAGTTTTCTTATGCAGATGATTCACCCCGATGATCGCAAGTCCGTGTGGCGAAGTTTTAAGAGCCTTGCTCAAGGTGCACTTGCACCACTTCTGCTCGACGAAGTTCGAGTACAAGGCTTTGGTCAAGAGTGGATCTTTTTTGAGATGAAGATGATCAATATGCTCTATGTTCCTGGCGTTGAAGGTATTGCACTTCATTGCAAAGAGGTCACTCGACAACGAAGAGCTCAAAAGGAGAATGCGAAGATGCAAGAGCAGGTGTTGCACACTTCTAAACTTGCATCTATGGGAATCCTCGCAGCGACCGTTGCCCATGAGATCAACAATCCCCTGGCCATCATTCAGGGTTATGTCGAAATTCTTGAGGATCACTGTGCAGACGAAGATTATGCAAAACTTCCAATCTTTGCTATACGGGATTCAGTGAAACGAATTTCTGATATTGTTCAAAGTCTGAGAACCTACGCTCGAACTGATGGGGATCAGGAGAGTGGTTTTGATGCACATGAAACCATTCGCAAGATTCATTCGCTTCTGGGTTCAATTTATCGCAAGAAGTCCGTGCGCTTTGAGCTAGACCTTAGGGCTCAAAGGAGCTGGATTCAAGGAAGGTCAGGACGACTTCAGCAGGTTCTGATGAATCTCCTCAGCAATGCAAGGGATGCCCTCAATGATCGACGTGATGGACTCATTCGAATTGAGAGCTTAAATGGGAATCACGAGAAATTGATTCTTAGGGTGAGCGACAACGGGTGTGGTATTCCCAAGGAGCATCTTGAAAAAATATTTGATTCGAATTTTACCACCAAGCCACCCGAGGAGGGAACGGGGCTTGGTTTGGGGATTGTCCTTTCCATCATTCAATCTATGGGAGGGCAAATCCATGTCGAATCAACCCCTGGCCGCGGGACTTCGTGTACGATAGAAATTCCACTCTTGGAGTCTTCTCAAGGTGTCCATGAGTTGCCAGACGCATCCATTGACAGTAAGTTAGGTGCTTTGAAGGGCCATGTTCTCTTGGTGGAAGACGAAGCGCCTCTCTCTCGGGTCATTCGAGCCAAGCTTCAATCCTTTGGTCTCACCGTCGATGTTGCGGGTGATGGATTGGAAGCACTTTCGATGATCGCCCCTAACAAATACAATGTCGTGATCACCGACCTTATGATGCCACAATTGGATGGGGTCGAACTTCTGCAAAAGATTCAAGATTACCGAATCAAAGAAGGGATCAAGATGGTGGTGATCACGGGTGGAAACATCAAGATGGAACGTAGGGATTTAGTGGATCTTCGGGAACTTTGCGACTTCATCCTTGAAAAGCCCTTCTCAAACAGTGAGCTTTATGAGACGATGTCCAAGTGTCTCGAGGTTGACCTTGATCTATTGGCAATCTAAAGTGTGTTTGGCGCCAAGCACTACTTTTCCGACGTTACGATGTTGAAAGTTGCAGTGACAAGACCCACAGGAATCTTCTTTTTGTCTCCTCGACGATAGAGTCTTCCATGAATCACACAGAGCTTCTTTCCACGAAAGAGAACTTCGGTAAGAGCATAGATGGTGTCACCACACTCCAAGGGTTTGAGGAAGTTGACCTTGATCTCCACGGTCGAGCAAAAGTCGGTCGGTTTCATGGTTGTAAAGACCGCGCAGCCGCAGGCAAAGTCAAGAAAGGCGGCCACCACTCCTCCGTGAACCTTGAGCGCAGGTGATAGATGGTCCTTTCGAAGTTTAAGCTCGGTTTCAACTTGGTGCCTTTTCGGCCACACCCTTATGACCTTATATCCTAACCAATCTCCGAAGTGATCTCGTTGACGGTAATTGAGCAGATGCCCTCCAGCCTTTGAGCGCTCACTCTTGACTCTTGTTGTTGCAGATCGTCGTTTCATTTTTGATGGTCCTTCCCATTCGGAATGGTCGTCGCGACACCAGCGTGGTTATGCGTACGTCAAGTTCAATTGTGTCACACTGCGCTTGGTTCTTCAATCGCAATTGGTGGAGTCAACTCTCGTTGACTTGACAAATGCGTCGCTCTAAAATTCTTGAACGTTTGACATGCAGCAAAATAAAAGGATTTTCATGGCAACTGAACAAAGGCCCACCCACCTCATTGGTTGGCACTCAACACCCTTTCAAAGAGATCGTCGATCCACAGTGGTGGAGTTGGTTCTTAAGGCTGTTGAGGGGACCCTCAAATCGGCCAATGTGAATCATTCAGAGGTTGATTACATCATCACCTCCTCCGTGGATCTTTGGGATGGAAGGACGGCAAGCAACATTGCAATTACGGAAGTCGTCGGTGCCATCATGAAAGGCGAGGCACGCGTCGCCGCCGATGGACTGATTGCGGCCATTCATGCCGATATGGCGATTCGTTCGGGAAACTATCAGACGGTCTTGGTGGTTGCCCACTGCAAAGAGTCTGAAGTGGACTCTTTGCAAAAGTTGTCGGAGTGGACCTTTGATCCCCTCTATCTTCAACCTCTTAAATATGATCAAAAAGCTTCGCTCCTCATTCAAGAGAGTGTTCGTCGAGGCGAGACCATTGAGAGCAGCTTGTGCGATCCTGAGGAGCGTTTGGACGGAGCGATCGCCTTTTTGTTAAGCAACAACCCGGATCTCATTGATCGTAAAAAGGAGCGGATCTCTTTTCTTTCGACGGCTGTTTTGACCGACGTCCATTATCCTGGGAAGAGAGACTTTGCTCGAGGCATCTTTTCGCAGGTTGTAAAGAAGGCGCTTCATGAAATTCAGGAGGAGGATCTCACCTCTTTTGAAAAGGTGGCCCTCTCAGAGGTTCAAAGTTTTCAGCGAGGGTTCTATCAGGATCACCTCAGAGATCTCCATTTTGAGGGGACTCAAATTTTTCCACCCAAGGCTCCCTTTATGGTGAGGGGATTGGGCGCACTTCTCTCTTTAATTGAGAGTGATCCTCGCGCAAGACGCGAGAGGTGGCTTGCCCATGGACAAAGTGGAGTCAGTGGGCAGAGTGAAGGGGTGGTTTTGTTGGAGGTGGATCATGGCGCGTGAAGTTGCCATCATTGCCACTGGTCAAACCCATCATGGTTCGAAGCTCGATGAGTTCAGTCAGTTTGACATGGTGGCAGAAGCCATGAGTCTTGCACTTCAAGATGCAGAGATGAAACTTAGCGATCTTGATGCGGTTCTCTTTACCAATATGGAGCTCTTTGAGGGGCGAGCCTTTCCCGACCACTGCATGGCCGACATTTTTGGTGGACCCTTTTCAAGTTACAAGATTGCCACAGGTGGAACCTCGGGGACCTCGGGAGCCATTGCGGCCGCCATGGCAGTGGCTTCCGGACAGTATGATAAGGTCCTTCTTGTGGGATGGGAGAAGCACTCCGAGGGACACACTCAGACGGGAATGTCTCTGACAGATCCCTTTTGGGACCGTCAAATTGCGTCGGGCGCTGTGAGTAATTTTGCTCTTTCAATCTCTCAGTTTATGAAGACGCGTGGAATTACTGAGGAGCAGGCGGCTCGAGTGGCCGTCAAGGCGAGAAAGAATGCTTCGAGGAATCCTTACGCTCACCTCAAAATGGCCGACATCACCGTCGAAAAGGTACTTGCCTCTCCCTATCTTGCGACACCCGTTCGGCGCCTTGATATGTGTCCGCAAAGTGATGGTGCTTGTGCGCTGATCATTGCAAGTTGTGAAGAGGCGCAGAAGAGATGTGCAAGACCGGCATGGGTTCGCGCTGTGGCCACAAGGCACAATCGTCCCTATTTGGGGGATCTCTCCGATCGGCTCTCGTCGATGAAGACTCTTGAGGATGCAGCACGCACGGTTTATCAAAAGAGTGGAATCACGGAGCCTTTAAAACAGATCGATGTGGCTGAGATCTATGAGCCAGTGACTTATGCTGAGCTTGCTTGGTACGAAGCTCTTGGATTTTGTGGGCGTGGTGAAAGTGGCCGTCTGATTGAAGATGGAGTGACGGAGATGACCGGTGAACTTCCGGTCAACCCCTCGGGCGGAGTTCTCTCGACCAATCCCGTGGGTGCCAGCGGAGTGATACGTACGGCCGAAGCGGCACTTCAGATTCATGGCAAAGGTGGTGCACGTCAGGTTGAAGGAGCTCAGGTCGCCTTGGTGACAGGCTACGGAGTCTACTCATGGTCGGATGTGATGATTTTAAGTTCAAAGAGAGGTTCAAAGCTATGAGTCCATCGGAGCGGTTGAACTCTGTGCCAATTTCAATGGAACTGACCTACAACTACTGCGGAGGAGAACACTTCTCCTTCTTTTTTGATCGTTTGAAGGAGAGGAGACTTTTTGGAGTTGCATGTCCTTCATGCAAATCGGTTTATGTGCCTCCTAGACCCTTTTGTGGAAGCTGTTGCGTGCGAACGTCGGGATGGGTTGAAGTTGGTCCCAATGGAACCATCGAGGCCTGTTCCGAAATTTTTCTACCCATCTTGGATCCGTCCACAGGATTGCAGCGCAAAGTACCCCATACAATGGTGCTTGTGCGGCTTGATGGAACCCACTCCTGTTTGCATCACGTCCTTCATGGCGAGGAGACGCCTCAGATTGGGGATCGTGTGGAGCTTCTTTTTGCCGAAACTTGTGTGGGACATATGAAAGATGTCTTAGGCTTTCGGCGAAAGGAGAGTTCTCCAGATCTTCGCCGTGAGATTTCGAAAGAGTCTTTCCCTTCAGCTGAGCCGATGGTGGTGACCGGGCAGGTGAAGATCCCCTTCTCATTTACGATGGGAGATGTGGGGCGTGAGTTTTTCTCTCAACTTAAGAATCAAAAGCTCAAGGCACTTCAGTGCAAGAGATGCAATGAGGTTCATCTTCCGCCGACCCGATATTGTAAGAGTTGCATGAGCCAAGATCAAAGTTGGATTGATGTAAAACCCTACGGTTTGCTCAAGGGCCTTGTTTACATTAGTGATAAGGAGAGAGAGGGGCTTCCACGAGAGGCAATGGGTTGGGCGCTCGTAGAAATGGAAGGACTTAAGAGCTCATTTCTTCATTACATCTTGGACCGTGGATTAAAGATTGGGGACCATGTGAAACTCCAATTTCAAGAGCATCGTGTGGGTTCAATACTCGATATCAAAGGATTTTGCAGATGAGGAGAGTTTGTGGATAAGAACCAATTTGTTTTGACTGAGAAGAGAGGTCACTGGTTTCAGATCACCATCAATCGACCTGAAGCACGAAATGCTCTCAATCGAGCAACTGATCTGGCACTGCAGGCAGCTTGGAGGGAGTTTCGCGACAGCGATGATCTTTGGGTGGCTTCCATTTGCGGAGCTGGTGGGAAGAGTTTTTCAGCCGGTGCTGACTTGAAGGAGATGGGTGAATTTAAGGCACTTTCTCCTCAACAGAGAAAAGATCGTTTTGATCGAGAGCCCTGGATAGGCGGGATCACCCACAACATTGAGACCTTTAAGCCGATCGTGGCATCGGTCGACGGTCACTGCTTGGGTGGGGGACTTGAGATCGCTCTGGCTTGTGATCTGCGCATTGCCACTCGCTCCTCGCTCTTTGGGCTTCCCGAGGCGATGTGGGGGATCATCCCTGCAGCTGGTGGGACTCAACGACTTCCGCGAATTGTGGGTATGGCGCGCGCCCTTGACATGATTCTCACCGCAAAGAAGATCTCTGCCGAGGAGGCCCTTGAAATAGGACTTATCAACTATCTTGTGGAAGATTCACAGAATCTCACTCAAAAGACGGAAGAGGTGGTGGAGTCGATTTTAAGTCTGGGCCCGCTTGCACTCCGAGCTGCGAAGGAGTCGATTCTTCGTGGGACCAACATGGCTCTTGAAGAGGGGCTGAGGTTGGAACAACTCCTTGCCGAGATCAATCGAAGCAACGAGGACTCTCGAGAGGGACCAAAGGCCTTTGCAGAGAAACGAAAACCGAACTTCCAAGCTCGATAGCTCGATAGATTGGAAATGCGGAAAATGGAAAAAAAATAGGGAACTTTAATTTTAAGATCAGGTGAGGTTAGGAGATGACGAAGACGATGAAGACCATCAAACTGGAAAAGCAGGGGCGCATTGGAACAATCTACTTGAACCGTCCCGAAGTGCTCAACGCGATCAACGATGTTTTGCTCAATGAGGTGATTGAGGCGGTCGATGAGTTTGAAGCCGACCGTGAGGTGCGCGTGGTTCTTCTTAAGTCACTTTGTGATCGGGGATTCAGCGCTGGGATCGATGTGGATTACGTCAAAGATCTCACCCCTTTTCAGATTCGAGATGTGGGCCGTCTTCTTCACAAATGTTTTGGACATGTTCGTCGGGCGGATAAGATCTACATTGCGTGCAGCGATGGCCTCTGTTTGGGTGCGGGACTTGAACTTGCAATCTCTTGCGATTTGATGGTCGCATCCACACGGTCTAAGTTTGGACTGCCGAACATCAATGTTGGTATTCCCGCAATTGTAGAGGCTGCCGTTTTGATGCAGACGGTAGGAGTCTTTCACACGCGTGAGATGTGTTACACCGGCGAGTTTTGGGATGCTGAGCGAGCCTATGAACGAGGCCTTCTCAACCGTATGGTGCCTCACGAAGAGCTTGATGAGACGGCGATGAAACTTGCCGAGCACATTGCAAAAAAGTCACCCAAAGCACTTTCGACCCAAAAGGAGATCATCTTTAAATGGATGACCACCGATCTTGAAAGCGCCATCGATTATTCCATCAACACGGTTTGTTTGAATTGGACCAGTCGTGATCAAAAAGAGGGAATGGGCGCCTTTGTCGAAAAACGAAATGCAGAATTTAAGGGAGAGTGAAAAAGGAGATAACAGATGTCACTACCAGAGGATCGATTGATCATTACGGCCGCCTTGACGGGGGCGGGTCACGGAAAAGAGAAGAATCCTGCGCTTCCGATCTCTCCTGAAGAGATCGTTCAGGCGGCAGTTGAGTGTGAAGAGGCCGGTGCTGCGATTGTGCACATTCACGCGCGCGCCAAAGATGGAAAACCCTCAGCGGAAATCTCAATCTTTTCAGAGATAGTGGCGGGCATTCGCGAAAAGACCAATCTCATCATCAACCTCACCACCGGGGGATCGAGAGTCCTGGCTCGAGATGAACGCCTTCGAGTGGTTTCTGATTTGAAACCCGAAATGGCTTCATTCAGTTGTGGCTCCACGATGACGGGTCAATATGATGCCAAAAAAGGAAAGTGGAGTTTGGACTTCACCTTGGGGCAAAGTTATCAGCAGCTTGAAGATATGGCTCGACTCTTTAAAGAGTCGGGAGTTCGTCCAGAGCTTGAGATCTATGATGTAGGAATGTTACAAAATGTGGAGATGCTTTCTCAAATGGGACTTTTGGAAGAGCCACGTTACTACAGCTTTGTGACCGGAATTCCGGGGCAGATCATTCAAGGGGACATGAAGACCCTTCTCTTTCTCACAGAGAGACTTCCCAAAGGGGCACTCTGGCAAGTTACAGGAATCGGTGGACGCAACCACTTTGCCATGGCGGCTTGTGGAATTTTGTTGGGTGGATGTGTGAGAGTTGGTCTTGAGGACAGCGTCTTTATTTCTAAAGGCGTTCTTGCAGAGTCCAACGCCCAGTTGGTGCGAAAGGCGAGAATGATTGCCGATGCACTAGGCAAGACGCCGATGAACGCGAATGAAGCCCGAGATGTTTTGCGTCTGAAACGACGCTAAGAGGAGTTGCAATGAGAGAGAGCGAAGAGCTTAAGATGTTTCGAAAGAGCGTGCGCCAGTTTGGTGAGCGCGAGATTCTTCCACATGTGGAGGAGTGGGAGGAGCAAGGATCTTTCCCCAAGGAGCTCTATCTCAAAGCCGCCGAACAGGGTCTTCTTGGAATTCGTGTGCCAGAGAAGTTTGGTGGTGCGGGCCTTGATTACGGATACTCTATGGCATTGGCCGAAGAGCTCTGTTGGTCTCAGTCGATGGGTGTGGTGATCAGCTTGATGATGCACGCTGAGATTGCGACTCCACTCATCGATGCACTTGGGAATGAAGAGCAAAAGAGAGAGTATCTACCCGATGCAGTTTTAGGAAAGAAGATAGCAGGTCTTGGAATTACCGAACCTGGTTTTGGAAGTGATGTGGCCTCAATCTCTACGACCGCTCGTCTTGAGGGGGACCACTACGTTCTTAATGGATCCAAGACCTTCATCACCAATGGCGCGACGGCGGATGTTTTGATTGTGGTCGCCAAGAGTGACCCCAATGCGGGACACAAGGGGCTATCCCTCTTTCTAGTGCCAACTCAGACGAAGGGCTATTCGGTGGGACGACGACTCTCTAAGTTGGGCAATCGCACCTCCGACACAACCGAGATTCATTTTGAGGAGTGCCACATTCCTCGAAGTGCGCTGTTGGGGGAAGCAGGCCGAGGCTTTTACTACATCATGCACAACTTTCAAGCTGAACGCCTTGTGGGAGCAGCACTCTCTTGTGGAATGAGCCAGATGATGTGGGAGGATGGGCTCAGGTATGCCAAAGAGAGGATGATCTTTAAGAGACCTGTGGCAGAGTATCAGATTTGGCAACATGAGTTTGCTCAGTTGCGTGCGGAGATCACCTCCTGCCGAGCCCTCACCTATCAGGCCGTGGATCTTCTCAATCACGGAGAAAACGCCAGTGAACTCATTGCCATGGCCAAACTGTTGGCCTGTGAACTTGCCGAAAAGGTGGCCACTCGAATGCTGCAGGTGCACGGTGGGTATGGTTATATGGAAGAGTACGCGATCGCCCGCCACTATCGTGACGTGAGGCTGATGACCATTGGTGGTGGAACGACTGAGGTTATGCGAGAGATCATTGCCAAGGGATTTATGAAGTAGATAAGAAGATAAAGAGTTAAAGAGAGAAGGAGGAGTGATGAAAAAATATGAGACCATTTTGTTGGCCATTGAGGGAAATCGCGCAACACTGACACTCAATCGTCCAGAAGAGCTCAACACGATGAACTTTGTGGTGGTTGAGGAGATGATCGATGCGCTCTATGCTCTTTGTAAGGAGAAGATCAACTGCTTGGTTCTACGTGGTAAGGGAGCGAAGTTTTGTGCAGGAGCCGACATTAAAGAGATGAAACCTCGAGATGCCACTCAATGGGGTGTCATTGTGGAGAGATATTTGGATTTGATCAATGCCATTGTGGATCTTCCTGTGCCTGTGGTTGCCGCCATTCATGGTGACGCCGTTGGTGGTGGTCTTGGACTTTGTACGGCTTCTGACATTCGTGTGGCCTCAAAGAGTGCACGACTTGGATTTCCATTCATTAAACTGGGACTTTCTGGAAGTGACATGGGGTCCAGCTACTTTCTCCCAAAACTTGTTGGCATAAGCAAAGCTGCAGAGATGCTCTACACGGGGGAGTTGGTCAAGGCCGAAGAGGCTGAAAGAATTGGTTTGATTCACAAGGCAGTCGATCCAGATGATTTTGAAAGCGCACTAGAGAAATATGTGACCGTTTTTACGGAAGGTCCACGATATGCCTTGAGTTTTACCAAGAGGGCTTTGGTGCACTCGATGGACAGCAATCGATGGCAACAGTTTGATTTTGAGACCTACGCTCAGACCCAGTGTCTTCAATCGGAGTGTCATCGAGAGGGCGTAGCTTCATTTCGTGAGAAGCGAAAGCCCAAGTACACATAGTGCCTGGCGCGAAGCGACGAGAAGGTATCTGGCGCGAAGCGACGAGAAGGTTTCTGGCGAAGTAGAAGCAGATGCTTTGTGGATGTGGTGTTGCATGAATGTTTTTTCGAAACGAGGAGAAGATAGAAGATGATGAACGATGTGACGTTGACGGATGACCAGAGGGATTTTGTAACCCATTTTCGAAAATTTGCGACTGAGGTTTTGGTGCCGATGGCGGAAAAGGCTGAAGCGGCTGAGGCCTATCCTCTTGAGATCTTCAAGGTGATGGCCGATCAAGGATACTTGGGCTTGGCGTTTCCTGAAAAATATGGAGGCTCGGGTCTTGATCATGTCACACTCTCTTTGATGTTTGAGGAGCTTGGTGCAATTTCGGCAGGGCTAACTTTAGGGGTCTACTGTCACATGGTCCTTGCTTTGACTCCGTTTTATCTCTTCGGGAATGAAGATCTCAAACAGCGCTATTTGGTCCCTGGAATTCGCGGTGAGAAGATTGGGTGTTGGGGAATTACCGAGCCTGGCGCAGGTTCCGATCTTGCAGCCATCTCCACGAAGGCTGAACTCAAGGGTGACCACTATCACCTCACAGGAACGAAGATCTTTACCACCAACGGGACCTTTGCAGATTATGTGGTGATCACCGCCTATACGAACAAGGCCGCGGGGATGAAGGGGATTACGCTTTTTGTTGTGGATAAGGGGACTCCTGGTTTTTCAGTCTCTCGTCGAATCAAAACCGTGGGAGTTCGATGCTCCGAAACGACGGAACTGAGCTTTGACAATGTGAAGGTTCCTAAGAGTCAGATTTTGGGAGAACTTGATCGCGGGTTTTACAATGCGCTCAATTCACTGACAGGCGGAAGAATTGTGGCAGCTTCATTTGCCGTGGGAATTGCCAGAGCAGCAATGGAGCAAGCTTTGAGTTACTGTCGGCAGCGGGAGCAGTTTGGGCATCCAGTGATTCAGAATCAGGGTGTTTCATGGGCTTTTTCGGATATGGCAACGACGATTGATGCCGCACGTTTGTTGACCCATCGGGCCGCGCGACTTGCCGATGCAGGTAAACCTCACATCAAAGAGGCCTCGATGGCGAAGTTGTTTGCCACGGAGAATGCTTCAAAGATTGCAGCTCAAGCGATGCAGCTTCATGGTGGTTATGGTTTGACTGAGGAGTATCCTGCCGAGAGGTACTATCGGGATTGCAAACTCCTAGAGATCGGTGAGGGGACCAACCAGATTCATCGCAACATGATTGTAAAGTTTCTATAAATGACAGGAAGTCGAGGGGAGAGAGTTTGATGGGATATCTTGAATCCAAAGAGCATAGGGAGTTTCGAGAACTGATTGCTCAGTTTGTGGCCAAGGAGATGCGCCCCTATCATGAAGAGTGGGAGAGGGACGAAGGTTATCCTCGCGAGCTCCTGAAGAAATTGGGCGACCTTGGTGTTCTGGGTTTGAGAGTGGGTCCAGAATATGGTGGTTCAGGTCTTGATTACTGGTACACGGTGATTCTGTGTGAAGAGTTGGTTCGCTCCTACTCTGTGGGGGTTTCCGTCTCGATTTTGGCCCATGCGGAGTTTTCGATCAAGGTGATTGATGATGTGGGTTCCGATGAGCAGAGAAGAGAGTACTTGGTGCCAGCATTGCGAGGTGAGACCGTTTGGGGTCTTGGTCTGACCGAACCCGATTTTGGATCCAATGTGGGCGGAATTACGACTACGGCCAAAAGAGTCGGAGATGACTTTGTCATCAATGGAGCAAAGACCTTCATCTCCAATGGCTCCATTGGGGATTACATTATGCTTGCGGTTCGAACCGGTGAAGCAGGCCCCAAGGGAATCTCTCTGGTGATCTTTCCGGCAGACACCAAAGGTTATTCTGCCAAGAAGTTGGATAAGATGGCGGTTCGTTCGTCCGACACAGGAATGCTCTATTTTGACGATTGTCGAATTCCTGCCAAGAATCTTGTGGGTAAAGAGGGGTATGGATTTGGGTACATCATGGACCATTTTCAAGGCGAGAGACTCGTTCTCTCCTGCTTTGGCAATGGAGTGATGGAGGAGCTTTTGAAGATCGCCGTTGACTATGGAACTTCTCGAGAGATCTTTGGAAAGCCGATCCTCTCTCACCAGGTATGGAAGCACCGCTTGGCCGATTGTTATGCCACAATGGTTGCTTCAAAACAGCTTACCTATCATGCCTGTGACGTTCTCAACACCAAGGGAGATGCCAATCGTGAGTTGTCTGCAGCGAAGCTCTTCTCGTCGGAGAACGTGAAAAAAATTGCCAATGAGGTGCTCCAGCTTCATGGGGGGTATGGAGCCATGAATGAGTATGTGGTCACAAAACTCTATCGGGATGTCTCAGCCTTTACAATTGGGGCCGGGACGTCGGAGATCATGCGAGAGATCATCTCACGCACGATGGTCGAGTAGTGTCGCGACCGAATGGGCCGCGGTGTGGGTCGTGGTGTGGATTGTGGGCTTGATGCGCGGGTGTTGATTTCATTATCTATGAGAAACATTTTGAATTGAAAATGGTAGGGAGTTCATTGAGTTCAAAGAGATGGGTTCGCATTGCAAAAGGTGAGGGGATGGCCACTCTCGAACTTCAAGATGAGAAGCGCCTCAACGCTTTTTCAATGGATCTTGCATCAGAATTTTTGTCAGCGGTGCAGGAGCTGACGGCAGATCCTGGTGTCCACCTTGTCTTGATCCAAGGGGCAGGGGCCATCTTTTCAGCTGGCGCCAACATCAAGGAGATGGGTGAGGCTACGGACAAGCGAAAATTTTTTGATGAGCTTTCGTCCAAGATCTACGACGCCCTCTTCTTGATGCGCGAGAGTGACAAGATCTTTGTGGCGGCCGTTCATGGAAAGGTGATCGGGGTTGCACTGCCCTTAGTTCTTTGCTGCGATCTTGTGTGGGCGAAAGCTGGAACGGAGATCGTGCCTGGATATTTGAACATCGGTCTCTTTCCTAACGGCGGACTCACCTATCTGCTTCCGGAGTTGATGGGGAGTAAAAGGGCTTTGGAGCTTCTCTTGGTTCAGAAGAAGATCTCTGCAGAGGAAGCTTTAGCGCAAGGAGTGATCAGTGCGGTGATCAAAGATCCGTTTGGCGAGGAGGTGGACCGTCGCATTTGCAAGTTGCTGGGGGGTCCGATGGCAATTTATAAGAGAACGAAGGAGCTGGTGGCACTTCAACGTGCCAAGGCCTTTCGAAATCATATGAAATTGGAGAAGGTGGAGCTTTTGGCAAGCAGTGAGAGTGAGGAATTTCGCCAGGGACTGAGTCAAGCCCTGCGACCCCAGAGTTGATGAAATAGCCGCTGTCTGAGTGGATCAAAATGGAAGTTTGGACGTTAGGAAATTTTGGACGTTAGTTTGAAATGGTATAAGACATAGAACTTGAAAAAAAGGAGAGAGAAAATGGCAATTGGAGCAATTGATGCATGGGCGACGATCAACCCACCGGCTTCGGCGAAGCTTTGGCCTAAGGAGATCAAACACATCTTCAAGAAATACAAGACACTTCATCTTTTAGAAGACGGTTATGATGAAAAGGCGATGTTGAAGATGATGGATGAGGCGGGTGTTGAGATCGCTGTGATCAGTGCGTTTGGTTATGGTGAAAATATGATTGTGACCAATGAGCAGGTGTCGAAGTGGGTGAAGATGCACCCAGATCGGTTTGTGGGAAGTGGCACCTTGGATCCTCGAGGAAAACCCATGGATGTCTTAGATGAACTTAAGCACATGGTGGAGACATTGGGTTTGAGAATTCTTCGTTTGGAGCCCTATGCCTATGGCGATGGGATGAGAGGATCTCCACCCAATGAGAAGATGTATTGGCCCATCTATGCGAAGTGCTGTGAATTGAATGTTCCAGTTTGCATTCAGGTGGGTCACACGGGGCCGCTTCTTCCGTCAGAACCAGGCCGTCCCATCTATTTGGATGAGGTGGCATTGTCGTTTCCAAAATTGAACATCATTGGATGTCATTTGGGTCAACCTTGGACCGAAGAGATGATGATTTTGGCGTGGAAACACCCCAACGTCTATGTGGAGACTTCGGCTCGTACGCCAAAGTATTGGCCCAAAGAGTTCATTCACTTCTGCAACTCCTATGGACAGGATAAAGTTTTGTGGGCGACCGATTTTCCTCTATTGACTTTTGAACGCACGCTCAAAGAGATTGATGAGTTGGGTTTTGATGCAAAGATCAAAGAGAAGATTGTTCGAACCAACGCAATTCAGGCTTTGAAACTCAATTTGCGATAGACTTTTAGAGCGTCTCTGGAAAGGGGATCATCATGAGGGCAGCGTTTTTGTATCAGGGAAGGAAGGGGCTGACGGTGGAGACCGTCGAGACTCCTTCGTGTGGATCAGGTGAGGTGTTGATTGAAGTTCGTGCCTGTGGTGTCTGTGGAACAGATGTCCATTTGAGTGAGGGCCACATTCCCATCTCTCTTCCGAAGGTGATTCCAGGTCATGAGATCTCGGGTGTGGTGAAGCAGGTGGGTGCAGGTGTCTCCACGGTTTCTGCTGGAGATGCCGTGATCATCTTTCCCCAAATCTTTTGCGGGGAGTGTTATGCGTGCAAGGCCGGCTCTGAGGAGCTCTGTGTGAAGCCACTGATCTATGGGATGAATGTGCATGGTGGCTTTGCCGAGTTCATTTCAGTTCCAGAGCGAGTTGTGATGAAGGCTCCGGCTCAATTGGATTTTTCAGAGAGGGCCCTCTTTGCGGAATCTGTGGGTGTCGCCTATCATGCCCTCTTTGCCCGAGGTGAGGTGAAACCTAAAGAGCGCGTTCTGATCGTTGGAGTTGGAGGTCTTGGTACCAACGCCATCAAACTTCTCAAAGGGGTCCCTGAAGTTGAGGTGATTGCAATGGACACCTCACAGGAGGCACTGGATCGAGCCACAAAGCTTGGGGCTCATGCTGTAGATCCCACCAAACAAGATCCCAAAGCGATCATCGGTGAGCTGACCGGAGGCGCTGGGGTCGATTTGGCGGTCGAGTTTGTAGGGCGAGCTGAAACGGTCAAGAGCGCCTTCCGGCTTTTGAAAAAGGGGGGGCGATTGGTTCTGGTCGGAGTGGGGCAGGAGAGGCCCGATTTTGGTCCGATCATCGCAATGGCTTCCAGCGGAAAGAGCATCATCCCTTCGTTTGGATATTCCAAGAAGAGTGCCCAGGAGCTCCTCAAGTATGTCTCTGATCAGAAGATCTCTTTTTCAGATAGCATCTCGAAGGTCTTCTCGTTGGAGGAGGCACCGGAGGCCGTGGAGCAACTGAAGATTTCATCAGGAAGTGCTGTGAGATTTATTGTTCAACCGACAAGGTCGTAGAGGAGAGGGAGTTATGGATTTTGAATTGACTGATGATCAAAAGATAATTCAGCAAGCGGCAAGGGAGTTTTGTAAGAGAGAGATCATTCCGATTGCGGAAAAGTGTGATGAAGAGGAGACCATGCCGGCAGAACTGTTGGAAAAGGCGATGGATCTTGGCTTTCCCTTTATGACCGTTCCTGAAAAGTATGGTGGTCTTGAGATGGGTTGCATGGGTTCGGCCCTCGTTCAAGAGGAGCTTGCTTATGGAGATGGAGGAATTGCTTCTTCGATTGGAGTCAATCGATTGGCAGCTCACTGCATTTTGGTCTCGGGGAACGAGGATCAACAAAAGGAGTATTTTGGGAGAATGATCAATGATCACCACCTCAGCGCCTACTGTTTGACCGAACCTGGGGCAGGATCCGATGTGCTCGCTCTTCGATGTAAGGCTCAAAAGAAGGGGGATGAGTACGTTCTCAATGGTGAGAAGACCTTCATCACCAATGGGACCATTGCCAAATTTTATGCCGTCTTTGCCGTCACTGGCAGCGAGTATGACCACAAAAGGCTCTCGTGCTTTCTTGTTGAGAAGGACTCCAAGGGGGTGACCGTCAAGAAGCATTTGAGAAAGATGGGTCAAAGGGCATCCGATACGGTGGAGATTCACTTTGAAGATGTTCATGTGCCCGCAAGGAATCTTTTAGGGAGAGAGGGCGATGGATTTTCCATTGCGATGAAAGTTTTTGACTGCACTCGCCCTCCCTCTGCAGCAGGTGCCATCGGCGTTTCACGAAGGGCTCTGGATGAGGCGAAGAAGTATGCCTTGGAGCGTACAACCTTTGGTAAACCTCTGGTCAAACATCAGGTGATTGCTCACAAGCTTGCGGAGATGGCGATGAAGATCGAGGCCTCTCGGCTTTTGGTTCACAAGTCTGCGGTTCTCTACGATCAAGGTAAACCCAACACCTTTGAGGCCTCTTGTGGAAAGTCTTTTGCGGCAGACAGCTGCATGCAGATCACCACGGAAGCAGTTCAAATTTTGGGTGGGTATGGCTACATGAGAGAGTATCCCGTCGAGCGCTTGATGAGATCGGCAAAGGTCTACCAGATCTTTGAGGGGTCCTCAGAGATTCAGAAGTTGATCATTGCTCGTGAAATCTTTAAGGACGCCTAACGGCAAATCATGGGTTCAATGGCGATGGGCGATTTTCTGAAAATTTTTGTAGGGAGTGTGGGTTTATGAGAGAGGTGAAAAGAGTTTCCGTCATTGGTTCGGGCATCATGGGATCAGGCATTGCTCGAGTTGCTGCTGAGAGTGGCTTTGAAGTGACCCTTATGGACAGCAGCGAAGAGGCTCTTAAGAGAGCACTGAGCACCATTGAGCGTGGACTTCATAAGGCAGTCGAAAAGGGCCTCATTGCGCAAGAAAAAGTTGCAGAGGCCATGAAGCGCATTGGAACAACCTCATCTCTTCAAGAGGCTTCCGTCAACACAGACTTTGTCATTGAGGCGGTCGTGGAGAAGGTCGAAGTTAAGAAAGAGATCTTCTCGCAGTTGGATCAGTGGACCAAGCCCGATGTGATTTTGGCTACCAACACGTCGCAGATTCCCATCACACAGGTGGGATCAAGTGTGAAGGACCCCTCACGAGTGGTGGGGATGCATTGGTTCAATCCTCCCGTTCAAATGAAGTTGATCGAGGTGATTGAAGGGCTTTTGACCTCGAAAGAGGTTTTAAAGGCGACCTTTGATTTGGCTCTCGCTTTTGGCAAAGAGCCCATCTTTGTCAAAGACCGACAAGGTTTTCTCGTCAATCGCGCGCTTGGAGTCTTCTTGGCCGAATGTTTTCGTATGCTCGATGAGGGAGTGAGCACGGCCGAAGAGATCGACAAGGCGATCAAGCTTGGGTTGGGGCACCCCATGGGCCCGTTTGAACTTGCCGACATGATCGGATTGGACACGATCCTCAACACAAGTGAACAGATGCACAAAGTGTATGGTGAGCGACGTCTTCCACCGCAGATCCTTCGTTTGATGGTGGCCGCCGGTCGCTTTGGCCGCAAAAGCGGCGCAGGTTTCTACGACTACACAAAAAAGGCATGACATTCTGTGGGAGTTGAGGAGCCAAATGAGAGGCGAAGTTGCATTTCCTGGTGGACACATAGAGAGTGGCGAAACATTCTTTCGGGCGCTTTCTAGGGATTTCGCGCTAGGCACTATTTGACGATTCTCCTCGCAAGCGACCTTGTAAAAAGGTAATGGAACATAAAAGAGGGCCGATCCCTACCGTGGATTGTTGGGAGAGTGAATTGACAGCTGGTGGACCATGGCCAGGGGCTAGATCAAATGGCTATGGACGATCTCAAGCAGCTGCTGTTGACGGACAGGCTTGGCAATGTGGCCATTGCATCCAGCGTTGAGGCACCTGGCAATGTCTTCGGTGGCCACATTCCCAGTAAGTGCGACAATGGGTGTAGATTTTTGAGGATTTTGTTGTTCCAATTCGCGTATCTTTCGGGTGGCTTCGTACCCGTCCATTTGGGGCATCTGCATGTCCATAAGAATCAGATCGAAGGGGCGTTTGAGAACGAGGTTGAGGGCTTCTTGACCATTGGTCGCGCAATGAACCTCCCACTGTTTTTCAGATAAGAAACGGCGAATGATCAATCGGTTGTCATCGCTGTCATCCACGATGAGAATCCTCTTTCGCTCACTTGAGATCGGATGAAGGCAAGCTCCTGAAAATCGCTTCTCACAAAGAGTGGTTGCCTCTGCCTGGGTTTGGGAGGGGCAGGTTTGAAATGGGGCTATAAAAGAAAACGTGCTTCCCTCTGCGACTCTGCTTTGGACCTCAATGTCGCCCTCCATAAGTGTGGCAAGTCTTCGTGAAATGGCAAGACCTAGTCCCCATCCCTCAAGGCGCTTTGAACAAACTTCGGGCGCTCGTGTATAGTAGTCAAATATATGGGGTAGAAGGTCCTCAGGGATTCCGATTCCCGTATCAGAGATCTGAAATCGGATCCACTGAGTGTCAGTCTGAGTTTCTTCAAACTGGCGAGACAGATCCAAGGTGACCGAGATATGAATAGTTCCATGTTCTGTGTATTTTACAGCATTACTGAGGAGATTGGATATGGCTTGTTTCAATCGTTTTGAATCAGACAAGACCCAAGTTGAAACATCATTTGAAAATTGGTAGGTGAGTTCAACATTCTTATTGTGGGCAATGGGGTAAGAGACGTTGTAGAGATGTTCAATCAACTCATAAAGGTTGGTGGGCTGGAGTTCAAGCCTTATTTGATCTGCCTCGATTTTTGAGAAATCCAGGACATCGTTGACCAATTCTAAAAGGGATTTTGAGGCAGTCTGGATGACTTGAAGATAGCGATCAAAATCTCTCTTGTTGTGGCAGTGTTGAATGAGATCTGCCACTCCTATGATGGAATTCAGAGGATTGCGCAGTTCATGGCTCATGGTTGCCAGAAAGAGGGACTTTGCCCTATTGGCCTCTTCGGCTCGCTTCTTGTCGGCCCTTAGGGCTTCGACTTCGCTTACTTTGAGGATCTCTCTGACTCTGGAAAGCTCGTTGGTCAAAATCTTAAGGCGACAGAGCAGGTAACCAACCAGAGAGGTGATGGATAGGGTTACTATGGCAGTGATCACAGTCATGTCATTGTCGCTCAGTAAGCACCCCATTTTCAATATCGGTGAGGTTCGCATAAATAGTAAATATTTATAAAACTCAGATTCGCTCTTTAACAGTTTCATGCCGGGTGGTGCAAATTGTTTCTAGCTCGAGGGTAGAATGTAAGGAGAATTATACAGCTTTTCAGGAATAGCACCTTATTTCACTGCTGCACAAAGGGGTTGTGCGTTTTCCAAGGGGAAAGGTGCCAGGTTCCAAATGCTGGACGCCTCTAGGCACGTTCACAGAGAGAATCATTTTGAATTTGACTTACTGTGACCAGCAAACGGAACCTGGCACCTTTTGGAGACATTTTGAAACTCTTTTTGGCTGAACCGTGAAGATATGACAACGCATCTGGTGTCATTTCGGAATGAGAGTCGGAGGCACACTTCGTATTGCAATCGGTTGCCGGGTGTCAGATTTCGTTCCAGAGAC
The DNA here is from genome assembly GCA_014584465.1 of Pseudomonadota bacterium. Classification (GTDB taxonomy): domain Bacteria; phylum Bdellovibrionota; class Bdellovibrionia; order Bdellovibrionales; family JACTMU01; genus JACTMU01. The sequence continues at coordinate 5,523 of JACTMU010000085.1, read as the reverse complement.
GCACAGAAAGTCCTAAAGATTTCAGTCAGTTGTTCCAAATTCGGCCAAGCTGAATTCGGGGATCGAACCTCCAAAAGCCTGAAGAGTAAAGGCTTACGCTTCTTTTTGGCACCAATCTTGCCCTAGCGATCGTCAGGGGCCGAGCCAAATCGCTTTGGGCATCGGTCGAGACGGCAAACAGGGAGTGGTGAGATTCATGAATTGGTTGGGGAGACGTTCAGTCAATCTTTCGATCGCGATCGCTGCAACTTTGATCACTTTTGAGATTTGTAACTCTAGTTACGCTGCCACAGAGGTTGGAACAACTTTGACCGTCTCCACCTCTGCGTCCGTCGACTCGACCAAGCCCACGCATGCAGCGGGTGTCTACCAGGCTCTTTTTCAGATCAATGAGAGTGAGACGAAGCTCGGTGGGTCGATTCTCATGTCTTACAAAAGGGAGTACACCCATGTTCTTGAAGACAATGGCGAGGGCGACTGGCGAGATGCGGTCTACTCGGGTTCGCTTGGACTTCCGACCTTTTTGGGGCTGGATCAGTTCACATTTGCGCTTAAGGGTTCCATCCCGCTTTCACGAGAGTCTCAACGAAAGGATTTTGTGGGATCCATTGGTCCAACGCTCACCTTTGGAAAGACCTTGGGGCGATGGACGCTCAGTGAGGAGTTGATCTATCGGTATGCAGGCTATCGCTATGAAGTCACAGATGGAGAGATCCACAGTCCCAACTCCTATCGATCCTACTCGTCGGTGGTCTTTAAGGCGACCGACGCTTGGAGCTTTTCTGGGCACTTCCGCTGGATTCACACGGTGAGTTTCAATGGCGTTGGAACCAGCAAGAGCTGGACCATCTTAGCTACGGGATATCAGTTCACACCTATGTGGGGGATTGAGTTGGGTGTAGACACACTTACAGGAACTGTGGGGCCTGACGGTGAGAGTGATCGGATCTCAATTGTGAGTGAGGAGAGTTCAGAGATCTACTTGGATCTCTCAATGACATTTTGAGTTTGAACAGGGGAACATGGGAATTTTGAAATCAGATTTGTTGGTCATAAGGGCATGAGGTTTAAAGAAATGAGGAGACGGGAGGAGAAATCATGAGAGTACTATCAATCTTGCTATCGGTGGCTGTTCTGGGTGGATGCACTAAGAAACGAGAATACGACACTCTTTTAAAAGAGAACGACATTCCTAAGAGTCTGATTGAGGGTGTCTACCTTTATTTACCGTCTGTCAATGAAACAGCAAGGCATTCTCCCGCGGCCCGGCCACATTGGATGGGACAGGAGAAGCTGGTAAGATTTCAGTTTCTTGAAAAAGCGCTTATGGTCTACGAGATTGAAACAGACCCTCGTTTCTCAAAGAACCCTACGAATAAGAAACCTGTTATGGCAATTCCAATCAGTCACAATGCCTATCGTTGTGCCGAGAATGATCATGGGGAATGCACAAACAAAGAAGAGAAAAATGACGATATTTCATGGAATGAAAAACCCTATTTCAAGCCAGATTTGAGTGATATGAATCTTATTGAGGTGAATCTCTTTCCCCTTGCTCTTATGAATCTCTTTGACGGCTGCTTTCAGACGGCTGCGACCAAGGTTACGGGTTTTGACATCGACGAGACCTCAATCAACTTTGACTTAGAGGTTGCTTACAAAACAAATGGACTGTGTATTTGGGACATCGAATCTTTGTCAGATCTTACGTTTTCCGTTAGAAACCACTACTCATTCACCAAACTTTCATCGATTGCGTCCAGCGATTATGAGCCTGTGATCTATCCTCAAACCGACGAAAGTGAATTTGGATATTTTTCAACGGAAAAAAGGGCACTTTCCGTCGACAATAATGATGAGGTTCGCGGTGAAAAAGTCTTTATGAATCGTTGGAATCCGAAGAGAAAGGAGATAGTCTATTTTCTCAGTGACGAGTTTTCAAAGCCAGAACATGCAAAGATACGCGAAGCTACTTTTAAGGGCATTGAGACCATCAATGGTGCATTCAAGGAGGCCGGGACAGATCTTCGAATTGTTCTCAAAGACGCCCATGGCAAGTCTTCTGGTGATCTTAGGAACAGTATGATTGTGCTGGTGGAGGATCCACAATCTGTCAATGTGATAGGCTATGGTCCTTCGGCTACTAATCCTTTGACCGGTGAAATTGTTCATGGTCGTGTGGTGATGTATCTTGGGACAATGATGAAGTTCATCAAACGATCTTATGAGGAGATCATCGAGGAATCAAAACGTGCAGGTAAAGTGGACGGTAATGCCGCTGCTTTGGCTTCTGCAGGTGGAGACAGTGCCATTTCATCAGCAGAGTTGAGTCAAATCATGATCGAGTTAAATCGTAATGAAGCAGCGAGCTCTGTGGATTGGAGCTCGCTCTTGGGTGTTTCCGGATCTTCTAAGATGAGTTTGTCGGGCCTCAAAGGAGCCAGTGAAAAAGTAGGGATTGGTGGCAGTAAGTGGAACTCGGCAGGTATAGGGAGGTCATTATCGAAAGAAACATTGCAAGCAATAAGAACTGAGATGGAGACTCTCAAAGTGGAGGCTTCACCTAAGTTTGAGGATGTAGAGAGCATTCTTGCACGTCATAATGTTTACACCGCTGAAAATGTTAATTTTGAGATGGCAGTTGTCGCTGGGGTTAACAAGATTTTTGGTGGTAAAGATCATCTTAAACCATGGAATGACCTTACTGAAGACGAACGTCAGTCGATCATTGAAGTGGTTATGCCAATGGTGTGGACGCCAACGCTCATTCATGAAGTTGGACATACGCTTGGTCTTCGACATAACTTTTCGGGTTCTCATGACAAGAAGAATTACTATACCAAAGAAGAACTTGCTCAGAAAGGACTAGAGCCTGTGGATGTGCCGTACAGTTCGGTGATGGACTACAGCTACCGAACTCTCAATGAGCTTCACACTTTGGGAAAATATGATGTTGCGGCTCTTCGCTTCGGTTATGCTCGTCAAGTTGAAACTGAGGATGGGAAGTTTATACCTGTTGAGACGACCCTGGCTGATTTTCTCAAGCAGAGAAAGATGGAGCGAACGAGTTCCGAAGGGATTGATCCTGTCACAGGGAGCAAGGATGTGAAGCTTAAAGTCTTTGACTTTTGTACGGACGAACATGTTGCTTTGAATGCCTCTTGTGCACGATTCGACGAAGGTTCTAACTTTGTAGAGCAAATGAGCAATTTGATGGAGAGTTATGATCTTTCTTATAAGCGAAACAACTTTAGAAATGGTCGAAGAAACTTTTCAATGCTTTCTGAGAGTTCATATGCATCTCGGATTGACTACGTGTTTGGACGTGTGCGCCTTTTTTTCGAACTCTTTGATCGTATTTCGAAGCAGTATGGTGTACCTGCCGACAGCCAAGAGTGGTCTAATGACGAGTTCTTAGCGGATTTGAGAAAGAGCGTCGATATGGCCAATGACTTTCTAATCGGTGTTCTTAAGACGCCTGCACAGCATTGCTTAGTGAAGGGCGATATACAGGGGAACCCCGTTGTTGCACCATTGCGACTGCCCAAGTTTGCCCAAGAGGCCATCAACTGTTTTGACGACCGTGTTTCTGCCTATTTCAGCCGTCTGTTTAAGGACAATAACGGGACCTTTGAGGTTGTTTTGGCAGAGGCAGGAAAGTCCTTTGAATCCAAAAAGGACATAGCTAATGACAATCCCTACGCCGATCAAATTGATGTGCAAGGAATTTGGGTCGACAAGCTTTTGGCAGCACATACTTTGTTGAGCCGAAAGGCGGGTCTACGTACGTTAGATCGCATTGAGGGTAATTTCTTGGATCACAATGGCCTTTTGGGCAAGGAAGATCTTCTTGAGACATTGAGAGCTCTCGTATTGGATGAGGCTGTAGGTGAGTTGTTCTTTGCGATGCCGGACGGGAAGAAGTTGGTTCGCCAGGTGCCATTGAGAGTATTGAGCACCCACTTTTTTCAGGAGCCGATGAGTCAAAATCTTAAAAAAGCTCTTGAGCTGACGGAAGAAGATGGAATTCTTAGCTTTCAAAAGGAGTTGCTGCGAATCATCGACTCATCTGTGGTTGATCCAACCAACATCGGACCGACGGGAGATCTTTTGGCGAACTTTCAGGTCTATCGATCTGTACCTGAGGGTCTCAGTCGTGAGCTTGTAGGTCATAAGAGTGGTTCACGACGTTTTTACGCCTCAAAAGAGAACACAGTTGCAATGAAATGCATTGAGCGTGCGCCAATCGCCGATACGGTTTTGGAGCTTCAGTCTCTGGGTTTATCTATGCCGATGACTGCTCACATTATTGTAAAGAGAGTTCTTTCAAATTTGCCACGTACGACGGTTGAATCTGTAGCTAAGGTTCTTCAGTCAGGTAAACCTACCTCATATCTTTCCGAAGAGGAGATGAGGGTATACAATTTAGGAAAGAATCTGGTTCATAACTATTTGTACAGTTTCCTGGGTTTGTCCTTTATACCTTCAAATCGATTGCTGATGATTGAAGCGGCTTTGGAGGCGGGAAGAGTTCCCACAGATTTGTCTGACGAAGAGCAAGTCGCCTATAAGATGGGCGCCATTCCGATCAGAAATTTTCTCAATGGAGAAACTGGGTTGCCTCGTCTTGAAGATGAGGAAACACCGGCCATGACCGCAGCGATGAAAGTTGAAATTGAGATGTTGCGAAAATACATTAGTAATTTTAATAGTATTGTTAGCTTTCACAGCAGTAGCGATTACGAACAGATTCTTTCAATTCTACCTACGGCGCAATAGCTGTTGCTTGGAAAACTTTTTGAAGGCCATCTTTTTGAGTCAAAAAGGTGGCCCTGCTCTTTCTCTGGTTCTTTGGATCAGAACTTTCATTGATACCTTGTTTGCGCCCAGTCTAAAGATCAGTCAAAAGAGACGAAGTTGTCCGTGATGGAAGTTCGGACCACTGTCGATAGACTCTTAAGATACAAATTGATGGCCTCCCTCTCATGGTCGGGGAGGGGAGCCCTGACATGTCGCACCAAGACACCACGGCGAAGGTACAGATTTCAGTCTCCAGTCTTCAGCTTTTGGATAAAGGCATAAAGCATTTTTTTATTTCTTCTGATTTCTCAAAAAGTTCTTTGGATTTTTCCTCGCCTACCATTTTCAAATCGGTAGATAAGATTATCAGACATTCCACTTCATTAGCTGAGGTTTCTACTCGAATTGTTGAACATTATGCTGAAGCTTTAGCTCTAACCAATGTACAAGAAAATTTCATTAACCTTATTCAACCCACACTTACCAGAATGAAAGTTGGGTATCAGAAGATAGAGAAATTCTACAAGTCATCATTAATGGTAAGTTCCATATCAATGGGTTTCGTAACAAAGATATTCGGGTAAATCTTTATAAAGAATCCGACCAAGAACAAGATAAAAAAAATCATCAAAAACAAGTCGTCTTCTAAAAATACTTAAAACACATGGGATCATTAAAAAAGTGAACAAAACCCATCGTTACGAAGTTACAAAAAAAGGAATC
>JACTMU010000076.1 GCA_014584465.1 Pseudomonadota bacterium | reverse complement strand
TTAGGCGGTATGGCCGCTTGGGAGCGGCCCCAATTTAAGCCGCTTTGAGCGGCTCACGTCTTTCAAACCCCCCGGCTTTGCCGGGGGATCCAATTAGGTGAGAACATTCGCGTTTGGCGTCCGAACCGTCGTCGGAATTATCTCACCGAAAATCCGAAAACTTATCTACAGCGTCCAATGCGTTCGTGAAATCGGGCAAGAGCCTCATCAAAGGGTGAAAGACTCTTGAGCTGAGGCACAGAAGTGTTGAAGTTATCCTCCGAATCGGGCCAGCGTTCTTGCAGAAGATAGCTTGCCATGCAGCTCTTTTGCGCAGTGGTCTCAACAATTCGATTGTCGCGTATCAAAAAGAAGTGGTATCGGAGAGGTTGTTGATGAAGAAGGTGAAGCTGACTTCTCCAATATCCATCATCATGAGGGACAAGGTGGGTGACCTGTTCCTCTTCGCCTTCCTGTTTGGTTTTCACAAAAAGGCTATCTCCCGATTGCATGGGGACATTGCTGATCTCAACAACTGTCACAATTGTATCACCTTGAAACTTGGTTGAGTCAATGAAAAGAGGGTTCTTTTTCATGCCCAAGTCTCCTCAGCAAGTGCATGAAAGGCCTTTGCAGCTCCGCTCAATGGAGCATGGTCGATCACAGGCAGGTGTTTGTGATGGGCCTCTTCGACGGCTATGTTGTCAGGGATGTAGCTTTCAAATATCTTTAGCCCGTAAGCTTGGCGGATCTCATCAATTGTGGATTTGGCAATCTTTCGGTCTCGATATCGTGAGATCACAATGCCACGAACATGCACTTTATGACCTAGACCGATACGAAGATTCTTGAGGGTTTCAAGAATGAGTTCAATGCCTTTGAGAGAGAAATATTCAGGGCAGATCGGTATGATGATGTCTCGTGAAGCCATCAAGGCATTGATGGTGAGGAGTCCCAGCGAGGGAGCGCAATCAATGATGACTGCATCATATTTCTTTCGAATGCCATCGATCTTGTTTTTTAAGATCTTTTCTCGGCCGAAATGGGCTGCGATTTGAATGTCGACACCACTGAGGAGAATCTCTGAAGGGATGACATCAATCGAAAAAACTTTGGAACGCACAACAGCTTCTTCGGGGGGGAGTCGGTTGATAAAGACATCAAATATGGTCTTCTCGAACTCTTCTTCACCAAAGATGGATCTTGTGGCCGAAGCCTGTGGATCAAGGTCGATCAAGAGGACCTTTCGTCCTGTGCTGCTCCAGGAAGCAGCGATGTTTACGGATGTCGTCGTCTTTGCAACCCCGCCCTTTTGGTTTATGATCGATACAACAGCCATACTGGTAATCCCCTTTCAAGAATGATCCAATAATAAAGACATCCCCAGTATTCAAAAAAGAGGATCGCTAGGCTAGTCTTTTGTATTCGTCCATCATGGGATAAGATATATCTCGACTTAAGACTAAGATTTTTTTTGTGACCATGTTTCGTTTTGGGAATGTGAGTTGATCTTCATAATTTTGTCAGCTATCCTAAAGTCTAGGATTTTGAAAAACTTTTGATGAGCGATTCTGATACAAAACGATCAGAATTTGCGATGAGGAACGTTTATGGGTTGTAGGTTTGACTGCGTGGGAGTCAGCGAAAGTTTTGCGGCGAGTGCATTGCGATCCTTTGTACAAGAGGGAGTCTAGTTGTATGGGAGTCGCAAAGAAACTTCCAACAATTCTTGTGGTCGATGATGAAAGCCTTCTTCGGCACCAACTGGAAATTCGGTTGACCAAAGAGGGGTACAATGTTCTTCAGGCCTCCACAGGGCTTCATGCCAAAATGAAGTTAAGTTCAGGAACCAAAATCGATGTGATTGTCTCTGACTACAAGATGCCAGGCATGAACGGACTGGATCTCCTCTCCTTTGTGAGGCAACTTGGGCAAGGCCAAATCCCTTTTATCATGATCACCGGTCACATGGAAAAAACCACAGTTGAGAGGGCTGTTCAGGGAGGCGTCACGGATTTCCTTCTAAAGCCCTTCAAGTTTGATGATCTTCGTTCTCGGATCGAAAAGTACCTTCAAACAAGTGATGAATCGTCTGACGTAGCGGAATCTGAGACAGCCTAGTGCCCAAGGATCAGGTTTTTCTGCACTAGGGAGCCAAGCGATGGATGCTCCATTTTTGAAGCGCTTCACTGGATTCGTAAACAAAGCGGTCGTGCAGACGACTGGGGCGGGCCTCCCAGAATTCGAATCGATGGGGGATGAGTCGATACCCTCCCCAATGGGATGGACATGGGATCTCCTTGTTTGCGAATTTCTTTTGCAGTTCGGCAACTTCATCTTCGAGCCACTGTCGACTTTCTATTTTCGAGCTCTGCGGTGAGGCCACCCCACCCAGTTGACTTCCCCGGTCTCGGCTCTTCCAATAATTTTGAGACATCTGAGGTGAAACCCTCTCGACAACTCCTTCGATTCGAATTTGCCGTTCGGGGTGGGGCCAATGAAAGAGAAGAGCGGCCCTTGGGTTTAAACAGAGGTCGAGCGACTTTTGACTCTTGTAATTCGTGTAAAAGACAAATCCATTTTGATCGTGATGTTTGAGTAGGACCACTCGAGATGAGGGTTGTCCGACCATTGAGCAGGTTGAGAGAGTCATAGATCGAGTGCGATCAATCACAGCTTCGGGATAGGCACAAGAGGCAAGAAGGCGGACCCATCTCCAGAGTGTCAACCACAAGAAGTGGCCAAATCCATAATATTGAGGTCTCTTGCCACTGGCCTCATCGAACCAGAGCTGAAATTGTTGAAACGGGTCCGGTTTGAGGTCGACAAGTTCCAGCATCCTTCAGAGCTCCTTGAGGATCAAACCTCGCCACGCACAATTTCAATGATCGCATTGAGTGCATCGGTTGAGGTAAATACGCCGACAACCTCACCCTGCTCGTCTTGAACGATGGCACAGCCATACTTGTGGGCAGACATCTCAAAGGCAACTTCATCCAAAGAGGTTTCGGGTGAGACCGTGTAGGGGTCTGGAGTCATGATGTCTGATGCTTTAAGGGTCGTGGATTGATTGAACGTTGTGGCAAGTTTCACATCTCGATCGCTGATGATACCTACGAGCTCTTTTCCTCGAACCACGGGAATATGGCGAATTCCATTGTCGCGCATCAATTTTCGAATGCCTTCAAGATTTTCATTTTCTGAAACGGTGAGGGGGCTTGGACTGGTGAACTCCTCAACGGGGATTTTTTTCCATTTTTTTTGCATAGGAACTCCTTTCAGATATACCTCAAGTTAATCTCAACAAACGCTAAAAGCAACGGAATCAAAAGTGTTCCGAGGGTTGAAGGTACCTCCAACGCCCCTCTTCAAGGCTTCCCAAGAGCACATTTCCGATTCGAACACGTTTAAGATCGACCACTCTGAGCCCGACGGCCTCGCACATTCTTCGAATTTGACGTTTTTTCCCTTCGATCAGGACAAATCGCAGAAGTCCAGGTTCCAAAAGAGTGACCTTTGCCGGCTTGAGAGGCTGATCGTCCAGTGAAAGACCGTGGCGCAAAAGCTTGAGTTGATTCTCCTCAACCTGGCCCTCAAACCTCACATGGTACTCCTTTTCGATGGTGGAGTTGGGTCCGATGAGCATCTTTGCAAGATGGCCATCTTGAGTAAATACGAGAAGACCCCGAGAGTCGATGTCCAATCTCCCAGCCACAGCCATGTCCTTTTGAATCTCTCGGGATGATTTGGGAGGAGGTTGTGAAGCGATGCGGGAGTGATTCTCAAAGGTCAACAATGTGATGGCCGGGCGGTAATCCTTCTCCGGCTGCGATGAGACAAACCCCACGGGTTTGTGGAGCAAAATCGTCCTCTTGGAAGAGCGGTCGCGTTGCGCCTTCTGATCCAAGGTCACCTCGTCCTCCTCTGAGACCTTTTGCCCCAATATTGCTCTCACCCCATTGACGAACACCCAACCCTTTTCGATCCAGTCGTCGGCCTCTCTGCGTGAGCAGTAACCGGCCTCTGCGAGATGTTTTGAAATGCGCTTCACTCCCTCTTCCTCTCCAGCCCAAATCTGTCCTGGGAAGTACCTTTGTGTCTCCATTTCTAGTTTCAGATCAGGGTTCCTATGGTCATTCTAGTGCTTGGCGCGAAACCTCATTCCGGTGAATTTGTCATAAGTTTTCCTTATACCTTTGTTGAGCCTCCTCGAGTTAGCGCCTCTGGCCAGCCCTTCGTCGGCTCGCCTCGGTATGAGAAAAACTTATGCAAATTCACTCGAAAGCAGGTTTCGCGCCAAGCACTATATACTGCGTCGGGTTCATTGACAAGGAGCTTGGCTGCCAAGCAAAATATAGCCCCGTAACGAATCAAATGCGACATCTATTGCGTAGGGATTTTTCGCTCAAATTGAATTTGAGCGAAAAGAACAAATAAGATATGTCGTATTTGATTCGTTACGAGCTATAGGGTCCTTAACGGGTTGAAACCAGCTCCCGATGGGGCTTTTTTGGAGATGTAGACCATGAAGTTGTTGGTTTTGTTACTTTGTATTTTAGGTGTTCAAAAGGGGTGGACGTTGACGGCAACTCTTTACAAATCGGAAAAGGAGCAAGAGTCACCGCTCTTTCGATTTTCACGAACTGAGAAGTCTCTGGAGGATGGTCGAATTGAGGCACTTATGAGTTACACGGATCCTCAAGGGCAGGTTGTGGTCGATCAACGGGCGGTTCTGAAGGGGAGTCAAATCTTTGAGTTTACTGAGGAGAACAAGCAGTTAGGCTCAAGTGGATCGATGGTGGTGAAAGAGGGGCGCATCTATTTTACCTACACCAAAGAGGGAAAGACCAAGAAGGATGATGAGGCCGCTGAGGGAATTTTTGCTGCGGGCCCGACGATCATGCCTGTGCTGCAAGGCAATTGGGCTGATCTGATGAAAGGAAATTCGATTCGAGTGCGGTGGGGGGTGTTTGACCGAGTCGAAACCGTGGGATTTGAATTTTCAAAGATAAACGAAGAGAGTTGGAACGGGAATCCGGCTGTTATGGTACGAATGAAGCCCTCCAGTTGGATCATTTCTAAGATTGTAGACCCTCTCTACTTTCGGATTGCCAAAGATGGCTCTCGGGTGTTGACCATTCAGGGTCGCACAACTCCAAAGCTGAACGTGAATGGCACTTGGAAAGATCTCGACTGTTTTACAGTCTACCAATAAGGGAGTGCGCAATGTGAAACACTTCTCTCCGATTCACCATTTGGGCCATTACACACGCCTTTTGCTCAAGGTTCTTTACACACCTCTTTTGACCTACATTGTCCTGATTGGAAATGCCACGTTGCTGGTTGCGGTGAGCCTCTTTTACTATTTCGAAAGTGGCCTGAATCCCAATGTCACCTCCTTTTGGGATGCGCTTTGGTGGGGTCTGGTTTCGGTGACAACAGTAGGTTATGGGGATGTTGTACCCGTTACGCCTCAGGGTCGAATCATTGCAACGGTGTTGATCATTACAGGAGTGGGGCTCTTCGTTGGTTTTTTTGGTCTTGTGGTCTCAATCCTCTTTGCCTACACTCGAGAGGAGTACGTTGAGTCAGAGCAGGAGACATTGGCTCAGTATCGCAAGATCGTCCATGAACTTGAGAGGCTTTCTCATAAGATTGAACGTCTTGAGAAATCGAGCCACGCGCCCCATGCTGAAAGCACCAAGACATAATCAGCATGTGGAACTAAATTGGCTTAGGGAACTTGGCTTAGGGTTACGGTCTTAGCTTTTCAAGTCTTTGACTCAGCTCAATGGTCCACTCGTTGAGAAGTTCATCTCGCACCATCTCCTTCCATCCGCGATGCAAAGTTTCATAGAGGCGAACTTTTTGGGAAAGTGTAAGAGAGCCGTAACTCTTTTCAACGGCATCAGGAACTCTTCTATAGACACGAGCAAGCCCATGACGAAAGGGTCCACTATCGCCCCCCTGGTATTCCAAAATCAGTTGAATCATCTGGTCCAATAGATCGAAATAGACCGTTTTGGAATCCTTCTTTGTCAGAATCTCCACAGATCGTTCAAAGGCAGGTAGGAGTCGATTCCCTTCAAACTCCACAAAGTCACGTTCGAGATCAGCCTGAACTTTGGTTTCTGCCTCTGGAAACTCTTGCTGAAATCTGAGACTCATCGTGATGGCCTCTTTAAATGTTGAGATAAGGCCTTCGACCTCCGTAGATTCCGAGGCTTTTTCAGGTGAGGAACAAGATAAGAGAGAAAGCGATAACAAAAAAATTGTAAGAGAAAGAGATTTTAAGAAATGCATACGAACATCGAAACATACTTTGAGAGAGGAGTCTATGAAGATTTCTTTGTCAGGGGGACTTGGTTTGGATGATGGCGATCAGGTCCTTAAGTGCCGCAGTCAATTGCTCAGAATCAAAGCGTTCACCGCGCCAGCCATAGGTCTGGTCATCGGTTACGAAAAAGGTCCCCGAAGTGCCATTGATGAAAGTGACCCGCAAGATCGGAGAGAGATCTTCGGCTTCAACTGTATGGTACTCCTTCATTGTAACCTTCAATGTGCAGTTGCGACCAAACCACTCTTCAACCTTTGAGGAGACAATTTTCTTTCGGTCAGGGAGGGTGCGAAACCACTCAAGGCGATCCTCCTCAATTTTAAGTTCATCTTTAAACTGAAGAGATTGGACTCGCGTGTCACACCAGTTCAAGTGAGAGCGCAAGATTTTCTCTGCCGTGTCTTGCTGCTGATGTGATTCGTCAAAGACAACTTGAAGTTGACGAAGTCCATTGGTCCTCATGTAATACATACCGTAGACCACAGTCAGAAGCAGAAGACTGAGAAGAAGAAGGCGAAAGGCTACAAAATTGGACATTTCACAATATTTCCGGTAGGGAAAAAGTTCGCAAACAACACAGCCATTATTTCAGCGTGGTTGGTTTAAGTCAAATTGAGGAGGGGTGTCAATCGTGTCCAACAACTTCACAGGCTCTACACAGAACCAAGTGACCCTTCACTTCCTCGGAGGAGCAGGGACCGTAACCGGATCAAAGTATCTCATTGAAAGTGGAGGGACTCGAGTTCTCATTGATTGTGGACTGTTTCAAGGGCTTAAGGAGTTGCGTTTAAAGAATTGGGAGAAATTTCCTGTAGATCCTCGAACCATTGATGCAATTGTTTTGACCCATGCCCATTTGGATCACAGTGGGTACATTCCTCGTCTTGTCACTCAGGGCTTTGAGGGCGAGATCTTTGCCACAGAACCAACGCGGGATCTTAGTGGAATCTTACTGTCTGACAGTGGCTACATTCAAGAAGAAGAGGCCCGATACAGCAATCGTAAAGGTTTTTCAAAACATCACCCAGCAAAACCCCTCTACACACAAGCGGAGGCTGAGTCCTCACTTCATTTTTTTAAGGTGAAGGCTCTTTCTGAAAGGTGGAGGGTGGGGGACATCGAGTTTGAGTATTGCGAAGCGGGGCACATTTTGGGGGCTGCCAGTGTGGTGGTCAAAGCAAGCGGAAAGCGGATCATCTTTTCTGGTGACATTGGAAGGTTCAATGATGTGCTGATGACCTCTCCTGTGCCTTGTGCCCAATGTGATTATGTGGTGATGGAGTCCACTTACGGGGATCGCGGTCATAAAGATCAGGATTTGTCGGGTTTTGTTCAAAAGCTGCTCAAGCAAGTTCAGAGAGATCGTTCCGTCCTTCTGATCCCGGCGTTTGCGGTAGGTAGGGCTCAAACCTTGCTCTATCTCCTTTATCGTATCTTTCAGAGTGATCCATCGCTTCGGGTTCCTCTCTTCATAAACAGCCCGATGGCAACGGATGTGACCACTCTTTTTCTCAATCACTCCGATGAGCATAAGCTGACGGCCGATGAGTTTGCGGAGGTTCAGAAGATCGCGAAGTTTGTGAGAACTCCCGAGGAGTCCATTGAGCTCAATCGAAAGCGTGGCCCTATGGTCATTATATCAGCAAGTGGAATGCTCACAGGAGGAAGAATTCTTCATCACATCCGAGCTTTTGCGGGAGACCCCAAAACCGTGATTCTCCTTGTAGGTTATCAAGCGGCAGGAACTCGTGGGCATACATTGTTCTCAGGGACGCGTGAGCTCAAGATCCACGGGGAGTACGTTCCCATCATGGCGCAGGTTTACCAAATCGATGGGCTTTCGGCTCATGCAGACCAGAAGGATCTCATGAGGTGGTTGGGCTCAAGTTGCACCGATTCATTTCGACCACAAAAGATCTTCTTGGTTCATGGAGAAGCCTCGGCTCTGGATGCTCTTCGGCTCAAGGTCAAAGATACTTTGGGTCTGAATGTCGAAATTCCCCATCTCGGGCAGGCCTATCAACTCTAAAGGGTGCCAGGCGTATTTTTCGGATGCTGTGCATCCGAAAAATACGCCTGGCACCCTTACTTGGCACCCTTACTCTACTTGAGTTCTTTGTGGACTGTATGTCTTTTCAGAAAAGGGTTGTACTTCTTCTTTTCGAGGCGTTCAGGATGAGTCTGACTGTTTTTTGAAGTCGTGTAGCGTGAAGGAGGTTTCCCCTCTTTTCGAGCCTCCGTACATTCCAACGTGATGATTCGAATTTTACCCTTCTTCTTTGCCACAACAAGCTCCTCGTTATTGGGAAATGAGAGGGTCAATTTAGTCGACTGGAGGTCCGTTTTCAATACGATTGAACACTTTTATGCGGTATGGCAATAAATTGATCCCTCTGGCTCTTTTCCTTGCGATGGGTCTTCTGTTTTGAGAGGATGCAGGAAGTGCCGATTTTGAGGTAGCATCTATGAACCATCGGAGGCATTTTGTTGGGTGCACGCTCGTGCACAGTGAGGTCGTTGTGAGCTCGGCCGTGAGGGCTGCAGTGAAGAGGGCGTGCTGTTTTATTTTAGTGATCCCATGGGTTTGTTGGACCTCTACGGCGCAAGGTTCGACTCTTCATAAAGCTTTTGATCAACTCCCAGAGCGAAAGGTTACACTCGATGTCGTGCTTGGGTATGCACTTCAAGGGGATGATCAATTTCGTCAAGTACTGGCATTGAAACCCCAGATTGAGGTGGCTCAAATGGGCGCACTTGCACCCTACGATCTTCAATTGTCCGTCGGAGTAAGCTACGGTGACAACCAAAACGAACAGATCTACAGCTTCATGCCGAAAGCCCGTGCGACGACCTACTCTTTGGGGGTGGCCACCTACTTTTCAACGGGAACCGCTCTGTCCGTCGAGTTTAAAGAGTCAGAAACAGCCTGGAGTTCCACCCCGAATTTCGAAGCAAAGACGACGGTGGCGATCTCTCAGGCTCTATGGAGAGATGCCTTTGGGGGCGACTCCCGTTTGAAAAAAGAGGGGGGAAGTCTCGCCACCCGTGCCGCAAAGGAGAGCTTTGACCACGCGGTCGCCGAGTGGGGATTGGGGCTCATTGAGATCTTTTACAAAGCATGGTACGCGCAGGCCAGCAGTCGTGCAGCTCTTTCCAATGTGAAACGCAGAGAGCGTCTGGTTGAGATTACGGCCCTCAAGCTTAAGAGAGGGACAGCAGAACGCCCCGATCTTCTTCAGGTGCAGAGCGCTCTTCTTCAGACGCAGGCGCAGTGGTCTGACTCAGTTCAAAATATTGGAGATCTTTGGAGATCTCTCGTTTTGGGTTTGAAACTTCCTTCAGAGTGGATGAAGGTCGATCCAACTCAAGTTCCAATGGGAATTGACGAACCGATCCGAGGCGCATTGGTGACCTGCGGATCCCCAGACAGGATCTCCTCTTCACCTCAAACGGCGATGATACGCGCCAAAGAGCTCCTGCTTGAAAAGGGAAAGGGCGATTTGAAAGCGGCCCAAGGGAGCATGAGACCAAGTTTGAGTTTGGAGTTGGCCTCTTCACTCAACGGAATCGACCAAGGAAATTATGGGACCGCTTGGGGAGAGGTGAGCTCTTCGGAGCATCCCAGCCACTCCGTCGGCCTTAAGTTTTCGATGCCGCTCAGCTTTTATGCGGAACGGGCTCAGGTTCACAACCAATTGGGAGAGGTCATGAAGGCCGAAGCCCAATTGACACAGGCAAGGAGTCAAGTGGAAACGGTCTGGATCAACACGTGCCTCAATCTGCATCGAGTGGTCTCTAAGATTTCAAAGTGGGAGGAGGCTCTCAAGAATCAGCGACAGCGTCTTCGTCTTGAAGAGGTCCGTTTTCGTAACGGACAGATTCCGCTTCTCAATGTGATTCAGGCTGGTGATGAGGTGACGGTGGCGGAACTCAACCTTTTTGGTTCTCTCATGGAGAGTCGTCTTCTTGCTTGGAAGGTCAAACGCTATTCTGGGGATCTCAATGTCTATCTTGAGAAGCTCATGGATGCCTACAAATTAAAAACTGCTGAGTCGATATGAATCGATTGATCGCCTACTTTGGAAAATATGGACTCTTCGCAGATTTGACCACAGTGGCCATCGTCGTCGTGGGTATTTTGTCGCTTGTCCATTTGAGGCGTGAAGCTTTTCCTAACATCAGTTGGGACGTCGTTAAAATAGAGACCATCTACCCTGGGGCCTCGGCCGAAGAGACAGAAAAGTTGATCACCAATCCCTTAGAGCAGGATCTCAAGGAGATCGAGGGGATCAAAAAGATGATGTCGGCATCCAGTGAAGGTATAAGTGTCATACTCCTTCAATTGGATATGGATCAGACCACCGTTGATGATGCCAAGTCGGACATTCAAGATGTGGTGGAACGATTTCAAGATCTTCCTGAAGGAGCTGAAGATCCCGTGGTGACCGCTCTTGAGAGCGGGTTGCAACCGGTCATTGAAGTGTCCGTTGCAGGAGAACTCTCTGAGGAGGAGCTTCGTACAAGCGCAAAACGCCTCGAAGAGGAGATTGAAGCAATCTCCGAGGTGGCCCGAGTCGATTTTTTTGGTCTTCGAGACTTTGAGATGAAGGTCGAGGCTGAGCCTGAAAAACTGCGCATCCATCACGTCTCGCTCAATGAACTTGTGACGGCTCTTCAGACTCAAAATGTTTCCATTCCAGCAGGTACCATGGAGGGGTCCTCCATTCGTGGTGAGGAGCTCATCATTCGAACGGTTGGAGATTTTAAGGGTGTCTCTGACATAGAAGAGACGGTGGTGCGAGCCAATGAGTTGGCTGAGCCGATTCGAGTGAAAGATGTCGCACAGGTCACACGTGGATTTGAAAAACGTAAGAACTACGTGAGAGCCAATGGAAAGAGTGCCATCAACCTGATTGTTCTTAAAAAAGAGAAGGCCGACCTGATTCATCTGGTGGATCGTTTGAAAGAGAGGATCGATCAGGTTTTGCCAACGCTTCACGCGGGTCTTAAGGCAAGTTACATCAATGACATGTCGTATTTTGTTCGTCGAAGGCTCAATGTCTTATCTAACAATTTGGTGATTGGCTTAATCTTGGTTGTGGTCCTGCTCTCTGTGCTCCTTCCGTGGCGCAACGCTTTGATCGCCGGATTTGGAATCCCTTTTTCTTTCTTGGGAGCAATCATCATCTTCAACTCTCTGGACATCAGTTTGAGTCTGATCTCCATGATGGGTCTCATTATTGTGGTGGGAATGTTGGTCGATGATGCGATCGTTGTGACCGAGAATGCAACTCGTCTGATTCAAGAGGGAGTCGATCCTCAAGAGGCGGCCATTCGTGGCACTCAACAGGTCTGGTTGCCCGTGGTGGCTTCCGTTGCCACAACGATGCTGGCGTTCTTGCCTCTCATGTTCATGTCGGGGATTATGGGAAAATTCATCAAGTACATTCCTATGGGTGTGATCTTGGCTCTTTTAATCAGCCTTTATGAGTGTTTTTTTGTCTTACCCTATCATGTTGGGAAATGGGTGAGACCCGTAGACCCAATCCCGCGTCGATCCGGAATCTTCAAGATTTTGAATGTGGTTGAGGTGATTTGGGAGAGATGGGCGGTTCCGTCTTACCTCTTCTTGCTCGAGTATGTAATTCGATTTCGTTATGGTGTTTTGGTTATGCTCTTTGGTGTCATTGGGGCCACGATCTTTGTTGTTAAGAACAAGATGCAGATGGTTCTCTTTCCTGATGATCTGATCGAGTTTTTTCAAGTCAATGTGGAGATGCCCATAGGGACCTCTCTCGATGAGACCTCAAAGCGGATTAGACCAATTGAAGAGGCCATTGCAGCTCTACCGAAAGAAGAGCTCAATGACTACGTGGCCAAGATCGGATTTCAAAGAGCTGATCACAATGATCCTGCACCGAAAATGAGCAACGACATAGCTCAGATCGACATTTATCTCACTCCAGGGCAAAATCGTTCTCGCACAGCTAAGCAGATCATCGAAGAGATTCGAGAGAAGGTGGGGACTCCTCCTGGGATCAAGCAGATCCATTTTGCTCGACCCAGTGGCGGACCACCCACCGGAAAACCGGTCAACATAGGAGTGCGATCGAAGAACTATGTCGAGATGCTTAAGGGAGTTGAATTGATTGAGAAGTTTGTCTCTAAGATTCCTGGGGTTTCTGATCTTAGCAACAACTACACAGAGGGTAAGGAGGAGATTCATCTCAAGGTGATTGGCGATGAGGCTGCTGCCGCAGGTTTGAGCGTGGCATCCATTGGTACAACTGTGCGTGCGGCCTACGAAGGACTTGTGGCCACCACCATCAAGGAGCTCGATGAAGAGGTGGACGTTCGGGTCTCTCTTCCTAAGGAGGAGCGTGGAAGTGAGGATGAACTCAATCACCTACAGGTGCCCAATCCAAGAGGAGCTTTGATCCCTCTATCTCGAGTCGTAGAGTTTGAGAGAAGTCGGGGAATCGCAGTTTACGAGCATGAGGGATATCAGCGACAGGTTCGCATCACAGGGGATGTTGACACCAAGGTTGCAAGTGCCACGTTGGTTGCAGGAAAGGTCAAGAGTCTAATTCCGCATCTCAAGGAAAAATTTCCAGGACTTGGGATCCATCTGCTTGGAGAAAATGAGGATACCGAAGAGTCGATGGCCTCGCTCAAGAGAGCTTTCTTGCTTGCCAATTTTGGTATTGCTCTCATCTTGATTTTGAGTTTTGGAAATCTTCTTCAACCCGTTCTTGTTCTCTTGACGATTCCACTAGGGCTTCTCTCCACCGTATGGACCTTCTATCTGCATGGCCTTCCCTTTACCTTTCTGGGAATGATTGGCGCTGTGGCGCTTGCTGGAGTTGTGGTCAACAATGCCATTGTCTTCATTGACTTTGTCAACACACAACGGAAATCAGGTGTCGATTTTAAGAGAAGCATCATGGAGGCGGGTCGAGTGCGACTCAGACCGATCTTCTTGACGTCGGTGACGACCACCTTTGGAATTCTTCCTACCGCTTACGGTTGGGGCGGGCTGGATCCATTTGTAGTTCCCATTGCGCTTGCACTTGGATGGGGAGTCTTTTTTGGCGCAATTTTGACCACAATTATCTTCCCAGCTCTTCTTGGCATTTCAGACGATTTAGGGAGGATCTTTACGAAGGCAAAAGGAGTGATTCGTCGTCCTCGGGGTGATGCCCAACGGGGAGAGTCCTAAGAAAAGGAGGCCACGTGAGAATAGGTATTTTGACAGGAGGTGGTGATGCTCCTGGGCTCAATGGGATCATTGAGTCTGTGACCAAGGCGCTTCTGTTCAGGGGGCATGAAGTGATCGGGATCGAAGATGGTTTTCTGGGTGTCTTTGAAGGACGTTTTCGAAGTCTGAAATGGTCTGATGTGAATGGAATTCATGGTGAGGCAGGAACTCTTCTTGGTACGACCAATCGATGTGGAACCGAAGGGAGAGAAGAGGAGTTCTGTCAAAAGTATGCGGAGTTGAAGGTCGATGGCCTTGTCGCGGCTGGAGGAGATGGGACCTTTCGAGGACTTCGGCCCTGCCTGGATCGAATCAAAATTGTGGGAGCACCCAAGACCATTGACAATGATCTATCAGGTACCGAAATTACTTTTGGTTTTGACACCGCATGTTCGGTCATCAGTGAGTCGATCGATTCTCTGCGAGCCACAGCCAATGCCCATGGACGTATCATTGTTCTTGAGACGATGGGGAGAACTGCGGGCTGGATGGCATTGGGTGGAGGACTTGCTGGTTATGCCGACGCCATTTTGATTCCAGAGAGACCATTTCGACGGGACCAATTGTTAGCTTTTCTTAAAAAGAAGCAGGACGAGGGGCAAAGAGGGCTGGTGCTTGCAGTCTCTGAGGGCGCTCACGCCGAGGGCGAGGATCCCACCGTGGCCTTCCATGTGGCTGGAAGCCCAGAGCGAGATCGACTTGGAGGAATTTCAGAGCATTTGGCCCGGTGGCTTGAGATCGAAACGGGTTGGGAGGCACGCCACGTGGTTTTAGGGCACCTGCAAAGGAGTCGAAATCCCACAACGACGGATCGGTTTCTCACGATGACGATGGGAGCAATGATCGCGCAGATTGTGGCGCAGGGGGCCTGGGGGAGTGCAGTTGTCTATCGTCGTGGGAGAGTGGAACAGGTTCCACTTCAAGAGATCATGGGTCCACCAAGACTGGTTGACACTGATCATCGATGGATTAGATTGGCTCAAGCATTGGGTATTTTTGTGTGACCTGCCCCCATCAACAAACTCTTAAGCGAACGAGGTGAAACGATGGAAGAGGCAATCAAAATCAATGATCGGTTAAGAAGGCTTACGACGATTCTGTGGTGTGTGGATGTAGACACAGAGGATCGTGATCATATCAAAGCCATGGCGACTCATCTCAAAGCCTTTACCTTGGGTTGTGAAGTCGACATTGAACCAGTCTATGTTGTTGATAACTCCCAGTGGGACTCTTCTCCACAAGTTTATGGCGATCATCATGAGGTTTCTCGTAAAAGATTCAAGCGACTTCTTAAAGGGCTTTCATTACCAGGTCTTCGTGACACGCCGACCATTTTGGAAACCAAACCCAACGTTCCGCCTTCAATCCGAAGTGTTGTGGAAGCGGTCAATGACTATGTTGAGAGTCGAACGCCTGACGTTGTGGCTCTTTCAACGGCTGCTCGAAAGGGACTCTCTCGTTTTCTTTTGGGAAGTTTTACCGAAACGCTCATGCTCCACTCCCCAGCGCCTCTATTTATCACCAATCCCAAAACCGTTGCGATGAAGAATTTTAAGCGTGTTCTTTTTTCAACAGATTTGAGCGCTGAATCTCGATACGCCTTTCATCTTGTGATCTCCCAACTTAAAGTTCTCAAGAGCAAACTCTTTCTCTTTCACCATTTTGCACCACCGATGCCGCCACTGGCCCTTTCCGAAGGAATCAGTATGTCGCCGGAATTTGTGGAGGAGGGGAGAAAAAGAGAGCTTTCTTTACTCAACGAGTGGGCTCAGTGGGCGATCAGTCAGGGCGTTTCTACGGAGGTTGTGGGTGAAACTAAACTTGGTCGAACAGCTGATTTGATCTGCAACTTCATAAAAAAAGAGAAGATGAACCTTGTGGCGCTGGCTTCACGAAGTGGAGCTTCTGCATCTGTATTACTTGGAAGCACCACACGGCATGTGATTCGCTCCTCGGAGGCTCCCATCTGGGTTCTTCATCCACATTTGGGAAAGAGTTCGTAGCACAGGGTCCACCAATCAGTTTGCCTTTTGAAACATCAGACAAAGAGAGGAATCGATGAAAAAGGACCGAAACCAAGATGGAACGCTTTTTGATCGAATCGGTGGTCGAAAGCTCAATGCAAGGAGTTTGGTTCCTGAGATTGATCTTCGTGGCTTGACCTTTAAAGATACTTCGGAACTTTCAGTAGCTTCACTTCCGCTCGGTCAAGAGCGAGCCATTCGATCACTTCAATTTGGTCTTGAAATGGACTCTTCGGGATTCAACATCTTCGTCAGTGGAGCTCCCGGAACTGGTCGTACCACCTGGGTGAAGGAGATTGTTCAAAATGAGGCTAAGGTACGTGCTGTTCCCCAAGATCTCTGTTTTGTAAACAACTTCAAAGACCCAAGTCAGCCACACTATCTCTTTCTGAGGCCGGGACTTGCCATCGAGTTGAGAGATCAGATGGCCAAAATGGTGGAAGACCTCAAGATTGCAATTCCTCGTATTTTCGAGAGCTCTGAGTACATTGAGACCAAATCGAAGCTCATCGAAGAGCGCGAGGAGTTGCGGTCCAAGATGTTTGGCGAGCTTGGGGGCAAAGCCAAGGAGAGAGGGATTGAACTTCGTGTAGGGCAGATGGGGATTTCGATGACGCCGATGCGAGGTGGGGCGCCCTTATCGGATGAGGAGATCGATGCTCTGCCTGAAACAGATCGCGAGAAGATCTTTCAAAAGCTTAAGGACTTTCAAAGGACCATTCGTGAGTTTCATATCAGCTCTCATCAACTTGATCTTAAATACAATGAGAGGTTTCGCGAGCTTGATGAACAAAATATCCAGCAGCTTTTGGAAGTCTCGCTGGCTCGCCTTCGCGAAACGTTTGAGGGTGATGGTGGAGTTCAAACCTATCTTGACGAAGTTGCCAAAGACATTGTGATTCACTTTGGAGATTTTTTACCGTCAGAGCGTGCGGCCAAGAAGTTTCAGGCTCTGGTGGCATCGATGAATGGGCTTCGTCGATATCAAGTCAATGTGGTGGTCAACAATGAGGAGGGGCAAGGGGCTCCTGTAATTGAAGAGACCTTTCCAACTTATGCCAATCTTGTGGGTCGAGTGGAGCGACGTTTTCAGTTGGGCTTGGCCTACTCTGATTTTAATGACATTCGATGTGGTTCGCTCCTCAAAGCCAATGGTGGGTATCTTATTCTGCACGTCAATGATCTCTTTCGTTATCCATTGGCGTGGGAAGCTCTGAAGAGATCATTGAAATCGCGTGTTCTCCTTTTGGAAGAGGCGTCGGAGTATTTTGGTTTTTCCACAGTGGCCATCAAACCTAATCCCATTCCACTCAATGTCAAAGTGATCTTGATCGGCTCGCCAAGGAATCACTACGTGCTTCACCAGTTTGAGGAAGATTTTCCAAAAATCTTTAAGGTGAAGTGTGAGTTTGCAGAAGATGTCAATCGAGGGGCTGAGGAGGTGGCCACTTTTGCAAAGTTTGTGGCACGTCTTTGTAAAAATGAGAAGCTCCTTCCGGTTACACCCAAATCCATCGGACTTCTTCTTGTTCATGCGGCTCGTGAATCCGACCATCGTGCGCGCATCAGTTTGCAGGTGCAATTTCTAAATGATCTCGTTCGAGAGTCCAACTATTGGGCGAAAAAGGCGGGACATCAACAGATTTTAGAGAGCGACATTGAAGGGGCGATCGAAGTTCGTCGTGAGCGTGTGCGATTGACCTACGAGCGTTGGTTGAGAGAGTTTCATGAGGGGACTTTTTTATTGGATTTGAAGGGGAGTGTGGTAGGGCAGATCAATGCCTTATCGGTCCACAACGTAGGTGATTTTTCTTTTGGGCGACCCTGTCGAGTGACAGCGCGAACCTTTTCGGGAGGGAAGGGAGTGGTTGACATTCAGCGAGAGGCCAACCTGAGTGGATCGGTCCACAGCAAAGGGGTTCTCATTCTCAGTGGGTTTTTATCGGGAAAGTTTGGTCAGATGACTGCTGTGGGGATCAGTGCAACGCTCACCTTTGAACAGGTCTATTTGGAGGTCGAGGGTGACAGTGCCTCTGCGGCCGAGCTTGTTTGCATTCTTTCGAGTTTGGCCGATGCTCCGATTCGCCAAGATGTTGCAATCACGGGATCGGTGAACCAGTTGGGCGAGATTCAACCCATTGGTGGCGTGAACGAGAAGATCGAGGGTTTTTTTGACATCTGCATGCAAAAGGGCCTCACAGGAACTCAAGGCGTGATCATTCCAGAACGCAATGTGAAGAATCTCGTTCTTAAGCGTGAGGTGGTTGAGGCGGTTGAACGCAGTGAGTTTTCGATCTACTCTGTTTCGACCATCGACGAGGCTCTTGAAATATTGACGGGAGTCCCAGCGGGTGCCCCCCTCTACGGGGGAGAGTACCTCGAAGGGACCATCTACTATCAGGCTCAGCAGCGAATCATAGATTTAAGTGAGATCACCTTTCGGCGAACAATGATCGACGAAGTGGCCCAGACCTGAAGTGGAGATATTGAACTCCCCATTTTGAGAGAACGCGGTTACAATTCATCCTGGTCGCCGTTCTGATCATCTGAGGGATCGTCACCGGAAGAGTCATCAGGTGCACTCTCCCACGTCGAGGACTCTTTCACTCGTCCAATGCCATCGATCTTTACCGAAACGGAAAAAGATTCACCAGGATTTCCTGAAACGCGTTTGCAAACAATCTTACTTTCTTTGACGGTACAGTTCTTTGGTGAGGCTTTATCGATTCGCACCTGGGTTTGAAAGCCTTTAATTTGGAAATTAGAACCCAAGATTTTCACAGTGTAGAGATTTTTCTTGGAATTGGTCATCTTATTGGAAACAGATGTGATTGAAAGTTCTTCATAATAGGTGAAACCCGATTCGACTGTGTAGCTTTGAGTCGAAGCAGTGTCATAGACTTTGACATCTACTGTTCCTTTGGAGTTTGAAGGGGTCGTACATTTGATCTCAGTGGTTGAAGAAACTGTGCACGTTGCCGTTTGAGTTCCAAAATCGACTTGTGCAGTGATAGGGAAATTGGATCCAGTGATCGTCACCTCAGTTCCTCCATCGACAAGTCCGACATTGGGTGAGATCCCTTTTTTGTCCACTTTGATGAACTTTGGAATTGTATAGGAAAACGGAGTTTCCACGGACGCCAAAGTCCCGTCGATGGCAACTGAGACCACATAGGCACCTGGAAAAATTTTGAAGGGAGATTCACATTCAATAAGAGTATCGATGACCGAGGTGATCTTGGCGAGACTGCCTTTTTCCGCAGGATCTCCGAAGTAGACCTTGATGCGGTTGGGGTCATTGCCAAAGCCTGTACCTTCAATTTTGACTGCCACCGTGGCTCCAACGTCTGTGGAGAGAGGGTCTAGATTGAGAAGTTCAAATTGAGTACCGGTGCCAGAATCTGGATTGTCAACATCGTCATCATCATCATCATCACTGTCATCATCATCACCGCCGCCACCATGGTCATCATCATCGTCCAAACTGGGATTATCGCCAAAATCAGTGGCGTTGAGCCCAGATTCAGAAAACTCTCTTTTAGAACAAGAGACAGTTGAAACAAGAAGTGTAATTGCGAAAATGAAAAGGAAATAAAGTGTCGATGATTTAAACGTCTTCATAGAGTCCCCCACTGATTTGGCCGAATTCTTTTCGTTGATTTTTTGAGACAACGAGCTCGGCACAACTTCATAAGAAGCAAAGTTGGTGCCAGACTTATTGTTGTTTGCACAGTTCTGGGTGTTGCATGATTGGTCACTGTCGAATCGGCAATCGAAATGCAAGAGAATTAACGTTTTGCGGCAATCGTTTTCATGCAATTGTTCTTATGCAACAAAATTTCTTCGATTTTTCTGTTTTATGTCGAATGAGTTTCTCTTTGCCTAATAGTCCCTATTTTTAAGGTTGAGAATATCGAAAGATCAAGAGACTTGTTGGTTGAGCGTCTCCTCTTTCAATGAGAAAGGCAAGTCCGGTGTTCTCATCTTTTCGAAGACAGAGTTGATGGTCGTTGATTCTCGAAACATCAAATTGAGCATCCGTGAGTTTTGAAAGAGCGACATCCAAGTTCTCAGCACCGAGTCTGATGACACCCAATCGGTTGTAATCGTCTGATACGTGGCAAAATGGTCGAAATGGCTGATCATCATGGAGGGCTGTTCGACCATTTGCTCGCGGATCCAGAAGGAGAAGATGATCTGCTTTTCAGGTAGTGGCGTAGGGCTCCCACGAGATAGAGAGAACCCGTAACGATGATAAGGTCTTTGGTATTTGAAAAATCCACAACATCCTCCAATAGTTTTTCAGGAGAGGGATCACAGTGAGCTGCAAGTTCTCGCCAATCACCATACTCATCCAGAGTGCGACCCTCAAAGGGTGATACGGTCAAATGGATTTTGACATCCGGAAGCGCAAAAAGTGGGGCCAGAATTCCGTTGAGGTTCTTTCGTTTTCCCACTCCCACAATGAGGTGCAGGGTTTGGTAAGAAAAGTACTCAAGGAGTTTGCAAAGGCTCTCGACTCCAGAAGGGTTATGGTCACCTGACAGGTAGATCTTTCTCTGTCCCAAATAGAGCGGCTCCATTCGCCCGGGCCACTTTACATCAAAAAGTGCATGAAGGTGGGATGATGGATCAAATCCCAATGCCTTGAAGGCACCAAGGGCAATCGAGGTGTTTTCCACAGCTCTTGGACCTTTAAGAGCAAGAGGAGCGGTGCCATAGGTGGAGTGGAGGATAAAGATGGGTTCTCCCGACGAGTCATGATCGACGGAAAAGGAGTCTGGAGGAATCTCTTCCCACATGCACTCTCTTTGAGCGATGAGGTTGCGTTGCAAAGAGAGAAGCTCTTCGGGAAGCTTTCCCGAGATCACTTTGGCGCCTCCACGGTTGGTGTCAGAGCGATGAGGAATGATTCCAAATTTGTTTGTTGCAATTTCCACGAGGGTTGATCCGAGAAAAGCTTCATGGTCAAACCCCAAGGAGGTGATGATCGCGGTTGTATGAGGTAAAGCGTTGGTTGCGTCCCATGTTCCACCCATACCCACCTCAAATACGGCATAGTCAACGTGTTCTTGGCGAAAAAAATACCAGGCAGCCATAAGAGTTAAGATTTCAAAGTGAGTGAGAGGAAGTTCTGAAGTGCGCTCCACAATGGTGGAGTAGATGTGCGCAAAAAGATCAGGATCGATCGTTTCACCTTGAATGCGAATGCGTTCACAATAGGACTCAAGATGAGGTGACGAGTAGAATCCTACCCTTTGTCCCGCCGATTGCAGCAATTGAGCCAGAGTGGCTGCGACACTTCCCTTCCCGTTGGTTCCGGCCACCAGGATGATTCGCGAAAGATCATGACCCACGCAAGAGGCGATCTCCTCATGGGTTAGCGAAACTGCCTCAAGCCCCTGCACCATCCATTCAAGTGTCGGGATCTTTTTAGGCATAACATCACGATGCTCAAGCTCCCAGACAACCTCTTCAAAGCTGAGTGCTCTCCTTCCCTTCACTTCTACCCTCATTTCAAAAGGAGACCTAAAAGGAGGGCCTTTTTACTGCTGACTACATTGTGAACACGTAAGAAATCAACCCCCCGATGGCTGACAAAATCAGAGACCAGAGCTGTTTCCAAATCTCGTTCGGAAAATGGATTGGGAGCGATAAGGCTGAAGAACGATTTTCGAGAGTGCCCTAAAAGCAGGGGCACTCCAAGATCTCGAAAGCGGTGAATCCCCTTGATGATCTGAAGCGATTGATAGGGCCCCTTGCCAAAACCAAGACCTGGATCAAAAATGATCTGACTCTTTTCAACTCCAAGTTCTTGCAAGCGTAGGAACCGTCTTTCGGCCCACTTGTAGATGAGTGAGACCGGATCATGTCCATAAGGAAGAGTCTTTTCTCGAACAGGTGGGATCCCTAAGTTGTGCATCACCACGATCTGGGTTGTATCATTTCCTATGAGTTTTCCCATCTGTGGGTTTTCAACACCAGAGACATCATTGATCCAGTCCACTCCCACCTGAAGAGCCTTCTCTGCGACTTCAACGTGCCGGGTGTCCACACTCAGCTTCGGTGGGTAGTGGAGCTCATCAAAGGCCTCTTTGAGAGATTTCAGCACCGGACCCAAGCGGGTCCATTCGGCTGCGGGATCCACCGGAGATGCCCCAGGGCGTGTGGACTCAGCTCCCACATCGATCACGGCAACACCTTCGTTCACCATCTTGAGAGCCTGTTCAAGGGCAGAGCCACACTCTAAGTAGTGGCCTCCATCTGAAAAGGAGTCTGGAGTGACATTGATGATCCCCATAAGTTCCGCAGTCAGACCTGAGGTTCTGTGAGTTGAATAGGGGGCGCGTTGAAAATTCCATCTTCGACCCAGGAGTGAGGCACTTTTTCCATAGGAGTCCCCCTCGACCGGGTAGCGCCACTCAGGATCAAGGTCGGCTAGTGGCCACAGCGCAAAGGGGCGGCTTAAGAGACCGGGGTGGGGGAGGGTGACCTTAGGGCTCTCTAAAACGAGATCATTCCAACAGAGGAGGTCCAGATCGATCAATCGTGGAGACCATTTTGCTCCATCAGTACGACCCAATCTTTTTTCAATAGCCTTCAGCTCTTCCATGAAATCTTGGGGGTTCCAATCGGTCTCGCCCCCAATGGCCATATTTAAAAAGGGCATGTTCCACTGAGTTGGTGCGCTTGGTGGAAGCATTGCTTCGGATTGATAAACAAAGGAGATCTTCACTTTGTTCAGGAGCGGGCGAGTTCCTCCTGCTCCCATGATTTGGTGGAGAGCCTCTCGAAAGGTGTTTCGATTTCCTAAATTGGTTCCAACTCCAACAATAACCATCTAGATCGTCTTTCCATCGCCAACTGTAAACGAAGTTCCGCCCGTCAAACTCTTTAGTCCAGGGAATTTGGTGACTCTAATGATGATTTCTTGTTGGGTCAACTCTTTGGCTTTGCGATAGAGCTCATAGGCTAGATGTTCGATGAGTTGATAGTGCTTCTTTTGGGCCGTTTCGCAGAGGGCTTGGTGAATCCCATCGTAGTTGATCGTGTCGGAAAGCCGGTCGCTGAGGCATCCCTCTGGCAGCTCATGAAAGAGAATCCATGTGTCAATGATCACCTTTTGAGTGGACGTTCGTTCGTGTTCCCAGCAACCGACCAAAAGATCGAGACTGAGAGAGCCAAGCTGAAGTTGAGCTTTAGGATGTTTCAAAGAGTTCTCTTCTGATTGTAATCGACAATGCTCACAAGGTGCTTTTCTCGGCCACCCAAAAAGTGGAGGGCGGATTTCGCCAGGGCTGAGATCTCATTCAGGAGACCCTTCGCACGCTCCGGTCCCATAAGGGTCGCAAAATTGGCACTCTCCGGTTCTACAGGATCAAAATCAAGGAGGTCGTCGGCAATTTGAAATGCAAGTCCCAGATGACCTCCAAACTCTTTAAGGAGTTGGCGTTGAGATTGAGATTGGTTGGCAATCCAAGCAGCCCCAACGACCGCTGATTCAATCAGCACACCCGTTTTGAGCTGGTGAAGTTCAAAGAGATTCTCCAATGTCACTCGTCCCGCACTTTGTGCAGAGAGATCAAGGGCCTGTCCACCCACCATGCCCATCCATCCACTGGCAAGACTCAAGGTGCGCACCAATTGACTGAAAAGGTAGGGTTCATTTCCAAAGTATTTGGCAAGAACGAGAAAGGATTCCGTCAAGAGAGCGTCACCGGCCAAGAGGGCCGTCTGCTCGCCAAAAATTTTGTGGTTGGTCGGTTGGCCCCGGCGGACGTCATCGTTGTCCATAAGAGGAAGATCGTCATGAATGAGGGAATAGCTATGAACAAATTCCACCGCTGCTCCAAATGGGAGCACTCGTTCCATGTCAACTTCTAAAGCTTCAGCTGTAAGGAGCGAAAGAAGTGGGCGAAACCTCTTTCCTCCTGCGGAGGTGGTGTAAAACATAGAGTCAAAGAGCTTCTGCAAAGCTGGTTGATGAACGCATCCTTTGAGATCCTCAAAGTAGTTTGCGATGAAGCAGTCGATTCTTTCAATGTAGGGAGTGAACTGTTGCATTTGGAGGTGGACTCTATGCTACGCAGAGGAGAGGGGCAAGCCTCGTCTCATGTGCCGGACTCATTTGGAATAACGCATCATCATCTGAGGTTCTGAGGTTCAGAGCTTTAGAGACACTATCTTTGAGTGTGGATTCCAGTCATGCTGTCGGAGTTGGTGTTGATCTCTTTGATCACATTCTGCCAAGAGGGATCAACACCTGAAGTGAGTCCGGAGAGCAGGGATTGGATGAGGATCTGCACGTTGGAACCAGAGGTTGAGGCCTTAGACTCAATGCCCGTGGTGATGATGTCCACATTTCTCTTTTTGGAGTCCGCAAACTGGTTGAGGTAATGGGTGTAGGAGTTGCATGAGACAAGGTAGTAGATCTGATAGAGGTCAGAGTGGAAGAGGTTGTCACCAATGTAGGGGAGCCCAAAGGCTTTCGCCAAGATGTCGTTGTCAAAAGTCTTACCAAACTCAGAGTGACCTGAGTAGATAAAAAGAGAGCCCTTTGATAATGCCTCTTGGACAAGCCCATAGAACTTTGTTGAAGTTTCCAACACGTAGGGAGAACCCCAACCAAAGAAGCTATGAATTCGAATCGTAAGGGGTCGGCCTCGAAACTCAATCTTCTTTTTAAAGATCTTGTATTGATAGTTGAGATCGCTCTCGCTCATTTCAAGTTCAAATCGATTGGAGGGATGAAGCCAGAGATAGTTGTTGAGTTTTCGAAAATTCTCATTGCTATCATCAGTGGAGAATTCGCCACTGCCTTTGGCGGAGTCTGTGAGAGAAAAGAGGGCATAGATCTCCACGGATTCGGTCTGGTCTGGTTGCCTTCGAATGAGGCCATTGAGATTGGCACGGTCGACACCAATAGATGAAGGAGCAATCTTTCGGACCTTCGCCGTCACCTTTTCAAAATCACTCCCCTCTTTGAGGATGCAAGCGGAGTTGTGGGGATTCCAGAAGTACCAGAACCATTGGTCATAATAGACATATTCCTTTTCTGAAAAACAGTTTTCATCAAAACCCTGTTCCGTGAGGGTCTTATCGTAGATTCCTTCCGGATAGGTGGGTAGATGGACATCGATTTCAGAGGCACTATGGACCATTCGAATCAGCCCTGAGTAGTCATAGTGGGCCGTTGCCATTGAAAAACTCTCATCTTGGGTTGAAACGGAATTTGAAATGGATTTTATGGAGACCGACTTCACGGTCACGGTTTGTTTGTGACGTGGCACAGAGGGGTGGGGTCTATTTCCCGCAAGTGACCCGAAGAGGTACATCAGCTGCTGATCGATGGCAGTTTGAACTTCATCATCGTTGGGGTTGCCCGAACCGTAGAAGGTAAATTCGACAAAGTGAGAAAAGGAGATCTCAACCTCCTCAGGATTCAAACTCAACGAAGGTGCCTCGAACTCTACGGCAGAGACCAAGTGAGAGAGGAGGAGGATGAAGATATTCAAAAGCAATTTAGAACTGTGACCCATTGGGGTAAAACCTACTTTTTTCATAGGGACATATATACACAATGCGACATGATGAATCGACGGAATTCCAGGGGATTGTGATTTCTTCAAGAGTCGGCTAAAAGTTCAACACGGGGACCTACGAAGCCTTTTCATTGCCATCGTGGGCGATCCATGGTGGCCTGACGGAGGCCAGGATCAACGTAAAGAGGAGGGTTTTGATTTGACAGGAATCAACGGAAGCTACTTACACTATCTGCCTATTCTTACCACAATTATTTCCATTTTTTTTTTCCAAGCAGTTCTAAAGAGGTTTCGGCAAAAGGGAGAGGGGTACCATCTTCTGTGGTGGAGTATTGGGATCTTTTGCTTTGGTTTAGGAACCTTTGCTGAGAGTTGGATCACACTTCTTGGATGGAATGAGACGATCTTTAAGTTTTGGTACATTGTGGGTGCACTGTTGGGTGGTGCTCCGCTGGCGCAAGGAACGGTGTGGCTCCTCCTTAAGCCTAAGACCGCCAAGTGGTTGACCTGGGGTTTTATCGTAAGCTTTGTTTTGGGCACGGTGTGTGTTTCGTTGAGCCCAGTCGAGTTGAGTCTCGTCGATCCGCACCTCCCCAGCGGGAAGGTCCTCACCTGGCAGTGGGTTCGTCTTTTCAGCCCGGTGATCAATCTCTATGCGGTCATCTTTTTGATCGGCGGAGCCTTTCTTTCGGCTTGGCGATTTGGTAAGGCCAAGAGTTTGGTGGCCCGAGATCGATTCGTTGGCAATCTCTTTATTGCCGTTGGTGCCATTTTACCGGGCCTTGGCGGCATTGCCAGTCGATTCAACCATACGGAGCTCCTCTACCCAGCGGAACTGGTAGGGTTGTCGCTCATTTGGGTTGGTTACTACTACAACATCCGAAAGCGACCCCTCTACACTCCTGCTGGGGCAAGCCTGACCACTCAGAATGCCTAGGTCAATTCCTACCTGGAGGCATGAATTTGCCCAGAGATCGCATCGGATGCAATTTCAATAAGGGCTCTCCCATGGTCGGCCGTTGCAAGAAGTGGATTGGATCCCATTCGTCCATCAGGATAGGTTTTTCGAAACTCTTGAGGTGAAAGGGGCCAGTGGGTTCTCTCTTTCTTGGCAAGAGGGAGCTCTCGAGGCAGAGTTTGCCTTTCAAAGGCCTCGGGGTAGGTGTGCATGGTCACAGAGACTTCGCCCGGAGTTGCATGGTGTCCATTTTCATCTTTAAAGTGGAGATCTTGGTATTTGAGGACTTCATCCAAAAGGAACCAGCTGATGAGATGGAGTTTAAGATCATTCTCCTTTTGTTTCAACTCACAAAACGCCGCTGAAATCGTCGCAATGTTTCCTCCATGTCCATTGATGAAATAGAACTCCTTAAAGCCATGCTGAGAGAGACTTTGAACCACATCGCACACAACATGGATCAAAGTTTGAGGAGAAAGGGTGATGGTTCCACAAAACCCCATGTGGTGGGCCGACATTCCGTAGCAAAGCGGAGGTGCCACCATGATCTCCTCTTTGATCCCAACCCTTTGCGCGATGGTGGTTGCGGTTAAGAAATCGGTGCCGACAAGTCCAGTGGGGCCATGCTGTTCCACAGAACCAATGGGTAGAAGAACGGTCTGTTTTGACTTCAAGTATTCCTCAATCTGTGGCCAGGTGTATCTAGAAAGTTTCATATTTTTACCCCCTCATAGGACGGTGATTCTTGAATGAACCGTGGTGCGTTTCGGATGGCCTAAATTAACTCAAGCTGTGGGTGTTGCCAATGGAAATTCAAAACCCATCTCAATTCTCATTGCAACCGAGAGATCTCCTGAGGTACGACAAGAGGATCGGATCTATTTGTAGCCCCCATTTCTATTCACAGATCGGGGTTTGTGGCGAAGACCCTGATGAAACGAGCCGACCAAGGGGGCAAATGAAAAAGGGAGAGAGGCAATGAGGTTGACTCAAACAGTTAAAAAGGGTGGCTGTGCGGCAAAGGTGCCAGCAGCGCTTCTGAAAGAGGTATTGTCGCAAGTCTCCTTTTCATCAGAAGACCCTAATGTCTTGGTCGATGGAAAGGACTTTGATGATGCGGCTCTTTATCGTGTATCGTCAGACCTCGCCATGGTTCAAACTCTCGATTTCTTTACTCCCATCGTAGATGATCCTAGGACCTTCGGTAAAGTGGCAGCCGCAAACTCCTTAAGCGATGTCTATGCGATGGGAGGCAGGCCAGCAACTTGTATGGCCATTCTTGCCTTTCCCACGACAGACCTTGATCCTCTCATCATGGCGGAACTTTTTCAAGGTGCAATGGAGGTGATCCGTGAGGCGCGCGCAAGTCTCGTGGGAGGCCATTCAATCGATGACGAGACTCTGAAATTTGGTTTTTCAGTGACGGGGTTTGTAGATCCCAAGCGGGCGTGGGTCAATTCGAAAGCTCAAGTGGGGGATGTTCTGATTTTGACGAAGGCTTTAGGAACAGGCACCCTTACGGCGGGCCTAAAGCGTTCCGAGTATTGTGAGTCGGACATCCAAGAGGCCTTAGATTCCATGTCTCAACTCAACAACATCATCGAAGATCTTTCAGATCAAGATCTTGAGGCCATTCACAGCGCCACGGACATCACAGGGTTTGGGCTTTCAGGCCATTCGATGCAGATGGCCCACGCCTCTGAAAAGACTTTCAACCTCCATTTGGAGAGTCTGCCCCTCTTTGAAAGGACGATGGATTCTTTGCAAAGAGGAAACCTCACGCGCGCTCACAAAAGCAACCAAGATTACACACGAGGGAGTATGGAGTGGAAGTGTGATGGTAGGGATCGTGAGTTGGTTCTTCATGATCCACAAACCAGTGGTGGACTTCTTCTCAGTGTCGATTCCCAAAGGGCGTCGTCCATTTTAGATTCTGTACGAAAACGTTTTTTAAAGAGCACCATGATTGGTGAAGTTCAGGAGAGATCCCATGTCGACCTGGTCATCGACTGATTCCAAGGATTCCAATCTTTCGGATCTCAAAAGTCTCTTTTCGGAGGCAACTCCAATGATTGATGTTCGCGCTCCTTGTGAATTTCAAAAGGGGTGTATACCGGGATCATTGAACCTGCCCATCCTCAACGATGAAGAGCGAGCTCGAGTTGGAACAACTTACAAGGAGTTGGGGCGCGACGCCGCGCTCGCGTTGGGATTTGAGCTTGTTCAAGGTGAAATCAAAGAGGAGAGGGTTGCAAACTGGATCGCCCATTTGAAACTCCATCGGCAAAGTCGTCTCTTTTGTTTTCGAGGAGGGCTTCGTTCGCAAATTGCAGCACAGTGGATCAGAGAGGCAGGTCATCCAGTTGAGACGTTGCCAGGAGGGTACAAGGGATTACGAAACAGGCTGATGGAACATCTCGTGCACAAATCCAAGAGCATTCAATGGTTGATCCTATCGGGTCGAACCGGGGTGGGAAAGACGAGATTTCTCTTAAATCAAAGCTTAAATCAAAAGAGGAGCTGTTTGGATCTCGAGGGATTGGCCAATCATCGTGGATCAGCCTTTGGAGGCCGTGGAACGCAGCCCACTCAGATCTCCTTTGAAAACGAAATTTCACGGGAGCTTCTCTTTTGTGATGAGGGTGAACGGGTCCTTTTAGAAAATGAGAGTCGAATGATTGGAAATCTTAAGGTTCCAGATCCTCTCTTTGATCAGATGAAGATCGCTCCCATGGTGGTCCTTGAGGCGTCCCTCGAAGAACGGGTCTTGTGGATCCGCGATGAGTACATTGTCGAGCAACTTTCGAGTAGGAATCAGAGTCTTACAGACCTTGAGGCTCAATTTGCATCCGCACTCCAACGAATTTCCCCGAGGCTCGGTGGTAAGCGGTATCTGGAGGCCTCGGAGCTTTTGCGGTTGGCTTTTCAAAAACATCGTGAGGATCAAGACCTCAGCGGGCATGATGAGTGGATCACCTATCTTCTTCATCACTATTACGATCCTCTCTATGATCGAAGTCAGAAACGCAATGAAGCTCGAACCATTTTTCGTGGGAATGCTTCGGCTGTGTTGGAGTTTCTTGTGAGCGGCGAAGAATATTCAGATCCTGTTTCTGAAATAAGGAAACCTAAGGAGGTTGTATGAGTTCGGGTGTTTCGTGGAAAGATCGCAATTTTATTAAGTACGAATGTGTGGTTACTTTGATTTTTCTTTTAACTTCCCTCACGCTCAAGGCAGCGCCCCACCCAGAGAATCTTCGTAAGACCGTGAGCCTCACCTATACGGTCACATTGGAAAGGCCGAAACAGGCTTTTGAGAAGGTGCGTGTGTGGATCCCTCGACCAAATGAAGAGGTGGATCAGAAGCTCCTAGGGACCCAGATTGATTCTCCGGTCGCCTATCGTCTGACGCAGGAGCCTCGCTACTCCAACCGAATGATCTTTCTTGAACTTGATGCGTCTGTGACCTTTCCTATCGTGCTCAGGGCGACCTACAAGCTCGAACGAACAACTTCTTTGACCCAACGCTTTGGCTCAAAGGAGCTCTCTTGGAACCCAATCAACTATCTTAAAGCTGAAGTTCAGACGCCACTTGATGGTTTGATTCGCAAGATCTCAGATCAAGAGAGCAAAGGACTTTCTGAAAGCGCTAAGATCGATGCACTTTATGATTATGTGGTGCGTACGATGAGGTATGACAAAACGGGGACAGGATGGGGACGAGGCGATGCCATTTGGGCCTGCACAAACAAGCGTGGAAACTGCACCGACTTTCACTCACTGTTGATCGGACTTGTAAGGAGTCAAAAGATTCCAGGAAGGTTTGAAATTGGGCTTCTCATTGGCGAGGCGTCGTCCGGCGAGATCCCAGGCTATCACTGTTGGGCGCGTATCTTTGATCAAGAGCGTGGTTGGATCCCTGTCGATGCCAGTGAGTCCAAAAAATCGGGTGAGCCACGGAAGTACTTTGGGACCCTTCCACCCAATCGTGTTCACTTCACCACGGGGAGAGATCTCACTCTGGAGCCTCCGCAGTCAGGTGCTCCTCTAAACTACTTTATCTACCCCTACGCTGAAGTCGATGCCCGCCCCTATGAGGAGCTCACCACCAAGTTCTCATACACTACGCTGTGAGGGCTTTGAGCCCGGAAGTGAAAAAAACTGCCACCAGATCCGAAGTACTCGCAAAAATAGATCTCACCGCATCACTGGGGAGACACCTCAGCCAATTTTTTATGGGCTTTCTGCTTGCATGGATGAGGACAGACCATTAGCGTTATGGCTACGACCCGGCCCTAAGTCCTGATCGGTCCGGTTGGGTTTGTCCCTGAAGGCGCAGAGATCCAGCCCAATTTCAAAGATTTTCATACAACAATCAAGTTAGACCTCCTTGGTACCGATCCAGTAAGACATTCGAGTCTGCACACCCAACTCTGTGAGGTGGGATCACTACTCTGGCTGTGGAGGCTGGACAATTTGACATGCATGGGGAGCGATCATTTTGAGTGAGAGAGATCCAAAGGACATTCAAATCCAACTCGAGGGCCTCGAATCGCATGTTCAGGATCTAAGGGCTGCAATCGATGCCTCAGATATTGTGGGCATCACTGATTCAAAGGGATGCATCATCGAGGTCAACAGCCGATTTTGTGCAATATCAGGTTACACAGAGCAAGAGCTTCTTGGCAAAACTCATGCTGTGATCAATTCTGGGCAACACTCAAAAGGGTTTTGGGAAAACCTTTGGCAAACGATCTCCAGTTCTATGGTCTGGAAAGGTGAAATCAAGAATCGGGCTAAAGACGGATCCTTCTATTGGGTCGATACGACGATTTATCCGATTCAGAGAAACAATAAGATCGTTCGCTATATTTCCATTCGGCATGACATCACAAAACAAAAGAACTCTGAGGAAAAATTTCGAAAGATCTTTGAAATGTCCGATGACAGCATTATTGTGCTCTCATCGCCAGATTGGAGGATCGTCGATTCAAACTCAAGAGCAAGTGAAATCTCTGGTTTCACTCCTGAGGAGCTGTTGCAAACTCACATCAATGTATTCTTTCAACACGAAAGAGAACGGTTTGAACTGTTTCTTAACCGTGTGGTCCCTTCAGAACGGTCAAAAATAGAGGGTCTTACTTTTCGCCACAAATCAGGGGCAATGTTTGAGACCGAAATCTCAGCCACTGAAATTACTTTTGACATGAAGTCGCACGTTTTGCTGCAGATTCATGATATTTCTGAGAGAGTCGAATCAGAACGTAATTTGTTGAAGGCAAAGGAGTTTGCAGACAGTATCAACAAAATGAAAAGCCGGTTCTTGACCCAGATGAGCCATGAGTTGCGAACACCTCTCAATGTCATTCTGGGTTTGTCAGACGTTCTTTCACACCATTCGCTGCAAAGCGAACAGAGAAGTATGATCCAATCAATCTATCGATCAGGGACCAATCTTGGAATCATGCTCAACGGTCTACTGGATATTGCTAAAATTGGTGCGAATGAACTCGATGTTGCCGTAAAAGAGTTCAGCCTCCAATATGAAGTAAAAAAGATTTGTGACTACGTCACCCCTCTGACTGTTCGAAAGGGGCTTGATTTTTACGTCAGAATCAAAACGCTCACAGATCGCTTTCTTGGTGATGGGGAACGTCTTTCGCAAATCCTACTTAACCTTATTTCAAATGCGATCAAGTACACCGAGAGGGGTTTCATTGAAGTTCAAGTTGATGAGGTTTATTCAAAGGACCTAGGTTCGACCTTAAAGATTCAAGTCATTGACACGGGCATGGGTATTTCAAGCCCCAATCTTGAAACTCTGTTTGATTCTGTAGAGGGCAAAACTAGTGATAAATCAAATTATTATGGAAGGGCTGGCATAGGTCTCTTTCTGGTCAAACAATTTCTGGATATCATGAAAGGTAAAATCTCATGTCATACGCGAGTTGGCAATGGAACGTGCTTTGATGTTGTAGTGCCGATGGCAAGAGCGGTCGACCGAAACAGTAAGTTCAAACTGGATTTGGGTAGAACTCCCGATATATTCGTGTGTGAATGCGATCCAATCCAAGCTCGCATTACTCTTGAGGCTTTTTCTCAGCTTAACCTGGTTCCTACTTGGGTGTCCGAGCCCAGTCAGCTCAACCAAACCGGGGCGGAGAGCTCTTCTGAGAGACTTTATCTCTTTTCAACTGCATTTTGCGATATGGATACACTGAAATCGTTCATTCAAGAGATGAAAGAGTCTGGGCATTCCTCAATATTTGCATTTGTTCACTTTGACACTCTCGATTCACATGACTACATGACTCTTCGTCGGATCGGGATCGACCACTTTATGGCGATTCCTCTGATGAGAATCAAGATCATTGAACTGTTCGAACATATTTCACATGGCGTTCCAGCTTACAATGTGGAAGAAGCGGTCTTGACCGTCGTTCCCAACATTCTTCTGGTAGAAGATACCGATGACAACATAGATCTGATCAAAGTCTATCTGAAGTCAAAACAGGTTCATCTTGAAGTTGTTAAGGATGGAATGGCTGCCTTGGAAAGATTCAAACAAAGCCACTTTGACGTTGTGTTGATGGACATGCAAATGCCGATTATGAATGGGTACGATGCGACCTTGGCCATTCGGGAGTACGAACAAAGGGAGGGTCGACCGCCAACGGCCATCATAGCTCTCACAGCTGATGCGGTAAAGAGTCATATTGAGCGAAGTTTTAAGTGTGGAGTTACCGCTCACTTAACCAAGCCTGTCGCAAAGAAGGTGTTGATCGAGACGATCAATACACATTTGTCGCAGCAACTTTACGAGAAAACGACGGCAAAGAAAAGCGCGTAAAGGCCGGAGATCACGGTTCTTTCATGGAACATTTCGGCACAATCTTGATTCATTCTGAACCCTTCACCATTCTCAACCTGGTCTTCTTAATTCATGGTGATCACAAGTTCTAAGTGGGTCAACTTTGCTGAGAGCCATAGAGTGGTGTGAGAGGACGGGGGGGAACCCCCTCCACTCGATTCAGGGTTCTTCCGAAAGCTGAGCTTGGCATCGCAATTTGTTAGAGTTCATCACGGAATTGTAGCTGATGCCGCCAAGGCCAAGTACATAGGCAAACCCATGATCACCGTCATAGAGGGTGCTTGACCAAAACCACTCATCAATCATATCGGTTGGGACGAACTGCATACCACGAGGTTGAACGCTTTCGAGCTGTGCTTTGCTTGGGACCGTCCATTGGACATTTGGCAAATTGTAGCTGTGAAGATTAAGTGTTCTTAAAGTGTCGCATTGCTCTTGAAGATGATTTGAATTATATGAAAACGAGATAAGTCCTTCAAAAGGAGCACTCCACAGGGTGTTCCCTTCAACATCAAGCCAGACCTCAGGAGCGTAAATTCGAGGTTGCTCGCCAGGCGCGGAATAGATAGCTTGAGCACGGGTCACAAGCTTCCAGAGGTAAGTGTCTCCATGACTTCCACGGCCAGCACGTTTCATCGAGATATTGCAATCTTTGATTCTCTTTGCAATGGAGCCCGAAAGTCCGCACGTCGTTTTTACGGGAGCAGGTTGAGTGGGTTCAACCTCTCTGATGCGATTAGGAATGCCAACACAGCGAAAAGCAAAGTGGTCGTCTGTATCGTAGGAAGCAAACTTTCCACCACTGAGATACGGAAGATAAATGGCTGCGCGATTTAGGGATACAGATGTGGTCCATAGGCCACCTGTATTGAAGAGGCTTGGAAGAATTTCCAATAATCCGTGAGATTCAGCAACCTCATAGTCGGTTTTTGAAGGGAGTCTCCAGGCATTAGTTCCCCCGAGGAACCCCTTGGAAAGACTGGCAAGTTCTGCAAGACGCCGTTCGTCAGCATCATAAGACTCCTGTAGTAATCCTCCACATAGGTTTTCCGCAATAGTTTGTCTGACATTAAGGTAGGGATACCAAGAACCATCATTTGAATGAAGGGCGTCACTCCAAACCAGGTTTGATTGATGATCAATCCACACTTCCATGGATTTTTCGGTAGGTCTGCCCACAATGGGAATTCCAATATGAGTTCTGGTTACGAGACTCCAATCAGTACCAACCGAGGTTGTGACCCTGTGATTGCAGGAAATGATTCGTTGTTCAAGAGTTCCTTTCTCACCACATGAGTTATTGGCCAAAGCAATGCCTTGCCAATATAGAACGGGAAAAAAAATAGTTAAAAAATAGGAAGTTCGTTTCATCATTGTGACTCCTTATTGTGACTCCTTATAGTTTAGTCGCCATTCGATTCATCACGACCCATACTAGTATAGGGGCTGTCCGGTAATTCCATTTTTGCCTCGAGTTAGCGCCTCTGGCTAGCCCTTCGTCGGCCCGCCTCGGTATAAGAAAAACTTATCAAAATCGATCAAAAAGCGAATTACCGGACAGCCCCTAGTATAGTATTTTTGTCTAGAGGGGAATGCAAAAAATGAAATTTGTAATTATTACAGAATCACGCGCAGTACAGTACAGGCATGCGCATATAGATCATGACGAATCAAGTACGACGTGATTTGCACAGACAGAGGACAGAGGTCTACGAAGCCTTTCTGGGCGAAACGTCTCCTTTTGAGCCACAAGGAAAGTGAAGGATTAAATACATCGCTCCAATATGATTCAATGCATCATTTTTACTTTTGAACCTCTCAACACTTGTTTTAATATATAGATACTTACTTCTCGCGAGCTACTTGTTCCGACGCTGTAATTGTAACGTGAATTGCTTAAAGCAGG
This sequence comes from Pseudomonadota bacterium, assembly GCA_014584465.1. Taxonomy (GTDB): domain Bacteria; phylum Bdellovibrionota; class Bdellovibrionia; order Bdellovibrionales; family JACTMU01; genus JACTMU01. The sequence goes on along the minus strand of JACTMU010000076.1, from coordinate 6,417 downwards.
GGAATAAAAAATGGAAGGACGTTCTTCTCATTATAACAGCTGCAGCTACAACGCAAACTTGCAAAAAGGATCTGCCATTGTGGTGGCACTCGTTTCACTTGCGTTTTTAACGATCATTTTGATGGCTTCCGGATATTCACTCTCCTATCTTCACAGGATCAACAAAGCCATAGAGGTGCACAATGCACTCTCAACTCTGCAAACCAACATCATGTCGGAAATAATCGGTGGACAGACGTGGTCTAATCTAGAATATGAAATCAAAACGAGCCTTAAAAATGAACTCTTTCAAAACAGTGAGCCGTGTGCGGGATATATAGAAAATTGCAGAATCTACTCAGGTAAGCTCAGACTCATTCGCGCTGATGGAACCGAATTTTATTCATCTATTTTATCAAATTCTGGATTTGAACCCAATAGCGAGCCCTGCTTCTCATTTAGCTCTGGCGGGAATCTAACATGCATTTTCCGCGTTGAGCTTGATTGGAGGGCATTTTGTCCTCCACTAAAAATTGCTGCTTGTGAGTCTCCAGAGGTTATGATTCAGGCAAGCTTCATGTACAGCCCAGCACAAATGGGATTTCGGAGTCTGGTCAACGCCACAAAGTATAGTTTTAAATTTTACAAGCAATTATAATTGTTAGATAGGAGTAAAAATTTATGAAAACAAGAAAAAGGACCTCTCTATGGAATTGTCATGGAATGTCTCTGACTGAGAGTCTTGTTGGAGTTGCGCTGCTGTCCATTGTTTTTTCTGGAACCGCTATACTTTCCCAAAACATCTCAAGCATGAAGGAGAAAGTTCTGAAGAACAAATCGACCATCTACATATCAAATAGCTTACGAATGGTATTAGAAAACCCTGAGGCCTGGAAAAACACAGTTCTAGAGTCGGAAAACGAAATTCTCGATTGCCTTAGAGAAAAAAAAACCTGTTCCCGTCAAAATGATAAAAGCGATCGACAAGTCAGATATATTCGGCTTGCTTCAAATGACATCTTTTTTAAAAGTAATTCCCATGGGTTTACTTTGAAAGGAGAGCGATGCAACCTTAGTGACCCTGCTTGTGCCGTTAAGCCATCAATTCTTGCGACGTTTATCTGTAACAAATCCTCTAGCACGGACTATCCAATTTCTTCAGATTGCCTTTCTCCACAAATTGAATTATCCGTCAAATTTGTTAAAAATCCATATTCTGACATTGATGGAAATTTTTCTCAATTTAATTTCATTCTTATAAAAAACACAGAGCCCACACCATGTACATTTGGATGTCGTGAAGTCACTTACTCCTGGGATAATGATGCTAACCTCAGGCGCCCTCGGCTCAAACTTGTTATGGTTATTGACAACTCTGCCAGTATGAACATTGCCCAGGCCAAGCTTGCCAATGGATTTTCCAAAATGCTTGAAGAGCTTGCCGACATGGTTACTAAGCTTAAATCTGAGATTGAGTTTGATATCTACACCACGACCATATGGGATTATGATGCCCCCAGAAATCTATCTGTCGATGGAGTGGCTTATTCGTACAACTACATGGATAGTAGCGGGAATCTTCATACCACCACAACTTCACCGAGTAACATTACGCACACCTTTGATATGATTCAGAATTATTATGTGAATTGGCCTATTTCCATAAGCAATTGGGACACGATTCCTTCAATATCAAACAGCTCTGCCCCTGTTGAGCCACTGATTCTCACGCCCACGATTGCCTTGGATCGGTCAGAGGATGGGAAATTTGAGATTTTCAAGAAAAAGGTTCAAACGTTGGTCAGCAAAATAGGTACATCTGGAAACGCTCGAGAAGGTGGGCTTTGTGTGCTCAACAAGGTGACGTACAACAAAGGAGATAGTCGTATTTTTAATCCTGGCGACAAAGCTATTTTTCTGGTCATGAGCAATGAAAATGACTTTAGTCACACGGAATATTGCCATGGATACAAGTTAGAGCCCTACATTGCAGACCCAAAAAAGGTAGTTGGTTGCAACCCCTACACAGAGGATAATTGCGAGTACGTCCTATACACCGTCAAGATCAGCGAAGCTGATCTTGACGCTGCGGGGGTTTCCAATCGCACGCCGCTTCTGAACTTCCAGTGCTCTCTTGGAAATGATAATGTGAATCTTGTTTCTGCAAGTTACCAATATAATTCATGGGGGAGTTGTGACTGGGGTGGGTCCATAGCTTGCAATAATACTGACAAGACTACCGCTGATACTGTTTGCAAGCAAAAATCAAAAAGTGGTTTTCATGTCCCTGGAACCTGTAGAAGCAGCTGCGCACAATCACCCTATACTTGCTACTATAAAGAAACACAAGACATGGAAGGAGATTTTTGCAGCAAGTTGGCGAATTCCACCACAAGACTTTACAAGAATTGCATTGGAGAAAAATTTGGCCCTGTGCCTTCCGATCAAATCACGTGCAATAGCTTTGCCGCTAGAGCGGGTGCGATGGCTGATCTTGCCAATGTCAAAAAGTCCTCTTATCATCTTGAGCAACCAGAGGGCTTTGCTCCACCAGGGACGTATGAGCTCTCTGAACTGCTCTCCAGACAAGGGTATTTCGGTGGAGGAACGCAGTCTCTTGATCCTGTAGGGTTGAGACTTTCTGCTTCTTTCTTAAAAAAAGCGGAAGAGCTTTTTGGACCACCGGGAGTTGGCTTTTTCGTTTCAAGCATCATTCATGACAATCTTCTGGATCAGCCCTACGCTGCAAGTTGCCCTAAACCTGCTGCTCGAACAGATCTCTTTCTTGATCCCATGGGAATTCGTTATCGCGAACTTGCAAAATCAAGTTTGGGGTCTTATCAATCCATTTGTGCCACGGACAACTATGCCGACTCTCTTACAAGAGCGACGGACTTCTCATTTTCGACTTTGAATCGCAGTGTGACTATTATCGAAGATAAGATAGATCCATTGTCACAGCTAAGCCCGATGGAGCAGATCATTGGAGTGTGGGTTAATGGCGAAGAGCAGACCATTGGAACTGATGTCTTTGTCAATGGACCAACGCTTCAATTCAGAAAGAATATTTCCAAGAATAATAAGGTCAAAGTGCGAATTGAACGAAAACGTAGCGATTCAAGTAATTTTGAAAATGTTCGATTTGTAAATAAAAAAGAAAAATCAGAAGAGCACGAAAAGTATCTTAAGAGGCTAATACGCAAATTGATAACCAATGACTCTCAGAAGTTGACCCACTCCGAAAAAAAATCTCCTGGCGCTCACGATGATTAGGATCTATCTAACAAGTGGCACGAAACATTGTACCCTGATGAAATCTTTTTGAGACGAAGGCCCTGCTTAACGAAAAAATAATCACATTATTGATATAAAAAAGCGATGCCGCAACGCCTTTTTTTATCAATAATGTGATTATTTTTTCGTTAAGATCTATAATTATTACAACTTGGTCCAATCCGCTTGACGAATGAAAGAAAACTTCGTAGAAAGCGGATAGCTAGATGATTGGTCTAGAAACGGTTGATTCAATTATTTCATTCAAAGGAGTTTTTATGAACCACATTCTGTTCACTATCGTTCTTCTTGGCACCCTTGGACTATCACAGTCGGGGCACGCCAGATCCCCTCTGTTGTACCACGGCTATCATTCGGGATTCGGGTCGCAAGAGCCTTACTCAATGAATTGTGAAATTTTTTCCGATCACGTCAAAGCGACCATAGTCAATGCACAAGAAGAAACACGGACTGTTCATCGACCCGTTACCTTACCAGATAACATCAATGCTTTGATTGATGGCGCAAGCAAGGGCCTGCTTATATCTTTCCCTGCCCCTGCAGACATTGGCACAAGCCTTTATCATGCTTATCTGCCTAATGATAATGATACCCTGACGACAGTTGATCTTGGCTCAGTCATCGACAGTCAGGTCAAAACCATCAATCGTGCCCCAGAAGCATCTGAATTAAAGGAAATTATTGATGTGATTTGTTCAGAGCTGAAAGTTTACCCATGAAATGTGGTCAATAGGGCATGAATGATTCTGAGCGAATTGTTTGCAGCAGTTTTTGTGATGCAAGATTTCTGTCCAGAGCCATAATATGAAAGAAGGAGTTTTTATGGAAAATAGGACTAATTTCTTTTATTGCAAAAAGTCAACATTTTGGCTTATTGCAATAATGTTGATATCCACGTTTTTTGTTAAGATAGACGGGTTTTCCAGCAATTACCCGGCGGATCTGCCAAAACGATCTGATTTTCAAAGTCATGGCCCCGCTCATATTCAAAGGGATCTGCAATATTCCGGGGCGATCGCTCTTAATGTAGAATATCGTGGAGAATTGTCCAAGAGTTCGTCTGTGGCTGTGGTTCTCAAAATCATTTATCACGACGGAATTCGTGAGGCCTTGTTTGAGATGACCCCTGTCGAAGGTGGGTGGACGACACGAGTGACCAATGGTTGCCTTGTTGGAATGATGGGCGGATGTCAAACCCAGGGGACTGATGAAATGAAAGATCTTCTCTTCTGGGCGTCGAGAGTTCCCATGACTCTTAATGCTCTTCATGTTGAACTTGCTTTCGTTGATGATCAGGGAAAGTGGGATAACAACAACGGCAGCAATTACATCTTTGTGTTTGGCGAGCTGAATTAAGAATCTCGCAAATATTTCAGTATGGACTATAGCTTTTGGTGAGTCTTTGAAACCGCTTTGGAGATTTGACTTGGGCTTTGGGCAGGGTTTGTCGCAAATCTGCCATATGGACCTCCATCAGACGAAAGTCCTGGAAAGTTGAGTAGAATTTTTGAAAAAAGTGACGAACTTAGCACTGCTTCGAATAGAGACATTTTTAAGGAAACTTCTCAGAGGTAGAGGTAGAGGTTGATGGCGGTGGCGGCAATTTCCACGTGCCGGCGTAAGAGGCAATATAGACATAACTATTATGAGGATTGACTGATATACCCTTGATATTCATATCTGCACCCAGATTTCCATTAATATTTGTCCAAGTCATCCCATAGTCGGTTGAACGAAAAACACCGTTTGAATGGCCATACCAATGAGCCGTGGCGCCCGCATACACCACATTTGGATTATTTGGGTCTACGGCGACTGAATTGATATCTTCCGTACCGTCTGTAATGATATAGACCCCCTCACTTCTTACCGCGACATAAATTCTATTTTGGTTTGTTGGGTCTATAGCTATCTGTTTAATACCGGCTGTATTCGTATTTTTAACAGGAATTGATGGGTACAGGTTGGTCGCTGACCACGTTTTTCCTTTGTCAGTGGATTTTTGAATATACCAATGACCGGTAGTACTGTCTTTCCCCCAGGTATAGATCTTAACGAAAATCTTAACGAAAAAATAATCACATTATTGATAAAAAAAGGCGTTGCGGCATCGCTTTTTTATATCAATAATGTGATTATTTTTTCGTTAAGATCTATATATACAATGTCGCCGTTCCCAGGCCATATACCATAGACGGTTTTTGAAAGCGCAGTAAAGGCGTCAGAAGTTCCTACGTTATCAAACCTGTATTTGCCTGCGTAAACAATGTTATCGTTTTGAGAATGAAAACTCACTAAACTGTTCGTCCACTCTTCTCCCCCTTCAGTACCGGATATAGTGGTAAAAGAAACGCCACTATCTTTTGATACAGAAACCTTGTATTGCTTCGCAGTCGTACCTGACCATCTTCCGTGAGAAACAACAATAATATCACCTCTTATTGTCCCACCAGCAGAACTAGAAGGATTGAGGTTTGCAATACTCTTAAAGGTATCTTCGCCGTCTATTGACAACATCGGCCCGAAGTCACTATGTATAGTTATTGATATATTCGGATTGGAGCTATCCCATCCAAAAAGAGACGGGTTGGTAGCGAGACCTCCAGAACCCGTATAACCGGTATTTGCATATTTCCATGTTTTACCGCCGTCGGTAGTCTTTCTTACAATATCTCCATGACCGGCCATGATCGCCGTATTTTCGGCTGTTGGATGAAAGGCAATCGGAGCAGACCACTCTCCTGAACCAGAATTGTCTTGCGTCCATCCTCCAGAAAATAGAGAGCCTGCCACCCAACCATCAGCGTTCTTTTCGTCCATTGTGTTCTTTTCGTCCATTGTATCCGTCAGTTTCCATGTGTCCCCACCATCATGGGTATAATATAGCTGTTTGGTTGGCCACAAGTAAAGAAACCCCACCATCACCTTTTCAGGATTGACTGGGCTCATTGCAATTTGCTGCGCTTGCCCAGTCTTTCCATTACTTACCGGAGATGCCTTTATCTGAGTGAAATTCAATCCACCATTTATTGATTTGTAGACGCCGTTAGGGGTCTACACAAAATAACTTTTACTTTTCACCGAGTTGGCTCGATCGTATAATTTAGGTCTGGCTGAACTTTGTGAGGCTTTATTTTTATTGAT
>JACTMU010000009.1 GCA_014584465.1 Pseudomonadota bacterium | reverse complement strand
ATATCTACTAAAAATCCGCAAAATTATTCAAAATGCTCATCGTGTTCTAGCAGAGGGTTGCTTTTTTGTAATGAACATTTCGCCTGTGCTTGTTCGTCGGGCTAGCAGGAATCAAGCATCGAAACGTATTGCTGTGCCATTTGACATGCACCGTTTATTCATTGAAGAGGGCTATGATTTTATCGACGATATTATTTGGGAAAAGCCCGAAGGCGCGGGTTGGGCAACAGGAAGAGGCAGGCGTTTTGCCGCTGACAGAAACCCTTTGCAATATAAACCCGTTCCTGTCACCGAATATATTTTGGTCTACCGTAAACATACCGACAAACTAATTGACTGGAATATCCGCGCTCATCCTGACAAGGATATTGTGAAAGCATCCAAAGTTGGGGATGACTATGACCGCACAAACATCTGGAAAATTACACCGTCGCACGATCAACGCCACCCTGCGATTTTTCCTGTTGAGCTAGCAGAAAAAGTAATTAGATATTATTCGTTCAAAGGAGATGTCGTACTTGATCCATTTGCTGGCATTGGAACTGTCGGAAAAGCAGCAGTGAAGCTAAACAGACGGTTTGTGTTGCTTGAACAGAATCCAAAATACATTTCAATTATTCGGGAAGAAGTAAAATCCTGGCTTGGAAAAGAAGCAAAGCAGGTTAATACGCTCAATTGCCCGCCTATTGACGCAGACAATATATTACTTTGAGGGGCAAATGCCAAGAACAAAGAAAACCCAACTAAACACACTCACCGAACTGATTTCATCCGCCGATTTGGATTTACTTTCTGCCAGCGGCAGCCAACTCGTTGAGCAAATCGGATTAGATGTTGTTCGCGGTGTGGTGTTGGATATTCTGACAGGCAAGAATCTTCGAGATTCAACCGAAGCCTTGACGCGTCGTCGAATTGCCACTTTGAATCTTGCCATAGTGGAAATGTTTATCAAAGGCTCTGCAAGTTCAAAAGATTTTATCAATCGCCTCCCAGATATTGCCACAGAGATTCTTTCAAAGAAAAAGGGATATAGTTATGATAAGCAAATGCCATTTCTTAAAGAGTCTAATGTCTGTTTGTGTGGGATGCACTTCGTTATTTTCCATAGGAGCTCGCGGCAACGATGTTAGGAGTGAAACATCAATCACTTCTAGTGAACAGCCCGCAAATCGGTTTCTTAGGCGGATTTTTATCGAAGGATCACTCAGTAATGTTGGATATGAGGGGCAAGGAGCTCCCCGCTACTCAAGGCCCAACGGCTATACTGCTGGTGCTTTGTTGGATTTACTCGGGCAAAACAAATTAGTTTTGGAGACCGGGGCGCTCTATCGCCAGATAGGAACAACAATTGACAATGGACTTGGCGACAATTCACTTACTGCAAATTACGTCAGTGTCCCAATAAGCGGGAAGTATTACTTTAGTGGTCAAGAAGCGAACTCCCTCTATCTCAAAGCCGGCGTTATGGGATCAACATTGATATCAAGCAATACGATATACGCTACGCAAACAATCAAAGTTGGGCCGAGAAACTGGGAGACAGCTGTGTTGGCCGGTGTTGGTATGAAATTCGACATTACTCCCGCAGCAGACCTCGTGCTTGAAGGTACCTACGCTAGAGCTCTTGAAAGTGCTTTTGCCGATTCAGACATTTATCGTTCCGATTTGAATGTTGCTTTAGGAATGGCATTTGATCTTTAACTACAGGACTTTAATTTATTAAATAAAGGGGATTATATTATGTATTCGATTCTATTTCGCCTAACTGGTTTCTTTTGCTTCGCCGCGCTTTTCGCTTGTAGCCCCACTATTCCTGTCCGAGAGTTCTCAAATACAGCAGATCCGAGCATGGAACTTGCTGCGGTTGACAGTGAAATCAGTAAGGCTTTGGAGAGCCAAGTCGACGTACTTGCTCCCAAGAGTTTTATGAGGGCAACAACTTCAATGGATAAAGCCCGAGAAATCCGTGGAGAGGACGGAGATCAGAAAGACATTTTACATGAAATTGCCGTGGCCAAAGCCTATTTACAAAAGGCTAAAGAAATAGCAAATGTATCAAGTCAGATTCTTCCGGGAGTAGTCCGGGAGAGAGGTAAAGCTGTGATAGCTAAAGCACCAAAGTATTTCATGAAGGAGTTTGCCGCAGTTGATAAGGATTTGAAGGATGTTACAGAAGAAATTGAGGCCAACAATACATCAAGTGCAGTAAATATCAGGCAGAGTCTTGAAAGTCGCTACAGTGATTTAGAACTAAAATCGATTATCCAAGCCAAACTGGGCGGCGCAAAAAGTACATTGCAGCAGGCAATTGGAGAAGGTGCAAAAAACATCACGCCTCAAACATGGGCATGGGCTGAAAAGCAAATACGTGACGCCGAGGCAGTTATTACAAATAGTCGTCATGACGTGATTGAAGTGGAACGGGCGTCTCAAAGCGCGAAAGAAGCTTCACTAAGACTTTTGCGGATGGTACGTCAAGCAAAGAGCTCCTCAGTGCAAAGTCCTGAACAATTGGCATCTCAAATAGAACTCCGCCAAGAGGCTGAAGCTTTTGCCGCCGATGAGTCGGCAGAGGAATTAAGACAAACTGAAAAGAAGCTAGACGAAACCAAGTCTGAGCTAGACACAGAAAAAGAACGCCTGACCGCTCTGAGTGTTGAAACTGAGAAACTTGAATCAGAAACTCGACTTGAAAAGGATTATGACTGGGCCCAACGCCTTTTTTCAAAAGATGAAGCTGAAGTGTACAAGAAAGGAAACAGACTTTTACTCCGCTTAAAGGGGCTCTCATTTGGTATAGGTCAGTCGGTCATAACTGCTAAAAACTATCCCCTTCTCACAAAAGTTCAAAAAGTCATTAAGAACAGTGACCCGGAGAATATTATTATTGAAGGCCATACAGACTCAACCGGCTCCAAGAGCCTCAACAAAAAGATATCGATGGAACGCGCTAAAGCCGTAGAATCCTACCTCGAGGCCAACAATTTCATCGAAAGCAACAAGGTTGTCGGGCTGGGATTAGGGGATTCAAAACCGGTAGCCTCAAACACCACTCAACGTGGTCGTGCGCAAAATCGCCGAGTTGATATCATATTGGTATCAAAACGGCCAAAATAAGATGGGGCCGTACATAGGGTCTGGCGCGAAACCTGCTTTCGAGTGAATTTACATAACTCTTTCTTAGACCGAGGCGATCCGACGAAGGGCTAGCCAGAGACGCTAACTCGAGGAGGCTCAACGAAGGTATAAGGAAAACTTATGGCAAATTCGCCGAAATGAGGTTTCGCGCCAGGCACCAAATAGATTCTGCTGGAAAAGTCTCTTTATCTTGGAATATTTCTTCGCGCAGAAGCTAAAAAATTCCGATAAGGCTCAATCTTTTTGTCCTGAAGTTCTGATATGACCTCCTTTACAACTTCCCCATCAAAACCCATCGCCTCTTGAAGTTCAATATGAGTCAGAAAGTTATCTCCATCCTCAGTCATCGTCTCAGCAGCTCGAGCCTTATTTGAAAGCATGCAGATCTAAGGCGTTTTTCGAAGAGAAACCTGTCAAAGAAGTCGGCTCTGTCATATCTTGTCGCAAACGTTTATATAAAGTCTTCCTGTCAATACCTAATTCTTTAGCAGTCTTATCACGAGCGCCGCCATTTTTTTCGACGGCAAATTCGATATATCTATGAACGACTTCATTTAATGAAGGGAGTTGATCCGCGTATTGAAGGACGAATGTGTTTTCACCTGGCATGTTCTGATTTGATTCAGTGATGGAATGTGCCCGTATTGCCAAAGGCTTTATATCATCCAATGATATTTCGTATTTGTCACAAAGAACTACGGCTCTTTCTACCGCGTTCTCCAGCTCTCTCACATTACCTTGCCAATGATTCTCAAGCAAAAACTTAATAGCTTCCTTTGAAAACGATCTCGCTTGTGCTCCATTTTCGAGCGCAAATCTTCGTAGAAAGGATTCAGCAAGTGGCAGTATGTCTTCGCGGCGTTCACGAAGTGGTGGAATCGAAATAGGAATAACATTTAGCCTAAAAAACAAATCCTCTCTGAACTGATTGTTCTTCACTGCAACGCCAAGGTCCTTGTGGGTTGCAGAGATAATTCGGCAGTTAATCGGTATTTCCTTGTTCTCTCCGACTCGCTTAATCGTTCTTTCTTGCACCACTCTTAAAAGCTTTGCCTGAAGAGATAAACTTAAGTCACCAATCTCATCTAGAAATAAAGTACCATCCTGTGCCACTTCAAATAGGCCAATTCTTTTTTCTTGAGCTCCTGTAAAGGCACCCTTTGAATGACCAAAAAGCTCAGATTCAAGTAACTGTTCGGGGATGGAAGAACAATTAATCGCAACAAACGGTCCTTGGTGACGTTTGCCTTCATTGTGAATGAACTTTGCAAAGACCTCTTTTCCTGTGCCACTTTCCCCTGTGATTAAAATGTTGGCGGTACTCGGTGCTACTCGCTTTGCAACATCAAGAGCCATCAAAAACCCAGGGTTACAACCAATAACTTTATTCTGACTTTTCGAGGCTGTTTTCACTATTTCACGAAGTTCTGAAATATCGCCCTTGAGACTATTAAGGTACAGAGCTCTTGCCACTGATATTCGGAGCTGTGGAAAGTGAATCGGTTTTACAATGAAATCATAGGCGCCCTTTTCAACCGCTTCAACAGCCGTCTCTGCGGACGCAGATGCAGTGATGAGAATGATTGGTAAATTTGGTCGGTTCTTCTTAATTTGAACGGTAAATGCAATTCCAGACATCTTAGGCAACCGAAGATCTGTGAGAACAACATCCCAACTCTGGCCTGCATTCACACACTCCTTGATTGCTGCTTCAGCGTCGCTAAAGCAGGTGACTTCGAATCCTTTCGGCCTAAAGTAGGCTACAATGAGATCTTGGATATCTAAATCATCATCAACAACGACGACGTGCGGTTTCTTGCCAGCAACACTCACTTTGCCACCTCTTGACTATTGTTGGTTGCGCGTCAGGTAGGTAATCCATGTTAATTAATTATTAGCCACGTTAAGATGAACGATCATTTGATCTATTTTGTTGTACGGATCTTTACCGTACGTTCAAGAAATTCGCAAGTAAAAGTTCAAAATATGTACGACACACATCACTATAGTTCTAAAATGAGTTTTAAGAGAATGTCTCACGGCACATATATTGCACCAACAACTCTTAAGGTCAGTAGACTTTAGAAGGTTAGCAGAAACAATGTAACAAATACAGGGGGAAGACATGCTGCGAGCTGCGATAGTTTTTTTTGTGTTAGCCATCGTCGCTTTTGTCCTTGGGGCGTATGGGATAGCGGGAATTTCAATGGAAATAGGGAAGATGTTCTTGGTTGTATTTCTCGTTCTTGCCGTAATTTCTTTTATTGGATCGATGATTTCTGGCAAGAGGCCTAAGATGTTTCCATGACGAGGGGGGTGGTCGCTAGGCTTTTTGGCTGTGCGATTTGATTTGCGCGCGGGGCTCTCATTATAGGTCGCGCGTGTTGATCACTGAAGTAGGTCTGCATGTCATCTGAGTAACGCTTCAGTTGCAAAACGTAAGACTTGATTTAGAGCATGGAATCGGTGAGTAGGGCAGGGTTTTCTCTGCCGCTAAGATCTGAAGCTTAGTCTGAAGGTAATAAAGACTAATCTGCGGATTCTTTAGGGACGAGTGTAGAATTTCAAATAACAAAGACCTGGCGGCAGACTAATCTAGCATTTTTGGCACAGGTTAATAAAGGGGAACTTTAGATGAATAATATCAATTTACTGAAAATAGGTCTGATTGTTGGGACACTGACTTTCGGGATGAGCAGTTACTGTGAAGAAACAAAATTTGAGAAAGCAGAAACTATCAGTAACAAGACTGGTGATAATATTAAACGTTTCTACCGAAGCGCCAAGGACAAAACGTGTGAAATGATCAATGGTAAGATGGAGTGTGTGGAGAAAAAAATAATCAATAAGGCTAAAAACCTGTCAGACAAGGCTAAAACAGAGGCCAAAGAACTAAAAAACAAGGCAGACTAATTTCACATACTACCATGCTCCAATGAGCTTTCCCGCCCCCCAATGTCAGGATAGATGTCGCCTCGAAATGAAATTGATCTGAAGGGGCATGTTTGTAATCCCCATGATGTAGATGTGGAGTATGGCAATAAAGGCAAACGCGGTTGGATTGGGTATAAGGCTTAAGTTGTTGAGACGGTGACCAAGGATGGAGATAACTTTCTGACTCATGTTGAACTTCAAGAGGCGGCGGGTTTTGACGGGGAAGTTGTAAAGGAGGTCGTATCAGAACTGCAGGGCAAAAAGATTGAGCCTTATTGGAATTTTCTAGCTTCTGCGCGAAAAAATATTCAAAGATAAAGAGACTTTTTCAGCAGAAACTACATAACTCCACTATTTTATGAAAAATGTCCCAATTCTCTATCTTTTTGAAAACAGGCACAAATCTCTACCATCTTTTTGACATCGTCTCAATTTGAGTCAGAAGTAGGCCCCCATCTTGGTAAAGGTGCTCTTTATATTCCCCGAAAAGAACGCTATGATCTATGACAATAGAATAAATCGTAAGATTCAGCATCAAGTTGGTTCACCTCAAATTGTTGTATGTATATGGGAGGAAGTTTATGATTTTTGATTTTGAACGTAGGTCGGCACGATTTGGACCATGGTCCATTTTGACTCTCTGCTTTTTGGTAGTTCTCACCTATCTTCTTTCGGCCTGCACCATTGAAACAAATAGCACGGGCGCTTCAGGCGGAGCAGCTCCGCCCATTGTCACTCAAACCACCAATGAAAACAGTCGTCTGATCATCAGGGGCTCTTTACTCACTGGAGTCACAAAGGTCTCTATAGAGGGGGTCTCTCATGATTTTGCCATTGAGTCTCAAACAGATTCAGAGATCAGAGCCTATGTGGTGCTGAAAACGGCCAGGTCTTAAAGTTCAATGCCACAAAAAATGAGTGGGAACCTGGTGATCTCAGTGGACTTACTTTCTTAGGCAGTTGGGATGCTTCTCAAAACTCTCCTGAACTGATGGATGGCGGGACTGCCACAAATCCCCACACTGGTGATTACTACATTGTCAGTGTAGCTCTGGAGGCACTCCGCTTGATGGTGTCAATTCCTGGGTCCGAGGTGATTGGGTGGTCTATCGAAGTGATGGTGTTTGGACTAAGATCGTCAGCCAAGGGGGCGTGACAAGCTTCAATGGACGAACGGGAGTTGTGGTCTCTGATTCCAGTGACTATGCTCTTTCTGAGCTTAGTGACGTGGATGTTTCAGGACGCACCACCAACTCGGTTCTTAAGTGGGATGGGACGAAGTGGATCATTGGAACTGACAACACCATGGGATCCAACGGGGTCATTACAGGAAGCACAACCTCATCAGGCGATGTGATCTTTCACAGTGGGACCTCAGGATCTTCTACTGAGCAGATGCGAGTGACCTCTTCAGGACTAGGGGTTGGGACTTCAACACCCAACAGTCGACTCACAGTTGAAGGAGATATGACTCTCGACCAGCTTGCGACAAGTCCTACAGGGACCGCAGGCTATGGATCAATCTACGCAAAAACAGATGGCAAGCTCTACTTTCGCGATGGCGTCGGCACTGAGTTTGATCTGACTTCAGATTCCACAAAACTTCCACTCACAGGAGGAACCCTCTCGGGAGATCTCGATATGGGGGGCCACAACATCTTAAATGCAGGTCATTTGATCTTAGGCGCGGGGACCACTCTTAACCTTGGAACCTATGATGCCACCGCAGAAAGCACCCTCACAGACAGTCTTGGATTAAATGACAAGGGAAAGGCTTGGTTCAATACGACCACCAGTGAAATTCGCTACTGGGATGGTTCTCAAACCAAATCCATCGGAGTGGCAGGTTCTGGCCTTCAAAGCCTAGGTGGACAAACAGGAGGAGTTCAAGGTCTCACAACAGGCTCAACAGGAGCAGCGCCCAACTGGTTCTCGGACTCCGACACGCACACACTCAACATTCCCATGGCAAGTGGCGCGGGAGTCACAGCAGGACTCATAACTAAGACAGACTACGATAGTTTTTCAGGTAAATCGCCAGCCACAGGAAGCACATCCATTACAACACTTGGCCTCATTGGTGTCGGAACTTGGAAGGGTTCAACAATTGCAATTGATCATGGAGGTACCGGAAGCACCACTGGATCGATCACGGGACCCGGCGCTCTAACCTTTACTGCCGGTGGAGTTGGCACAAATGTAACACTGACGCCTGGAACAGGAGGAGCCGTCATTCTTAATGGAGGCCTTTCACTTCCTGATGCAGGAACCGCAGGTTCAGGCAAGCTCCTCACAAGTGATGTCTCTGGTGGAGCAACATGGCAGACACCCAACTTTGCGCCAGCCACTTCAGGAACCTCTCTTCTTAAAGGAAATGGAAGTGGTGGCTTTTCAAATGCGGTTGCGGGTACGGACTATTTGATCACAGAGTCTGATCCCAAAGTGGGCACAGTTGGCGTCGACGGCAAGTGGTGCACCTCATTGAGC
>JACTMU010000086.1 GCA_014584465.1 Pseudomonadota bacterium | reverse complement strand
CAATAACTGCAGGTCTTTCACGTGTTCATAAACTGGAAAACCTTGTCAGAAATGGTGTTCATCAGATTTTTCGAAAATTCACGCAAGATTCAAGTTAATCGTTTATTTTGATAAGGGTTTACAGTTAACAAAAGTTGATCTTTGTCTAACTCGTTGATAGCATAAGGTCCCGTGCCAATGAACCTCTGATCCTTGATCTTAAAGACTGAAAAACGATTACCCGTTAAGTGATCCAAAGCCATACGAAAAGGTGTATCAAAAGTTATTTGAAGCGTTTCATTATTGATAACCTGAATGCCATCTATTGTGCCTTTGGATTGGAATTTAGAAAATCCATGAACCTTATAAAATACGTCTAACAAGCTGTTGTTTGCGGAAAGAGGTACACGTGATAACGATGTTTCCCATGAATCCTTGAAATCCTGTGCTTTTAGATTTGATCCATCTGAAAATCGTTTGCTTGTGTCAATCTTGAAAACAAAGACCGTAAAATCATCATTCATCGCCCATGATTTGGCAGCCATTGGCATTATAGTTCCACTGTCACTCATCCCCACTAGTGAATCAAATTGATTGCTGAGCAACAAATCGCCCACTGCAGTATGTTGCATGCCGGGATCCATACTTTGCCAGTGGTTGGCAACGCCCATGTTAATAAAGCCATTGTGGGTCTCGAGAGGCTGCACAAGCAATACCAGTGTTAGCGTAAGAGCAATAGCTGTTTTGAATAGCCCATGCGATTGGTTAGGGCGTCGTACTGGTCTAGCACATTGAGCCAGTTCGACAGTGAGAGTGAAGAATTGTTGTTGATATCTAGTTGTATTGGCAGAGAACGGCGTTGACCGATCCTACTGAGCAGAAAACTCTCGACTGTGGATAACCATCTTTTCAACACAGACTCCCTATGCTCGTGATTCAAATCAAAAACATCCACGAGTAAGTTGCGGATTTGCCACGGCGCACATGTTTAGTCAAATTCTAAATGCAAGATTGTTAGATTTTCATAATCCGGTTTACATAAATAGTGGGTATTTAGAGGCAAGATCATGAGGCAAGGAATCGAGATGTCTGTAAGGACATAGGAAAATCTGTCGGTTACATCTGGTCAATGAGTGGTTTAAGTGTGATTGAGGGACGAGTTTTGGCATGAAATGTGTAAATGTTTCAAAGCGATTCGGGGACCTTGTTTTGGGGGTAATTTAGGCATATAGAGGCGATTCGAGAAGTGTGCCTTAAAGGGAGGTCCTATGAAATCACTTATGTCACTGATTGCGTCTGTATGGTTTATGTTGAGTCTTGGCGGCTGTGGTGGCTCATCCGGCGGGCCCGGAGGTGGCGGAGGCGGTGGCGGCGGAGATCATCTATCAAAGTTGACAGATGAACAGCGTAAGGCGTTCGAGCAGTGGAAAACGAAGGTCGTGAAGTCCTGTGATGCGTCTCAAGCCTTCAATTCGCAAGGTGGAGATGGCGGTGGGATCGACGTTGAGGCACTCATCAAGAAAAATGAAAATTCGCTTGTGTTTTCTGAGGCAGAGCGTTTGGTTGTGCTGACTGGCTACCAGGGCATCATGGGCGTTCAAGATACCAAATATGATTTAACAGTGACCGTCAATGGGAGCACTTCGACGATTTCAGCTCGAACTCACATGGAGGGTACGAAATGTGAACTCTATCTTTTTGAGGATAAAATCTTCGAAACCACTGTTGCTCAAACAATTGGCGTAGGGCTTGATTGGCGCAAGGGGCGAGAGGGCGATTTGCTTGAGACGTCGCGAGAGTTGAAGATTGACCCTATTGGCCGAGGTGGGCTGAGTGAGATCAGTTCAGTGAATATCCATTCGTTGATTTCTGATTATTTAAGGCCTGGTGAGGATACGATTGAATATCTTGCGCGGAAGTTTGAGATCAAGAAGGAGGCCGCTCAAAACATCTTTCGCTCAGAGCTTGAAATGGATTTAATGGCGATGCGTTTTGCTGAGGATAGTTCGTCATTGTGGACGGACAGGTGGTTGCCAGTGATGGTGAGTTCGGAGGATAAGTTACGGACTCTTTTTGACGGCAACAAGAAGAGTGTCAATCTTGAGGTCGACGTTGTTGTTGAAGAGGTCACGGCAAATCAAGTGAAGAGCAGCAATGACAACAAAAGGATTAAATTGATTGTTCCAGTGTCAGTAGAGCGAGTTGATGGCGTACTTCGTCTTCAGGCTCTCGGTGGCGCAGAACCCACTTTGGTTCCTTTTGACGGAGATCAAGCAAATGAGTGTGCAAGGAGTCGTGTCCTAGCTTATCTCAAAGATCCCAGATATCGGGATAGGGTTTGGCCCTCAGTAGGTGGAACATTTGGCCCTTGCCATGTCCTTCATCCAAAAGTGAAAGCAATGGCTTTTGACAACGGGTTAATGAAGGAGTTTGTGCTCTATATCTTTGAGTCGGTTCAACCTCGATTGGATCTAAGGTATGAGGGGTGGGATGAGGTGTTATCAGATCTGACCCTGAAGGTCGTTGAACAGGGCGGAAACATCGAAAATGAGCTTGATCCTCAAGGAGTGACTTTGATTGTGCCAAGGATCGGCCACATTGTAACTCAAATCAAAGGAGAGTTGGATCAGACGACAGGCCTCGAAGAGGTCAAAAAGGACATCTATCGAATGGGGATGTCATGGATCTATAAGTCCGAAGATGGCAGTGGAATGGTCCGTGATATTGTGCTGGCAGTCCAAAATACCTTCGGAGTTTTTCCTGAATCTACAAAGGCTCTCATTGAGGCGCTGAATACAAATCCCATGGGCCGAATGGAGCAAGTGCAATTTGCGTTGAAGATGGACGGACCCTACAAAGATGAAGCAGTGAAGTCCAGAGAGATTGCAAAGGCACTTTCATTTAGTGAGTTCGATCGTAACATCTTTGCCAAAGTGATTCAGCAAAGGATTTCTTTGGCGGAGCTTCAGAAGTGGATTTCCATGCTTACCACGATCAAATCCCAGATTGAACCCTACACCAATTTAGAAAAGGTGAAAGAGAAGCTGATTCATAACTCTGTGAAGTGGCTAGAATCAGGTGCGGTAACAAATGCAGACGAATTAGGAAAGATCTATAGGGCGATCAACAATGTTGCCGTTGTCTTTGAGTCTAGCACAGTGAAGCTTGTGGATGATCTAGAAAAGTCTTTAGAGGCTCAGAGAGCAAGTATTGATTTTGCTTTGGGTATTACTGATGAATATAAGGATCTAGCGAGCAAGATTCCTGTGCTTTCTGAAAAGATCGAGATGACGAGCTGGGGGGCAAGATTTGTTGAGAACCTTTTGCAGGATCGGCCTACGCTGGACCAGGTTCGGGCTTGGCATCAGACCCTTGTGTCGGCCGGCTCATTTTATGATCGTGAGACGGAGCTTACAAAAGATGATCATTATGAAAATGATCGTCGAAGAGAAGATGTTCTTAGAGTTGCGTTGAATGAAAGTTGGACAGAGAGTGATTTTGTCGATTTTGAAGTTATAGCAAAGCTTGGTATGTATAAGAGTGACTTCTGTTCTAAAAGGCGAGGAAAGAGTTCGATGGCCGGTTGTGGCAATCTCTCTTTGTTCAGTACCGAGCAGGGTCGATTGTTTGATCGAAACTTTGGACGACGTTACGTTCAACTTTCAAAGACGTTTGAAGCCTACTTGGTGCAACTGCGTGGCAATGAACCTTGGGGTTTTGGATTTGGAGGGAAACTCTTTGACGCTTTCTTCGATGGGCCAGAGGCATTGTGGTCGAAGTGCCATTCAGGTGGGTTTGATGCAAAAGTGGCCTATCTCGATCAACTGATCAAGCGGCGTGAGGCTGTCAAAAATGACATTCCAAAGAGATGGGACGTTGAAAGAGAGATCACCGAAAAGGCGCTTGTGAATTGTCAATAGGTGATGGAAATTGCCGCTTCAAATGGAGAAAAGTATTTTATGAATGAGGATCCGAGATCAGAACATTCTTTAAAGGCCAATGGGGTCTTCAAGTGACCAGTCCGGGCAGATCAATCGCGAAGATTATGGAAGATGTTTTTGAAAATACGACTGCAGTTGGAGCCTCAATTGTTGCAGGTTCTGTTAAAGAAATCTATTATAAGGAATCGTTTGGTGTCGTTCATAGTTCTTCGAACAGTAAAGTTAACTCTGACACTTTATTTGATATTCAATCAATTACGAAAGTTGTTGCCACTACGAGTTTGCTAGAGAGATTTGTAACTGAGGGGCTAATTCATCTTTCTGACCAGGTTCAAAAGTATATTCCTGAAATTAAAGGATCTTATAAGTCTAAAATCACTATTAAAGATTTGGTTTTACACCAAAGTGGCATATCAGATGAGGATTTCGGTGGATCTTTCAACAGTGTAAATGATCTTTGGAATTCAATGTTCAATTCCGAAGTGAGATTTGAACCTGGCACTGCAACAGAATATACAGATGTAGGTTATAGACTTCTTGGATTGTGTCTTGAGCGAGTGGGCGGTGCGAATTTAGATCTACTGTGTGCCAAGCACATTTGGCTACCTTTAGGCATGAATCAGACAACATATGATATTGCCAGAGTTGCAAAAACAAAAATAGCTGGTCATGGCGAAACCTGGGGTATGGTAGACGATGCTCAGGATAGATTTCTAGGCGGCACCCTAGGATGTGATGGAGTTTTTTCTAGTTCAACCGACCTCTCTATTTTTTGCCGATCTCTACTTAAGAGGCTAGATGACAAGAAGTACCTACAGCATTTCACAAAATTAGGTGCTGGTGATCTTGATGAGAGCTGGTCATTCTATGAATCTTTAGGGTTAGGTCGAAAGGTTTATGGATGGGAAGCGCATCACATGAATCAAAGCTATTTGGGGCTTGCTCATACATCACTTTCTGTTGAAAAAGCAGGGGGCGCCGGAGCATTTATCTGTGTGCGACCCGAGTATCAGGATTTTTTTATTTACTTAACAAATCATGGGCGACCTGAACCGTTTTCGATGGAGGCTTGGAACAACTTAGTTGCGAAACTAAAAGTTAGGGAGCTGTCTCGGGAGATTCTAAAATCATGATTTTGTTCTTTCCCAAATGGCTATGGGTTAGTTTTATCATTTTACTAACCGTTTATAATCTTGAGGTAGAATTTAAGGCAGATGTCTTATATATTGTTCAAGCTATTATTACAGCGGCGTCTATCTATTTGTTTAAAAAGAAGAAGGCTAATCTGTTAGCAATCGGATTAACATTCATTTTGATTGCAGATATTTCATATTATGTTCAGTCATATAAATTGAAGTTGGATTCCAATAATTTATTTTTCTATTTAACTACGAGCCTATTTTACTCGATAGGCTTTGCAGTAATATCTAAATATATTTTTGATAAGGTTAGAAATTCGTTTCGAGTATTTCGCGATCATAAGATGTCACTAATACCCGTTCTTATTTTGATTGGCGCTTCGATTTCTTTTATGTTTTATCCTCTGTTCAAATCATTTGTTAATGGAGAATTTAACTACAACAGCTTGGCAACAATTGTGGAATTGGGTACGTCTTTGCCACTAATAGTGTTCGCTTATTTGGCAATTATTCTTTCTTATGAACTGATTAACGCAAGCTTTGCTATTGGTGTCTTGTTAATTGGTCTTGTTGATTGGGGAATTCAATTTGAGTATGTGACAGTTGGTAAGCTTGATTTTTCGTATTATGATTTTTTTTGGTTTTTTGGTATTTTGCTAATTTTCAACAATTCTATGGGTAATCGGGAACTCCCTGTATTTTCCTCAATGAAGAACAAGAGCTTGAGAGTGCAGTTGAAGATATTAGTGCTTATTGCGAGTTTATTGCCAGTCAGTTCATATTATTTGATTAATCGTGGTGATTTACGATTGGGAATTAGTTTTTTTCTCATTGGATCAGCGATATCTCTTTTGGTGGCTTCTATTGTTGTTGAATATTTTTCTAAGAAATTATCAGAGCTGACAAATGAAATTGAATTGATAGTCAAATCTCCGCAAGCTGTCGATATCAGAAAGGTTCAATTGGGTGAAATATCGGACGAGTGGGAAGAAAGTTTGAAGATTGTTTTGAATAACAGACTTTACCAGGCTGGTATTGAAGCAGAGCATGAAAAGGTTGTGTTGAGAAAAAAGGCAGAAATATGTGCTCAAGTTTCGCATGACATTCGATCTCCACTGTCTGTGTTGTCATTGCTTATGGGGTCGATCGAGAGTGTGCCTGAGAAACAGAGGCTTATCATCCGAAAGGCTGTAGATCGAATTAATGATATAGCCAATACATTATTGCAGGAGTCGCGAGCGCACAAGGCCAATTCAATAGTGAGTGCAAACAAGTATGTAAGGACGAACGTGGAATTGTTGCCAGCTCTTGTTGATTCGTTGGTTTCTGAAAAGCGAGTTCAATTTAGGGATTGCATTGGGGTGGATATTGAGTTTGATACAAGAAATTCATACGGTATCTTTGTTGAGGTCAATGTGATTGAGTTTCGGCGCGCACTTTCTAATGTGATCAACAATGCGGTCGAGGCACTCATTGATGGGAAGGGAAAAGTTGCCATTTCGTTTGATCGGTGCGGGAAGAAAGCTCTCTTGAAGATTAAGGATAACGGTCAAGGAATTCCCGATGAGGTCTTGCAGAGATTAGGGAAAATGGGTGTAACGCACGGAAAAGAGGGAACTCAATCGGGTTCAGGTCTAGGACTTTATCATGCATTTGAGACCGTGGAGGGCTTTGGGGGAAAGATGGAGGTTCTTTCGAGTACTTGCACTAAGGACCATGGCACGACGGTCGTGATCGAACTTCCACAAGCCAAGACCCCAGGATGGTTTGTGGATGAGTTGAAGGTGATGGATGGCCAAAAGATTGTGAGTTTGGATGATGATCTATCCACTTACAGTATTTGGAAAGAGCGGTTGGATGCGTTGGACGCAAATGTCGTACATGTGAATTTCAGTTCGGGTGTGGAGTTTATGAAGTGGGTTGATGAATCTTCTGAGAGAAATTTGTATCTTGTGGATTATGAGCTCTTAAATCAAGAGATGAACGGACTGGATATCATTGGGAAGCTCGGGCTGGCCGAAGATGCCATTTTGGTGACCTCTCGTTATGACGAAGAATTTGTTCAAAAGCGCTGTGCAG
>JACTMU010000036.1 GCA_014584465.1 Pseudomonadota bacterium | reverse complement strand
CCCGGTTTGAGGCTACCAGGAGGACGAATCTCTTGCGATTTTCGACCCGCGAGGCTTGTGCCCGCTTTGTTACATTGTCAGGGCCGCTCTTTATTCAGGTCCCTAGATTCACCTGACAGCACAGCTGGTTTTATTCAAACACCTCCTTACAATAACTTCATGTCGCACCCAGAAACACCAAGCGCAACGCCCGACGAATTGTGGGTTGGGTCCACAACGATAGGGTCACGTGAAAGTCGTAAGTCTTACGTGGGTGAAAGCAAAGTAGCGGTTGGACTCGGACGGTTTTTTGGGAAAAACATTTTTTTGATAACAGGTAATCACTTAACTGAGAGTCACTTGATCTCCCTACAAGTTTAGGAAGATCTCAAATAAGTGCTTTAAGAATCAACTATTACACCTATCCCCGGAGGATTTTTAGAATCGTCAGTTTGTAAATGAACTTAATAGTGCCTTTCCACTATTTTTTATTTCATGTCTGACACTAATTCCAGAGCATCATCGACGCTTTCTGAAATCAACACATCGTTTTGATAGGCACTCAATTCTGACTTTTCAATCAGACCCCTTGGTTGTGCTCGGAGTCCTACCAGACAAATCTTTCTGCGTCCATTCAATAGCTTCTGAATGGCACTTTCAAACGCAACAAGTCCTGTAACATCCATCACAGAAACATCCTTCATCAAAAATATGACTCCTCGAACGTCGTCGGTAAGTACGGTCAGTGTTTGCGCAGCTTTTTCTGCTGCTCCAAAAAACAGTGGCCCGTCAATCTCATAAATAAGAATATCACTTGGGATTTTCTTGTTCAAAATAAGCGGATGCGAACTGTCAGTGAGAGTATGCCCATCTGTGACCTCCGCCATTCTTCTCATAAATAAAAGGGCAGCGAGAACGACTCCTACCGTAACGCCGATAACCATGTCGAAAGCAATCGTAAGGGAAAAGCAAAGCAAGAGAACAATTACGTCGCTTCGAGGGGCCACTCGTAATATATGAAAGAAGTGTTTCATCTCAGACATATTATAAGCCACCACCATTAATAAAGCTGCAAGAGCCGCCATTGGCAGATAGGACACATAGGGAGCGAGCACCAACACGACTATGAGAGCAAAGAGCGCATGAAAGACAGCGGAGAGTGGTGATTTCGCTCCAAAGCGAATGTTGGTTGCAGTTCGAGCAATGGCACCCGTAACAGCAATACCTCCAAAAAATGGGCATAAGATATTACCGATTCCAAGAGCCACAAGTTCGGTATCTGGATCGTGTTTTGTTTGAGCCATCCCATCTGCGACAACCGCAGACAGTAAGGACTCAATAGCTCCGAGCATTGCGATCGCAAATGCAGAAGGTAACAGAGACTCCAACGCATCCAGGGATAACTGAAAATGTTTTCCACCACTTGCAGCAAAGTTCCAAGGAAGACCCAAATGCGGGACGGCTTGTGGAATCCCGCGCCCCACTGTCCCATCTATGTCAAAACTGAAGCGACTACCAATTGTTGCTATCTCCACTTCAGGAACCCACCTCTTAAGAAGAAGAGAGACAATTGAAATCACCGAAAGCGCAACAAGCGGAGCTGGAATTTTCTTATTGTATTTTGGCCACAAAATCAAAAACAACAATGTTGAAACTCCAACAGCGAATTCAGTTAATGCCATCGTTCCCCTGGCTTCAATAAGCGCCATCACTTTTCCCAAAAAACGCTCCGGCATTTCTGGTATCTTCAATCCAAAGAAATCCTTGAATTGAAGTGTGGCAATTACAACTGCGATTCCTGACGTAAACCCTGTTGTTACCGGGTATGGGATGAACTGGATCATTTTTCCAAGCCTTGCTAGTCCGAGCAAAAGGAGCATAATACCAGCAATGAATCCTGCAAGAAGAAGTCCACCCAATCCAAATTCATGGGCAATGGGCGCAAGGATTACAACGAAAGCCGCTGTGGGACCTGAAACTTGAAATCGAGACCCTCCAAGAAAAGCGACAACCGCACCACCAATGATGACTGTATAGAGCCCATGCTGAGGCGCAACTCCACTTGCTATCGCAAGTGCCATTCCAAGTGGAATTGCGATCATTCCGACGACCACGCCTGACATAAAATCCGAACGCAGATCCGACATTTTGTAGCCTTCTTCAAATTTCTTTCGAAGGGCAGAGCTAATTCTGAAACTACCAAAGGGAAAAAGTGGTGATGAATGATCTCGTTTGTATCGATGAGGCATTCAATTTTAATATCAAATAGTGCATCATGTTGCAATAAGCACTTTACTAACGCATCATGTTGCAATAAGGTCTAATAATGTGCGAGCCGAGAATTCTAACAGTCATTTGGTGCGAGACATCGTCGGAAAACGAAATCTTTGACGGGCGATCTACCTTTTTTATTTGCATTTTATTGGGGTAGTAGCAGGTGTCCAGAGAAGCAGGTTCTGTCTTAGATTTCTCCACAAAAGAATTCGAATCAGACCCAATTCTGACCCCTACAATTGTTATGAAAATTCTCGAGGATGAGACTGTCCAAGATTGGGAATTCGATCAAATTTTCCCTAAATATTATCAGTGTCAATCGGCAATACATTGGTCACCTATTAGCGTGGCTCGTCAAATTTCGGAATGGATTCGGCCATTAAACAAAAGATCCATTATTGACATTGGCTGTGGCGTCGGAAAACTTTGCCTACTTTTGAGAATTCTCACTCAATACGAGATTTTCGGAATTGAACAACGGTCAAATTTAGTAAAAATTGCAAATAAAATCATCGAGATTAATAGCCTAAAAGATATCTCAATCATCGGAATGAATATGTTGGATTTGGATTGGAATTTGCACGATATTTACTATCTCTATAACCCATTTCAAGAACATATAACTGATGACGGCTTTTGTATTATAGAGAAGAATTTGGAGTTTAACAAAGAAAACTATGCCCGTTATACTTCAGAAGTTTTTAGACAACTTACATGGGCTAAGCCTGGCAAGGTGTTAATCACTTTTCATGGTTATGGATGCCACGTTCCTCAAGATTGGCGCAATATTGCGAGCAGGAATATCAAGGGCGGTAATCTAGCTATGTGGATAAAGGAGTAGCGCAGTGAAGACACGAGCTGATTTAGTTGGCTATTTAAAGTCAAAGGGACTTCGCATGACTCCGTCAAAAGAACTTCTCATCCAGTTCTTCCTTGACAATCAGACAAGTTATATTTCTAGTAAAGAATTGCGAGATTATGTAGCTCGTCATTTGCCTGATGTTGATCGAACCACTATTTATAGGAATATTGAAAAGCTCATAGCGCTAGAACTCATTCAAGAATTGTATTTACCAAAAACTGGTAAGGTTTATCAGTTTATTTTTAATAGCAAAGTTCATCACTATTATATTTGTAAACAATGTGGAGAAGTAAAGCAGGGCGATGAGAGGCTCTTCGCTCGCATTGAGAAGACCCTCAAAGACATTCATGATTTTTCAAAAGCCCAGCTATCAGTCATTTTTTATGGCTATTGTTTAGAATGCAAACCTGAACAATCCAGCGACGTTTAGTCATTTGCCATTAATGCTTGATCTTTAAGCTGACCCCTTCACTCGAAGTCTCTTCAAATGATCTTTTGAACTTATTATGGACAGAGACCTGAACTTCAACGTCTTTCTTCGAACTGAAAGAGGGCACCGTGCAAGTGATCTTTGTTCCTTTACTATTGACCGTACAATCACTGCCTTTCTTTGCCTTCGAAGAGCCCTCCTTCTTAAACTGAACTTCGATTTCACTCTTGCGTCCAAAGTTGATTCCATGGATGTCGATCTTTGAACCAGATTTAATGCTTATAATTGAACTCTTCTTACCCTGTTTTGTAAGCTCCCTACCACTTGTAAGCTCTGGCGTGTTGTTATAAACGTAGGAGAAGACATCACTCTTATATTTTGTTTTCTTCACCACATTCTCGACCACCACATCGACTGATACAGCCCCATTCTCGTAGGACGACAACCTTCGAGTCTTACATGTGATCTTCTTCGAGTTGTTTCTTTTGCACTTTGAAGTGATCGATTTGCCATCCATTGTCACCTTGAACTTCTTTTTAAAGTTCTTGCCCTTGATCACAAACTGTCGACCACCTGAGGCTACGCCACTGGATGGATCAAGATCCGTGATCTCAGGAGCATATTTACTTTTAGGCTCCACAACCGATCCATCCTCATACGTATATCTTTCGGACGAAGAGGCGTGCTCCATCTGCGTATCATTGTAGACGATGTACATTGATATGAAAAACGATCCAGCTTCTTCCCGAGATCCCGTCTTTCCGGTGAGAGATCCATCCGATTCAACGGTGATGTCGGTGACACGTGCGCTCCCAATAAAGACCCAGATCGCATCGGGATCGGTTCCGAAGTGGTTACCATAGATCGTGATCGTTTCACCCCCAGCGATATCTCCACTGGTTGGACTGAAGCTTGTGATCTCCGGTGATTTATAGGTAAAGATCTGCGAGGTGTCCGATCCACTGTCGTTAGAAACGGTCACTGTCACCTCTTCAGGGGCATGGTCAGGCGCAGCACAGACAAGCTCGGTATCTGATCCCGAGCACTCTGCCTCTGTGTCACCAAACTTCACCGTTGTTCCATCAAGACCTGATCCTTTGAGGGTCACCTCCGCACCTGAGACGGCACCCTCAGTCGGTGCCAAACTCTCAACCTTAGGAACAACGAGCGTTGAATCATAATAGAAGGCGTCTGTCGACTTCACACTGCTACTTTCAGAGAGATTCGCACCATACAGCACATAGACCTCAATGTATGCATCTGTTGAATCATCCATGGAACTTGTCTTACAGGAGATCGATCCATCCTCATTGATCTTCACATCCGTCGCAGCACTCCATCCAACATAGACTGTGATCTTCTCTGCGTCTATTCCAAAGAAAGTTCCATAGATCGTCAATTCAGTTCCGCCTGCAGTGGGCCCGGTCATCGGAGAAAAGCTTGAGATCGTTGGCTCTTTGTAAGTGAACTTTTGAGACTGGTCCGACCCATTATCATTTGCCACCTTCACAGTGACCTCAGCTGGTGCATGCGCTGGGGTGATACATTCAACTTGAGTCTCCTGGATGGTCGAACAATCTGCTTGCGTTCCATCGAAATAGACCTTCACATCGTCCAAATGGTCTCCGTAGATCGTGATGTTGTCTCCAGAGACAGAGCCTTCACTGATGGAAAGTGATGTGACTTCTGGAGCATAAACCACCGGCGGCTCAATAATGTCAAAATCAGGAAATTTGAAACTTGCCGTATCGTCGCCAACTCCATCAACATCCACCGTGATTTGAAAACTCTCTCCAGCTTCTCCTGAAACACCAGAGCATTCGATTTTTGTATCCGAAACAGCGGCACAACCAAGAACACTGCTGTCGAGCGAAATCATAGTGCCAGTAGTTCTTTCTGCAACAAAATTCGCTCCGTTGATGGTGATCTGATAGGTCCCTGTCGACTCGTCCTCTTCTACGACCTCAACAGAGCTTATAGCAGGAGGGTTGTAGTACCCAAATCCGTCTTCACGAACCCATTCTGTATCATTGAGAACAATGTCCACAAACTCTTCCGAACTGTGCGCAGGAGTTGTACACTCAATCTGAGTACCATCACTGCTTGGATCATCACACGTTACTTCCAGATCCACTTTTTCACTGACGCTTTTGTACCGAAATGAAACTTTCATTCCATTTTCAAAATTTCCACCTTTAATCTTAATTTCCGTGCCACCTTCAGTGGACCCAAGGTCAGGTTCAACTCCTGTTATGTAAACAGATCCCTCTTCGATGTAGGTGAAGCCATTCCTTACCTTATAGGAACGCCCATCCTTTGTCTTAACAACCATATCGACAGTAGAAACTTCATTGCTACTGGGAGCTTCACAAACAATCTTTTCATTTTCAATCTGAGAGATGGAAGCAGTTTCATCGCCAAACTGCACCGTGATGAGACTTGCGTCGGTTCCAAATCCACTTCCAGTGATCGTCACTGTTTCGTTCTGATTTGTAAACACATAATTGGGATCTATGAGATCAATCTCAAGTTCATCATACTCTGTCGGGGCTGGAGTTGGATCCTCTTCACCATCATCTTCGTTGTTTTGTTCACATGCAGTCAAGGTCATTAGACTTGCAAAGAGAAAGATGAACAGCCATCGATTGACTCTGACGATCCCTTCCAAAATTGTTGTTGTCGAATCTGCCTTCACAGCAGCCCCCTTTGTTAAAGTTACTTCTCTAAATTCATGAGTTATGTCTCGATTTGAGACAGAGTAATGAACCCAATACATAATCTTCGCTACACGTATCTGTCATAGTCTTGAACGCAGCATGGACGAAAAGGTTGCAATTTTTTTTGTTCTTCTGACTTTTTTATGGATCAAGAACAAGATCTCCGAACCTTTTCTTAAAAAATAAGCTCGATTTTTTGCGTATGATTTGACCGTACATCTTGAGATAACGTTTCCAAAGGTAACGGCCGATCTGGCTGCGACGACAAAGTTGTTTACGCCAATAGTAAAAGACAGTTTGACGGAGAGCCCATAATCCTGAATCGTTATTGCCAACACCATAATAGTTAAAATGTTCACGCATGAAAGGTAGAATTGCTGTATGTTGCTGAGGAATCGACCGATGACGGCATGCGCGAATGATGCTCTTGATTTTGCCAAAAGATCGGTGGAGACGTTTCTTTTCCGTCTTAAAACCCACTTTGCTCTTAAAGAGCTTGAAAAATGGCTTCGTGGCATCAACCCTTCGGCAGCCAACTCGTTGCTCGAAGCGTTCGATGAGATCCTACTTCTTCATCGGTTGAATGTTCCAGAGGAACTACGACCAGCCCTGAGAAGCACCAACGGCATCGAGAATCTTTTCTCAAGTGTTTGTCACAGGGAAAAGAACGTGAAGAACTACAGTCCCACCTATCGAGGGAAGCCTGTTAAGAAAGGTATGTCGCAACGTTGGCTTGGCACAACACTTCTCAATACGGAGTCGAACTTCAGAGGCATCAAAGGTGCAAGCCATATACCGTCGGTGATCAGAACGATTGAAGAAATGCACTCAGTAATGGTTGACAGCTCAAAGGTAGGTGCAGCATAACTCGCAAAACCAAAAGGCTCTCTCGCCGACTTTCAACTAAAAATGAGATATCCCCGCGAAGGTGGAAGGTGTTGGTGTTATTTGAAACACAATAGGTAATCTATTTCCAAACCGGGAAACCAAAGTTGCTAAAAACTGGATAGTTTTCTACAC